>NZ_JACHDP010000001.1:3188423-3826107 GCF_014201145.1 Micromonospora parathelypteridis
TTCCTGCCCCCGACGAGCGATCGTACGCCGCCGATCGGTGATGCGGGAGGGGACGCGCAGATGGCCACCACACCGGGGGACGCCCAGGACGGTCCGCCATGTGGTCGATCCGTCTTGGCACGCCGTCAGCGTGGCTCTGGCGGACTAGGATCGACAATCGGTGTCCCGCCGCCATGGTCACCGGCGGATGGGGTACCCGGGGCGGGAGCCACCCGAGCAGCGATCGAGGTGAGGTCATGACCGGCACGACGCTCGACGACTACACCGACCGGTACGCCCGGCGGGTACGTGGCATGACCGCCTCCGAGATTCGAGCATTGTTCGCGGTGGCCAGTCGTCCGGAGGTCGTCTCGCTCGCTGGTGGCGCCCCGTACATCGCCGCGCTTCCGCTGGACGCGGTCGGTGAGATGCTCGGCCGACTCGGCTCCGAGCACGGCGTGACCACCCTGCAGTACGGCATCGGTCAGGGCACCCTCGAGCTGCGCGAGCGGATCTGCGAGGTGATGTCGCTTTCCGGGATCGACGCCGCGTGTGGCGCCTCCCCGGAGGACGTCGTGGTCACCGTCGGCGGGCAGCAGGCACTGGACCTGGTGGCCCGACTCTTCCTCGACCCGGGTGACGTGGTGCTCGCCGAGGGGCCGACGTACGTCGGTGCGCTTGGAGTGTTCCAGGCCGCCCAGGCGCAGGTCGTGCACGTCCCGATGGATGCGGACGGGCTGATCCCGGAGGCGCTGGAGTCGGCCATCGCCGACCTGGCCCGCGCGGGTCGACGGGTGAAGTTCCTCTACACGATCCCCACCTACCAGAACCCGACCGGCGTGACGCTCAGCGAGGAGCGCCGGGAACGGGTGCTCGACATCTGCGAACGCGCCGGCCTGCTCGTGGTCGAGGACGACCCGTACGGTCAGTTGGGTTTCGAGGGTGAGGCGCCGGCGCCGCTGCGGGCCCGGCGTCGGGACGGGGTCTTCTACCTCAGCACCTTCTCCAAGACCTTCGCGCCGGGGCTGCGGGTCGGCTGGATCCTGGCGCCGCACGCGGTGCGCGACAAGCTGGTCATCGCCAGCGAAGCGCAGATCCTCTGCCCCAGTGGTTACGCCCAGGCCGCGGTCGCCACCTACCTGAGCACGATGCCGTGGCGGCAGCAGCTCAAGGTCTACCGGGAGGTCTACCGGGAACGCCGGGACGCCCTGCTCGACGCGATGGCCGACCTGATGCCCGAAGGCACCAGCTGGACCACCCCGGCCGGCGGTCTCTTCGTGTGGGCCACCCTGCCCGACGGGCTCGACTCGAAGGCCATGATGCCGCGAGCGGTCGCCGCCCGGGTCGCCTACGTGCCCGGCACCGGCTTCTACGCCGACGGCACCGGCACCGGCGCCATGCGGTTGAATTTCAGCTTCCCACCCCCGGAGCGGATCCGTGAGGGCGTCCGCCGGCTCGCCGGTGTGATGGAGCAGGAGATCGCGATGCGCCGGGTCTTCGGTGCCGTGGGCGGTGCCACCGGCCGTCGCGGCCAGGCCGGCTCCGACGTGCCAGGGCCCGACTTGGCATGATGCCGGCATGGGTACGACCGCTGCCGAGCGCCTCCTCGTGACCGATTCCGCCGTCTCGGCCGACCTGCGTGTTGTGGTGCTCGCGGGTGGGCTCTCCTACGAACGGGACGTCTCACTGCGCTCCGGTCGCCGGGTGCTCGACGCGCTGCGCGCCGTCGGGGTGGAGGCCGAACTACGGGACGCCGACGTGGCCCTGCTGCCGGCGCTGGCCGCTGACCCACCGGATGCCGTGGTCATCGCGCTGCACGGCGCCACCGGCGAGGACGGCTCGCTGCGCGGTGTGCTGGACCTGTGCGACATCCCGTACGTCGGCTGCGACGCCAGGGCCTCCCGAGTCGCCTGGGACAAGCCGTCGGCCAAGGCGGTGCTCCGCGAGGCGGGCATCCCCACCCCGGACTGGGTGGCCCTCCCGCACGATCGCTTCTCCGAGCTCGGCGCGGTCGCCGTACTGGATCGGATCGTCGACCGACTGGGCCTGCCCCTGATGGTCAAGCCGGCACAGGGCGGGTCGGGGCTGGGTGGCGCGGTGGTCCGGGACGCCGCTGCGTTGCCCGCGGCAATGGTGGGTTGCTTCAGTTACGACTCCACGGCCCTGGTGGAGCGGTACGTGCCCGGCATGGACGTAGCGGTCTCCGTGGTCGACCTCGGCGACGGGCCACAGGCGCTGCCGCCGGTGGAGATCGTGCCGCGCAACGGCGTGTACGACTATGCCGCCCGCTACACGGCTGGACGGACCACCTGGCACGCTCCGGCCCGGCTGGCCCCCGAGGTGGCCGCCACTGTCGCTGACGTGGCCCTCGAGGCGCACACCGCGCTCGGTCTGCGCGATCTATCTCGCGTCGACGTGATCGTGGATGCCGCCGGGCAGCCGCACGTGCTGGAGGTCAACGTCTCGCCGGGCATGACGGAGACGTCGCTGCTGCCGCTCGCCGTGCAGGCGGCGGGGCTGGACTTTGGCCGACTCCTCGGCACCCTGGTCGCCCGAGCAGCGGCACGCCTCACCACTCCCTGACCTACTCGCCAACGCTTCGGCTGCGGCGCAGTGCTGCCCGTCGGCCGACCATGAGGGTCGCCACCTTCATGGTCGGCCCACTGTGTCAGCGGGTGGTGCGTGCGTCAGGGGTGTCCGGGCCGTTGGTGTGTGCGGTTGCCGCAGGTGCCGCACCCGGGTTGCGGCTGGCCGGGGTGCCGCTGTCCCGGGTGCCGCCGTTCGGGGCGGTTTGGTTGACGGCCTCATTGGCCGCGTCGGTGGCGGCCTCGTCATCGGTCTCGCCCGTCCGCTGACGAGGGACTGCGGGGCCGTCGAGGACTGCGGATCCTGCGGTGAACGACCCCAGCTTGCCGACGGGGCCGGAGGCTTGAGTGGCGGACACTGCCGTGCCGGAAGCTGGCGTGGTGGGCGCTGAGGTGGCGGGCGCGTCGCTCGCCACGTTCGTGGCAGAGGCCGACCGAGCGGGTTCACCCGGTGGATCGGTGACGGCGGCCGTGGAGTCGGCACCGGCGGCCGTGTCCGATCCGGTGTTCGTGTCGGTGTCGGTGTCGGTGTCGGTGTCGGTGTCGGTGTCGGTGCCGGTGCCGGTGTCGGTGTCGGTGCCGGTGCCGGTGTCCGGGGTAACGGGATTGGCAGAGGGCGCCGGGTCGCCGGCGGTCTGCTCGGCACCGGGAATCGGCTCGGGCGCTGGTTCCGGAATCTCCTCTGCCGCCTCGATGACCGAGACCGCCTCCAACGCGGCAGCCTCGGCTGCGGCAGCGGCATCCGCAGCGGCGGACTGGGCCAGCAGGCTGGACGGCGCCTGCCACTGGATGCGGGGTGGCTCGGCGAGCGGGCGGCCGCCAAATTCGGCGAGCCAGGCGGCGACGAGCGCCAGATTCTCCCGCCACTGCGCCTCGGAGATCGGCGGCAGGATCGAGTCCCACAGCGACAGGAAGGTGCCCCGCAGTTGGAGGCGGCCGTACGGCCTGGCGAGGAACCACATGTGCAGGTGGGCTGAGCCGTCGCCCCACCGGTTGACGTGCACCCGCGCCACACCGTCGAGAGACCGGATGGCTCGCTCCAGCCGTACGGTCATCACACCCAACTCGGCGGCGAGCAAGTTCGGCAGATCACCGAGATCGAGGTGCGTCCGCGATTCCAGGATGAGCACCATGGGCAGACCGGTGGGCCGGTCCATGGCGCGTACCCGCCACCGCTCACCCACCCAGATGTAGGCGTCGTCGGGTGCGTTGCAGGCGGTGCATTCCCGGAGACCCTCGCCCTTCCGAGGCGGTTCGACCGGGACCGGATCATCGAGTTGCTTCACGTGGAGGTCACCCTCGAAGGGGAACGACGGCCACTGGGTGAAGTCCGGAACTGAGGGAGGGGTGTCGTGCACGACGCTGACCCTAACCGAGTCTGGCACCGCTGTCCCTACCTGTTTGACCGGCCTGGACCGACCGGATCTATGCCCTTCGTCGACCAGGTACGCCGAGTCACCACTAGCACCATGAAGCGATATCCACAGGCTGCCGAGATCCTGAACACACGCCGTCATCCACAGGCTTGCACCCGCTCCCACGCGCTGTTTCACGTGAAACAGGGGGTACCTGTGGACAACGGGTGTGGATAACTTTTCGGCGCGACAGTCGTTGTCCGCGGACCCACAGCATCGCCCGGCGATGACCGCTCGGCGCCGCCACCGGAACGGCGCGATTCTGACCTTGCTCTCCCTCGCCGTGTGGCCCCTCCGGGTGGGAGGAGGCCACACCAGCCGGCCACCTACCGAGTCGCCGCCGGGACCATGTCCGCCCACGCCGGCGCGATTGCTGACAGGCCTGCCGGGAGCGTGATGTGCATGGGCTCAGAGACGTCGGCGCTACCTGGCTCACGCGATGGGGGTATGGCGGCCGGCCATGCGGTCAGCGAGTCCGCCGCCTCGGGGCCGGTCGGGAAAGCGCCGCCGGCGAGCGCGCACTAGGCACGTGATCGCAGCATGGCCGGCCGGCCTGGTACCTACCGTCGAACGTGAGGCGCGACCGGGAGAGGCGGTGGGCAACGTGGCGCGGCCAGCCCGAGGTGACAGGCGACGTCAGGCGCAGGCCTCCGTGAGGTGACAGGCGGCATGGACGACGTGCGGCCGCGAGCGACATCGGGGTGCCGGGATGACGCGCGGGTGAGGGACATCGGGCCACCGCCGAGGGCGTTGGGCGGAGGGCCCGGCGGGTCAGACGTGGGGCGCATTACACGTGTGGCCCACGCGGCACGGCGCATGACGCATGACGCATGACGCACGCGGCACGGCGCATCACGCACGCGGCACGGCGCACGGCGCACGGCGCACGATCCGGTCGGCCCAGTCCGCGCTCCGGGCGTCACGGGCTGTGCGCTTCGGGCTCCGAGCCCCGAGGTCGGGCGTCGCGGGCAGTGCGTCATCCGGTCCGGCGCATGATCGACTCCACATCCGCGACATTGCGGTATCCGAGCGGCCGGACACCGCAACATCGGCGATATGAAGTCGATCATTCCCCGTACCGGGCCGACCGGGCCGACCGGGCCGACCGGACCGACCGGGCCGACCGGACCGACCGGACCGACCGGACCGACCGGACCGACCGGACCGACCGGACCGACCGGACCGACCGGGCCGACCGGGCCGACCGGGCCGACCGGGCCGACCGGACCGACCGGGGAGCGGAACCCGGGGAGCGAAGCCCGGGGAGCGAAGCCCGGGGAGCGAAGCCCGGAGCGCGAAGCCCGTCGCGCGAAGCCCGTCGCGCGAAGCCCGGAACGCGGGGCGCGAGGCGCGGGGCGCGAGACCGAAGCGCGAGACCCGAGCGCGCTTCGCCGCCACACGAGCACTGAGATGACCGTGGACAGCTCCGGCCGACCAGAGCCACCCCCAGCGGCAAGCAACGCGGCAGCGGGCCGCTCAGCGGCCCGCAAGGGCACTCCATGGTCACCCCCGTGACCATGGAGACGCGCCGGCCGCCCGCAGCGGTTCTCCGTTTCACGTGAAACAAGGCCACGCGTACCCGTCGGCGCTTCGGCACCAGGGGTGTGATGGTCAGAGCGGCACAGTCGGCCCAAGCGAGCCGCAAGCCGGCGGCGCGCCGGGCTTGAGTCCCCACACCCGCCAGAGGCGCGGGGAAGCGGCGGCCTGTTTCACGTGAAACGCGGCGAGCCGGATGCAGAACGGCCGCGCACCCCTCCGGGTAGCGCGGCCGTAGGCGAGAGGGGGACTCAGTCCCCGCTCTCCTCCTGCTGCACTCCGATGATCCCGACGATCCGCTCAAGGTCGTCGACCGTCGCGAACTCGATCGTGATCTTGCCCTTGCTCCGGCCGATGTCCACCTTCACTCGGGTGTCGAACCGGTCGGACAGTCGATCGGCGAGATCGTTCAGGGCCGGGGCGTGCGCCTTCGGTCGCCGTTTCGCGGCTTGACCCTTCGCCGGCCCGTCGTTCAGCGCCAGGGCCACGATCTCCTCGGTTGCCCGAACCGACAGGCCCTCGGCCACGATCCGCAACGCCAACTGCTCCTGCGCCTCGGCCTCGTCGAGACTCAGCAGAGCGCGGGCGTGGCCCGCCGACAGGATCCCCGCAGCAACCCGGCGCTGCACCTGCGCTGGCAGGTTCAGGAGCCGGATGGTGTTGGAGATCTGCGGGCGACTCCGGCCGATCCGGCGGGCCAGCTCCTCGTGGGTGGCCCCGAACTCCTCCAGCAGTTGCTGGTAGGCAGCGGCCTCTTCCAGGGGGTTCAGGTTGGCCCGGTGGATGTTCTCCAACAGGGCGTCACGGAGCATGGCGTCATCACGGGTGTCCCGGATGATCGCGGGAATGCTCTCCCGCCCCACCGCCTGGGCGGCCCGCCAGCGCCGCTCACCCATCACCAGTTCGTACTTCTCGTCGTCGAGCTGACGCACCACGATGGGCTGGAGGAAGCCGACCTCCTGGATCGAGGTCTTGAGCTCCTCCAGCGCCTCCTCGTCGAAGACCTGGCGGGGCTGCTTCGGGTTGGGCAGGATCGCGTCGACCGAAATCTCGGCGAACCGAGCTCCGGGTACCGGGCTGAGCGTGGGTTCCGGCTCGTGGACCTGCGCCACGGCCGACACCGTGGGGACGACTACGGCGCCCGCGTCGTCCGCGGGCTCGTTCTCCGGCTCGGCCGTTGCGGTGCCGGCGGCAGCGGGTGCCGGCCCGGTCGGAATCAGCGCCCCCAGGCCCCTACCCAGACCGCCCCGAGGACGGTTCTTCATGCCACGCCTCCCAGCGACTCGTCCGCACTACGCATTCCGGCCCACCGGCTCCTTGACGCCCCGCTCGGCGATCTCCTGGGCGGCCTCGAAGTAACTCGTGGCCCCCCGCGATCCGGGATCGTAGGTCATCACCGACTGGCCGTAGCTGGGTGCCTCGGAGACCCGGACGTTGCGCGGGATGACCGCCTGGAGAACCTTGTCGCCGAAGTGGTTCCGGACGTCCTGCTCGACGGCGTCGGCCAACCGGGTACGCCGGTCATACATCGTCAGCAGGATGGTGGAGACGTCGAGCTTCGGGTTGAGGTGTTGGCGCACCAGGTTGATGTTGTTGATCAGCTGGTTGAGCCCTTCCAGGGCGTAGTACTCACACTGGATCGGGATCAACACCTCCTGCGCGGCAACCAGGGCGTTGACCGTGAGCAGACCGAGCGAGGGCGGGCAGTCGATGAAGACGTAGTCGAACTCGCCCGGGTAGGCGGCAATCGCCCGGTCCAGGCGCGACTCCCGCGCCACCACCGACACCAGCTCGATCTCCGCGCCGGCCAGGTCGATGGTCGCGGGTACGCACCAGAGGTTGGGGATGCCCTCGACCGCCTGCGCCACCTCGGCCAGCGGCACGCTGTTGATGAGGCAGTCGTAGACGTCGGGGATCCCGGTGTGGTGCGGGACGTTGAGCCCGGTCGAGGCATTGCCCTGTGGGTCGAGGTCGACCACAAGCACCCGGTTCCCGTGCAGGGCGAGCGCCACCGCAAGGTTGACGGTGGTCGTGGTCTTGCCCACGCCGCCCTTCTGGTTGGCGACGCACATGACCCGGGTCCGGTCCGGCCGAGGCATGGTCACCTCGCCACTGGGATTCAGGATCTGCACGGCGCGCATCGCCTCCATAGCCAACGGTGGGTCATCCTCTTCGCGCGTCGGGGTTTCACGTGAAACGTACGTGGGATCGGCCGTCACGGCAGCCAACGACTCAGTCGAGGCGACCGGGGCGTCGGCGATCACCGGCGCGGCGTCCCGAACAACCGCCGCGCTGGGTTGGTGCGGGACCGCCGGCTCGAAGCGAACCGCTGCTGCGGTGTTCCGCCGACCCAACGTCTGCCGCACCTCGGCGGCATTGGCCGGTCGGGTTGGCCCTTCCGGTGTCCGTCGAACAGGTGCCGGGCCCGCGATCTCTGGCCCGCTCGACTGGTCTGCCGGCCCTTCCCGCATCGGCGGCAGTTCGCTGTCCGTAGGTTGGGTCGCGCCGGGCGACCAGCTCGGGTAGTCGGTTTCACGTGAAACGGGATCGCTGGTTGACCCGGTCACGCGTGGATCGTCGTACCTGCCGTCGTCATGCACCTGTCATCCCTGCCCGCTTCGGATGGTCGGTCCGCGCCCCGGTCAACTTGGCCACACCCACGCTCGCATCCCGGAGCGTACGGCCCTCGGGAGCGGTCGGAGACCCGCGACGTCCGTCGCCCGCTCCACACTATCGACGCGCGGTCAGCCTACGGCGGACGGGCGCGGCCGGTCCACGTCGGGTTCTCATCCCCTCGTCCATCCGTACCGGTACAACGAGGCAACCCACCGGCCGGAAGCCCGATGGCGCGAAGTCAACGTCGGCGGGAACGTCCGCTCCGGGAGTGCTTGTTGGCCGCCACGCGCGGGGGGCCGATCATCCGCTCGCGCACGATCTCCACGACGGTCGTCGGCGGATCAATCACCCCGACGCCGCACAGGAGCACAGACGGCTCCCCGCCACCGAGTCGCGCGACCACCCCGGCGTGCTCCTCGATCTCCGCTGCGGCGGACGAGCCCTTGAGCGCCAGCAGACGGCCGCCACGGACTGCCAGAGGGAGACTCCAGCCCGCCAGGCGATCCAGCGGAGCGACCGCGCGGGCAGTCACCACGTCCCCGCTGATGGGTTCCCGACCGCTCGACCCGGTGGCCGCCTCGTCGGCCCGACCACGGAACACCCGCACCGACTTGGCCAGACCGAGTCGCTCGACGACCTCGATCAGGAACGACGTCCGTCGAGCGAGCGGCTCGATCAGGGTGACCGTGAGGTCGGGGCGCGCGATGGCCAGGACCAGACCCGGGAGACCGGCACCGGACCCAACGTCGAGCACCGTGGCGCCGGACGGGATCCGCTCGGCGACCGCCGCGCAGTTGAGCAGGTGCCGATCCCAGATGCGAGGTGCCTCTCGGGGGCCGATCAGACCGCGGACGACCCCGTCGGTGGCCAACAGCTCGGCGTACGCGGCGGCCAGGTCGAGCCGGTCGCCGAAGAGGGTCAGTGCGGCCGGCGCCAGCTCGGGCGGCAGTGCCGCGTCCTCCGGCGACGGGCCAGTGTCGCGCCCAGTCGAATCGACGTCGACGTCGGGAGTAGCGGGCCGGACAGCGGGAGGCCCGGGCGGCGTGCCGCCCGGGCCCGTCACGGCGTCACCCGTGATGTCGTCGTGGGTCACCCGGTCAGTCCGCCGGCCGTACGACGATGCGCCGGTTCGGCTCGACACCCTCGGACTCACTCGCCACGCCGGACATGGCGTTGACCACGTCGTGCACGCACTTGCGCTCGAAGGCGGACATCGCATCGAGTCGCACCGGCTCGCCGTACTCCTTGACCTTCTCGACAGCGTTCTTGGCGACCGCGGCGAGTTCCTTGCGGCGGTTCGCCCGGTAGCCACCGACGTCGAGCAGCAGGCGGCTCGGAGTCCCGGTCTGCCGGAAGACGGCGAGACGGGTCAGCTCCTGGAGCGCCTCCAGGGTGGCGCCACGCTGACCGACCAGATTCTGCAGCCGCTCGCCGACCACCTCGACCATCGGACGGCCGGCGGAAACCAGCTCGTCGATGTCGCCGTCGTAGTCGAGGATGTCGAGCAGCCCTTCGACGTAGTCGGCCGCGATCTCGCTCTGCCGGAACAGGTCGCCCTCGCTCACGGCCTTCTTCACCCGGCCGCCAGCGGCGGTCTCGGTGTCGTCGTCGGCCTCGGCGTCAACGTCGGCCTCGGTGTCGTCGCCGTCCACCGCGAGCGCCGCGGTCTCCTCCTCGTCCAGGGACTGCTCGGCGCGGGGGATGCTGGTCTCGGTCACGGTCTCATCTCCGTACTCGCTCGGCCGGACCGCAGGGTCCGACTGGTTTCCCGGGGCCGGCTGGAGGTCGCCGGTGCCCACAGGCACGTCTGTACGGGCAGTGTCGCCCGCGGCCGCGCGATGCGCGGTGGGTTCCGCCCGGCGCCGGCCTTACGGCGGCTGCGCGGTGCGGAACGGGCCGCCGCCGGTCACCCGGCGACGGCCCTTGGAGGTCAGCCCTGCCGCTTGGCGGGGCGGCTCTTCTTCGCGTTGTTCACCGGCTTGGCACCCGGCTTCGGCCCGGCAACCTTGGGGGCGGTCGCCTTGACCGGTGCCGGCGGGGCCGACTTGCCACGACCGAACAGACCACCGGACTTGGCGGGCTGCACCGGGCTGCGCGTGGCGGCGGGGGCGACGGCCTTCTTGGCGGTCACCGGCGGCGGGAACTTCCGCAGCACCCACTGCTGCTGGCCAAGGGTGAAGAGGTTGTTGGTGACCCAGTAGATGATCACGCCGATCGGGAAGATCGCGCCGGAGATGAGCAGCGACGCGGGGATGCCGTAGAGCATCAGTCGCTGGATCATCCGCTGCTGCGGGTCCTCCGCCCAGCCGGTCTTGAGGATCATCTGACGGCTGGTCAGGTAGGTGGTGCCGATCATGACCAGAACCAGGAGACCGGCGATGACCTTCACGGTGGTGCCGTTGGCGCCGAGGCGGGCCAACTCGTCGGCGGTGGAGCCGAACTTGCCCGACAGCGGCGCGGTGAAGAGCTTTGCGTGCGAGGCGCTGTTGAACTGGTCGACGGACCAGCCGTAGATCGTCTTCTTGTCTTCGCCCTTGAACGGGTCCAGCCGCCGCAGCACGTGGAAGAGACCGAGGAAGACCGGAATCTGAAGGAACATCGGAAGGCAACCCATCAGCGGGTTGGCCTTCTCCTTCTTGTAGAGCTCCATCATTTCTTTCTGGAGCGTCTCCCGGTCACCCTTGTGCTTCTCCTGCAGCTCCTTGACCTTGGGCTGAAGCGCCTGCATCGCCCGCTGGGACTTGATCTGCTTGACGAAGACCGGGAACAGGATCACCCGGACGGTGACCACCAGGAAGATGATGGCCAGAATCCAGGCGAAGTTGGTGCCGATCACCGCGCCGACCGGCACCCCGATGGCGTCCCAGGCAGAGTGCCAGGTCAGCAGGATCCACGAAATCGCGTAGTAGATCCAGTCGAGACTCAGACTCAATTCGGGGCTCCAGTCACATCAGCACGGCGGCGGCCGCCCGGCTCCGGCACCGGGTCATATCCACCAGGGTGAAAGGGGTGGCAGCGCAACAGCCGCCGGACCGCCAGCGCGGCTCCCCGGAGCGCGCCGTGCTGAGCGAGCGCCTCCTGGGCGTACGCGCTGCACGACGGGTAGAACCGACAGCGGGCCGGCAGTGCCGGACTTATCCACCGACGGTACGCGATGATGGGCGCGATCAGCACCTTGGCACCGGTTGTCCCCGGGCGTGGGCTGGTCTGCTCGGTCCCGGTCATCGGGACCGCCGCTCGCGGGGCGACCGAGCGACCGCGATGGCGGCATCCAGGTCGGTGGCGAGCCGAGGGTACGACGCCTGCGCCGCGGCGGGGAGCGCCCGGACGACCAGGGTGCTGCCGGCCGGCAGGGTGGTCATCCGCTCCCGGACCAGTGCCCGCAGTCGACGCCGGACCCGGTTACGGGTGACCGCGTTGCCGACGGCTTTGGACACGACGAAGCCGGCGCGGGACGGCACGGATGTCTGCTCCGCACTGTTGTCCCGCACCGGCTCCGGCAAGGTCGGTGTGCTGGGGTCGACGGCCGCCGGCACGGTCAGGTGGGCCACGACGGCGCCACGTCCGGCGCGTCGGCCACCACGAACCGCTGCGGCGAAGTCAGTGCTGCGCCGCAGTCGCTGCGCGGCGGCCAGCACGACTGCCCACGTCCCCTGGACCGGCCCGGTCGGCTCAGGCCGACAGGGTGGTGCGACCCTTGGCGCGACGGCTCGAGAGGATGGCACGGCCGGCACGGGTGCGCATGCGCAGCCGGAAGCCGTGGGTCTTCGCGCGCCGGCGGTTGTTCGGCTGGTAGGTGCGCTTGCTCACGTCAGGCTCTCCGTTTTCGTACGCGCCCCGCGCGACGGGATCGCCGGGGTCGTGGGGTGGTCCAGGCCACCTCGACGGTGGCCCCCGATCGGTGCTGTCCGGCGGTGCGGGACCTCGGCGATGCGGGGATGCGACCGCGGACAGCAAGCACCCATCACCCTAGCAGAGGGCGAGAAAGCAGCCGTTCCAGCCTACGCAGGGGGGCAATGACCGTCAAACACCCCGAGCAGCGGACAACAGGACGCGCCCGGGGCCGAACGGCGGTTTTCGCTGATGCCGACAAGGGTGCCGCCACGTCGCCGGTTGATGGCGCAGGGACAACGCTGTTACCGTGCCCGATTGCGGTGAGCGTCGGAAGCTCCGGTCGTCGCGCAGGCAAGACCGGACAAGGTAGTGAATCGTTCGGCACGGTGAACCCGCTTCAACGCCCGGTCAGGCAGGGGGCAGGTCCCACCCGCATCCGGCGGCGGCCACAATCGGTCGGTACACAGGCTGTGGATAACTTGTGGATGACCACCGGTCGACCGTCCGGGTGGGTGTTGTTCCACCCCGCGAACGCGGCGGGCCCGGGACGGCCGGCTGGCAGACAGCGGCGGCCGGGAGCAGAGGCGAGGGGGTGGCACGACGGTGGCCGGTACGACCGACCTTGCCGCAGTGTGGTTAGCGGCGACCGACGAGCTAGCCGACGAGATCATCTCCGCCCAGCAGCGTGCCTATCTCCGACTGACCCGGCTGCGGGCGATCGTCGAGGACACCGCGCTGCTCTCCGTGCCGGACGCGTTCACGCGCGACGTGATCGAGTCGCGGCTGCGCCCGGCGATCACCGAGGCGCTCACCCGCCGGCTCGGCCGGCCGATCCAGGTCGCTGTCACCGTCCGGGTGGCCGAGGACGCCGCGGGCCGACCGGCCGGCACCGTCTACCGCAGTACCCCGGAGACCGGGCCGCTCGACGTCGAGGGTCCGCCCCCCGCGCCACTCGACGACGACCATGATGTTCGGCCGGTCGCCGACACGTTGATCCCGGAGCAGTCACACGCGGCACGTGCGCCCGAGCCCAGCGCTCCGCCCGCGCCGGCGGGTCCGCCGCTAGCGCCGACCGTCGACGGGCACCGTTCCGGGCTGATCCCGGCCAGCAGGGACGGGCAGGAGGCGCTGTTCAGCGCCTCGTTCGCGGAGCCGATGCGGCCGTCCCGACCGGCACCGGAGCGGCGCGGTTACGACGAGCAGGCCGCTCGCCTGGAGCCGCCGGGCCCGGACACCCGACCCTACGAGCCGCGCTACCGGGACGACTCGGCCTCGCCGCGCGACCAGCACGTGATCCGCTCGCTGCCTCGGGACAACGGGACGGACAGCGGCCCGGGCCGCAGCGGGGTGGACCATCGGGCGGGTGGCCGCGACGATCGCCGGCTGCCCGGTGCCGACACCGGCGGCAACCGGCTCAACCCGAAGTACATGTTCGAGACGTTCGTCATCGGCTCGTCCAACCGGTTCGCGCACGCGGCGAGCGTGGCGGTGGCGGAGTCACCGGCGAAGGCGTACAACCCGCTGTTCATCTACGGGCACTCCGGGCTGGGCAAGACCCACCTGCTGCACGCCATCGGGCACTACGCCACGACACTCGGCAACGCCCGCTCGGTCCGGTACGTCTCGACCGAGGAGTTCACCAACGACTTCATCAACTCGCTCCGGGACGACAAGACCAGTGCGTTCCAGCGGCGCTACCGCGACGTCGACATCCTGCTGATCGACGACATCCAGTTCCTGGAGAACCGCGAGCGCACCCAGGAGGAGTTCTTCCACACCTTCAACACCCTGCACAACGCCAACAAGCAGATCGTGATCACCTCCGACCGGTCGCCGCGCCAGCTCGCCACTCTCGAGGACCGGATGCGAACCCGGTTCGAGTGGGGGCTGCTGGCCGACATCCAGCCGCCGGACCTGGAGACCAGGATCGCGATCCTGCAGAAGAAGGCGGCGCAGGAGCGGATGTACGCCCCGCCGGACGTGTTGGAGTTCATCGCCTCCCGGGTCTCGAACTCGATCCGGGAACTGGAGGGCGCGCTGATCCGGGTGACGGCGTTCGCCAGCCTGACCCGGTCGACCGTCGAGCTGTCACTGGCCGAGGAGGTGCTCCGGGACTTCATGCCCGACGGCGCCGGGCCAGAGATCAACGCCGACCAGATCATGGCGTCGACCGCGGACTATTTCGGGGTGAGTCTGGAGGACCTCCGGGGTCAGTCCAGGTCTCGGGTGCTGGTCAACGCACGGCAGGTGGCCATGTACCTGTGTCGGGAGTTGACCGAGCTGTCGCTGCCCCGGATCGGGCAGGCCTTCGGTGGCCGGGACCACACCACGGTGATGCACGCCGACCGGAAGATCCGTCAGCAGATGGCCGAGCGCCGCTCGCTCTACAACCAGATCGCTGAGCTGACCAACCGGATCAAGCAGAACAGCTGAGGCGTACGCCAGCCGTCGCGACGGCACGTAGCCCGGGACACGCCCGGCCGGACCTCCGGCCGGGCGTCCTTTTTTCGTCCTCAGCTGGACTCTCGACATGGTCTAGCCCACATCATCGAGGCCGTGACCGCCTCGGCTCCCACTCGTTGTCCACAGCTTGTTATCCACCGTCGGTGGATAACTACGGTCCGTCCTCCGCCGGTTACCCACAGGCTGTGGAGAAACCCTGTGTACGGAGCTGTGGACGCCTGGGGACAACCGTCACGTTATCCACCGATGACCGTCGACCTGTGTACGAGCTGTTGAAGGTTCTGGGGATGACGGCAATGGTGATCTTCTCCGTGATCCACAGGCTTGGGGAGAAAGTCGGTGGATTACCGGTGGACAACCGGTGGACAACGGTGGACAACCGGCCGCCGAGATCGGCCTGTGGACACGCGAGCCGGTTGTACCCCCGGTTCTCCACAGCTAAATCACCGGTGGATAACCTGTCTGAGCTGCGCAGACCCCGGTTTTCCACAGTTTGCACAGGTGCGATGAAGACGATGAGTTATCTCTTCTAAGAGAACAAAAACCAATCATCACCGTTGGGCTTTCTGTGGATCGTGCCGAGCGCTGCCGGATCAGCCCGTCAGCACCGACACGATCCATGGGGTCGGGCGCACAGCCGATGCCCCCGCGCCCTAAGGTGCGATGGGTACCCGCACGGTCGGGCGGGACGGTAGGCAGCGGTCGGCATGAGAGAGTTGTCGCTGACGTCGACGCGGAGGCATTGATGAAGTTCCGAGTGGAGCGCGACGCGCTCGCCGAGGCCGTGGCGTGGACCGCGAAGAGCCTGCCCAACCGGCCATCCGTTCCGGTGCTCGCCGGGGTGATGCTCCGGGTCACCGACGGCAACCTGCGGGTTTCCGGGTTCGACTACGAGGTCTCCAGCCAGGTGACCGTTGAGGTGCAGGGTGACGCCGACGGCGCCGCGCTCGTCTCCGGCCGCCTGCTCGCCGAGATCACGAAGGCGTTGCCGGCCAAGCCGGTCGACATCGCCGCGGTTGGCGCCCACCTCGAGCTGGTCTGCGGCAGCGCCCGGTTCACCCTGCCCACCATGCCGGTGGAGGACTACCCCGCGCTGCCCGAGATGCCGCAGAGCGCCGGCACGGTCGACGCGGCCGCGTTCGCCACCGCGGTCTCCCAGGTGGCCATCGCGGCCGGCCGGGACGAGACGCTGCCGATGATGACCGGCGTCCGCGTCGAGCTCTCCGGCAGCACGCTGTCGATGCTCGCCACCGACCGTTACCGGCTGGCGCTGCGCGAGATCCAGTGGCAGCCGGACGACCCCGAGGTGAGCATCAACGCCCTGGTGCCGGCCCGCACCCTGAACGACACCGCCAAGGCCCTCGGCCCGCTGGGTGGCGAGGTCACGCTCGCTCTCGCCCAGGGCGCTGCTGGCGAGGGCATGGTCGGCCTGGCCGGCGGCACCCGACGCACCACCAGCCGCCTGCTCGACGGCGCCAACTACCCGCCGGTCCGTTCGCTCTTCCCGGCCACCCACAACGCCGCTGCCCGGGTGCCGGTGAGCACCCTGATCGAGGTGGTCAAGCGGGTCGCGCTGGTCGCCGAGCGGGCCACCCCGGTGCTGCTCAGCTTCAGCGCCGACGGCCTGGTGGTCGAGGCTGGCGGTTCCGAGGAGGCGCGGGCCAGCGAGGCGATGGAGGCCACCTTCACCGGCGACGCGCTGACCATCGGGTTCAACCCGCAGTACCTCATCGACGGCCTGGCCAACCTGGGTTCCCAGACCGCCGTGCTCTCGTTCGTCGACGCCTTCAAGCCCGCGGTGATCTCCCCCGCCGGCGAGGATGGCGAGGTCATTCCGGGGTACCGGTACCTCATCATGCCGATCCGCGTTTCCCGCTGATCGCGCCAAGCAACACCCAGATCCACGGAGGTAGAAACACATGCAGCTCGGCCTTGTAGGACTCGGCCGTATGGGCGGCAACATGCGGGAGCGGTTGCGTGCCGCTGGTCACGAGGTGGTCGGTTTCGACCACAACGCGCAGCTGAGCGACGTTGCGACCATTGCCGGCCTGGCAGAGAAGCTCGAGTCGCCGCGTGCGGTCTGGGTCATGGTGCCCGCCGGTGTCACCGACGCCACCATCGACGAGCTCGCCGCGGTGCTCGGCGAGGGCGACATCATCATCGACGGCGGCAACTCCCGCTTCAGCGATGACGCTCCCCGGGCCGAACGGCTCAACGAGCTGGGCATCGGCTACATCGACGTCGGCGTCTCCGGCGGCGTCTGGGGCCGGCAGAACGGCTACGGCCTGATGGTCGGCGGCGCCCAGGAGCACGTCGACCGGCTGATGCCGATCTTCGACGCTCTCAAGCCGGAGGGCGAGTTCGGTTTCGTGCACGCCGGGCCGGTCGGCGCCGGGCACTACTCGAAGATGGTGCACAACGGCATCGAGTACGGCCTGATGCACGCCTACGCCGAGGGCTACGAGCTGATGGCGGCCTCCGAGCTGGTGACCAACGTGCCGGGGGTCATCAAGTCCTGGCGGGAGGGCACCGTCGTCCGTTCCTGGCTGCTCGACCTGCTGGACCGGGCGCTCGACGAGGACCCGGAGCTGGCCGACCTGAGCGGCTACACGGAGGACACCGGCGAGGGCCGGTGGACCGTCGACGAGGCGGTCCGGTTGGCCGTGCCGCTGAACGTCATCACCGCTTCGCTGTTCGCCCGGTTCGCCTCGCGGCAGGACGACTCGCCCGCCATGAAGGCCGTTGCCGCGCTGCGTCAGCAGTTCGGCGGCCACGCCGTCCACAAGCGCTGAGCGGTATCCACAACCTGTGTACGTTCACCGGCTGGAACTGGTCGACTTCCGCTCGTATGAGCGGGTGGCCGTCGACCTCCAGCCGGGGGCGAACGTGCTGATCGGCGCGAACGGCGTCGGTAAGACCAACCTCGTCGAGGCGCTGGGCTACGTGGCGACCCTGGATTCACACCGGGTCGCCACCGACGCGCCTCTGGTCCGGATGGGCGCCGCGTCCGCGGTGATCCGCTGCGCGGTGGTCCACGACGGGCGGGAGCTCCTGGTCGAGCTGGAGATCGTGCCCGGCAAGGCCAACCGGGCCCGGCTGGGTCGATCACCGGCCCGGCGGGCGCGGGACGTGCTCGGCGCCCTGCGACTCGTGCTCTTCGCCCCGGAGGACCTCGAGTTGGTGCGGGGTGATCCGGCCGAGCGCCGCCGCTACCTGGACGACCTGCTGGTCAACCGACAGCCCCGGTTCGCGGGCGTGCGGGCCGACTACGAGCGGGTGGTCAAGCAACGCAACGCGCTGCTGCGCACCGCGTACCTGGCGCGTAAGACCGGCGGGTCACGGGGCGGCGACCTGGGCACCCTCGCCGTCTGGGACACCCACCTCGCCCAGCACGGCGCGGAGTTGCTCGCCGGCAGACTGGAACTCGTCGCCGCGCTCACCCCGCACGTCGCCAAGGCGTACGACGCGGTGGCCGCCGGTCGAGGTGCGGCGAGCATCGCCTACCGGCCGTCGATCGAGCTGGCCGAGCCGACCACCGACCGGGCCGCGCTGGCCGACGCGCTGACCGCCGCCCTGGCCGCGTCCCGCTCCGCCGAGATCGAACGGGGCACGACCCTGGTCGGTCCGCACCGCGACGAGCTGGCGTTGACCCTCGGCCCACTGCCGGCCAAGGGGTACGCCAGCCACGGCGAGTCGTGGTCGTTCGCGCTCGCGCTGCGGCTGGCCGGGTACGACCTGCTGCGGGCCGACGGCATCGAGCCGGTGCTGGTGCTCGACGATGTCTTCGCGGAGTTGGACACCGGCCGCCGGGAGCGGTTGGCGGAGCTGGTCGGCGGGGCGAGTCAGCTGCTGGTCACCTGCGCCGTGGACGACGACGTGCCGGCGGCTCTGCGCGGCACCCGCTACCAGGTTGGCGAAGGGACGGTACGCCGTGTCGGATGAGCCACGCCCCAAACGGCCCGAGAGCGCCGGAGGCGACGCTGCGGCCGCGCGTACCCCTGGGGTGCAGGCGGCGGGCGGTGAGCCAGCGGCGGCCGCCAGCGGGCCGGAGTTGGCCCGTGCGGTGCTCGACGCGGCGCTGTCCCGGCGGCAGGCGGCGGCTCGCGCCCGGCGTACCCCTGGCGGCGCGGGCGGCGACGCTGCCGGCGGCTCGGGGCGGCGGTTGCGTGGTTACTCCGGCCCAGGCCCCGACCCGCGCGACCCGCAGCCGCTCAGCGCCGTGCTGAACCGGCTGGTGAAGGCGCGTGGCTGGCAGCAGCCGGCGGCCGAGGCCACCGTGTTCGGTGCCTGGGAACGGGTCGTCGGCGCGGAGGTCGCCCAGCACAGTCGCCCGGTCAAGCTGGAGAACGGCGAATTGACCGTGGAGGCGCGCTCGACCGCCTGGGCGACGCAGCTGCGTCTGCTCGCGGGCTCGCTGCTCAAGCAGATCGCCAGCGAGGTTGGCCACAACGTGGTGCGCAAGCTGCACATCCACGGCCCGGCCGCGCCCTCCTGGGGGAAGGGGCCGCGCCGGGTGCGGGGTCGGGGGCCACGCGACACGTACGGCTGAGCCGGCCCCTCAGCTCCGCCGGCCGGCCTCGCGGGCGGCCCTCTTCCGTTCGCGCTGTTCCTGGGTGTAGCGCTTGCGCTCGGCCAGGTCGCGCTTCCACGCCTCGCGGGCCTCGGTCGAGCCGCCCTGCACCGCGCCCTGCACCCCCTCGGCCGGGCCGGCGAGGTGCCGGAAGGCCCAGCGCATCAATCGGCCACCCTCGCCCTGTGCCCTGGTGACCGCGCCGTCCTCGCTCATGTGTCGACCTCTCCAACGTTGTGCCCGTCGCACCACCGCCAATTGGCCCACCAATGATTGGTGCACCAATGATCGCTACGATAGTCACCGTGCAGGGGAAGGGCAACCGATGAGCGAACAACGAGAAGGCGTCGACCCGCTGGCGCTGGAGCAGCAGGTCTGCTTCGCCCTTTCGGTGGCCGCGCGCAGCGTGGTGGCCGTCTACCGACCGCTCCTGGAACCGATGGGGCTGACCCATCCGCAGTACCTGGTCATGCTGGCGCTCTGGCAGCACGCGCCGTTGTCCGGGCGTGATCTCAGCCGCCTGTTGCAGCTCGACCCGGGCACACTGTCACCCCTGCTCAAGCGGCTCGAAGCGGCGGGCTACCTGCGCCGCGAACGTGACCCCAGCGACGAGCGCAGCCTCGCCGTCACCCTCACCGCCAGCGGTGCCGCCCTGCGCAGCCAGGCGGAGCTGATCCCGGCCGCGATCGTGCAGCGACTCGGCTTGCCCGTCGAGGACCTGCAACACCTGCACGCGGTGCTCACGCAGGTGATCGCGGCGGCCAACCGGCCAGGCGGCGACCAGACCGTGCCGGACGCCGGCCCGTCGGCTCAGGCGTCGGCGTAGACGGCGAAGCCGCGCTCGGCGCAGCGTCGGTAGAAGGCGGCCAGCACGCCCAACTCGGCGCAGGTGAAATTCCACTGCGGCGGGTCGCCGCGCTCGTCGCGCAGCGCGTCAAGCCGGCTCTCCAGCCACCGCAGCTGCTGCTCGGCCAGCCTGCCGTCGCCGAGTAGCGAGCGCAGCACGGTGCTCACCGACTCGAAGGTGACCGACTCGCCGAACGGCCGGTGCCCGGCCACGAACCTCTCGATGCCGCTGGCGATCCAGGAGCAGCCGTCCGGATCGATCACCGGGTCCTCGTCCTCGGCGGCGGCGTCTGTGGCGTACAACACACCTTCGAGGCCGAGGAGCAGATCCACCAACTCGGTGTACGCGGTCGCCCGGATGGTGCCGGTCTTCGCGATCAGCTCAGCCAGCGCCGCCGTCGGCGCGGAAATTCGCGGCAGGTCGACGATCTCGCCGAAGTCGACGAACTCGGCCGGCGCGACCGGATCGTAGAAGCGGCCGGTCCGCGGCCAGTGCACCGCGACGTTGTCCAGCCCCATCTGTCACCTCTTAAAGAGCACGTGTCGGGTCGATCGGGTCGATCGTCCCGGTTCCGGCGGGTAAAGATCAAGGCAGGTTGCCGGGGCGCCGCAAACGTACGGCACGGACGCTCCGGCCGCGACCCCCGACCCGCCCGGCCGCGGGTCAACCCGTTCGGGGGCGGCGCGTGCGATCGGAGCCTGGCGTGTGGGGGGAGTCGCGGGCAACGGGGTTCTGCCGGCTACGGACTTCTCAGCCGCCTCTCTGAGGGTGCCGAGTGGTGGTTCTGTCCTCCGCGCACAGTAGGATTGACAGCGAGACGAAGACCCGGGTGCGGGAGAGGGACGGGGCCGGTGGCCCCAGGTTCATTCTCCACCTCGGGTCGAGCCGATCGCGATCCGCGGGCAACCGCGGCGACCGGCGCGTTCGACCCGTTGTCCGGAGGTCTCCGGCACCGGTCCGCGCGCCGACGTCGCGTCCTGTCCGCCGAACCCGCGCCCGCCGCGCCCTACCGGCGCGGCTGACGCGAGAAAGTGGCCGAGGGTGGCAGCGCAGGACAAGCAGGAGTACGGCGCAGAGTCGATCACCGTTCTCGAGGGGCTGGAGGCGGTCCGCAAGCGGCCCGGTATGTACATCGGGTCCACCGGCGAGCGCGGTCTGCACCACCTCGTCTGGGAGGTCGTCGACAACGCGGTCGATGAGGCCCTCGCCGGTTACTGCGACACCATCGACGTGGTGCTGCTCGCCGACGGTGGCGTCCGGGTCACCGACAACGGCCGTGGTTTCCCGGTCGACCTCCACCCGAAGCTCAAGAAGCCGGGCGTCGAGGTCGCGCTGACCATCCTGCACGCGGGTGGCAAGTTCGACGGCAAGGCGTACGCGGTCTCCGGGGGTCTGCACGGCGTCGGCGTCTCCGTGGTGAACGCGCTCTCCACCAAGATGTTCGTCGAGATCCACAAGTCCGGCTCCGTGTGGCGGCAGCACTACACCAACTCAAAGCCGAGCCCGCTGGAGAAGGGCGAGACCACCGACCGCACCGGCTCGGCGGTCTCCTTCTGGCCCGACCCCGACGTCTTCGAGACCGTCGACTTCGACTTCCAGACCATCTACCGACGCCTGCAGGAGATGGCCTTCCTCAACCGCGCCCTGCGCATCCACCTGCTCGACGAGCGGGTGGCCGAGGAGGAGGACGGCCGGCAGCGCGAGGTGACCTTCTACTACGAGGGTGGCATCGCCGACTTCGTCCGGCACCTCAACGCCTCGAAGAGCCCGATCCACAAGACGGTGGTCGAGTTCGAAGCCGAGGAAGAGGGCATGTCGCTCGAGATCGCCATGCAGTGGAACGAGTCGTACGGCGAGTCGGTCTACACCTTCGCCAACACGATCAACACGCACGAGGGTGGCACGCACGAGGAGGGCTTCCGGTCCGCGCTGACCAGCGTGGTCAACCGCTACGGCACCGACAAGAAGCTGCTCAAGGGCGACGAGAAGCTCTCCGGCGAGGACATCCGTGAAGGGCTCGCGGCGATCATCTCGGTCAAGCTGGCCAACCCGCAGTTCGAGGGCCAGACCAAGACCAAGCTCGGCAACACCCCGGTGAAGAGCTTCGTGCAGCGGGTCTGCAACGACCGGCTGGTCGACTGGTTCGACCGTAACCCGGCCGAGGCCAAAATGATCATCACGAAGGCGTCGCAGGCGGCCCGGGCCCGGATCGCCGCGCAGCAGGCGCGCAAGCTGGCCCGACGCAAGTCGCTGCTGGAGTCCGGCTCGATGCCGGGCAAGCTGGCCGACTGCCAGTCCACCGACCCGCGCGAGTCCGAGGTGTTCATCGTCGAGGGCGACTCGGCCGGTGGCTCGGCCAAGCAGGGCCGCGACCCGCGGACCCAGGCGATCCTGCCGATCCGCGGCAAGATCCTCAACGTGGAGAAGGCCCGGATCGACCGGGTGCTGAAGAACAACGAGGTCCAGGCGCTGATCACCGCGCTGGGCACCGGCATCCACGACGACTTCGACATGGAGAAGCTGCGCTACCACAAGGTGGTGCTGATGGCCGACGCGGACGTCGACGGCCAGCACATCCAGACGCTCCTGCTCACGCTGCTGTTCCGCTTCATGCGTCCGCTGGTCGAGATGGGCAACGTCTACCTGGCCGCCCCGCCTCTCTACAAGATCAAGTGGAACAAGAAGGGCGACGACGCGCAGTACGCGTACTCGGACCGCGAGCGGGACGGGCTGATCGCGCTTCGCCAGCAGAAGAAGCCGAACGCCAAGCCGGACGACATTCAGCGCTTCAAGGGCCTCGGCGAGATGAACTATCCCGAGCTGTGGGAAACCACGATGAACCCGGCGACGCGTACCCTGCGTCAGGTCACTCTCGACGACGCGGCGACCGCCGACGAGTTGTTCAGTGTGCTGATGGGTGAGGACGTCGAGGCGCGCCGGTCGTTCATCCAGCGCAACGCCAAGGACGTGCGGTTCCTGGACATCTGACGGACCGCGGTGGAGCGGCCGGGCAGCGCTCGGCCGCTCCACCGGTCCACAGAGTTATCCACAGCTTGGCCGGTATCCACAGCGGTTATCCACAGCACGAAAACGACTCTGAGTCTGATAAGGGTATACAGTGACCGATTCTCCCGAGTCCACACCGAACGAACCCGAGATCCCCGCCGACGCCATCGCCGCCGTGGTCGCACACGACCGGATCGAACCGGTCGGGCTCGAGGTGGAGATGCAGCGCTCCTACCTCGACTACGCGATGAGCGTCATCGTCGGGCGCGCGCTGCCGGACGTCCGGGACGGGCTCAAGCCGGTCCACCGCAAGATCCTCTACGCGATGTTCGACTCCGGCTACCGGCCGGACCGCGGCTACGTGAAGTGCTCCCGGGTCGTCGGCGACGTGATGGGTCAGTTCCACCCGCACGGCGACTCGGCGATCTACGACGCGCTCGTCCGGATGGCGCAGCCCTGGTCGCTGCGGTACCCGCTGGTCGACGGCAACGGCAACTTCGGCTCGCCCGGTAACGATCCTGCTGCCGCCATGCGGTACACCGAGTGCAAGCTCGACCCGCTGGCCATGGAGATGCTGCGGGACATCGACGAGGACACCGTCGACCTCCAGGACAACTACGACGGTCGGGCCAAGGAGCCCACGATCCTGCCGTCGCGGATCCCCAACCTGCTGGTGAACGGCTCCGAGGGCATCGCGGTCGGCATGGCCACCAAGATCCCGCCGCACAACCTGCGGGAGATCGGCGCGGCGGTGCAGTGGTGCCTGGAGCACCCGGAGGAGGACGAGGAGACGACGCTCGAGGCGCTGCTCGGCATCGTCAAGGGCCCGGACTTCCCGACCCACGGTCTGATCGTCGGCACGACCGCGATCCAGGACGCGTACCGCACGGGTCGTGGCTCGATCCGGATGCGCGCCGTGGTGGAGGTCGAGGAGGACAAGCGGGGCCGACCCTGCCTGGTCGTCAGCGAGCTGCCCTACCAGGTCAACCCGGACAACCTCGCCGAGCGGATCGCCGAGCTGATCAAGGAGGGCAAGCTCGCCGGGATCGCCGACATCCGCGACGAGTCCTCCGGGCGTACCGGCATGCGGATCGTGCTGGTGCTCAAGCGCGACGCGGTCGCGAAGGTCGTGCTGAACAACCTCTACAAGCACACCCAGCTCCAGGAGACCTTCGGCGCCAACATGCTGGCCCTGGTCGACGGGGTGCCGCGCACGCTCAACCTGGCGCAGTTCATCCGCTACTACGTCGAGCACCAGATCGACGTGATCCGCCGGCGGACCGCGTTCCGGCTGCGCAAGGCCGAGGAGCGGGCGCACATCCTGCGCGGTCTCGGTAAGGCGCTGGACGCGCTGGACGAGGTGATCGCGCTGATCCGGCGTTCACCGACCGTGGACGACGCCCGGCAGGGCCTGATCCGGTTGCTGGAGATCGACGAGATCCAGGCAACCGCGATCCTGGACATGCAGCTGCGCCGCCTCGCCGCGTTGGAGCGGCAGCGGATCGTGGACGACCTGGCCAAGCTTGAGATTGAGATCGCCGATCTCAAGGACATCCTGGCCAAGCCGGAGCGGCAGCGGAAGATCGTCTCCGAGGAGCTCGGCGAGATCGTCGCCAAGTGGGGCGACGACCGGCGCACGCAGATCATTCCGTTCGACGGCGAGGTCTCGATGGAGGACCTCATCGCCCGCGAGGATGTGGTCGTCACGATCACCCGGACCGGGTACGCCAAGCGGACCAAGGTCGATCTCTACCGCTCGCAGCGGCGCGGCGGTAAGGGCGTCAGTGGCGCTACGCTGCGGCAGGACGACATCGTCAGTCATTTCTTCGTCTGCTCGACCCACGACTGGATCCTGTTCCTCACGAACAAGGGCCGTGTCTACCGGGCCAAGGCGTACGAGTTGCCGGAGGCCAGTAGGGTAGCCAAGGGCCAACACGTGGCCAACCTGCTCGCCTTCCAACCCGACGAGCAGATCGCGCAGATCATCGAAATCCCGAACTACCAGGTAGCCCCCTATCTGGTACTGGCCACGAAGAACGGCCTGGTGAAGAAGACGCGGCTCGAGGAGTTCGACTCCAACCGTTCCGGCGGAATCATCGCGATCAACCTGCGCGATGAGGACGAGCTGGTCGGTGCTGCGCTGGTTGCGCCGGAAAATGACCTGCTGCTGGTCTCCAAGAAGGCACAGGCGATCCGGTTCAACGCCTCGGACGAGGCGCTGCGGCCGATGGGGCGGGCAACCTCGGGCGTGATCGGCATGCGCTTCACGGACGACGACGTCCTGCTCGCCATGGAGGTCGTCCGGGAGGGCCTGGACGTTCTGGTGGCCACGAACGGGGGATACGCGAAGCGGACCCCGATCGAGGAATACCCGGTGCAGGGCCGGGGAGGTAAGGGCGTGTTGACTGCGAAGATCACCGAACGGCGCGGTGGTCTGGTTGGCGCGGTGGTGATCGATCCGGACGACGAGCTGTTCGCGATCACCAGCAACGGTGGTGTCATTCGGACTCCGGTGAAGCCTGTACGCCGTACGCGTGACCGGAACACAATGGGGGTCAAGCTGATGGACCTCCCGGACGGCGTGACTATCGTGGCGATTGCTCGCAATGCCGACGAGCCTGACGAACAGGACTAGTTGAATGACGGAGACACAGGCGAAGTCGGGGAACACGGGGACCTCGGCCAACCCGGTCGACGAGGAGGCCGCCAAGGGCGGCACACCATCGACCGGCCGCGCGGCCGTGGGCCGGGCGACGGTCCCCGCTGACGCGCCTGCCCCGAAATTCACGAGGGCCCCGGGCATGACACCCCCGCCGGAGCCGTCCGGCGATGGTGCTGGCACCGGTGACAAGACCGAGGCGTCCGCCGCCGAGGCGCCGACGTCCGCTGTCGCCACGCCTCCGGGTCCGGCGGCGGCACCCTCGGCCCGGCCGGCGACCACCCAGCCGATCAACGTCCGACCCGGTCAGGCGGCGTCGACCGGGGCCACCGGCACCCAGCCACGGATCACACCCGGCATGACCCAGCCGCAGCCGGACACGGCGCGTACCGCCGCTGCCGGCCGCCCGGCCAGCGGCGGTGGCCTACCGCCGGGCATCGGCAACGCGTCCGCCGTCGGGGCTGCCCGCGTCGGTGACGCGGTACGCGCCGCGCGCACCTCGGTCAGCTCGGCCGCGTCCCGCGGACCGCGCCGGGCACGGCTGAACCTGAAGCGGATCGACCCGTGGTCTGTGATGAAGTTCGCGTTCGCCGTCTCGGTGGTGCTCTTCATCGTCGTGGTGGTCGCCACCTCGGTGCTCTACCTGGCGCTGGACGCGATGGGTGTGTTCGAGAGCGTCAACGGAAGCCTGAGTGACCTGGTCAACGCCGGCGGTGGGCAGAGCACCAGCGGCTTCCAGATCACCGCCAAGGGCGTGATCCTCAGCTCGGCGCTGATCGGCCTGGTCAACGTGGTGCTGTTTACCGCGCTGGCCACGCTGGGAGCGTTCGTCTACAACGTCTGCGCCGACCTGGTCGGCGGGATCGAGCTGACCCTCGCCGAGCGGGACTGAACGACCGGGACGCCGGGGCACCGTGAAAAGCGGTCGCTCCGGCGTCCCGTACTCAGATAGGTTTTGCAGGCGTCGACGGCCCGGCCCGTGAGTCCGGACCCCGATTTGGGGCCGGCAGAGCGGATGGGTTAATCTTGCTCGTCGCAACGCGGGGCTATAGCTCAGTCGGTTAGAGCGCAGAGCTGATAACTCTGAGGTCGATGGTTCGATTCCATCTAGCCCCACCGCAAGTCGTCCGACGCTAGTCGAGCGCGAGGGGTCACCGCATGTTCAAGAAGCTGCTGATTCTGGCTGGCGTCGTAGGCGTGGCCGCCGTCGTGTTCAACAAGATCAAGGCCTCGAACGACGAGCGCGCCCTGTGGCACGAGGCGACCACCGCGCCCGACCTGCGCTGACGTTCGGCCCGGCCCGGCGACGAGCGATCGACGCCACGGCCACCCGCGGGGCCCTAGCTCAACTGGCAGAGCACTGCCTTTGCAAGGCAGGGGTTAGGGGTTCGAGTCCCCTGGGCTCCACCAGCACTTTCCGACCCAGCGCTCAGCCGTGCTGTTCGCGCTGACGAACCACGTCGGCGTGCGGCCAGACGTGGGTTAGCACGTCGAGCATGTGTGGATCTCTGCTGCCAACCAACAGTGGCACCAGGTCAGGCTCAGAGACGGCGACCGACACGACAGGGCGGTAGATCGCGGGCCACGGCCTCAGCCTGTTGGCAAGGACGCCAGTGAATTTCAATGACGCCCAGGCGTCGCCGCCGGCGCGCCCAGCGGCCATGACCCGCTTAACGTCATCGAGAATCGCGACCCAGATGCTGAACCGGGCGATTGAGCCGTTGTCGAGGCGAATCGGCGCAATACAGCGCAGGAAGCTGCCGCTTGCGGAGAGGATGACCGAGCGACTGCGGTAAGTGATCTCATCCTGGTCGTCCACAAGTTCGTCAGGAAACTCGTACTCCCAGCGGAGATTCTTGTCGTCCAGCTCATCCCCGCAGCAGTGACACCGTCGCACGTTGATCCTCCTCCACGACGGAGGAACCGTATCTGGGCCGCCAGAGCCGCTTCGGTACCGGTAGCCCGAAGGCGGGGGCATCGGGCGGCTAACTTCCGTGTGAGCGTGATGACACACAGGTATAGATATGACTCAGAGGTATAGCGCTCTCTGGTGAGTTCGCCGTCGGCCGGGGCAACGGCACACCGCCACGGGGCTGCTCGTCAACCCTTGGACCCGCTCGCTCCACCGCTGTCCGCCGATGGCCGTTCAGAGCCAGCGGCCAGTCCGGCTTCTCGCCCGGCGTTGTTCGGCCGCGCTTCCGGAAGGTGTTCCATCAGCTTGGTGAGCGCGCCGTTGGCGAAGGTGGCGCCGAGCGCTGACCCCGCCCCGATGGTCCAGCCGACGGGCCCGAGTGGGGTGCAGCCGAAGAACTGGCTCACTCCGGGCGTCTGCACCACCACGACGAGCACGCCCAGCGACGCCGCCGTCGATGCCAGCACGGCCGGGCTGGTGCCGCCGGCCAGGATGGTCTGCCCGAGTTGGGTGCCGACCAGAGAGACCAGGGCGACCGTCCCGGCCCGCTGACGGCGTCCGGTGTACCGGGCCAACGTCCAGCCGGCCGTCGCGCCCAGCGTGGTTGCCGCCGCCCGCAGTCCGATCTCCCGGGTGAGGGACTCCCCGAGCGCCGAGTCCGGGCCCTCCCGGAGCAGTCCGTCGGTGCGGTCCGACGCGGGCGGCCGGACCGCGATGGCCAGTGCCGGTGCCAGGTCGGTGAGCAGGTTGACGAGCAGCAGTTGCCGCCCGGTGAGGGCGGAGCGGCCGGTCGCCGCGGCGGTCAGCACACTGAACGCGATCTCGCCGAGGTTGCCGCCGACCAGGATGCTGAGCGCGTGCCGCACCGAGGCCCACATCGCCCGCCCCTCGACCAGGGTCGCGATGATGGTTTCCAACCGGTCGTCGGTCACCACCAGATCGGCTGCGGCGCGCGCGGCCGGGGTGCCCCGTTGGCCGAGGGCGATGCCGACATCGGCCAGCCGGATCGCCGGGGCGTCGTTGGCACCGTCACCGGTCATCGCCACGGTCCGCCCGCACTTCTGCAACGCCTGGATGATCCGCACCTTGTGCGCCGGGGTGCAGCGGGCCACCACGTCGGTGTTGGCCAACCGCTCGGCGAGGGCTTCGTCGTCCAGTTGGTCGAGCTCGCCGGCGGTGACCACCCGCTGTTCGTCGTTCTCACTGATGGTGGCGGCGATCGCCTCGGCGGTGGCCGGATGATCGCCGGTGATCATGATGGTGTGCACGCCGGCCTGCCGGATCCGCCGTACCGCTGGGGCGGCGCTCGCCCGGACCCCGTCCGCGAGGGCCAGGAAGCCAACGAAGGTCAGCCCGCGGACGTCGGAGTCGATCACCTTCGGGTCGTCCACCTGGCACTCGGCGACCGCCAGGATCCGGTTACCCGCCCCGGCCCGATCGGAGAGCATCCGCTCCAGCTCCGCGCGGCCGGCGTCGTCCAGTGGCTCCTGACTGCCGTCGGTGCGCCGGGCAGAACAGCGCGGCAGCACCGTCTCCGGGGCACCCTTGACACTCAACAACAGGTGACCGTCGGTCTCGCCGATGCTCGCGTGATAGCCGCGGGACGGCTCGAAGGGCAGCCCGCCAGCAGCCCGCCAGCCGGCGGCACCGGTCTGCTCCACCACCCCGGCCACTCCGGCACCCCGCCGGACCGCCCGGTCGGTCTGCAACGCCAACTCCTCCGGGTCGGCAGCGGCGGGGGTGGCCCGTAGCGCAGTGGCCAGCGTCAACTGAAGGCGTTCGTCCAGCCGGTCCACCGGGGCGTACCGGTCGCCGACGCTGTCGCCGACCCCGGCCAGCAGCAACTTGCCCTCGGTGAGGGTGCCGGTCTTGTCGAAGCACAGCACATCAACGCGACCCAGCGCCTCGATGGTGCGCGGGTTGCGGACCAACGCGCCGTGTTCGGCCAGCCGCCGGGCGGCGGCCAACTGCGCCGCGCTGACCAGGAACGGCAGCCCCTCCGGCACCGACGCCACGGCGAGGTTCGCGGCGGTCGCCGCCGTTTCGGCCAGGGGTACGCCCCGAAGCAGACCCGCGCCAGCCACCGCCACCGCAGAACCGGCGGCCAACGGGATGGCCGCGCTGGTCAACGAGCCGAGCCGGGCTTCCACCCCACTGGTCGGTGGCGCCTGCCGAACCAGCGCCAGACTGCGTCCCGCCTCGGTGTCGTTGCCGGTGGCCACCACCACGGCAGTGCCGTGCCCAGCGGCGACCGTGGTGCCCTCGTACAACATCGAGTGGCGGTCGGCGATGGCGGCGGCCACCACCGGTCGGTTGGACTTGGCAACCGGCAGCGACTCGCCGGTCAGGGACGACTCGTCCGCCTCCAGCCCCACCGACTCGAGTACGCGGCAGTCGGCGGGCACCGAGTCACCCGGCTCAAGGGCGATGACGTCCCCGAGGACCAGGTCTTCGGCGGCGAGAACCTGCTCGGTGCTGTCCCGGCGGACCCGTGCGGTCACCGCCGAACGGGACAACAGCTCGGCCAGGGACCTTTCCGTGTTGCGCTCGTGCACCGCCCCGATCAGGGCGGACCCACCAACCACGCTGCCGACCAGGGCGGCGTCGACAAGTGAGCCGAACGACGCGGAGAGCACCGCCCCGGCGGCCAGCACGGGGGTCAGCGGGTTGGACAGTTCCTCCACGAAGGCACGCAGCAGACCACCACGTCCGGGTGCGGCATCGCCGTTGCCTCCGGAGCTGTGGTGCCGGTGGTGCGCCTCCGCGCTGGCCAGACCGTCCGGCGTGGTGCGCAGCTGGTCGAGCACGGTGCTGACGGGCATCAGGTGCCAGGCCGTCGCCACGGGCGCCGGGGTGTCCGACTGGTCGTGCAGGCGGCGGGCCTGCCAGACCCCGTTCGCGAAGGCCAGCCCGGCCGCGCCGTTGACCGCGACGAGCGACCGGTGGGGCAGCTGGGTCGGTGGGGCGGTGAACGCGCCCAGCGCCCCGAGACCGGTACCCGCCATGGCCAGGCGGATGTTCTGCTGAGCCGTTCGCCGGGCAACCCCGGTCGCCTCGATCACCAAGGCCACCACCCGCAGGTCGGCGCCGACCAGCAGATGTGCCCCCCAGGGCGGCAGCTCCTCCGGCGCGGCGAACCCGAGACCGCAGTCGGACGCGCCCAGTGCCTTCCGGTCCGCGGAAACCAGCATCACCACCGCGCCGTCGCGCTGCAGCGCGCGTACCGACTCGGTCAGCCGGTCCCCGCCGGGCAACATCGCGTCGGCGAAGCCGTACCGCTGCTCGTCACCGCCGGCAACGACGAGCCGCAGGCCGGCGTGTCGGGCGGCGGCCGGCAGGCCGTCGACGCCCGGCGCGGGTTCCGGCTCGACCCGCAGCAGTGCGGCGAGTCGGTCGCCGTGGGCGAGGCCGAGTAGCTGGCCGCCAGCGGACCGCAGCCGGTCGCCGTCCGGAACGGCGCCCGGGTCACTCGCGGGCAGCTGATCCAGCGGTCCGAGCTGCCAGCCGTCCGCGGTACGGGAGGCGGCCGGATCGTCCGGGTCGAACAACGCGAAGGCACGCTCCGCCACCTGGTCGACATCAGTTCCGGGCGCCGGCGCCAGATCGGCCAACACGCCCCGGTCCGACCCGAGCACGGCGGCGTCCAGCACGAGCGTGTCGATCCGGTCGAGCTCCCGCAGCACACTGCGGTCCATCGCGATCACTCCGCGCCGGGCCAGCATCCGGCCGAGCTGGGCGGCGTACCCCTCGCGTCCGCTGCCGGGGGCCTTGGGCAACGTGGACAGGCCCAGCGCGGTGGCCCGTTTCGGCCCGGCGAACGGCATCGCGGCCGCGCCGGCGGCCGCACCCGCAGCGAGCATACGGTTGATGTACCGCTCGACCGGGCCGTCCGGCTTCGGCCGTGGACGTTCGATCACCGGCCACCGCGCGGTGGCTCGTTCGGCGTCGCCGGTCAGCCGTGGCTCGGCCCGCTCCCAGGCGGAGAGCTGGGCCCGATCCTCACCCCACTGCACGATCCGTTGGGCGCCGTCCAGGACGATCCCGGTCCAGCGGCCGGTCAGGCCCTGCACCACCGCCTCGGCCAGCGGAAAGAGGATGTCGGCGCGTGGGTCTGAGCGCAGTCGTTTCCCGATGAACTCGTGCAGCTTCGGTTGCAGGTCCACCGCGGAGAGCACGCCGGCCACCTCGCCGGGCAGAGGCGCGAACGGCAGGATCCGGGTGGCCGCCGAGATGGTCAGGCCCAGCGCGTCCGAGGCCAGCGCGCCGAGGGTGCGAGGGGTGCGCGGCCCTTCCTCCGGTGGGTGCGGCGGTGGGATCTCCGGATCGGGCTCGTGGTCGCAGGTCCGCTCGATGCGGCTGATCGTGGCAATCAGGTCGCGCAGCGGCGGCTCGGGGGTCTGGACGGCAACCACCACCCGGCCGGACGGGGCGTTGACCCGGGCCCAGGCCACCCCGGGCATGCGCTCCAGCGCGCCCTCCACCTGACGGGCCAGCTGGTTTCCGCCGTCCTGGCAGACGCCGTGTACCTCGATGTGATGCCGGCCCGGTCGGGACCAGACCCGACGCCGCGTGAGCCCGGCCGTCCGGGCCAGCCGGGTAGCGGCCGAGCCGACGGTCCGGGACGCCTCGCCGACCAGGTGCGGCACGCCGAAGGACGGCAGGATGCGGCCGGCTGCGCGACCCGCCGCCGTCATCGAGTCGTACGGCTGGACGGACGCTGGCCCGGCTCCCAGTTGCTGCTGGTCCTGACCTTGGCCATCTCGTCCCTCCCGCCGCTGACGTCCGGCGGCCTGGCTTCCCGACCTGTCGTCCGTTATGCCCCTCCAGCGGCGGAACTTTCGGCCGTTGCCGGCGCATAGACGGGGTGGGCTGTGGAATCCGACGACCATCACCGGACATGGGGAGGCCGGATTGAGCACGCTGACGCGACACCTCAACGGTTCGCACGAGACCGTCCAGATGTACAGCCGGCGGGTGGAGATACCACTGCTGGGCGAGATGGCGGTGCCGCCACCGGACAAGGTTGTCTACTACGCCGGGCTCGGGGTGCTCGCCGCACTCCAGGTCATCGAGTGGCCGATCGCGATTGTGATCACCGCCGGGCACCTGCTGGCAGACCAGCATTTTTCCGGGTTGGTGCGCGGGGTCGGGGAGGCGCTACAGGACGCCTGACGAGAGTCGGGTCGCCAGGCGATTGACATGAATCAGGGTTGAGGTCGCATGCTCGGTCCATGCCGAGCACAGTCGCCACTGCCGTACCGGCCCCAGCGGGACTGTTCGCACCCCGGTTGCGAGCGATGACGGTGGGCAGCGTCGCGTTGATCTCGCTGCTCGCGTTCGAGGCGTTGGCGGTCGGCACGGCGATGCCGACCGTCGCCCGCAACCTCGACGGGCTCGCGCTGTACGGGATCGCCTTCGGTGGCCCGTTCGCCACGGGCGTGCTGGCCATGGTGGTCTCGGGTATCTGGTGCGACGCCCGAGGGCCTCGGGGGCCGATGTGGCACGGCGTCGCCTGGTTCGTGGTCGGGTTGTTGATCGCCGGAACGGCCCCCGTGATGGGTGCGTTGGTCGTCGGGCGGGTGGTGCAGGGGTTCGGCTCCGGACTGCTCTCGGTGGCGCTCTACGTGATCGTCGGGCAGGCGTACCCGCAGGAGCTGCACCGGCGGATCTTCGCGGCGTTCGCGGCGGCGTGGGTCGTACCGTCGCTGGTCGGGCCGGCGGTGGCCGGCCTGATCGTCGAGCACCTGGGCTGGCGGTGGGTCTTCCTCGCGGTACCCGCGGTGGCCGTGCCGGCGGTGCTGCTGATCCATCCCGGCCTGCGGTCGCTGGGTCGGAGCGCGGCGACCCGGCCGCCAGCCGGGGCGGCAAGCCGGATCGGTTGGGCGTGCGGGGCCGCGGCGAGCGCCGCGCTGCTGCACATCGGGGGACAGCAGCGTGGCGGCATCGCCCTGGTGCTGGTCGCGCTCGCCGTGGTTGGCCTGCTGGTCTGTGCCCCGCGCCTGCTGCCGGCCGGGTTTCTGCGGGCGGCCCGAGGGCTCCCCACCGTGGTCGGGCTGCGCGGTCTGGCGTCGGCGGCGTTCGTCGGCGCCGAGGTGGTCATCCCGTTGATGCTCTCCCGGGAGCGGGGCCTCTCGCCGACCGCTGCCGGGCTGGTCCTCACGGTCGGGGCGCTGGCCTGGTCGGTGGGCTCCTGGGTGCAGGGCCGGATCCGGGTGCCGGCGTCCCGGGCCAGCCTGCCGCGCGCCGGGCTGAGCTGCATCACGGTCGGCACCGCCACGGTGGCGCTGGCCGTCCGGCCCGAGTTGCCGGTCACCGTCGCGGTGGTCGGTTGGGCGGTCGCAGGCCTCGGCATGGGGTTGTTGTATCCGTCGTTGTCGGTGCTCACCCTGGAGTTGTCCGCACCCGGTGAGCAGGGCCGCAACAGCTCTTCGCTGCAACTGAGCGACTCTCTCTTCGCGGCGACCGTGCTCGCGCTGACCGGTGCCGTGCTGGCTGCGGGGAGCGCGCCCGGCCCGGCCAGTTACGCGGCGACTCTGGTGGTGGCCGCGGGCCTGGCACTGCTGGGGGCGCTGCTCGCCGGCCGTGTCGTGGTGGGCGGCGGGGCGCGACCCGGCGGGTGATCCGGGGATTCGGCCGCGTCTGACCTCGCTGGGCCGGGAGGATGGCGGGCGATGAACTTCCTGACCATCCTGCCGCTCGCCGTGGTGATGGTCGCCGGCACCCAGTTGGTCGTGGCGGTCTTCCTCGCGTCGTCGGACCGGCCCCGGGCGGCGTCGATGGGCTTCCTGGCCGGTGCCGGGCTGGTGGTCGGTGCCGGGGTGACGGTGAGTTGGGTGCTGACCCGGTTGGTGGGCGGCCTGGCCACCGACGCCAGCGACGTGGCCGGCAAGGTCGATCGCGGTCCCGCCATCGACCTGGTGGTGCTCGCGCTGCTGGTCAGTCTGGCCGTGGTGGTCTGGGTGCGGCGGAATCGAGCCGGGCCGCCGAGATGGCTGGGAAGCATCGAGCGCGCCGATCCGCGTCAGGCGCTGCGCCTGGGTGCGCTGCTCTTCGTGGTGACGCCCACCGACGACCTGACCATGGCCGCAGTCGGGGCGAGCGTGGCACGACACGACCTGCCGTGGTGGCATCTGGCGCCGTTCGTGCTGCTCACCGTGCTGCTGCTCGCCCTGCCCCTGCTGGCGTTGCTGCTGCTCGGGAGAAGTGCGGCCCGGGCACTGACCCGGATGCGGGAATGGGCCGAGGGGCACGCCTGGATCGTCAACGAGATCGTGATCGCGTTCTTCGCGCTGCTGACCGTGTTGGACCTGGTGCGTTCCGGGTGAGGGCCGTGCGCACCTGGGCCGACCATCTGGCCGACACGTACGGGGGAACCGGGCGGAAATGAGAGCAACAACGGTTCACGTTCGTCTTACGGTGACGCCATGTTCGCTGTCGTCACCACGGTGATCCTCTACGTCTTCGGTTTCGTCTTCCTCTACGGCGTGATCCGGTTGGGTGTCCGGCACGCGATGGAGGACCTTGAGCTGCAACGGGCCAAGGCCCAGCGCGAAGAGGAGTTGGCGGCCTCCCGCGACCGCTCCTTCATGCGCGACAACGCCTTCCTCGCCGGCAGTTGAGTACCGGCCCGGTCCGGTGGTGTCGTGGGACGGCCCGGGAGTGGCCGGGCGTTCCGGGACGGCGGATGCGAGGATCGCACCCGTGATGGGAACGCTGAAGACCGAACCGGCCCGCGCTCGCCTCGACCTGCTCGCCGCGCCGGTGGCGGAAGCTCTCGCGCAGTGGCCCGCCGACGCGCCGGTGGACGTCAACGATGTGCTGGTCGCGCCGATCGATGCCGAGCTCGCCGACACCGCGGCGTTCTGCGCCGCGTACGAGGTGGGGTTGGACGTGTCGGCCAACTGTGTCGTGGTGGCTGGCAAGCGTGAGGGTGTCGTCCGCTACGCGGCCTGCATCGTCCTGGCCACCACCCGGGCCGACGTGAACGGGGTGGCCCGTCGGGCGCTGGACGTCCGCAAGGCGAGCTTCGCACCGATGGCCGACGCGGTCGAGTTGACCGGCATGGAGTACGGCGGGATCACCCCGATCGGGCTGCCGGCGCAGTGGCCGATCCTGGTGGACGCGCGGGTCGTCGCCACACCGCACGTGATCATCGGGTCCGGTGTGCGGCACAGCAAGATCGCGCTGCCGGGGCCGGCGTTGGGCGCACTGCCCGGCGCGCAGGTGGTGGAAGGCCTGGCCAGGCCGGCATGACCAGCCACCGGCATCGATACCGTTGCACGTGAAACATTGCGGTCGTCGATGCCGGTGCCGTTTGGTCAGTGACTCAGTGTGAGTGTGCTGCTGCCTCGCGCTGCTCGACCTCGGTCAGCGCGGCGAGCAGCGTCTGCGTCTCCTGCGCGCCGGAGACCGCGTACTTCCCGGCCAGGACGAAGGTCGGCACGCTGGTGATGCCCAGGCCCTGCGCGGCGGCCAACTGGGCGGCGATGTCGGCGACGCGTTCGTCGGAGTCGAGGAATCGGCGCGCGTCGGCCGCGTCCAGGCCGATCCCGCCGGCGATGGTGGCCAGAGCTTCCCGGGACCCGACGTCGACGCCCTGGGTGAAGTGCGCCTGGTAGAGCGCCTCCACCATCTCGGCGGACCGCCCGTGGTCACTGGCGTAGGAGACCAGCCGGTGCGCGTCGAAGGTGTTGGCGATCACCGCGCGGCCGTAGTCGAGCTGCAGGCCGTCACTCGCCGCGACCTGGGTCACGTGGTCGACCATCTGCCGGGCGCGCTCCGGGCCCCCGAACTTGGCGGCCAGCGCCTCCACCAGTGGGAGGGGCTCGGGCACCGGTGACGGGTCGAGCTGGAACGGCCGGTAATGGACCGTCACCTCGCCCGCGTAGTTGGCGAGGGCCGCATCCAGACGACGCTTACCGATGTAGCACCACGGGCAGATGACGTCCGCGTAGATCTCGATCTCCATGATCGGTGGCAACCTCACGATCAGTCGAGTTGTTCCCGGATCTGACGCTTGAGGCGACCCAGGATCGCCGTGCCACCGCGTACCCGCAGCGGGCTGATCGCCTGCGCCAGACCCATCCGCTGGTAGAGGTCGTCCGGAACGGCCAGCACCTGCTCGGCGCTCGCGCCCGCCAGGCCCTCGGCGAGGATCCCGGCGAACGCCCGGGTGGTGGGCGCCTCCGGTGGGCAGTCGAAGAGCGTCTCCACGGTGCCCTCCGGGGTCACCCGGGCGCGCAGGAAGAACGCCGTCTGACACTCCGGGACCTGCTCCATGCCCTCGCGCTCGGCGGCGCCCGGCGGCAGCGCCGGGATGACGTCGGCGTACTCCAGGAGCATTTCCAACACCAGGTCGCGCGGCGCGGCGGCGAACTCGTCGACGATCTCGGCCAGTCGGGCCGGCATATCAGCCATGTGTCGAGGCTACCGCCGCCGTGCGGGGCTCCTCAGACGGTGGGCGACTGCTCGCTGATCTCGCTGAGGGCGCTGGTGGGGTCGAGCTGCATGGCCAGGTCGCCGAGCGAGACGATGCCGACCAGCTTGCGATCACTGTCACAGACCAGCACCCGCCGGATGCCCCGGTCCCGCATGAGCGCCGCCGCCTCACCCGCCGTGCAGTGCTGCTCGATCATGACCACCTCGCGGGTGACGATCGAGCCGATGGTGGTGGCCGCGGGGGAGCTGTTCTCCGCCACGGCCCGCACCACGATGTCCCGGTCGGTCAACATGCCGGCGAGGCTGGCGCCGTCGGTGACCACCACGTCACCGATGTCGGCCTCCTTCATCACCCTGGCCGCCTCGTCCAGGGTGGTCTCCACCGGCAGATACACGACTTGCTTGGTCATCACGTCACTGACCCGGTAATCGGTCATGAGAGCCTCCACGAGCGTTTCCAGTCGATCCGACTGCACTACCCCGTGACGTGGCAGCTACACCAGGTTTCCACGATCCTGGCGCACCTCGTGGACAAGCCGGTCCACCAGACCGTCCAGCGGTAGCTCCGTGCGCGCGTCGTTGGCCCGCTCACGCAGCTCGACGTACCCGTCGGCGAGCCGGCGGCCGACCACGACGGCCCGGGGAATGCCGATCAGCTCGGCGTCGGTGAACTTGACCCCGGCCGAGACGTGCGTGCGGTCGTCGAGCAGCACCCGCAGGCCGGCGGCGTCGAGGCGCCCGCCGAGCTCCAAGGCCGCGTCGAGCTGCGGGCCCTTGCCCGCAACCACCAGGTGTACGTCGCACGGCGCGATCGCCGCCGGCCAGATCAGCCCCCGGTCGTCGTGGTGCTGCTCGGCGACCGCCGCCACCGCCCGGGACACCCCGATGCCGTAGCAGCCCATGGTCGGCCGGACCGGCTTCCCGGCCGGCCCGAGCACGTCGACCGCGAACGCGTCGGTGAACCGGCGTCCGAGCTGGAAGATGTGCCCGATCTCGATGCCCCGCCGGATCGTCAGCTCGCCCGCGTCGCAGTCGGGGCAGGGGTCGCCGGCGCGCACGTCGGCCGCCTCGATGGTGCCGTCGGGCGTGAAGTCCCGTCCGCACACCACGTCGGTCGCGTGCCGGCCCGGCTCGTTCGCCCCGGTCAACCAGGCCGACCCGGCCACCACCCGGGGATCGACCAGGTAACGGATGCCCAGCTTGTCGAGCAGTTGCGGCCCGATGTACCCGCGGACCAGCTCGGGATGGTCGGCCCACTCCTCGAAGACGGCCACCTGGGCCGGGTGCAGGGCGGCACCGACCCGTTTCAGGTCGACCTCCCGGTCGCCCGGCAGCCCGACCACCAGAGGCTCGGCCCGGTCCGCGCCCGGCTGCCGAACGGACAGCACGACGTTCTTCAGGGTGTCGGCGGCCGTCCAGCCGTCCCGACCGCCCAGCCGGCGGACGTTGGCCAGCTCCACCAGGCTCGCGATCGTCGGAGTCTCCGGTGTGTCGTGCACCTCGGCAGTCGGCTGCGCGGCGGGGTCACCGGCAACCGGCGCCCGGGTGATCACCGCCTCGGTGTTGGCCGCGTAGTCGCAGGCGGTACAGCCGACGAAGGTGTCCTCGCCGACCGGCGTCGCCGCCAGGAACTCCTCCGACGCGGAGCCGCCCATCGCGCCGGACATCGCCTGCACCACCGTGTAGTCCAGGCCCAACCGGTCGAAGATCCGCCGGTACGCCGCTCGATGCCGTGCGTACGCGTCGCGCAGCCCAGCCTCGTCCAGGTCGAAGGAGTACGCGTCCTTCATCAGGAACTCGCGGCCCCGCAGCAGCCCGGCGCGGGGCCGCGCCTCGTCGCGGAACTTCGTCTGCACCTGGAAGAGCGTCACCGGGAAGTCCCGGTAGGAGGTGAACAGGTCCTTGACCAGCAGCGCCGCCATCTCCTCGTGGGTGGGCGCCAACAGGTGCTCGGCGCCGCGCCGGTCGGCGAGGGTGAAGATGTCGTCGCCGTACTCCGTCCACCGGCCGCTCGTCCGGTAGGGGTCGGCGGGCAGCAGCGCCGGGAAGTGCACCTCCTGGTCACCGATCGCGAACAACTCGCCACGCACCACCTCGGTGATCCGGTCCAGCACCAGCTTGCCCAACGGCAGCCAGGTGTAGCCGCCCGGCGCGGCGCGACGGATGTAACCGGCGCGCAGGAGGAGCCGGTGGCTCGGCACCTCCGCGTCGGCCGGGTCCTCGCGCAGGGTTCGCAGCAACAGGGTCGACATGCGCAGCAGCATGGGTGCAGCGTAGGGCCGCGCCGATCGGACGAGCGAACCAATTCGTCCCATGGTCCGTTGCGGGCGGTCTCTGCGGACCGCCGAAAATCTCTGGTCTGGGCGGCAACCAACGTTGCCTGGGGCGACGTCTGGGAAGGCATCAAGCCCTTCACGCACCACTACCCGAAGGATCGGCTCGTGTGGACCCATCGCTGAGTGAGTTCGACTCGTTCGTCCGTACCCGCACCGCGGCGCTGCTGCGCTCGGCGTATCTGCTGACCGGGGATCAGCACCTGGCCGAGGACCTGGTCCAGTCGGCCCTGGCCCGGACTCACCGCTCGTGGAGCCGGCTGCACCACAGTGGTAACGCCGAGGCGTACACCCGCAAGACCATGTACCACCTGCAGGTGTCCTGGTGGCGGCGACGCCGGGTACCCGAGTCGATGCCGGGCGATCTGCCGGAGCCACGCGGAGGCGACTCGGGCCTGGACCACGCGCAACAGACGAGCCTGCGGCTCACTCTCCGGGCGGCGCTGGCGAAGCTCTCCCCGAAACAGCGGGCCGTGCTGGTGCTGAGGTTCTTCGAGGACCGCACCGAGGCCGAGGCTGCCGAACTGCTCGGCGTCACGGTCGGCACCGTCAAGAGCCAGACGGCCAAGTCGCTGGCCAAGTTGCGCGCCGTCGCGCCCGAACTCGCCGAGCTGTACGTCCTGGAAGGGAGCACCCGATGAACGACCAGCGCCTTCGGCTCGACCTGACCGACCTGGCCGAGGAGGTCACCGTGGTCGACCTCCGGGACCGGACCCTGCGTACGTCCCGCCGTCTCGGTGTCCAGCGCGCGGTGGCCACGTCGGCCGCCGCATTGGTGCTGATCGCGGCGGCGACCGGGACCGCCCTCGCCATCCGCCCCAACCAGTCCCCGTCCCCACTCCCCGCGGACACCCCGTCGATCACCGCGACGCCCACGCCGACGCAGTCGCCCAGCCCGACGCCGTCCACCAGCACCGTTGACGACGACGCCCCGCCCAGTGGCGGGCCCGGAACGAACACGCCGACCATGGAAATCGGAAAGCTCTTCTACGGCCCCGCCGAGATGACCGACGCGACGACCACGAACCTGCGGTCCTGGCGCCCCGGCGACAGCCCCGTACGTCTACTTGCGCTGCCCACGATCACAGCGTTGGTCAACGCGAACATCTCACCGGACGGCCAGCGGGTGGCCTGGGTGGACATGGCGGACAGCGGCGGGGGCACCCTCTACGTCGCGAACGTCGACGGCTCCGCCAAGCAGGCGGTGCGCGCGAACGTCGACGGGGACTGTGTCGCGCCTGCCTGGTCGCCCGACAGCCGACACCTGCTGTTCCGCGAGACTCTGCCGTCCGGCGAGCCAGACCGTTACGGAGTGCTGGACACCCGTAGCGGAACGAAGACGGTCACCTGGTGGGCGGGGCGGGCGTTGGGATGTCACGCCCTCTGGTCGGCGGATGGCAAGACCATCGCCATGCGGGTAGACGGCGGGGTGACTCTCTACGGCACGGACGGCAGGAAGCGCGGCTCAGTGCCCGGCTTCACTCCCGCGGACGGGTTCTGCGACGACGTCACCAGCCTCGCCCCGGACGGAACCCGGATTGCCCAGTACCGGCCGAAGCCGGGCGATGACGGCACCGACGTCGCCCGCGACCTGCGGGTCAACGAGGTTCTGGACACCCGCACCGGCAAACAGGTCGCGTTGCCGCTGAATGGACGAACTCTGCGGCAGGTGTACTTCCAGTCCGACGGCTCGATGGTTGTGCGGGTCCAGGCCGGCAGCGCGCATGCAGTGCTGCTGGTGGACGCGGACGGTAGGAAGATCTCCGAGGTCGCCGAGCCGGCGAGCCTGAAGGATATGCGGATCCTGGCCGTCGTGGACTGACCGACCAGCACGGTGAAGGGCGGGTCACCCTCGGGTGGCCCGCCCTTTTGGCGTCTCCACCTCGAATGTCGGAGCGGTGTTGATCACCGTGCGTGATCCGTCGAAAAGGTTGCCGGTGCGGAGGGATCCGGCTGTCGGATAGTGGCGTCCGGAGGCGGCAACTCACCAGGATCAAGGGCTCGTCTTGGGTGGTGTCCTGCTCGGTCACGAACTCCATCAAGGAGCGACACCATGAACCTCGGCCCGTTCACCTACCCGACCCGCGCTGCCGCACCAGCCCACCGCTCCCGCGCACTCGTCGGCACTGCCGCACTGCTGTTCCTGGCATTCGGTGCCGCAGCCTGCGGGGCCACCGGCCCGAAAGCGGCAACCACCCCCGCCGCCGAAGCGGCAACCACCCCCGACAACGCCGTTACCGCGACCGGCGACCCCTCGGCGGCCGGTGGCGGCGGCTCCGTGCCGAACGCGAGCCCCGTCGCAGTGCCCGCCGCCTCCGCCCGCCCGGCTGCCACATCGACGCAGTGGCCGCAGCTGACCTGGTACACCCCGCAGGAGCTGGGCAAGAAGCAGAGCGACCCGGCTCGGATCTGGCGACGTACCCCCGCTGGGGACTGGCAGGTCGTTCGGACCGGCAACCCCGGCAACGGCACGGTCGCCGGCCCGATCGCCGTCTCACCGGACGGTCGGCGAGCCTCCTGGATGGAGTCGTCCGCCCGCCGGTTGGTGATCAGCGACTTCGACGGCACCAAACAGACCGCCGTGCCGACGGATGGCCCGCTGACCTGCGCGCCGAGCTGGCTCGACGCCGAGCGCGTGCTGTATGGCCAGGGCACGGAGAACGACTGGACGTTGATCGCCATCGACGCCGACGGGACCGGCCGGAAGGTGCTCGCCACCCATCAGACGAAGTGCCCGACGGTGTCCGGCGGGTGGGTCGCCCAGTTCGACGACCGGACGGTCGACATCCGCACCGAGCGCGCTACCGGGCGCGTGATCAAGCCCCGCATTCCGAGCGGTCTCGTCATCGACCGAGTGGCCGCTGTCTCCGCCGACGGCCGGACCCTGGTGCTCAGCACCCACGTCCCCAACGCAGGTGAGTGTGGCTGTGGCTGGCGGTTCCGCAACTACCGCGTCGACGCCGCCAGCGGGGCGGCCACCGAGCTGGCGCCGCTGGAGAGCGCCTGGACCAAGCCGACCGGCCACGGTCAGGCCATCGCAGCGGTCATCGCCGCCGACGGCGGCCTGGTGGTCCAGGTCAACGCCGGGACGCCGGCCGACGACCGGGCGAAGTACCGGCTGGTTCGTCATGCCGCCGACGGTCGGGTGCTGAGCAACGCGGCGGTGACCGTCGATCAGGGTTGGGGCGGCCTGCTGGGCTGAGCGGCCGGCGTGGCGGTTGTCCATGACCTCCGCCACGTCGCCCGATCGGGGCAGTATCCGCCATGCCTCCGGTGAAAGACTGGTAGCCGCAGGCAACGAACGGCGTAAGGGGAACGCGGGTGGGCTGGCGCAGTTTTGTCGCGGTCGGGGACAGTTTCACCGAGGGCATGGATGACGCGTACCCGGACGGCACCTACCGGGGCTGGGCCGACCTGGTGGCGACCCGGCTCGCCGTCGAGGCGGGCCCTGACTTCCGGTACGCGAACCTCGCCATCCGGGGCCGCCTCTTCCCCGGGGTGGTCGCCGAGCAGGTGCCGGCGGCGGTGGCGATGAAGCCCGACCTGATCAGCTTCGCGGCCGGAGGCAACGACGTGCTGCGCCGCACCTTCGACCCGGACACGCTGGTTGCCCGCTTCGACGAGGTGGTCCGGCAACTGCGTTCCGGCGGCGCCGACGTGCTGCTCTTCCGGTTCGCCGACGTGATGGCCCGACTGCCCGGCCAGCGCCTCGTCGCCCCTCGGGTGCAGTTGCTCAACCAGGCGGTCGGCGAGACCGCGGAACGCCACGGCGCGATCATGGTCGACCTGTACGCCGACGACACGTTCCTCAACCCGATGCTCTGGAGCACCGACCGGCTGCACCTGTCCCCGGCTGGCCACCGACGGGTTGCGGGGCAGGTGTTGAACGCCCTCGGGGTCGGGTGCGACGAGGAGTGGCTGATGGTCCCGCCGCACCCGACGCCGTCGCCGTGGTTGGCCGCCCGTGCCGCCGACGTGCGCTGGGCCGGTCAGCACCTCGCACCCTGGGTGAAGCGGCGGCTGACCGGTCGGTCGTCCGGCGACACGGTGACGGCGAAGCGTCCGCTGCTCGGGCCGATCGTCGACTGAGCGTGCTCACCCTGCACACCGCTCCGCTGCTGCGGCTCACCCCTGACGGCGAGCCGGTGCCGGAGCACGCCGTGCTGGTCGGCGGCGACCGGGTCCAGGCCGTCGGCCCGCTGGCTGAGTTGGCTGAGGCGTACGCGGGCGTTCGGGTCCGTCGTTGGCCCGGCACGCTGGGGCCGGGTCTGCTGCACGACGGCCCGCTGCCGGCGGCGCCCACCCCGCGTGAGCGGGTGCACGCCCTGCTGCGCAACGGGGTGACGGCGGTGTTGGTGGAGCACCTCGCCGATCCGGCGCTGCGGGCCGCCGTCGAGAGAGGCGACCTGCTGGTGCTGTCCACAGCCGTGCCGCCGACGCTGCTTGCGGGCGGGCGGGCCGACCTTGCTGTCCATGGTGCCGACGGCGCGTGCCTGGTGACCGTGGTCGCCGGCCGGATCGCCCACCGCCGCGCCTGACCGTCACTGCCTCCGGAGCACTCTGCCGGATATGGGGGCCCCGGTTGCGTTCCCCACGCCACATCTGCGGCCCCCGATCCTCGATGGCGGGCCGTCCGGTCGCGTTGCGGCGTAGTTTGGGGATCATGTCTGTGCCGAACGATCCTGATCCCCGCCTCCAGTCGTACGCGGACCCGCGGCGCTTGGTGACCACCGAATGGCTGGCCGAGCACCTGGGCGACGAGGGCCTCGTCGTCGTGGAGTCCGACGAGGACGTGCTGCTCTACGAATCCGGTCACATCCCCGGTGCTGTCAAGGTCGACTGGCACCTGGAACTGAACGACCAGGTGACCCGGGACTACCTGGATGCCAAGAGCTTCGCCGAGTTGTGCGCCGCGAAGGGCATCGGCCGGGGCGACACGATCGTCTTCTACGGCGACAACTTCAACTGGTGGGCCGCGTACGCCCTCTGGGTGTTCTCGCTCTTCGGCCACGCCGACGTGCGGCTGCTCGACGGCGGCCGGCAGAAGTGGATCGCCGAGGGGCGCGGGGTGACCCGCGACAAGCCGGCTCGCCCCCGCGCCGACTACCCGGTGCCACTGCGCGACGACGCGCCGCTGCGGGCCTACCGTGAGCAGGTCATGGCGCACATCGCCGCTGGTCGTCCGCTGGTCGACGTCCGGTCGCCGGGTGAGTACACCGGCGAGATGCTGCACATGCCGGACTACCCGCAGGAGGGTGCGCTGCGTGGTGGGCACATCCCGGGCGCGGTCAGCAAGCCGTGGAAGTCCGCCGCAAATGAGGACGGCACGTTCAAGACGTTCGACGAGCTGCGGGCGATCTACGCTGACCAGCTCGGGCTCAGCCCGGACGACGACGTAGTCGCGTACTGCCGGATCGGTGAGCGGTCCAGTCACACCTGGTTCGTGCTGCGGCACCTGCTGGGCTACCCGCAGGTGCGCAACTACGACGGCTCGTGGACCGAGTGGGGCAACCTGGTCCGAGCCCCCGTCGTCAAGGGCGAGCAGCCCGGCGGCCTCGCCGCCTGACTGCTCTGCGGCCTCGCCGCCTGACTGCTCTGCGGCCTCGCCGCCTGACTGCTCTGCGGCCTCGCCGCCTGAGCAGCCCCAACCGTTCCCGCGCGACCACGGCCGCGCGGGAACGGTGCTCAGCCGGCGAGCGCCACCATCCCGCGCAGGTCGCGGACCACGCCGGTGATCTCGCCGGTCTCCGGGTCCCATCGCGCCACGGCGGCCGGGGCCAGCTGGAGCAGCACGGCACCCTTGTTGTCCCAGCCCAGCACGGGGCAGCAGCCTTTGCTCCGGTCCCGGCCCAGGTCGAGCACGTGCGCCACCGCGCCGGTGCGGGCGTCCAGCACGGCCACCCCCTCGGCACCGTCGATCTCGCCGCTGGTGATCCACGCCGCGCTGGCCACGCGTCCGCCGTGCAGCCAGCCGCGGCCGTAGAACTCGTTGATCTGATACGGCGAGGGCAGCGCCGAGCTGGTGATCGGTTGTTCGGAGCGGGTCGTGCCCTCGCGGGCGGTCCGACTGCGCAGCTTGAGGCCGCTCCGCTCCCCGACCATCTCGATCAGGGCTGCCTCGCGGCCGGCCGCCGGGTCCGGTGCGGCCACGACCCAGGCCGACACGTCGATCGTGCTGGCGGCCCCGGTGACCCGGTCCACCGCGTACGTCCGGTCGTCGCCGCCGACCAGCACCCGGTCGTTCGCCCAGACCACCAGTTCCAGGTAGCCGTCGAGGGGGATCCGACGCACGCCCGCGGTGGTGAGGTCGACCATGATCAACTCGTTGGTCTGCGCGAATGCGGCTGACCGACCGTCCGGCGACAGCACCCCGGGCTTCACCGCGGCCGCCTGGTTGCCGCCCGCGTCCCGGGTGGGCGCGAGCGTCACCACATCGAGACTGCGCACCACGCCGTCATTGCCGAGCACGCGAATCGGTCCGTTCGCGTGGAGCTCCTCGTCCAACGGCTGAAACAGCGCCAGCGCCCGCTCGACCGGTCGCTCGGAGAGCCGCACGGTCGCCGGGCCGCTGAGCCGGGCCAGCGGATCGGGCGGGAAGGTCAGCTCGGCGGGGGGCCGTTGCACGGGTGCGGCGTGGGTGGGTACGGCGGTCCGGGTCGGCGCCACCGGAATTTCCGGGGGCGGATTGGCGGGCGGTCGCAGAGCCGCCACCGTGCCACCGCCGACCAGTGCCACGGCCAGGGCGACCGCGCCGACGGCCCGTCGGGTACGCCGGGTACGTCGGGCCCGCTCCCAACCAGCTGTGGCCGGCTGGCTGGGCAGAACGTCCTCGACGCTGACGGTCAGCAGTTGGCGCAGGTCCTGCTCGTTCACGGGTTCACCTCCAGGCCGGTGGTCAGATCGGCCGCGCCCTGGCCCGGTCGGGCGTCGCGGGCGAGATCCGGGGCCACCTCGCGGAGCCGACGCAGCGCGGCATGACACTGGCTTTTCACGGTGCCGACGGTCACCCCGAGCGCCTCGGCGGTGGCGACCTCGGTCAGGTCCTCGTAGTAGCGCAGCACCAGGACTGCCCGCTGCCGTGGCGGCAGCATGCCGAGCGCGTCGTGCAGTGTCAGCCGCAACGCGCCGTCCCGGTCGTGGGCCACCTGCTCCGGCGGGGAAGCGCTGAGCCATTCCCGCCGCCGTCGACGCCACCACGACACCGCGTCCCGGTAGAGGATGGCCCGCACGTACGCGGAGGGATCGCCGTCCCGGACCGAGGTCCAGCGCAGCGCCAGCTTGAGCAGGGCGTCCTGGAGAAGATCTTCGGCTTGGTGCCGGTTGCCACAGATCAGGTAGGCCGCGCGGAGCAGCCGGTGTTGGTGGCTCTCCACGAAGGCGAGGTAGCCGTCGCGGCCGTCGTTCCCCGTCGGTGCCATTCGCCCCCCTCCCGGCCGTCGCGTTACGCGTCACCTGGCAGACGCACGGGGAGGGGCAAAAGGTTGGGTCAGCTCTCCGGCGTCCCGGTGAGGTAGCGCTGCAGCGTCGGTGCGATCCAGGAGACCAGCTCCTCGGGTGGTGTGTCCACCATGGGTGGTAGGCGGATGATGTACCGGGTGAAGGCGAGGCCGAGGATCTGACTGGCCACCAGGCCGGCACGGCGGGCGGTCATCGCCGGGTCGGTGCCGAACACGGCCACAGCGGCGGTGAGCTGGTCGGCGAAGATGCCGCGCATGCGTTCGGCCGCGCCCGGATTGGTGCTGGCGGCGCGAAGCAACGCCACGAGCGTCTCGTCGCCTTCCCAGCGGGCGAGGAAATGCCGGACCAGCACCTCGCCGAGGTGAGTGGGCGGCACCGCCTCCAGATCGGGCAGGCGTAGGTCGAACTCGGCGGCCGCCGCGAAGAGCCCCTCTTTGCTGCCGTAGTAGCGCATGACCATTGACGGGTCGATCTGGGCGTCGGCGGCGATGGCCCGGATCGTGGCGCGCTCGTATCCGTCCGCCGCGAACCGTTCCCGGGCGGCTCGCAGGATCGCCGCGCGGGTGGCGTCGGAGCGGCGCGGATGGGTCGGCTGGGCGGACGCTGTCATGTCGACGACCGTATGCCAACAACTGTTGACACACAATCAGCAGCGCCTTAGCGTTGCCAACAAGTGTTTGCCAACAAGCGTTGGCATTGATCTGGAGGTGTGGACATGCTGCGCACGAGCACCGACGTCCTGGTGGTGGGCGCCGGCCCCACCGGTCTCGCCACCGCGCTGACGCTGGCCCGACGCGGGGTCGAGGTGACCGTGCTGGACCAACTGGCCGAGCCGCCGACGACCTCCCGCGCGGCGGTGGTGCACGCGTACACCCTGGAGGTGCTGGACGGGATCGGCGCCGCGGCGCCGCTGGTGGCCCAGGGAGTGCGGTCGCCGCGCTTCACCGTTCGTGACCGGGACCGGGTGTTGCTGTCGGTGCCGTTCCACGAGCTGCCGTCCCGCTTCCCCTACGCGCTGCTGGTCTCCCAGTCGGTCACCGAGGAGGTGCTCACCGAGCGGTTGGCCGACCTCGGCGTCCAGGTGCGGCGGCCGTGCCGGCTGACCGGGCTGGATGTGACTGCTGACGGGGTCCTCGCGCAGGTCGACGGTGAGGCGCTGCTGCGCGCCCGCTACGTGGTCGGTGCCGACGGCCTGCACAGCACCGTGCGGCAGGCGGCCGGCATCGCCTTCAACGGACTCAGCGACGCGGAGTCCTTCGTGCTCGCCGACGTGCGGGTGGACAGCGCCCTGCCCGACGAGGAGGTGGCGCTCTTCCTTGCCCGCTCCGGGCCGCTGGTCTGGGCGCCGCTTCCCGACGGCGTGGTCCGGCTGGTAGCCGCCGTGGCGGTGGCCCCGCCCGCACCGGACGTGGCGTACCTCCAGACGCTGCTCGACGAGCGTGGCCCGGCGCGACGCCCCGGCCGGGTGACCGAGGTGCTCTGGGGCTCCCGATTCCGGGTGCACCACCGGCTCGCCGACACCTTCCGAGCCGGGCCGGTGCTGCTGGCCGGGGACGCCGGGCACGTGCACAGCCCGGCTGGCGGGCAGGGCATGAACCTCGGCATCTGCGACGCGGTTGCCCTGGGCACCGCCGTGGCGGACGTGCTCGACGGAGGTCCGGAATCGCTGCTCGACGACTACACCGCCCGGCAGCGGCCGATGGCCGAGGACGTGCTGAGCTTCGCCGCCGGGCTGACCCGGCTGGCTGCCGTCTCCCCCGCCGGCCGTCCGGCCCGGGATGTGCTGCTCCGCCTGCTCGGCGCACTGCCGCCAGCCCGCCGGAAGGTCGCGCTGCGCCTGTCCGGGCTGTCCCATCGGGAACCGACACCGCGCTAGGCCACGTGCGCCGGGCGCGGTGTCGGCCTGCGGGCTCAGGTGAGGGCGGCGACCAACAGGGCGAAGGCGGCGATGATGACGGCGACGCGGACGTAGTGGAGGCGGTCCCAGCGGTTCATCTGCTGCTTCCAGTCCGCGGGCCTGTTCTCCGGGGTCCACGTCTTGCCCCGGTTGTTGATCGGGACGAGCAGCAGGATCGACATGATCACGCTGAGGGCCAGCAGCGCGCCGGCGGTGACGGTGAGGCCGTTGCCGTGCTGGTCCCATCTGGCGATGGCCCAGACCGCGACGAGGGCGAGCGAGGTGATGTACCAGAACGGCATCACGGCACCGAGCATCCGGCCCCCGTGGGCGCGGCCGAGTTGGCCACTGTCATCCGGGAGCGCGTTGAGGATCCGGTTGATGACGAAAGCGACGGAGAACTCCACCCCCACCAGCACGCCGACAAGCACGGTGGTGAACACCTCGAGCGCGTTGAACATGATGACCCTTCCTACAATCTAGCGTCGCTAGCTGATGGTGCGACGCTAGCATTGCTCTCGCTCGGTTGTCTAGCGGTGCTAGAATCCACTCATGTCGGTACAGGAACGCAAGCAACGCGAACGGGCGGAGCGCGAACGCCTCATCGTGGCGACAGCCCGCGAACTCGCCGAGCAGCAGGGCTGGGACGCGGTCACCACCCGCCGGCTGGCCGAGCGCATCGAATACAGCCAGCCCGTCCTCTACAGCCACTTCCGTGGCAAGCGCGAGATCATCGGCGCCGTCGCCCTCGACGGCGCCGCCGAGATGGCCGTGGCGCTGCGGGCCGCGACCTCCGCCGCCGACGGACCTCGCGCCCGGGTCACCGCCCTTGCCCGGGCCTACCTCGCATTCGCCGCACGCAACCCGGCGGTCTACGACGCCATGTTCGAGCTCGACGGCGGCCTGGCCTTCGCCAACGAGGACACCCCGGAACCTCTCAAGGACGCCTTCGCCGCCCTGCTGGAAACCCTCGGTGAAGTCGCCGGGGACGGCGTCCACCCGGGACTGTTCACCGAACTGTTCTGGGCGGCCCTGCACGGGCTGGCCACCCTGACCCGAGCGGGACGCCTGCCGCCGGAGGACACCGAGGCGAGGGTGGAGCTGCTGGTGAACCGGCTCGCCGTGATCTGACACACCAACCCGACGGGCGCGCAGCCCGCACCCGGCCGCTGCCCGCGCCCTAGGCGGCGCCGGTGGCGTTCAGCACGCCGGCCGCAGCCGGCCGCAGTGCCCGCCAGGCGGCCAGGGTGACCAGCGCGAACGTGCCCGCCGCCGCGCCTGCTACCGGCACCGTGCCGTAGGCGGCGGCGGCCAGCCCGGCGAGCGCCGCCCCGACCGGTGCGGTGAGCAGACCGACCATCCGCTGGGCCGCACCCACCCGGCCGAGCAGCCCGGCCGGCACGTGCCGCTGCCCGTACGACGCACACAGGCTGTTCCACACCACGGTGCCGGCGGCGAAGACGGCCAGTGCGAAGCCGCCCGGCACCGGATCCCGGGCAAGCGCGAACCCCGCCAGCGCCACGGTCTCCACGGCGAGCACCGCGCGCAGCGCCCGCACCGTGCCGAGCCGGGCGGCGAGCCGACTCGCGCCGAGAGCCCCCGCCACCCCGCCGACGATGGCGGCGGCGGCGAACAGCCCGTATCCGGCGGGCGGCACCCGCAGCACATCCAACGCGTAGAGCACCAGCACCGCCATGATCCCGCTGATCGCCAGGTTGCTCGCGGCGGCGAGCAGGGTCACCCGCCACAGGGTCCGGTGTGCCCGCAACCAGCGCAGCCCTTCGGCGATCTCGCTCCACACCGACCCGCGCCGCACGGCGGGCCGCGAGTTCGCGCCCGCGACGGGGGTCGGCGCCAGGGCCAGCACGAACAGGGCGGCCGCGGCGAAGGTGAGGGCGTCGACAGCGAACGGGAGAGCCGGGGCGACGGCGAAGAGGACACCGGCGGCGGGTGCCCCGAGGAAACCACCGGCCACCGCGGCGCCCGCCTGAAGTCGGCCGTTCGCCCGGGGCAGCGCGTCCAGCGGCACCAGCGCGGGGAGCAGCGCGAACGAGGCGGAGTCGAAGAGGGTGCCCAGCGCGGCGAGCAGGAACGCCGTCACCAGCAGCACCGCAACGCTGACCCGGTTCAGGGCGATCGTCACGGCCAGCGCCGCCACCACGGCGGCGCGTACCCCGTCGACCAGGGCCATCGTCCGACGACGGTCCCAGCGGTCCGCGTACACGCCGCCGAGCAGGCCGAAGAGCAACGGCGGCAGCTGGCCGGCCACGGTGATCGCCGCGATGATCCGGGGGTCGCGGGTCACCGTCGCGGCCAACAGGGCCAGTGCCGGCGTACGCAGCGCGTCCCCGAACCGCGACGAGACGGCGGCGGACCAGAGCAGCCGGAAGTCCCGGCCGAGAGCGGAGGAGGTCATCGGGTGACCGTGCAGGTTCGACCGGGTCGAGGGTCAAGCCGTGCGATGTGCCAACCCCTCGCTAACCGCCACTCCATCGCAGGCAGTTCGCGGTCTACGCTTGCCCGGTGACGGTGGAGCAGCAGGCACGGGGTGCGGCGGGTGCGGGCCGGCGCAGATCCCGCAAGGACGAAATCCTGGAGATCGCGGTCGGTCTGTTCGCCGCGCGCGGCTATCACGGTGTGTCGATGGACGACATCGGCGCAGCGGCCGGTGTCACCGGTCCGGCGCTCTACCACCACTTCGCCGGCAAGGAGGCGATGCTGGCCGCCGCTCTGATCCCGGTGAGCGAGGGTTTGCTGGCCGGCGGGCGGGAACGCGCCGCCGGGCACCCGGACGACCCGCGCGGTGTGCTGGAGTCGCTGATCGACTTCCACGTCGAGTTCGCGCTGGCCAACCCGGCGGTGATCGCGTTGCACCTGCACGAGCTGGACCGCCTGCCGGAGGAGCCGCGGCGGCGGATCCGTCGCCTGCAACGCCTCTACGTCGAGGAATGGGTCACCGTGCTGACCGCGCTGCACCCAGGTATGCCCGACGGTGAGGCGCGGGTGCTCGCGCACGCCGCGTTCGGCCTGATGAACTCGACCCCGTTCCTCGGTGGCGAGGTGGACCGGCGACGCCGCGCCGAGTTGCTGCGCGACGCAACCCTGGCCGCGCTGCTCGCCTGAGCCCGACTCGTCAGAAGTCTGCCGGTCGTGATTCCCTAACCACCGTCCCAACATCCGGACGCCGGGAGGAAACATGATCGAGTCACTGCTGGTCGCCAATCGGGGCGAGATCGCCCGCCGGATCATCCGTACCGCCAAGCGGCTCGGCATCCGCGCGATCGCGGTGTACTCGGAGGCCGACGCCGACCTGCCGTTCGTCGCCGAGGCCGACGAGGCGGTCCTCATCGGCCCGCCGAACCCGGCGCAGAGCTACCGCAACACCGAGGCGATCATCGCCGCCGCGAAGTCGACAGGTGCGCAGGCCATCCACCCCGGGTACGGCTTCCTGTCGGAGAACGCCGAGTTCGCCCGTACCGTCGAGTCGAGCGGCCTGATCTGGGTCGGGCCCGGCGCGGACGCGATCACCGCGATGGGCGACAAGATCAATGCCCGGAACCTGATGGCCGCGGCCGGCGTTCCGGTCGCGCCCGGCACCACCGACCCGGCCGCCGACCTGGACGCGGCGGTGACGGCCGCCGCCGAGATCGGCTACCCGGTGATGGTCAAGGCCGCGGCCGGTGGCGGCGGCATGGGCATGGGCGTGGCCGTCGACGAGGCCGCGCTGCGCACCGAGTACGACAAGGTGCGCACGTTCGCCGAGCGGATGTTCGGCGACGGCTCGGTGCTGCTCGAGCGGTACTTCCCCCGGGTGCGTCACGTCGAGGTGCAGATCCTCGGCCTGGCCGACGGCCGGGTGGTGGCGCTCGGCGAGCGGGAGTGCTCGGTGCAGCGGCGCAACCAGAAGCTGGTCGAGGAGTCCCCTTCGCCGGCGGTGTCGCCGGAGCTGCGGTCTCGCCTCCTGGCGGCGGCGGTGCGCGCTGGTGAGGCGGTCGGCTACCGCAACGCGGGCACCGTGGAGTGCCTGCTCGACCCAGCCTCCGGCGAGTTCTTTTTCCTGGAGATGAACACGCGACTGCAGGTGGAGCACCCGGTGACCGAGTACGTCTACGGCGTCGACCTGGTCGAGGAGCAGTTGCGGGTGGCGGCCGGGCTCGCCCCGACCTTCGACCCGGACGCGCTGGTCCCGCGCGGGCACGCCATCGAGATGCGGATCAACGCGGAGGACCCGAAGCGCTTCTTCCCCGGGCCCGGCGTGATCAGGACCTGGGTGGAACCGACGGGTGACGGTGTGCGGGTGGACTCCGGCTACACCGAGGGCAACACCGTGACCCAGTTCTACGACAGCCTGCTGGCCAAGCTGATCATCACCGGCGCCACCCGGGACGAGGTGCTCGAACGCGCGAAGGCGGCGGTGGCCGCGTTCCAGATCGAGGGCCCGAAGAACAACGTCCCCTTCTTCGCCGAGCTGCTGGACAATGCCGAGTTCCGCTCGGGCGCCTACGACACGGGCATCGTCTCCCGTATGCGCTGATCAACGGCTCTGGTGGCGGGAGTGGCATGCTGGGGGAACCCCAGCACAGCACTACGTCACAGTGAGGTGACCCCTTATGGCGGACCTGCCGGATTTCGTCTCCATACGCGAGGTCGGGCCGCGGGACGGGCTGCAGAACGAGGACCCGATCCCGGCCGACGCCAAGGTGCGGCTGCTCGACGCGCTCTCCGCCACCGGCGTACGCCGGATCGAGGCGGTGTCGTTCGTGCATCCGTTGGCGATTCCGCAGATGGCCGACGCCGACGACGTGTGGCAGCGAGCGGTGAAGGCGGACGGCGTGCGTTATTCGGCACTGGTGCCGAACACCCGGGGTGCCCAGCGGGCGCTCGCCGCCGGGTTCACCGAGATCGAAGTGGTCGTCTCGGCCAGCGACACGCACAACCGGCGCAACGTCAACCGGTCCACCGACGAGTCACTGGACGACATCGCGGAGCTGATCGACCTGCTGCACGGCGCCTCCGCTCGGGTCGAGGTGATCGTGGCGACCAGCTTCGGCTGCCCGTACGAGGGGGACATCGACCCGAAGCGGGTGGCCGGGATCGTGGACCGGGTGGTCCGCGACGGCGCCGACCGGGTCGCGTTCGGCGACACCACCGGCATGGGCACACCGCGCCGGGTCCGTGAGCTGCTGACCGCGGTCCGCGACCGCAACGCGCACGTCCCGGTCCTGCTGCACTTCCACAACACGCGGGGTACGGCGCTGGCCAACCTGTTGACCGCGCTGGAGTTGGGGGTGACCGAGTTCGACGCCAGCGTCGGTGGCCTGGGCGGCTGCCCGTACGCGCCGGGGGCGAGCGGCAACCTGGCGACCGAGGAGGCCGTGCACATGCTGCACGACATGGGCATCGACACCGGCATCGACCTGGCGGCCCTCATCGAGGTGGCGGAGCTGGCCGAGGAACTGCTCGGCAAGAAGCTCCCGTCCGGCGTGCTGCGCGCGGGCCCGCGGACCCGACTGACGCCGATGCCGAGCTGAGGACGCGACGAAGGGGCCGGCGCGTGCGCCGGCCCCTTCCACGTGCCAGGTCGATCAGCTCACCGGGGTGAGCACACTCGGCCAGCTGTCGCGGAAGATGTCCGCGCTGCGGTCGGTGGCACTGAACGTGCCGGCGAAGAGGTTGGTCACCCGGTTCGCCTCGGCGGTGCTCGGATACGCGTTGGTGCAGCTGGTGCCGGCGCTGCCGCCGGACATCAGGAGCGAGCAGTTCCCGTTGTAGTTGTCCGGCAGGCCGAGGATGTGCCCGATCTCGTGGGTCATGATCCGCAGCACGCTGTACTGCGCCGCCTGCTGGGTGTCGATGTAGACCCGGCCGTTGCCGAGGCTGGTCCGCACGGCGTACGAGCCGCCGCCGGTGATCCGGTAGATCCGGAGGTTGGAACCGCAGTTCGCCGAGAGCGTCAGGTTCGACGTGGCGTTGTTCCAGATCGAGGCGGCCGAGTTGGCGGTGCTGGCGTAGCTTCCCGCCTGGCTGGTGTTGTAGCAGATGGTCATGGCGGCGGACGCGGGCGAGGGGTTGGCGACCGTCAAGCCGAGGGTGGTGAGTGCCGTCGCGAGGAACGCGACCGCGAGCCGATTGAGTCGTGAGGTCATCGCTGACTCCAATCCGGGAGGAGGGGGTGCCAGGAGCCTAGCGACATGCATTCATGTTTTTCAATGTCTTGCTCTGGGCTTCGCCGTCTGGTTCGCTCATGGGTCGCCGACAGGCGTGCCAATGCGATAGCCTAACGATCGTTCAGGTCAGTATGGCGAGGGAGTCGGCGTGACGCTCGACGGTGAGGCGCTGGAGCAGCTGCGCAAGCGGGCCCGGTCCGGCGGCGCGGACAAGTACCACGCGGCCAACGCCGCCAAGGGAAAGCTCTTCGCCCGTGAGCGGGTCGCGCTCCTGGTCGACGAGGGCTCGTTCGTCGAGGACGGCCTCTACGCCAACGCGCTGGCCGAAGGGCTGCCGGCCGACGGGGTCGTCACCGGCACCGCCACGATCGACGGCCGCCAGGTCTGTCTGATGGCCAACGACTCCACCGTCAAGGCCGGCAGCTGGGGCGCTCGCACCGTCGAAAAGATCATCAGGATCATCGAGCGCGCCTACGGTGCCGGTGTGCCGATGGTCTACCTGGTCGACTCGGCCGGCGCTCGGATCACCGACCAGGTCGACCTCTTCCCCGGCCGGCGAGGCGCCGGAAAGATCTTCTGGAACCAGGTGCGGGCCTCGGGTTCGATCCCGCAGGTCTGCGCGTTGTTCGGACCGAGCGCCGCCGGTGGGGCGTACATTCCGGCGTTCTGCGATGTGGTGGCCCTGGTCGACGGCAACGCGAGCATGTATCTCGGCTCCGACCGGATGGTCGAGATGGTCACCGGCGAGAAGACCACCCTGGAGGCGATGGGCGGGGCCAAGGTGCACACCGCCGAATCGGGCGTCGGGCACTTCCTCTGCAAGACCGAGGCCGACGCGCTCGACGTGGTGAAGACCTACCTGTCGTACCTGCCGGCGAACTGGACGCAGCAGCCGCCGGCCGCCCCGGCGGTCGCCGCGCCCGCGAAGGCCGACCTGGCCGCGCTGGTGCCGGCCAGCGAGCGGCAGGCGTTCGACATGCGGCGGTACGTCAAGGGTCTGCTCGACGAGGGTTCGTTCTTCGAGATCCAGGCACTCTGGGCCAAGGAGCTGACCATCGGCTTCGGCCGTCTCGACGGTCAGGTCGTCGGCGTCATCGGCAACAACTCGATGTTCAAGGGCGGTGTGCTCTTCGTCGACTCGGCCGACAAGGCGACCAGGTTCGTGCAGCTGTGCGACGCGTTCAACGTGCCGCTGCTGTTCCTCAGCGACGTGCCCGGTTTCATGGTCGGCAGCGCGGTGGAGAAGCAGGGCATCATCCGGCACGGCGCCAAGATGATCACCGCGATCTCCGAGGCGACAGTGCCGAAGATCTGCGTGGTGGTCCGCAAGGCGTACGGCGCCGGCCTCTACGCGATGGCCGGCCCCGGGTTCGAGCCGGACGCCACCATCGCGCTGCCCACCGCGAAGATCGCGGTGATGGGAGCCGAGGCGGCCGTGAACGCGGTCTACGCCAACAAGATCGCCGCCATCCCGGACGAGGACGAGCGGGCCGCCTTCGTCGCCGCCAAGCGGGCCGAGTACGAGCAGGACATCGACGTCGTCCGGCTCGCCAGCGAGCTGGTGGTGGACGCCATCGTCGAGCCGCACGACCTGCGCACCGAGTTGGTCCGTCGCTTCGCGGCCGCGCGTACGAAGGATCGGCACTTCTCCCGCCGTCGGCACGGCGTCACCCCGGTCTGATCCTCGACCCAGGCCGCCACAGCGACCCGCCCCGGCGTCACGAGCGTCTGGCGGGCTGTCCTTACAGGAGGATGAGATGGACTTCCGGCTCACCGACGAACAAGCGGCGCTGCGGGAGAGTGTGCGGGACTTCGCACGCGATGTGATCGCCCCGGTCATCGCCGAGCACTACGAGCAGCACACGTTCCCGTACGAGGTGATCCGGCAGATGGGCAAGATGGGCCTGTTCGGCCTGCCCTTCGGCGAGGAGCACGGCGGCATGGGCGGTGACTACTTCGCGCTCTGCCTGGCGCTGGAGGAGTTGGCCCGGGTCGACTCCAGCGTGGCCATCACGCTGGAGGCGGCGGTCTCGCTGGGCGCGATGCCGATCTACCGCTTCGGCACCGCGGAGCAGAAGGCGACGTGGCTGCCCAAGCTGCTCAGCGGCGAGGCGCTGGCCGGTTTCGGTCTCACCGAGCCGGGCACCGGCTCGGACGCCGCCGGCACCCAGACGCGGGCGGTGCTCGACGGCGACGAGTGGGTGATCAACGGGTCGAAGGCGTTCATCACCAACTCGGGGACCGACATCACGGCCATGGTGACCGTCACCGCGGTGACCGGCACCAACCCGGACGGCTCCAAGGAGTTGTCGACGATCATCGTGCCGACCGGCACGCCCGGGTTCACCGTGGCGCCGGGCTACTCCAAGGTGGGTTGGACCGCCTCGGACACCCACGAGCTGACCTTCGACGACTGCCGGGTGCCGGCCGCCAACCTGCTCGGCGAGCGGGGCCGCGGCTTCGCCCAGTTCCTGCGGATCCTCGACGAGGGTCGGATCGCCATCGCCGCGCTGGCCGTCGGTCTCGCCCAGGGCTGCGTCGACGAGTCGATCAAATACGCGAAGGAGCGGCACGCCTTCGGCCGGCCGATCGGTGCCAACCAGGCCATCCAGTTCAAAATCGCGGACATGGAGCTGAAGGCACACACCGCCCGGTTGGCCTACTACGACGCTGCTGCCCGCATGCTGGCCGGCGAGCCGTTCAAGCGGCAGGCCGCCATCGCCAAACTGCACGCCAGCACGATCGCGGTGGACAACGCCCGGGAGGCCACCCAGATCCACGGCGGCTACGGCTTCATGAACGAGTACCCGGTGGCCCGGTTCTGGCGAGACTCCAAGATCCTGGAGATCGGCGAGGGCACCAGCGAGGTGCAGCGCATGATCATCGCTCGTGATCTGGGTCTCTGAAGGGATCCGCCGGGCGGGCTGACTAACCGGCCCCGGCAGGGCTGCCCGTACGGCTGTCGGGTTTCGGCGAGGGGGCGTCGGTAGCCCGACGTTCGGCTGCCGGCTGTCGTCGTCGATCCGTACTCTTCGTGCCCATGACTCCGGATCATGATCGGTCGCGGAGCCCGGCTGGTCGTACCGCCCTGCCGGAGCTGCTCCGCGGGCATCGACGCACCGCGGGCCTGACCCAGGCCGAGTTGGCATCCCGGGCCGGGGTGGGTGTGCGGACGGTGCGTGACCTGGAGCGTGGTCGGTCGGTCCGGCCGCAACGCACCACTGTCGAGTTGCTGGCCGCGGCGTTGGCGCTGACCGGCGCCAGCCGGGCGGCGTTCCTGGCCGCGGCCCGGGGTTCCGCCGGTGCTGAGTCATCCTGGCCGGACGCCACCTCGTCCGCGCTTTCGGTCAGCGGCGCAACCGCGTCGGAGGCCGCACCCGCCGACCCGCCGGTCGCCCTCCCGCCGCCGGTCACGCTGGTTGGCCGGGATGGCGACGTCGCCGAGTTGGCCGGAATGCTGACCGCGGAGCCCGGACCTCGACTGGTGAGCCTGGTCGGCCTGGCCGGGGTCGGCAAGACCGCCCTGGCGATGGCGGTGGCGCACGCGGTGTCCTTCGCCCATCCGGCCGGCGTGGCCGGGATGCTGGTCGACGAGAGCTCGGACGGGCCGGACGTGCTGGCCAGCGCGATGGCCGTGCTCGGCGCGGCGCGGCTGCCGGACCTGGTGGCCCGGCTCGCCGGGCGACCGGCGCTGCTCGTGATCGACGCCGTGGAGCGCGCCCCGGGCCCGGTGGCCGCGACGCTGCACCGGCTGACCGGTGCGCTGCCCTCGCTGCGGGTGCTGGTCACCGGGCGGCATCCGGTCGGGACACCCGGTGAGAGGGTCTGGCCGGTCGCACCGCTGGATGTGCCTCCCCCGGGTGCCGAAAACTCCGGAGCGGCCACGCTCGAATCATGGCCGGCGGTCGCGTTGTTTACCTCTCGGCTCGCTCAGGTCCGCCGGGAGCCGCCCACCCCCGACGAGCTGCCAGCGCTTGCCGCGCTGGTTCGCCGGCTGGGAGGGCTGCCGCTGGCCATCGAGCTGATGGCCGCCCGGGGCCGACTCCTCGACCTCACCCAACTGCTCGACCGGTACGGCGACCGGGTGCTCGACCTCGCCACCTCCGCCGATCCAGCGGTCCACCCCGGTTGGGACGCACCGGATGCGCTGACCCGTCGATCGAGCGACCCCGACACCTCGGTGCCGGCAGCGGTCACGGTCACCCTGCGGGACGCGGTGGCGACCAGCTACCGATTGCTGGCACCGGACGAGCGGGCGGCGCTGCGCCAGCTCGCCGTGTTCGGCAATCGCTGGTCGGTGGAGTTGGCCGAGGAGATGCTCGCCGACGAGGCGGACCGGGACGGCGCGGTGGTGACCGATCCCGTTCCGCTGTTGGACCGTTTCGTCGAACTCGGGCTGCTGAGCGTACGTGGCACCGGCTCGTTCCGGTTCCGGCTGCTCGACGCCGTCCGTGACTATGCCGTCGAGCAGGCAACCGGCGAAGGTGAGTTGACCCGCATCCGACGTCGGCACGCGGAGGTGATCGCGCGCCTGGTGGCACGGACCGCGACCGACCTGGTCGGCCCCCGGTCGTCCGACGCGGTGCACCGGCTGGACGAGATGAGCAGCGACATCAACTCGTCGCTGGTGCACGCGGCCACGGACGACCCGCTGATCGCGCTGCGGCTGGCAGCCTGCCTGACGCGTTGGTGGCGGTTCCGTGGGCGCGACGTCGCCGGGCGGCAGTGGCTGCGACGGCTGTTGGCGGACCCGCGGACCGCCGACGCCGATCCGGTCCTGCGCGGCTGGGCCGCTCTCGGGGTTGCGCGGCTCGCGGCCGAGCACGGTGCGGACGCCGAGGAGTTGCCGACGGCGCGTGCCGCGTTGGACGTCTTCCGGCAAGCCGGCGACGTCACCGGAGAGTTGGAGGCACGAAACGTGCTCGGCAACCTGTTGCTCTCGGTCGGCCAGCACGACGAGGCTCGCGAGCAGGCCGAGACGGCTCTGCGGATGGCCGCCCGCAATGGCCGAACCAGGGACCTGGCGGTCGCCCAGAACAGCCTCGCCTGGCACGAGATCCGGATTGGCGACCTGGCCGCAGCCCGTCGACGGCTCGCTGCGGCGGACCGGCTCGCCGCCGAGAGCGGGGAGCAGCGACTTCGAGTGCTGGCCTGGACCAATCGAGCCGAGGTCGCCCGCCTGGAGGGCTGGTACGCGGACGCTGTCGACCAGGGCCGACGGGTGGCTGCGGCATTGTCCGAGCTGGGTGATCCGGGGCTCCGCCGGCGGGTGCTCGGGAAACTCGGATTGGCGCTCGCTCAGGACGGGCGCGGCGCCGAGGCGACCGAGGTGCTCACTGAGCTGCGCGCGGGGGCCGCCAGAGCCGTATCGGTGCGGGCACCGGCTCGGCCGACCGTGGCACCGCGACCGCGCTCGGAGGACGCCGCGCTGTCCTCCGGTGGGGCGGAGGCAGGGCTCTGTGCCTTGATCGAGGGGAATCTGGCGCTGCACCAGGGTGATCGGGAGCTGGCCGCCGAGTGGTTCGCCGCCGCCGCCGACGACGCGGGTCTGGATCGCAGGGACGCGGTGGAGGCGCTGGTGGGACTGGCCGCGAGCACCGCGGACCCGGCGGTCCTCGACCGGCTGGAGCGGGTCTGTCGGGAGAACGGGATTCGGCTACTGCCGCAGGAGTCGGGGCTGCTCTACGCGCTGACCGCCGCTCGAGGCGGGCCGGACGCACGTTAGCCGCACCGACTGCGGGTCGTGAGCGGCCTGGGGGAGGTGGAGTCGGGGAGAGTGGCGCGGGCGAAGAGCCCCCTTGGTGCTACCCCTCGCTGTCCGCCCGCGCCGTCACCCCCCGGTGATCCCCGGTGAAGGGAGCCTGCCACCGCTACGGCGGCAGGAAGTCGGGTTAGACCGAATTCTCCGGCTTGGCCGGGCAAGTTCTGCCGGTCTTTCTGCCGGTGCTGCCACGCACGGTGCTCAGCGGTGTCTGGCGCTGTCGGTGGTGGCGGTCTGCTGCTCAGGGCTGACGTCGTCGCTGCCGGCGGTGGCGCACGGATGCGCGGCGTCACGGACTCGACGCAGCCCGTCCAGAAGAGCCGCCAGTGCCTTCGGGTCGAGTTGGCCAGTGAACCATTGCTCGATCATCTGCAGATGTCCGGGTAGCGTCTCGTTCAGTCGGTGCATCCCGGCGGCGGTGACCACCGCGTACGAGCTGCGCCGGTCGTTCGGGCATGCCCGGCGGGTGAGCAGCCCGTCCCGTTCCATCCGGTCCACCACGCGCGTCACGCCACTGGTCGACAGCGAGGTCTGCGCCGCGAGGTCGGTCATGCGTAGTTGGTTGCCCGGCGAGCGGGCCAGTCGGGTGATGACCTCGAACTCGACCGCGGAGAGGCCGTGCTCCTCGAGTTGGGCGTTGAACCGGGCTGACAGCCCGGCGTGTGCCTCGAAGAGCAGGCCGACGGCGGTGATCCGGGGATCGTCGAACACGTTGGTCACCCGTTCATTCTACCAGTACTTGACACGGGGAATGTTGTTGCGGTTGTATTTGCTTCAGCAGTCGTTGGGCTACTAAACATTCTCCTGGAGGACAGCAGCATGACCAGCAGCACCGACGCGGTTACCCGCGACTGGGACGGCCTCACCATCCCGGCGGCCGGCACCTACGCGCTCGACGTGGCGCACAAGCGTGTTGGCTTCGTTGCCCGGCACATGATGGTCAGCAAGGTTCGCGGTGAGTTCAAGGAGGCGAACGCCACCATCACCGTTGCCGAGGACCCGCTGCAGTCGTCGGTCGTCGCGACCATCCAGGCCGCCAGTATCGACACCACCCAGACCGACCGGGACGCGCACCTGCGCAGCCCCGAGTTCCTGGACTCCGAGAAGTTCCCGACGCTCGAGTTCCGCAGCACCGGGGTCAAGTCCCGTCGTGGCAGCGAGTTCGTGCTCACCGGCGAGCTGAGCATCAAGGACGTCACCCGGCCGGTCGAGCTGGAGGTGGAGTTCGAGGGTGTCGGCCGCAGCCCGTTCGGCCAGGACATCTTCGGTTTCTCCGCGAGCACCGAGATCGACCGTGAGGAGTTCGGCCTGACCTGGAACGTCGCCCTGGAGACCGGGGGCGTGCTGGTCAGCCGCAAGATCAAGATCGAGATCGAGGGCGAGGCCGTCCGCCAGGCCTGATCCACCCCGATCATCAGTACGCAGGGCCCGCGCCGCACGTTGGCGCGGGCCCTGCGTCGTCTCCGTACCCGACGCTATGTCGTGGTAATTGTCACGAGTTGTTCGCACCGTCATCGGGTCCGGTCGGTCGACGACGGGGTACAGATGGCGCCACAAGAGCGTCCGCTCCGGTCGATGTCGGATCACCGCTGTCGGCCTCTGGCCCCGGTCAGGTGGGCGCTCTTAACGTGGAGGGTTCACAATGCGCTTTCCGGGACGGCAGAATCCCGACCGCGCCGGCTGTCGGGAGGACACATGGGCAGGGACGTCTCGCAGGGCGCCTTCACCCGCGATGATCGCGTCCGCTACCGGCAGAAGGTGCGGCGGTGCCTCGACGTCTTCGCCCTGATGCTGGATGACTTCGGTTTCGACGCCGACCGGCCGATGACCGGTCTGGAGATCGAGCTCAACCTGGTCGACTCGGCCGCCGAGCCGGCGATGCGCAACGAGGAGATCCTCGCCGACATCGCCGACCCGCTGTTCCAGACCGAGCTGGGGCAGTTCAACCTGGAACTCAACGCCGAGCCCCGACTGATCGAAGGCACCGGCTTCGCCGACTACGAGCACGACCTGCGCGGCAGCCTCTCCCGGGCCGACGAGCGCGCGGCCAAGTCCGACGCGAAGATCGTCCTGGTCGGGATCCTGCCCACCCTCACCGAGGGGCACCTGGTCGAGGACAACCTCTCCACCAACGAGCGTTACCGGGTGCTCAACGACCAGATCGTTGGCGCCCGCGGCGAGGACATCGAGCTGGACATCCGCGGCGTCGAGCAGTTGCAGACGCACACCGACTCGATCGCCCCCGAGGCCGCCTGCACCAGCCTCCAGTTCCACCTCCAGGTGGCACCGGACAGCTTCGCCGACTACTGGAACGCGTCCCAGGCCATCGCCGGCGTGCAGGTGGCGATCGGGGCGAACAGCCCCTTCCTGTACGGACGCCAACTGTGGGCCGAAACTCGGATCGCCCTGTTCCAGCAGGCCACCGACACTCGACCGGACGAGCTCAAGGCCCAGGGCGTACGACCCCGGGTGTGGTTCGGCGAGCGGTGGATCACCTCGATCTTCGATTTGTTCGAGGAGAACGTCCGGTACTTTCCGCCGCTGCTGCCGATCTGCGAGGACGAGGACCCCGTGGAGGTGCTGCACGCCGGCGGGGTGCCACAGCTCGGGGAGCTGAGGCTGCACAACGGCACGGTCTACCGGTGGAACCGCCCGGTCTACGACATCATGAACGGCCGACCGCACCTGCGGGTGGAGAACCGGGTGCTGCCGGCCGGTCCGACGGTGGTGGACATGCTCGCCAACGCGGCCTTCTACTTTGGGCTGGCGCGAGGGCTGGCCGAGGCGGACCGTCCGATCTGGAGCCAACTCACCTTCAGCTCCGCCGAGGAGAACTTCCACGCCGCTGCCCGACGTGGTCTCGACGCCGCGCTGCACTGGCCCGGGCTCGGCGATGTGCCGGTCACCCGGCTGGTGCTGGAGCAGTTGCTGCCCACCGCCGCGGCCGGACTGGACGGGTTCGGTGTGGCCCCAGCACAACGGGACCGGCTGCTCGGCATCATCGAGCAGCGCTGCCGAACCGGCCGCAACGGTGCCGTCTGGCAGACCGAGGCGGTCTGGGCAGCGGAGCGACACCACGGCATGGACCGAGCGGCAGCCCTGCACCACATGGTCCAGCGCTACGCCGAACTACAGCGCGCCAACGAACCCGTCCACACCTGGCCAGTCAACTAACCCACCCCACCCCCCGCCTCCCCTCCCCTGCCTGACCCCCGTTGACCATGAAGTTATTGCCACGACACGCCGGGCGGGATGGCAATAACTTCATGATCAACGAGGTGGGTGGGGGTGGGGGTGGGGGTTTAGTCGGTGGTGGGGCGGGTGGATCGGCGGGTTGCGCGGGTGCGTCGACCGCTGGCCGTCGGATCCTCCGCTGCTCCGGATTCGGCAGGATGGGCTGGACCGGAGAGGTTCGGTTCGGTACGCGGCGCGGGCACCCGCGGTGCGGCGGTGGCCTCGCCCGGTAGGGAACCCGCCCTGGTGGTCCGTGGTGTGGCATCGGCCCTGCCGCGTCGAGCCGCGGTGCCGAGCGGCGAGCCGGAAGCCGACAACCCGGAGTCGGCCTCGGTAATCGGAGCCGGGGTGGCCCGACCGGTCGAGGTCGACCCGCCGCCGGTGGCCGGGGCCGGGTCGGCTCGATCGGCCGGGGCCGGGTCGGTCTTCGTGGCCGAGGCAGCCGCACTCCGGTCGGCCCGCTCGGCCAGGACGGCGGCCAGCACCGAGCCACCGATGCCGGCGATCACCGCGTACGGGGCGATCAGCTGGGTGGACAACTGCGCGGGACCCAGCGTCGACCAGTGCGGCAGAGTGGTGAGGTAGGCGAGCGCGACGAGCACCGGACCGGCAGCGCCGGAGGCCGCCGCGCCGACGCGGTGCCCGGCCGACCGTGCGGCTCGCCGTGCGGCCAGCACGCCGATCAGCAGCGCGGGCACGAGTGCCAACAGCGCGCCGGGCCAGTAGAGCTGGTCGGATATCCAGTACCGCGGGTGGTCCGGGTCGAGCTGCCAGGTGCCGAGTTGAGCGCCGGTCAGCCCTCGTCCGACGCGTACCCCGTCGATGACCGAGACCACCGCGAGCAGCCAGAGCCAGGCGGCGGTCGCGGTCACGTTGATCGCCGCGACCCGGGAGCGAAGTGCCCAGATCGCGACGAGTACGCCAATCAGGATGCCCAGCGTCGCCTGCACCGCGGCCGTCCGTTGTGGTGCTCCGGTGTCGGCGCCGGTGGCGACCCGCGCGGGTACGGCGATCAGCAGCACGGTGACCAGCCCGCCGATCCCGGCGCTGAGCGCAAGGGCCACCCGTCGCAGCAGGCCACCACGGTCATGGGTCGCGGCCTCGGCCTCCGGTGCTGAGCGCCTGACCGTCGCCTCGGTGGCGGTGGCGGTGGCGTTGGCGTGCCCGCCTTGAGTCGGCTGCTCCGGCGAGGTCGCGGAGTCAGGAACCTCGGCGGCCTGCGGCTCGGCCGGCGCTGGTGCGCTGCGTTGGTGTAGCCGCTGCGCGCAGACCGCCCCGAGGACCGTCGAACTGGCGGCGAGCCAGGTGGCCCAGGCGAGGCCGTCGGCCCAGGCGGTATCGGTGGCCCCGGCATCGGTGGGCGTCCACGTGATGACGCCCAGCCCGTAGCCGAAGCCCAGTTGCGCGGCGCCCGCGCCGGCAGCGACCCCGATCGCGGTCGCGATCGACACTCCCCAGCCCTGTCTGGCCATGCCGGGCAGCGTAACGTCCCGTCGTCGGCGCGGCGAGTCGCAACGACCCGCCGGTATGAACCGCCGGCGCAGCGGATTGGGCGACGGGCGGTACGGTCGCCGGTGATGAGGCGGTGGGCGGAATGACGGACACGAACACGGGCCAGCAGGATGCCGCCGGTGGGCGCGACGGCGGCAGTCCAGGACGGGCCAGCGTACTGCTGGGTGGTGGGTTGGCCGCTGTGCTGCTCGCCGCGATCGGTGCGACCGGCGGCTGGCTGCTGGCTGGCGACGGCGACAACCCCTCGGGGGATCCGCTGGCGGTCTCGACCACGAGCGGTCCGCCGACCGGCCGGGCCACCGCGTCCCGGCCGAGCACCGGCCGGACCACGCCATCGGCCGTCCGGACCTCCGCCACGGCGACCAAGGGGACCGGCCTGACCGTGCCGCCGGTGGTCGGCTCCGACTTCTTGCAGGCCCGGGAAATGCTGCGCAAGCAGCGGCTGGGTTGGCGGCTGGTCTTCGGCAGCGGCGCGGGTCGTACGGTCGAGAGCGCCTCGCCGGAGGTGGGTGCCGAGGTCGCCCGGGGTACGACGGTGCAACTGCAGGTGGCTGGGCCAGCGCCGTCCGCCGAGGTGCCGGACGTGGTCGGTAAGGACTGCGCCAAGGCCGTCGACGATTTGATCGACGAGGGTCTGTACCCGCGTTACATCAGCGGCCGCAACGGAAAGGTCGCCAAGCAGGAGCCGGCCGAGGACGGCCCTGCCCGTTGGAACGACGAGGTCAGCATCTGGTGTGGATCTGGCCCGCCGGACCAGCCGACCGCGAAACCCACTTCCTGATCTCAGGCCCGCGAGCCGATCCTCGCGACGACCCCGCGCCGCCCAATCGGAGATCGGAGCGCCACGCCGGCGTCCGGCGCGGCTCGGCACGCTGATCCCCGCCGATGGCGGTGCGGGCGGCTAGGTTGACGGTCGAGGGCCATGACGCCCGTCCGGTTCGGGAAAGGACGTGCGATGAGCGACGACCGCCAGGAGCCGCCCGCCGGCGAGCACGACAATGACCGGACCCGCCCCCTGCCACCCGCAGATCGCCCGGAGCCACCCCGACCGGCCCGACCCGCCGCCGAGCCGGAGGAAACGGCACCGATCGACCGAGCTGTCCCGGCTCGTCCCGCCGTGTCGCCTGACCAGACCGTGCCGATCGATCGTTCCGCCGCCACTCAGCCGGGCCCGCCGGTGGACCGGACGGCGCGGTTACCCGAGGAGGCGCCGGCCTCGCCGTCGTGGTCCGGGCGGGCCGAGGTCCGACCGCCCCGGTCGGCCGAACCCGCCGGGGAGTGGTACGTCGAGGAGCAGGGCGGCCGGCGTTGGTGGCTGCCGATCCTCTGGGGCGTCCTCGCGCTGCTGCTCGCCGCCCTGGTCGGGGGAGCGCTCTGGTTGGTGCTCTCCAGGCAGGATGACGACCCGGATGACCCGGGTTCCACCCCGTCACTCCCGCCGACCAGTGCCACCAGCGCCGCACCGACCAGCGCATCACCCAGCTCGGCCGCGCCGACCAGTGAGTCGCCGAGCAGCCCGGCGACCACCAGCGAGCCGGCCGGGGTGCCGGTGCCACCACTCGCCGGCCTGCCGCAGGCCACCGCCGAGGGGTTGCTGGGCCGGCTCGGCATTGCCTACCGGGTGGTGTACCGCCCGTCGGAGTTGCCGCCGGGGACGGTGGTGGGCACCGAGCCCGGAACGGGCACGCCGGTCTCGACCGACGAACAGGTGCTGTTGATCATCTCCCAGGCCCGGCCCTCGGCCGGGGTGAGCCCGACCACGCCGATCCCGACGTCGTCGAGGACGCCGTGACACCGGCGGTCACCACATCCGGCGGCGGGTGCCGACCAGGCCGAGGCCGGCCAGCGAGATAGCGAGCCCGAAGATCCCGGACCAGAACAGGGAGCGGCGGATGTCCGTCGCGTTGTCTCCCGCCGGAGCTGCTTCGGTGAGCTCCTGACGGCCATCGGACTGGTCACCGGCGCCACGGCCGGCCACTGGCCCGGTCGGGTCGGTAACGCCGACGTGGCTGCTGGGGGCGTCAGCGCCGATCCAGCCGGGTTCATCGTGCACCGATGGATCGTCGTCCGTCGGAGGGTCGGCGTCCACCACGGTGATCTCCGGTGCCGGCACCGGAGTGGTCAGCCGGGTGGACGACATCGCCGGGTCGTGGACGAGGACCAGGAGTGTGGCCATCGCCCCGAGGAGGGCGAGCAGTCCAAATGCGTAGGCGATACGGGAGCGGTGGTGCCGCCGCAGGGCGGGCTGATTGACCATGACCATCCCAGGGTCAGGGTCCTGGACGCGCGGGTGGAACGGTGCCGGGGTGGGCGTACCGATTCTATGGCGGCGGCACGCCCACCGGCGGCGGATCGGGTCTGTCAGCCGACCCGGAGCGGAGTCCGGGTCACCGGCCGCCGGGCCCGTACGGTGTGCGGGCGGGGCTCGGGGGCTGCCTGCAGTTGCTGCAGCCCGTCCCGCTGGACGAAGATCGACCGTCGGTTGACCGCGTCGCCCGCGGCGTTCAACTCGTAGCCGTCGAGCCAGAGCCAGCCGTCATAGGTAGGCCAGTCGAGCACCCGGATCACCCGGAACTTGATGGGCCTGAGGAACTGGACACTCGCCGCGCGAGTCACGTGCAGTACGTCACCGGTGCGGGGAAGCACATGGGCTCCTGGGGAGGGTCGGCCGGCAGCTACGCCGGCGGTGCCTGAACGGGGGAACGTCTCGGCCGGTGACGGGGTCGTGCCTCGTGAACCGGTGGTGCGGATGGTGGTGGTCGGGCCGTACTCCGCTGGTGGCGTGCCGCCACCCGACCACCACCCGGCTGCTTCCGGGAACCGCGCCCGCCGCCGCAGCTTGCCGGCTTGCAGCGGCGGGGTCTTTAACCCGGAGCAGGTCTCTGTGTCGTCGGCCGGGCCCGCGCCCTGTCCGGCTTCCCCGGCTCGGTGGGGTCACCACTCCGAGGGAGCAGACGGAGACGCTGAGTGATCCGTGCCATACGGACAGAGTGCATCAGGGACGTGCTTCATGCAAGTTGCACGTCGACTTTTGCCGATACGCGAACGTGTCGCGCGAAAGGCCTATTGAAGCCTTCCGCGTGCGGACGGCACACTGAGAGCCGGTTTCGCCCGTCGCGGCCGGCCGAGGACCGGCACCATCCCCTCCGTCGCGAACGCTCGCCGGTCGACGGTCGCGCCCCCGGCGGGTGTCACCCAGTGGCGCGTCGACCGGAGGTAGCCCGAGTGGGGTCGAGCAGCCAGCGGCGGGGACCAGTGACTCACGGGTTGCGCGATGAGTGAGCGCCGCAGTCCCACCATCAGACGGCGGCGGCTCGGAGCCGAGCTGCGCCGCCAACGGGAGTCCGCCGGGATCACCATCGAAGTCGTCGCCGAGCAGCTGGAGTGCTCGGCGTCGAAGGTCTCCCGGATCGAGACCGGGCACACCACGGCCACCCCTCGCGACGTGCGCGACATGCTGCGGATCTACGGCGTGGTCGGTGCCGAGAGCGACGAGCTCGTGCAGATCGCCCGGGAGGCCCGACAGAAGGGCTGGTGGCATCCGTACAGCACGGTGCTCGTCGGCGCGTACGTCGGGCTGGAGGCGGCTGCGAGTTCGATTCGGGCGTACGAACAGCAGGTCGTGCCGGGTCTTTTGGAGACCGAGGAGTACGCCGGGGCGATGATCCGCGCCGCTCGTCCGGACTTCACCGCCGATCAGGTCCACCAAAGGGTGCGTGTCCGTCTGGGCCGTCAGTCGTTGTTGACCCAGGACGATCCGGTCGATCTGTGGGTGGTACTCGATGAGGCGGTGGTGCGTCGGCCGGTAGGCGGGGACGAGGTGATGCGTGGCCAACTCAAGCGGTTGGTCGAGGTGGCCGAGTTGCCGAACGTGACGCTGCAGATCCTGCCCTTCGAGGTGGGAGCGCATGCCGGCATGGACGGCACCTTCACGATCCTCAGCTTCCCCGAACCCGGTGATCCGGATGTTGTGTACGCGGAGAACGCCACGGGTGGGCTTTTCCTCGAGAAGAGCGACGAACTGCAGAAGTACAGCTTCATCTTTGATCACATCCGCGCTGCGGCCATACGTCCAGAGGAGTCCGTCGCACACATCGCAAAACTGGCAGAGGAGCCGTTGTGGAAATGGCGACCAAAAGGTTCCCCGTGGACCTGACGCAGGCAGCATGGTTCAAGAGCTCGAAGAGCGGGCCGAACTGTGACAACTGTGTCGAGGTGGCGTACGTGACGGGGGCGGTCGGAGTGCGGGACTCGAAGGACAAGGCGGGCCCAGCCCTGGTCTTCGCGCCGGGTGACTGGCACGCATTCGTCGGCGGCACCCGAGGCGGTGCGTTCGGCGCGGTCTGACCGAGTGGTCAACTGAGGTCCCCGTCCGGGTCGAACCGGACGGGGACCTTGGCATGTCCCGGGAGAGCCGGGCGGGTGCCCGTGTCCCGACGGCGGTGGGCGAGGTTCCGCCGGGATTCCCGTCGCTACAGCGGGCCCGTCTCGTTGAACTGGTCGGTACGGTGCAGGTCGACGACCCGCCGCGCCGATCGGCAACCGAGCGAGGTAGGCGAGACGGATGACGACGATCGGGTCAGACAATCTCACCAACGGTCCGGGCAAACCGGAGCGGTTCGGTGGCAAGTACCGCGGAGCGCGTCGGGACACCGTGCTGACCGAGGTGGTTTCGACCGACCAGGAGATGAGCGGGCGGGACGCGTCGGCCTCGGAGTCGGCGGACCTTCCGCTCTCGCTGCCTTCGCTGGATCCGAACCCGCTGGTCGAGCCGTCGTTTCCGCCGACCGGTTGGCCGATGGAGTCCAACGGGTCACTGGCCGACCATCCGTTGCTGCGCGGCCTGCTGTTGGAGTTGCCGCCGAGGGGCAGCGTGCCGCCGCCGGGCTGGCTGGACCGCTGGTTCGAGGCGACCAGGGCGATCCTTGAGTTGCTATACGTGCAGGGGGCCGGCCGTCCGCGCTGAGGGCGGGGCGGCGGGCTGGGCCCGCTCGGCGAACCGGCTGTGCCGCAGCGCGTGTCGGACACCGATGGCCAGCACCATGAGCGCGCCGATGGTGATCGCTGGCCCGGTGACACTGGGATCGGCTCCGAGGTCGGTGCCGGCCGCCGCGATCAACGCCGGCACCGTTGCCAGGGCGGTCACCTGCAGTGGCAAGCCGACGAGCGGGTGGGCCGCGGCGGCGCGCAGCCCGTGCGGCGCAGGCGTGGCGGGAGCACTGGCGAACGCGCCCGCCCCGGCCCGCAACCGGCGGATCCGCCGTAGGGAGCAGACCGTCGCCACGAGCGCCGGGCCGGCGGCCAGGGTGAGCCCGGCGGCGGCACGGTCGACCGGCGTGGTGCCGGCACTGAGCAGGCCGCCGCCGAGCACGGCCGCGGTGAGCGCCACGCCGGTGAGAGCCAGCACCAGCAACCATCCGGTACGCCGACGCAGCATGCGAGTGTTGTGCAGCCGGGGAAGCCCGTCGGCAACGACGCCAGCGGCCAGCCAGACGGCGGCAATCGGAAGCAGGATGGTGAGCTGACTCTCCATGTTCGAGAGTCTTTCCCGAATCGTGGCGAGGCGAATCGGGGCCGGTCCCCCGTTCACCCCGGACGCCAGGCCCGTAGGGGGCCATCCCCCCGAGATTATGGACGTTTCGACATGTCCAACTCTCGGGGTGCTGATTTACCCTCAGCTAGATCGGCAATAGTCGATTGATGTTGGGGCCGGTGGACACGTTCCGCCGCCGGTCAGAGGGAGGTAGGAGATGGGTCTTCCACGAAGGTCCGTACTGGTCGGGGTGGCCATGGCGACCGTGCTGGCCGTCGGTACCCCGGCCCTGGCCGCCGAACCCGCCGGTGCGGTCAGGGCGGCCGGCGGAGCCACTGCGGTGCCGGACAGCTACATCGTCGTTCTCAAGGACAGCGCGGTGGCCCGGGACCGGGTCGGCGACACCGCGAGGCGGCTCTCCGGACGTCACGGCGGCAAGGTGGCCCGCACGTACAGCGCGGCGTTGCGCGGTTTCGAGGTCACGGTGAGCGCCAGCGCGGCCGCGCGGATCGCCGCGGACCCGGCGGTGGCGTACGTCGAGCAGAACCACACCGTGTCCATCTTCGGGACGCAGACCAACCCGCCCTCCTGGGGCCTGGACCGGATCGACCAGCGGAACCTGCCCCTGAACAGCTCGTACACCTACCCGAACACGGCGTCCAACGTCCGCGCCTACGTCATCGACACCGGCGTGCTGTACGGGCACAACGACTTCGGCGGCCGGGCCGTCTCGGGCTACGACGCGGTGGACGGCGGCTCCGCCGACGACTGCAACGGCCACGGCACACACGTGGCGGGCACGGTCGGCGGCTCGGCGTACGGTGTGGCCAAGGGCGTCCAGATCGTCGGCGTCCGGGTGCTCAACTGCCAGGGCAGCGGCACCAACGCCCAGGTGGTGGCCGGCATCGACTGGGTGACCGCGAACGCGGTCAAGCCGGCGGTGGCGAACATGAGCCTCGGTGGTGGCGCCAACAGCTCGATCGACACGGCCGTCAGCAACTCGATCAACTCCGGCATCACGTACGCGGTCGCCGCCGGCAACGGCAACACCCTCGGCGTCCGGCAGAACGCCTGCAACTACTCCCCGGCGCGAGTCGCCTCCGCGATCACCGTGGGTGCGACGCAGAACAACGACGCCGCGGCGAGCTTCTCCAACTTCGGCACCTGCGTCGACATCCTGGCTCCGGGCGTCAACATCACCTCGGCCTGGTACACCAGCAGCAGCGCGACGAACACCATCAGCGGCACCTCGATGGCATCGCCGCACGTCGCCGGCGCGGCGGCGCTGGCGCTGTCCGGGAACCCGTCCTGGAGCCCGCAGCAGGTGCGGGACTATCTGGTCAACAACTCCACCCCGAACGTGGTGACCAACGTCGGCACCGGCACCCCAAACCAGCTGCTCTACGTCGTGAACGGCACTCCGCCGGCCAACGACTTCTCGGTGTCAGTGTCGCCGACCTCCGGCTCCACCGCTCCTGGTGGCTCGGTGACGGCCACCGTCGGCACGGCCACGACCGCCGGCTCCGCCCAGTCGGTCAGCCTTTCCGCCAGCGGCCTGCCGAGCGGCGCGACCGCGTCGTTCAGCCCGTCGACGGTGACGTCGGGCGGCTCGTCGACCCTCACCATCGCCACCTCGGCGAGCACGCCCGCCGGCAGCTACCCGGTCACGATCACCGGCAGCGGCGCGGCGGGCACCCGAACGGCCACCTATACGTTGACCGTGACCGGTTCGGGCGGCGGCGGGTGCTCCGGCAGCAACGGTACCGACGTCGCGATCCCGGACACCGGTGCCACGGTGAGCAGCCCGATCACGATCGCCGGCTGCAACCGCAACGCCTCGTCGAGCTCGACGATCGCGGTGAACATCGTGCACACCTACCGCGGTGACCTGGTGATCGACCTGATCGCTCCGGACGGCTCGGCGTACCGGCTGAAGAACAGCAGCTACTTCGACGGCGCGGACAACGTGAACACGACCTACACCGCCAACGTCTCCAGTGAGGCGGCGAACGGCACCTGGCGTCTGCAGGCGCGGGACGTCTACTCCGGCGACACCGGCTACATCAACACCTGGACCCTGACTGTCTGACCGGTCTCCCACGAACGAGGCCCCACCCGGAACGCCGGGTGGGGCCTCGCGTCGTACAAATCGGGATCAGACCGAGAAGGTGGCCGGCCGTTCGGTGGCCGGGGCCGGCGGGCGGGCCTTCCACAGGCCGACCTTCTGGGCGGCGAGCCGGGTCAGGTAGGCCGGGTTGAGGATGACGTAGCGGCGCCAGAGCCGCTTCGGCTCCAGGCCAAGACGCCAGAACCACTCCAGACCGGCGCGCTGCATCCACGGCGGGGGCTTGCGCAGCAGCCCTGCGTGGTAGTCGAAGGCCGCGCCGACCGCCATCAGCGGCATGTCGAGCAGCGGCCGCATGGCGTACGCGAAGACCTCCTGGCGCGGGCAGCCGAGCCCGACCAGGACCAGCCGGGCACCGCTGGACCGGATCCGGTCGGCGATCTCGGCGTCCTCACCCGGCTGGACGGCACGAAACTTGGACGGCTCCACTCCGGCGATCTTCAGCGCCGGGAACATCCGCTCCAGTGCCGGGATCAACCTGGCGAGGGTCTCCTCGGTCGAGCCGTACAGGTAGACCGGCAGCCCCTCGTCGGCGAAGCGCGACAGCACGTGCAGGGTCAGCGTCGGCCCGTAGACCCGGTCGGTGAGCCCGGCGTGGTGCAGCAGGTTGAGCGCCCAGCGCACCGGCTGCCCGTCCGGCGTGACCACGTCGAAGGAGTTGAGCCGCGCGTTGTGCGCCGGGTCCAGCACTCCGGTCATCACGCCGTGCACGGCCAACGCGGTCAGCGCGAGCGGGCGCCGCTCGTGCGCCGCGGTCACCACCGCATCGGTCGCGGTCGCGTAGTCGGTGGCGTCGACCAGGACGCCGAGCACATTGCGCTTGGTCCGCGTGGTCATGCGGTGGGCACCCATTTGTCCACGTTGGCCTCGTAGATCTCTTGCAAGATCATGGGCACGTCGTAAGTGATCTTCCAGTCCGGGTACTGCGCCTCGAACCGGGCCATGCTGCTCACGTACCACTGGTGGTCGCCGGTGCGGTTCTGCTCGACGTAGTTGATCCGCGCCTCGCGGCCGGTGATCTCCTCGGCGATCCGGAACGCCTCGATGTGGGAGGTGTTGGAGTGCCGGCCGCCACCGAGGTTGTAGACCTCCGCGGAACGCGGAGCCCGGAAGAACGCCTCGAACGCGGTCAGCACGTCGCGCGAGTGGATCGCGTCGCGGACCATCTTGCCCTTGTAGCCGAACAGGTTGTATGTCCGGCCTTCCATCACACAGCGCATCAGGTAGGCCAGGAACCCGTGCAGCTCGGCCGCCGAGTGCGCCGGACCGGTCAGTGTGCCGCCCCGGAAGCAGGCGGTCTTCATGTCGAAGTAGCGCCCGTACTCCTGGACCATCACGTCCGCCGCGACCTTGGAGGCGCCGAAGACCGAGTGCAGCGAGTGGTCGATCGACATCTCTTCGGTGATGCCCTCGTACCACCGGTGGTCCTCGGGCAGCTCGTACCGTGTCTCCAGCTCGATCAGCGGCAGGCTGTTGGGCCGGTCGCCGTAGACCTTGTTGGTCGAGCAGTGGATGAAGGGCGCGTCGATCGCGTGCCTGCGGGTGTTCTCCAGGATGTTGAGCGTGCCGCCGGCGTTCACGTCGAAGTCCGTGTACGGCTCCTTGGCTGCCCAGTCGTGGCTCGGCTGGGCAGCGCTGTGGATCACCACGGCGATGTCCGAGCCGTACTTCTTGAACACCTGCTCCAGACCGTCCCGGTCCCGGATGTCCACCGCGAAATGGGTGTACGCGTTGCCCAGGTCGCGCCCGAGTCGCTCAAGGCTCCAGGATGTGGAGCCGTCCTCGCCGAAAAAATACCGGCGCATGTCGTTGTCGATGCCGACGACGTCCAGACCGAGGCCGGCGAAGTGCCGGACCGCCTCGGAGCCGATCAGGCCACCCGACCCTGTCACCAACGCGACACTCACACGCCACTCCCGGTCCATCGGAGGCAGAATCCATCGCAGCATAGCGTGACGCCCGGCACGCCCCGATATGACGGAAGGGCCCCGCGTTGTGCGGAGCCCTCGTCGGTGGTGGGGATGGGGGGAGTTGAACCCCCACGCCCTTTCGGGCACACGGACCTGAACCGTGCGCGTCTGCCATTCCGCCACATCCCCGTGGCACGACCCGGAACACTGTAGCCGCCCCGGCCCGCTGTCTCCAGCGGCCCCGGGAATACTACGCTGTCCCCGGCGCTCGCCTCGAACGATTACCGTTCGTGGCGGACGAAAGATTAGCACGTCAGTCCCGGCCCTTCCGAACGGGTCGGGAGCAGGCGGCCGAGCGGCGTGTGAGCTGCGCGCGCGCCGGCCGGATACCATCATGTCCTCGGGACCCGAGGAGGAGCCGGTGAGCGTGCTGCAACGCTTCGAGAAGCGTCTGGAAGGCCTGGTCGAAGGGGCCTTCGCCAAGGTCTTCAAAGGGGTGGTCCACCCCGTGGAGATCCTCAACGCCATGCAGCGGGAGGCCGAGGCGCACAAGGCGATCCTGGCCGGTGGGCGCACGTTGGTGCCCAACCGCTACGTGATCGATCTCTCGCCGTTCGACCACAGTCGGCTGGCGCCGTACGCCGCCGCGCTGGCCCAGGAATTGGCCCAGTCGCAGGCGGAGTTCATCGGCGAGCAGGCGTGGACGGTCTATGGCGACGTGATCGTCGAGATCGAGCGAGGCGAGGGCCTGGACACGGGCATGTTCCGTGTCACGGCCGAGGTCTACACCGGTGGCGAGGTCGCCCCCGTGTCGGCACCCGGCTACGACGCCGGCCCGCCCGCCTACCCCGCGTACGACCAGGGTGGTGGCTACGGCCCGCCGCCAGGGCACGGTGGCGGTCGCAACGTGCGGCTGGTCTCCGGTGACGGACGCACCTACCCCCTTCAGATGGGGTCGACGGTGATCGGTCGCGGCGACCAGGCCAATCTGCGCCTGCCCGACGTCGGCATCTCCCGGCGACACGCCCGGCTGGACTTCGACGGGGGGCAGGTCGTGCTGACCGATCTGGGGTCGACCAACGGCACCATGGTCAACGGGCAGCGGGTCTCCGCCGTCGCACTCAACCCCGGTGACATGGTTCAGCTCGGCACCACGACGCTGACCTTCCGCGTGGACGGCTGACCCGCCTTGCCGGAACTGGTCATCACCGTTGCCCGGTTCGGGTTCCTGATCCTGCTGTGGATCTTCGTGTTCACGGTGGTCGGCGTGATCCGTCGGGACCTCTTCGCGGGCGCCCGGTCCGGTCGCCTGGTGGCCGCGCCACGCGCGGTGGGGGCCTCGACGGGGCAGGCGGCGAAGCCGGCGAAGGTGAAGCGGGGTAGGGCGGCACACCAGATGGTGGTGACGGCCGGTCAGCTGGCCGGCACCAGGATCACTCTCGGTGAAGCGCAGATCACCATTGGTCGAGCTGAGGACTCCACCCTGGTCATCACCGACGACTACGCCTCCGCGCGACACGCCCGGCTCGTGCCGCGCGACGGGCAGTGGTACGTCGAGGACCTCGGCTCGACTAACGGCACGTACCTAGATCGCGCTAAGGTCACCGGACCAACCCCCGTCCCCCTCGGCGTGCCGATCCGGATCGGCCGCACTTCCCTCGAATTACGGCCATGACTCTGACCCTGCGCTATGCGGCCCACAGCGACCGCGGTCTGATCCGAGACGGCAATCAAGACTCCGTCTACGCCGGGCCGCGGCTACTCGCCGTTGCCGACGGCATGGGCGGCATGGCCGCCGGTGACGTCGCCAGCAACATCGTCATCGGTGCCATGGCGCCGCTCGACGAGGACGTCCCGGGGGACGCCCTCGTCGATGCGTTGCGTTCGGCCGTGGGCACCGCCAACCAACAACTCCGCGACACCGTGGACGCCAACCCACAGCTGGAGGGGATGGGCACCACGCTGACGGCGACCCTCTTCACCGGCAGCAAGCTGGGGATGGTCCACATCGGTGACTCGCGGGCCTACCTGCTGCGCAACGGCGAGTTCGCGCAGATCACCAAGGACGACACGTACGTCCAGATGCTCGTCGACGAAGGCCGGATCAGCGCTGAGGAGGCGAGCAGTCACCCACAGCGGTCACTGCTCACCCGAGCCCTGGACGGCCGGGACATCGACCCGGAGTACTCGGTGCGCCAGGTGTTGCCCGGCGACCGGTACCTGATCTGCAGCGATGGCCTGTCGGGTGTGGTCAGCGCCGAAACCATCGGCGAGACCCTGCGGGAATACACGGACCCGCAGAAGTGCGTCGAGCGGCTGGTGCAGCTCGCGCTGCGCGGCGGCGGACCGGACAACATCACGGTGATCATCGCCGACGCCACGGATCAGGACATCGTCGAGGCCAGCCCGATCGTGGGCGGCGCCGCCGCGCGGGACCGAGGCATGGCAACCTCCGCCGACGAATCGACTCCGGCCGCCCGGGCCTCGGCGCTCGCCGCGCCGCGCCCGGCCGCGCCCGAGGAGCCGGCAGCCTCGGACGACGAACCGGACCGGCCGAAGCGCCGCCCGGTGCGTACCGCCGCCATGGCACTGGCCCTGCTGGTGATCATCGGTGGTGGGGCCTTCGCGGGCTGGACGTACACCCAGCGGCAGTACTACGTGGGTGCCACCGAGGAGGGGCAGGTCGCCGTCTTCCGTGGTGTCCAGGGTCAGATCGCCGGGATGGACCTCTCCACCGTGCACCGTCGCAGCGGCACCCGACTGGACGACCTCACGGTCGCTGCGCAGGACACGGTCAAGGTCGGCATTCGGGCCAAGAGTGAGCCGGACGCCGAGCGTCAGCTCGCCGAGCTGACCAGCGACACCCCGAGCAACCCCAACCTGAAGCCGCTCTGCCCGCTCGACCCGAGCGCCGCGGTGGGCGGCACGCCCACGCCCACACCGACCGATGCGACGCCGATCCCGAACGGCAGCCCGAGCCCCAACGTGTCGGCGACCCCCAACGGGGTTGTCAGCGCGAGCCCGACCGACGCTGCCAGCGCCGCTGTCGGTGCGACCGGCCCGACCACCACACCCGACGTCACGCCCTCCGACTCGGCCACGCCGGCGCTCGACCCAGCCGGTTGCCGGTCTCCTGAGTGAGCGTCGGCTGAGATCCCGAGGACTCCACCCGTGACCGTAGCGGCCACACCGGCACCCTCGCCCGCGACCGCGGGCGAGCAGTCCGGCGTACGCCTGGCGCGGTCGCGCCGCAACGCCGAGCTGTCCCTGCTGCTGCTCGCCATGGCGTTGGTGGCCGCGTACGGGGCGACCGTCGAGGCAAACCTGCTGGACACGGTCACCCCGGACTTCTGGATGCCCGCCGCCACGCTCGGGGTGGTCTTCCTCGGTCTGCACGTGGTCATCCGGTTCCTGGCCCCGTTCGCCGACCCGGCCCTGCTGCCGGCGGTGGCCCTGCTCAACGGGCTCGGGGTGGGTTTCCTCCGCCGGATCGACCTGGGCGACGCCCCGGTTGCCGACCGGGAGGGCCTGGCCACCTTCGCGGGGCAGGGCGGGCGCCAGTTGGCCTGGACGCTCGGTGCGGTGATCCTCGCCGCGGGCCTGCTCGCCATCATGCGTGACCACCGGTCGATCTCGCGGTACGCGTACACCCTGGGGCTGGCCGGCATCGTGCTGGTGATGCTCCCGGCGGTGCTGCCGCCGAGCATCTCCGAGCGAAACGGCGCCAAGCTGTGGATCCAGTTCGGTGAGAGTTTCTCCATCCAGCCGGGTGAGTTCGCCAAGTTGGCGCTGCTGGTCTTCTTCGCCTACTACCTGGTCCGCAAGCGCGAGGTGCTGTCGCTGGCCAGCCGGCGATTCCTCGGCATCGACTTCCCGCGCGGCCGCGACCTCGGCCCGGTGGTCGGGGTCTGGCTGATCAGCGTCCTGGTGCTGGTCTTCGAGAAGGACCTGGGCACCTCGCTGCTCTACTTCGGCATGTTCGTGGTGACGCTCTACATCGCCACCGAACGGGTCAGCTGGCTGCTGATCGGCCTGGTGCTCTTCTTCGGTGGCGCGTACCTTGCCTACGTCCTCGGCGAGACGGTCGGCGGCCCGTTCGCCAACTTCTACCTGCGCGCCGAGATCTGGCTCGACCCGTTCGCCGATCCGACCGACAAGGGCTATCAGTTGGTCCAGGGGCTGCTGGCGCTCGGCACCGGCGGCCTCTTCGGTGCCGGGCCGGGCGGCGGCCAGCCCGGGATTCTGCCCGAGGTGCAGAACGACTTCATCTTCGCCGGCATCGGTGAGGAGCTCGGCCTCTTCGGGCTCTCCGCGCTGCTGGTCGTCTACCTGCTGATCGTGGAGCGGGGGCTGCGCGCCGCGCTCGCGGTGCGGGACTCGTTCGGCAAGCTGCTCGCCGGTGGTCTCGCGTTCACCCTTGGTCTGCAGGTCTTCGTGATCGTCGGCGGGATCAGCAAGCTCATCCCGCTGACCGGTCAGACCACCCCGTTCCTGTCCGCCGGTGGTTCGTCACTGATGGCGAACTGGCTGCTCATCGCGGTGTTGCTGCGGGTCTCCGACGGAGCCCGCCGGCCGGTCACCGGGGCCGCTGGCAAAGCTCCCCGGCCCGCCGCCGGCCCGCCCGAGCAGCTGCACGGTGCTCCCACGGAGGTGATCAAGCCGTGAACGCACCCCTGCGCCGTGTCGGCGTCGTCGTCATGGTCCTGTTCGGCCTGCTCTTCGTGAACCTCAACTGGATCCAGGCCTACAAGGCCGACGAGTACCGCACCAGCGACTACAACGGCCGGGTCCAGGTTGCCGACTACAAGCGCAAGCGCGGCAACATCGAGGCTGGCGGCACGGCGGTGGCCACCAGCAAGGAGACCACCGGCACGCTGAAGTTCCTGCGCACCTACCCGGGCGGCGCCGAGTACGCCCATGTGCTCGGCTACAAGCCGGTCAACCTGGCGGACCAGGGCATCGAGCGGGTGGAGAACGACTTCCTGGCCGGCACCAGCGACCAGTTGATCGGCGACCGGTTGAAGGACATGTTCACCGGCGACGACAGCGGTGGTGGCAACGTGCTGCTCACGCTCTCCAAGAAGGCTCAGGACGCGGCGTACAACCAGCTGCGCAACAACCAGGTGGGGGCGAAGAAGGGCGCGGCGATCGCCATCGACCCGCGTACCGGTGCGGTGCAGGCGCTGGTCTCCATGCCCAGCTTCGATCCGAACCCGCTGGCCAGCCACACGAGCAGCGAGGCGGCTGCGGCCTTCAACAAGCTGGAGCAGGACCCGGACGAGCCGCTGAAGAACCGCGCGCTCTCCGAGACGCTGCCGCCGGGCTCCACCTTCAAGATCGTGGTGGCCGCGGCAGCCTTGGAGAACGGCATCACCAAGACGACCCAGATCCCGGCCGGTTCCAGTTGGACCCCGCCCACCTCGGGCAGCCCGATTCGCAACGCCGACGCGTCGATCTGCCCGGAGCCGAAGGTCACCCTGCTGGCAGCGGTCACCGAGTCGTGCAACACCGGCTTCGCCCAGCTCGGCGTGCAGCTCGGCGCCAACGCCATCAAGGAGAAGGCCCGACAGTTCGGCTTCGAGCAGGAGGACCTGACCGTCGGTGAGCTCGGTGAGGGCGGCCTGCCCACGGCGGCCAGCCGGACCGGCACCATCCAGAACGCCGACGGCGGAGACGACCCGGCCGCGCTCGCCCAGTCCTCGATCGGGCAGCGGGACGTTCGGATGACCCCGCTGGAAGGCGCCATGATCGCTGCCTCGGTCGCCAACAACGGCAGCCAGATGCGGCCGTACCTGGTGCGGCAGTTGCTCGCCCCGGACCGGACCACCAGCTACTACACCGCCAAGGCACGGGAGCTGCGCCAACCGGTCAGCTCTCAGGTCGCCGGCGACCTGCGCGACATGATGGTCAGCGTGGTCCAGAACGGCACCGGCAAGAGGGCCGCGATCAGCGGTTACACGGTCGGCGGCAAGACCGGCACCGCGCAGTCCGCGCCGGACCGGCCCGACCACGGCTGGTTCATCGGCTTCGCGTTGGACAAGAACGGCACCCCGATCTCCGCGGTCTGCGTGATGCTCGAACAGGCCGGCTCCGGTGGCAGCGCCGAGGCAGCCCGGATCGCCGGCCAGATCATGCGGGCCGCGATCGCCGACCCCGGGGGTCGCTGACATGCTCAGCCCCGGTGTCCAGCTCGGCAACCGCTACCGCCTCGACGAGCGGATCGCCAGCGGCGGCATGGGCGACGTCTGGCGCGGCACCGACCAGGTGCTCGGTCGGACGGTCGCGGTGAAGAGCCTGCTCCCCGCCCTGCTCGACGACCCGGACTTCGCCGAGCGGTTCCGCGGCGAGGCCCGCACGATGGCCACCATCAACCACCCCGGCGTGGTGGACGTCTACGACTTCGGCAACGACCAGCAGATCGCGTTCCTGGTCATGGAGTACGTCGAGGGCGACGCCCTGTCGTCCACGCTGAGCCGGGTCGGCCGGCTCACCCCGGCCCGGACGATGGCCCTCGTCGCGCAGGCTGCGGACGCGTTGCACGCCGCGCACGAGAAGGGCATCGTGCACCGCGACGTGAAGCCGGGCAACCTGCTGGTCCGGCCGAACGGCACGCTGGTGCTGACCGACTTCGGCATCGCCCGCTCCGACCTGGTCGGTCAGCTCACCGCCGCCGGCTCGGTGCTCGGCACCGCGTCGTACATCTCGCCCGAGCAGGCCACCGGCGGCGTGGCCACCCCCGCGTCCGATGTGTACGCGCTGGGCGTGGTCGCCTACCAGTGCCTCGCCGGGCGGCGTCCGTTCGAGGGCGACAACCCGCTCGACATCGCGATGCGGCACGTCCGGGAGACTCCCCGGCCGCTGCCCGCCGACATCCCCCCGCAGGTGCGCGCGGTGGTGGAACGGGCGTTGGCCAAGGACCCGGCGGCCCGTTGGCCGAGCGCCGCCGCGCTCGCCGGGGTCGCCCGCCAGCTCAAGGCCGCGCTCTCCCAGCAGGCCAGGGCCGCCGGCAACTCCGGCCCCGTCTCCGCGGCGCCGGCATCGCCCGCGGCGCCCGGCCGGGCCCAGGTGCCGCAGGCGCACCAACTGCGCCCGCCAGGCGCCCGTCCGCCGGCCGCCGGGCTGCGGCCGACCGCGGTCGCGCCGGCCCAGCAGCCGCGCCCCACCGCGGTCGCGCCGGCCGTCCCGTCCGCCCGACCGCCGGTCGCACCGAACGGATACCCGCGCGGTGCCGCGGCGGTGCCGTCAGCACCGCCCCGACAGCAACAACCATCGGCGTACGCCCGGCCGGCCGGCCCGTCGGCGCCGTCACCCGAGACCCGCCGGTCCCGGCCCGGAATGGTGCTTCTCGCCATCCTGCTGGCCGTGCTGGTCCTGCTCTGCTCCGGCGTGATTTCCTACAACCTGAAGAAGCGGTCGCAGGCCGGTGAACCCGCCGCGCTGACCGCACGCACCGTGACGTCCGGCGCGCTGCGACTCGACGGGCGCGACGATCCGACCCGGACGTCGTACCGTCGGGAGATACGACTCCAGCCGGGCGACGGCGGGACGACGACGAGCGAAGGACGACAGACGCGATGACAGCGCAGGCCCGCCTGCTCGGTGGCAGGTACCAGGTCGGCGAGCTCCTCGGCTACGGCGGCATGGCCGAGGTGCACCGCGGTCGCGATCTCCGGCTCGGTCGGGACGTCGCGATCAAGATGCTCCGTACCGACCTGGCCCGGGACGCGACGTTCCAGATGCGCTTCCGTCGGGAGGCGCAGAACGCCGCCTCGCTCAACCACCCGGCGATCGTGGCGGTCTACGACACCGGTGAGGAAACAGCGCCGACCGGCGAGACGCTGCCGTTCATCGTGATGGAGTTCGTCAACGGTCGGACCTTGAAGGAGGTCCTCGGGGCCGAGGGTCGGCTGCAGCCGCGCCGGGCGCTGGAGATCTGCGCCGACATGTGCGCCGCGCTGGAGTTCAGTCACCGGCACGGCATCATCCACCGGGACATCAAGCCCGGCAACGTGATGCTCACCCAGACCGGCCAGGTCAAGGTCATGGACTTCGGCATCGCCCGGGCGCTGGCCAGCGGCGCGACCACCATGACGCAGACCAGCGCGGTGATCGGTACCGCGCAGTACCTCTCCCCGGAGCAGGCGCGCGGCGAGGCCGTCGACGCTCGCTCCGACGTGTACGCGGCTGGCTGCGTGCTCTTCGAGTTGGTCTGCGGGCACCCGCCGTTCGTCGGGGACAGCCCGGTCAGCGTTGCCTACCAGCACGTCCGGGAGACGCCGCCGACGCCGAGCGACATCAACCCGGACGTCACCCCGGCCGTCGACGCGATCGTCCTGAAGGCGCTGTCGAAGAACCCGCTCAACCGCTACCAGAGCGCCGGCGAGATGCGTGCCGACCTGCTCCGCGCTGCCGCCGGCCGGCCCGTGTTGGCCACCCCGGTGCTGCGTGAGGCGGAGACGGTGGCGATGGCACCGGCAGCCGGGGGCCGGGGTGGCTACCCGCCTCCCTCCGCTGGGCAGCAGACCGGGCAGATGGCCCGGGTGGGCGATCCGCGCCAGCGCAAGGCGTCCTCGTGGTTGATCGCGACGTTCAGCGCGGTCGGCGTGCTGGCGGTGATCGCCCTGGTCGCCGCCCTGCTCTGGAGCCAGCAGCAGGACAAGGCCAACAAGTCGGTGCCCACCCTCGTCGGCAAGAGTCAGGCCGCCGCGGTCGCCGAGATCCGTAGCGCCAACCTTCAGCCGCAGGTGGGTGACTCCGTCCTGGCCAACGACTGCACGAAGGGCACCGTCGCCAAGCAGGATCCCCAGCCGGGCACTCGGCTCAAGCAGGCCAGCACGGTGACCATCCAGCTCTGCGGCGGCAAGCCCGACGTGAAGATCCCCCCTGGCTTGATCAACTCCCAACTCGAGAACGTCAAGCCCCAGCTCGAGGATCTGGGGTTGAAGGTCCAGGAGAAGCAGGTGGACAACCCTGCGGCGAAGGGCATTGTCCTCAAGCTGACCCCGCCGTCGGGGACCACCGTGCAGCAGGACAGCACAGTGGTCGTTGAGGTCTCCAAGGGCAACGTCAGCAAGGTGCCCAACGTGATCAACTCGACGCGGGAAGAGGCCGCCCAGGAGCTTCGCGAGGCGGGCTACAAGGTCGAGTTCCGCGACGGTGACGAGGTGCCGGCCGACCAGGCCGGCCGGGTCCAGAAGCAGAGTCCGAATGCGGGCACCGAGCTGGCCAAGGACAGGACCGTGACCATCGAGATCGGCATTCCGGAGAAGGTCGTCGAGACGCCACCCACCGGCACGCCGACCGGCACACCGACGGGCACGCCAACCACGCCCGGCACCGGGGGCGGCATCGGTCTGCCGTTCCCGCCCCAGCCGACCCGTCTTCCCGAGGACTAGGCCCGCACCCCGGTTCCGGGCCTCGGTATGAGTGACACGGAAGCATCCGGTGTCGAGTCGGTGGTGAGCCGCCGTCCTCGGTGGCTCAGGCGCGTGGCCATTCTGGGTGCCGTCGTGCTGCTGCTCGCCAGTCTTCCGTGGCTCTGGACGACGCTCGCCGCCCGCGGTCACGTGTACGCCGAGGCCGAGGCTCCGGTCGCCGACGTGGTGATCGTCCTCGGCACGGCCGTGGCGGCCGATCGGCAACGGCCAGGGGAACGGCTCGCCGGCCGCCTGGAGACCGCCGCCGAGTTGGTGACCAGCGGGCGGGCCAAGGTGGTGCTCGTGTCGGGCGATGGCGGCGGCACGTCGGGTGACGAGCCGGCGGTCATGACGTCGTACCTCGCCGAGCTTGGCGTCGACCCGCGCCGGGTGGTGGCCGACCCGTTCGGCCTGGACACCTACGACAGTTGCGCCCGAGCGCGCGAGGTGTACGGCGTCGACCGGGCCCTGGTCGTGACCCAGTCCTACCACCTGTCCCGAGCAGTGACGTTGTGCCGGCATCTCGGCCTCGACGTCGACGGGGTCACCGCGCGGTGCGACGGCTGTGGACCCGTCCTGCTCGCGGAGAAGTCGGTCCGGGACTACTTCGCCAGTGGCAAGGCGGCGTGGGACGCGGTCCGGGGCCGCGCTCCGGCGGTCCGCTCGCCCGCGGATCCGGCGGTCCAGGACGCGCTGCGGGGCTGACCCGACGGCGGGCCCTCCCGAGCCTGGTGACCGAGCGGCGGGGCCTCAGGTGGTGGCGAAGGCGGCCCGGCGACGGGCGTCGACCTCGGCGGCGAGCGCGGGTGCGCGCTCCAACGCCTCCTGGTGACCGCAACTGGCCAGCCAGTTGGCCAGCATCAGGTGGCCGCCCTCGGTGAGCACCGACTCGGGATGGAACTGGACACCCTCGATGGGCAGGGTCCGGTGCCGCATCGCCATCACCACGCCGGAGCCGGTCCAGCCGGTGACCTCCAGCTCGTCCGGCAGCGTCTCGGGCAACACCGCGAGCGAGTGGTACCGGGTGGCGGTGAACGGGTCGGGCAGGCCGGCGAGCACGCCGACCGAGTTGTGCCGTACCTCGGAGGTCTTGCCGTGCAGCAGCTCGGGGGCGCGCGTCACGGTCGCCCCGAACGCCTCGCCGATCGCCTGGTGGCCGAGGCAGACGCCGAAGATCGGCAGCTCGCCCGCGTACTTTCGGATGACGTCCAGACAGATGCCGGCCCGGTCGGGGCTGCCCGGCCCCGGTGAGAGCAGGATGCCGGCGGCTCCTACCTTGCCCACCTCGGCGATGTCGATCTCGTCGTTGCGGCGGACCTCGCAGTCCACGCCGAGTTGGCCCAGATACTGCACGAGGTTGAAGACGAACGAGTCGTAGTTGTCGATCACCAGGACGCGCATGGTCACCTGCTCGGGGAGGACGGAGCGGGGTTGTTCTGCTCCGTGTCGTACGGCAACTCGTGGTCCTCGCCCGCCGGGGTCTCCCCGGTCACCGGGCCGCCGTCGCCCGGCTCAGCGGGGACGCCGGACTCGACCTGCACGTCATCGAAGGGCAGCAGTGGCTCGGCCCACGGGAAGGCGACATACCAGAGCAGGGCCACCGTGGCGGCCACCAGTAGCACCGAGCCGATCAGTTTTCCGGCCAGGCCGAAGGGCAGCTTGCGCCAGATGAACGAGTACATCGGGTCAGCCTCCCAGCTCGGCCGGGCGGCCCGCCGACTTGGGTTGGGTGCGGTCCAGCTCGGCGTGGATGATCAGGCGCTGGTAGTTGTCGAACTTCGGGTTGCACGTGGTCAGGGTGAGCATCCGCTTGGTCGGCTTCTCGTCCGGCTCGCCGGGCACCGGCGCCACCACCTCGACCTGGGTCGGCTTGACGATCCGCGACTGTGACACCCGGTAGACGTACCAGTCGGTCTTGCTCTCGACCACGATGGCGTCGCCCTCGTCGAGCTCGTCCAGCCGCCAGAAGGTCGCCCGGTTGCGGTGGCCGGCGACGGAGAAGTTGCCCACCTGGCCGGGCAGCGCGCTGGCCGGGTAGTGGCCCGGGGCGTAGCGGATGTCGGCCTGGGTGACGCCCTCGACCACGACCCAGTTCTTGTCGAGCTTGGGGATGTAGAGACCCGCGAGCGGTTTGCCGCGTACCGGTGGCGTCGGTTTGACGCTCGGGCCGGCCGCCGACGGGGCGACCGTCGGGTCGTCGGTCGGGCCCCACGCCTGGTTCAACTGGTTGTTGAGGTCGTTCTGGTGGGCGTCGACGATGGCCGACTTGCCCCAGACCTCATAGCCGGCGAAGAGCAGCACCACCAGGCCGAAGGTGATCAGAACCTCGCCGGTGACGCGGACGCCGGTGCGCAGCCGGGAGCCGAGCGACGGGCGGGTGAGCTCGGAGTAGACGCTCTTGTAGCCCTCGCCGGTCTGGTGCGGCCGGAGTTGGACCACCCGCTCGCCGCGCCGGGGCCGGGGAGGCTCGGCGGGGTTGTCACCGCCGTCGGTCGGCCCGTCGGGGACCGCTGAGCGGGGGACGGCACCCATCAACGCGGTCGAGTCCATGGTTGGCGGCCGGGTGGTGGGTGTGGCGGGCACTGCCGGGATCAACGCGGTGGCGGCAGGGTCGGCGGCGCGGTCCGGCCCACTGGGAGCGACGGTGCTCGGACCAGTAGGAGGGACGCGGCCCGGCCCAGTGGGAGGGACCCGGCCGGACCCGGCCGGAGAGGAGCTGTCCTGCCCGGCGGCCGGGGCGGGGGCGGCCGGCGAGACCGGAGCGGCCGGAGAGCCGGTCGGTCGGGTGGGCCGGGCGGCGATCTGGGGGATGAACGCGGTCGGCGAGTCGGCAACCGGCGGTGGCGGAGGACCGGCCGGGGCCGACTGGCCCGGCGTGCCGGGCGTCGTCGGCCGGGTTGGCGTCCCGCCGGGCGTACCCGGGGAGGTCGCGGCGTTGCCGGGGGCAGCGGGACGAACCGGGCCCTGGTTGGTCGCGGCCGGCCGGCCGGGAGCGGCGGCGGGGGGCAGGCCGGACCCTCCGTGCGCGCCTGGCCCGAGGGCCGGGTTGCCCGGCCACGGCGGCGGGGCTTCGACACCCGGACGGCCCGGGGGGTGGGTCGGCTCGGCGGTGCGCGGAGGCCCGGGCGTGGCCGGCGGGCGCGACGTACTGGACCGGGTGGGCAGCACCGGCTCGGGCCAGTTGCCGGCCGGGGTCTGCCGACCAGGTGCCGGCTCCGGCCGGTCGACCTTGGGCAGGAAGGCGGTCGGATCGTCGGTCTGGTCCCGGTGTCGTCCGTCGCGACGCTCGTCCGGGCCGCTCACTTGAGCACCTTCGCGGAGCGGAGGGCGGTCGAGTCTTCGAATGCGGGAACTCGCACCGTGGAGGCCGTCTCCTCGTAACCGAGCTGGTAGTCGTCGACCGCGTCCTTGAACAACCGGACTCCCTCAGAGCTGGCGAGGGCCTGCTGGAGGGCAGCGGGATCGCCGATTGCCACGATCTTGAACGGGGGGGAGTACACCCGGCCATGAAGCAGCAGGGTGTTACCGACGCAGCGTACCGCGCTGGTCGTGAGCACGCGGACGTTCATGATTGACATGGCCTCCGCGCCGCCGGCCCAGAGCGCGTTGACCACTGCCTGCACGTCCGCCTGGTGCACCACCAGGTCGTCGTTGCTGGCGTCCGACTGGGTCCGGTCGAGTTGGGGCGCGTCGTTCAGCTCGACCGTGACCCCGGGCCCGCCGAGGGCGGTGAACCCGGCGGCCTGGAGACTGCCCTGGGCGCGCTCCTGCTGATCCTTGATCGGGGCGTCCGACCCGGCCAGTGTGTCGGTCCGTTGCTCGACCTCGCCGCGCAGCGTGGCGGCACGGCGTTCACTCGCCGCCACCTGCTCGCGCCGGTCCTCGATGAGCTGGTTGAGCTGGGGCCGTCGGTCCTCGCGCAGAGCGGTGCCGTCGGCGGTGGTCGCGCTGGTGGTGAAGAGCAGTCCTGCCGCGGCGGCGATCAGGGGCACCCCGATCGACCAGCCCGGACGGCGTTGACGCGGTCGCCGGGGCAGCAGCCCGGCGGCGGCCCGTCGGAGGACCTTCTGCCAGGAGGTAGCGCCGGACGTGTACTCCACCGAGCGTTCCTTCCGCGTGTCGAGGATTGGTCCGCCCCGGCCGGGCCGGTGAGGCGAACAGTCCCACTTCTTTCGGTCACTCCGTGCACCGGCCTGACCCCATTCGTGGTCCGGGCGGGCAATCGGGACTACGCTAGCTGTCGAACATTATTGGCCATGGACCGTCGCCTCCGCGCCCGGTTGTCAGGCCGGACGAGGTCGTCACCCCCTCTGGAGAGCGCCATGCCCAAGTCTCAGGTCCGTAAGAAGAAGGTGTACACCCCGCCGACGGACGTCCGTCCCACGACGGCGGCGTCGTCGCGCAAGCCTAGCCCGGTGTGGTTGCCGATCACCGCGGTCGCCTTGATCGTCGTCGGGATCGGCTGGCTGGTGCTCTACTACCTGTCCGAGCAGGAGTACCCGGTCATGGCGTGGGGTTACTGGAACCTCGCGGTCGGCTTCGGCGCGATGGTCGCCTCTCTGGCGCTGCTCTCCCGCTGGCGCTGAGCCGGCTCGGCGCTGTCGCGTCGACGGTTCCATGTCACCCCACCCAGCCCCTGCCCAGCAGGATCGGGTGGGGCCCCCTATGGTGTCCGCAGGCAGCGTGGCCTACTGCGAGATGACTCACGTTACTGCTGGGTAACCTTCGCGTAGGCTGCACTGCATGACCGAGCAGAGCGAGGTCATCAGGCAGCAGACCGGGGAGGCCAACTCGATGGGCAGCGTCCAGATCGTCACCACGATCCTCGCGGCCGCCATCACCGCTGTGGCGGTGTGGCTTGCGGTGCGTGCGGTCCTGAAGATGGTGGCAGTCATCCGGCTCGGGCAGCCGGCACCGGAGCGGTTCACCGACAAGGTCACCCGGGCCAGGACCATGCTGGTGGAGACCGCCGGCCATACCCGAATGCTCAAGTGGGGCGTGGTGGGTGCCGCGCACTGGTTCGTGATGGTCGGCTTCATCGTGCTGTCGCTGCTGGTGCTCGAGGCGTACTTCGAGGTCGTCACCACGGACGGTGGCCTGCCGATCATCGGGCACTGGACGATCTTCGGCCTGGTCACCGAGATCATCGGGGTGCTGGGCCTGGTCGGCATCCTGGTGCTGATGGCGATCCGGCTCCGCAACCGGCCGACCCGGCCGGGTGGGCGGTCCCGGTTCACCGGCTCGACCATGTGGCAGGGCTACTTCGTCGAGTGGATCGTGCTGCTGGTTCTGATCTTCGGGTTCGTGATCCGCGGCTTCAAGGTCGCCACCGACCACTTCGAGTTCCCGTTCTGGGCCACCCCGGTCAGCCACGCGGTCGGCGCGGTGCTGCCGGACTGGGCGGACGGGGTCAGCGTCGCCGCCGCCATCAAGATCATTATCTCGATGACCTGGCTGATCGTCATCTCCCTGAATGTCACCATGGGCGTCGCCTGGCACCGCTTCCTGGCGTTCCCCAACATCTTCTTCAAGCGCGAGCCGGCCCGGCCGGCCGGCTCCGGCCTCGGCGCGCTGCGCCCGATGACGAGCCAGGGCAAGCCGCTCGACTTCGAGGAGGCCGACCCGGAGAAGGACCAGTTCGGCGTCGCCCACGTCGAGCAGTTCAGCTGGAAGGGTCTGCTGGACTTCAGCACCTGCACCGAGTGCGGTCGCTGCCAGTCGCAGTGCCCGGCCTGGAACACCGGCAAGCCGCTGTCGCCGAAGCTGCTCGTGCTGAGCCTGCGCGACCACGCGTACGCCAAGGCGCCCTACCTGCTGGCCGGCGGCGGCAAGGACCTGACCGGCGAGGAGAAGGCCACCCAGGCGCAGCTCGCGCACCTCGACGTGCTGGCCCTGGCCGAGGCCGACAAGCCGTTGATCGGCACCGCCGAGGAGGGCGGTGTCATCGACCCCGACGTGCTCTGGTCGTGCACCACCTGCGGCGCCTGCGTGGAGCAGTGCCCGGTCGACATCGAGCACGTCGACCACATCGTCGACATGCGCCGCTACCAGGTGCTGATCGAGTCGAGCTTCCCCTCCGAGGCCGGCGTGATGCTGCGCAACCTGGAGAACAAGGGCAACCCGTGGGGCGCACCGCAGAACACCCGTGAGGACTGGACCAAGGGCCTGGACTTCGAGGTGCCCCGGGTCGGCGAGGTGGACGACTTCGAGTACCTGTTCTGGGTCGGCTGCGCCGGCGCGTTCGAGGACCGGGCCAAGAAGACCACCCGCGCGGTGGCCACGCTGCTCAACGAGGCGGGCGTGAAGTTCGCGATCCTGGGCGAGGGCGAGACCTGCTCCGGCGACCCGGCGCGGCGGATCGGCAACGAGTTCGTCTTCCAGATGCTCGCCCAGCAGAACGTGGAGACGCTGAACGAGGCGTTCGAGGGCCGGGAGAAGGCCAAGCGCAAGATCGTTGCGACCTGCCCGCACTGCTTCAACACCCTGGGCAACGAGTACGGCCAGCTTGGCGGTGAGTTCGAGGTGGTCCACCACACCCAACTGCTGGCCCACCTGGTCGCCACCGGCAAGCTCACCCCGGTGCAGCCGGTCGACGGCGGCGTCACCTACCACGACCCCTGCTACCTGGGTCGACACAACCGGGTCTTCGCGGCCCCCCGCGAGGTCCTCGGTGACGCCATCGCGGGCGAGCTCACCGAGATGCCGCGCAACAGCGAGCGCTCCTTCTGCTGCGGTGCCGGCGGTGCCCGGATGTGGATGGAAGAGAAGATCGGCAAGCGGATCAACGTGGACCGGGTCGAGGAGGCCATGGCCACCGGGGCCAGGACGGTCGCCGTCGGCTGCCCCTTCTGCTCGACGATGCTCAACGACGGGGTCAACGGCAAGGGCGCCGGCGAGCAGGTCGAGGTGATCGACGTGGCGAGCGTGCTGCTCCGTTCGGTCAAGCCGGAGCAGCCGCAGGGCGGCAAGGAGACCGCGCCGATCGGCGGCTGAGCGCGTACACCTGGGATCTGGACATCGACGGCGGCGGCCCGGTGCGGGCCGCCGCCGTCGTGCAAGAATCTCGCCGAGGTGAGGCGACATCGACGGCCTACTCTTGACGACGCTGTTGCCCCTGGTCGGGTTCGTTGCGCTGACCGCGGGCAACGCGTTCTTCGTCGCGGCCGAGTTCGCCCTGGTCACGGTCGACCGCGCGGAGATCGACCGGCGGGCCGCCGCCGGCGACCAGGCCGCCCTGACGGTACGCACGGCGCTGCGCGAACTCTCCTTCCAGCTCTCCGGTGCGCAGCTCGGGATCACCATCACCGCGCTGCTCACCGGCTACCTGGCCGAGCCGGCCCTGGCCCGGCTCTTCGGTCCCCTGTTGCGCCCGATCGTCGGGGACGCCACCGAGCGGTTCACCCCGTTCCTCGCGTTGGCCCTGGCCACGCTGATCTCCATGCTCTTCGGTGAGTTGGTGCCGAAGAACGCGGCGCTGGCCCGGCCCATGCCGGCGGCGCTGGCCACGGCTGGTCCCATGCACACCTTCTCCCGGACGTTCGGCTGGGTGATTCGGGGCTTGAACGGCTCGGCGAACCGGCTGGTCCGGGCGCTCGGCGTGGAGCCGCAGGAGGAGCTGGCCAGTGCCCGCTCGCCGGAGGAGTTGGGTCTGCTGGCGGCCATCTCGGCGCGCGCCGGTGCGTTGCCGACGGACACCGCGATGCTGCTGCGCCGCACCATCCGGTTCGGTGACAAGCGGGCCGCCGAGGCGATGACCCCCCGGGTGGACGTGGTCGCGCTGCGTGTCACGGCCACCGTGGCCGAGTTGCTGGAGGCGTCCCGGCAGACCGGACGGACCCGCTTCCCGGTGTACGAGGAGACCCTGGACCTGGTGACCGGCGTTGCCGGTGTGCCCGACGCGCTGGGTGTGCCGCTGGCCGACCGGGCGTCGACAAGCGTCGGTTCGGTGGCCCGCGAGCCGGTGTACGTGCCGGAGAGCCTCAACCTCGACGGCGTGCTGGCGGCGTTGAAGGCGGCCGGGGCCGACCTGGCCATCGTCGTCGACGAGTACGGCGGCACGGACGGCGTGGTGACGATCGAGGACCTCGTGGAGGAGTTGGTCGGGGAGATCGCCGACGAGTTCGACCCGGCGAGCGTGGACGACGCCGGCCCGGTCGAACTGACCGTGCCCGGTGGTGAGCGCACCGTGCTGGTCGACGGGGTGCTCCGCTCCGACGAGGTGGCCGAGCAGACCGGCTTCCGGCTGCCCGAGGGGCCGTACGAGACGCTTGCCGGCTTCCTGATGGCGCAGCTCGGGCACATCCCGCTGGCCGGCGAGACGGTCGAGGCGGACGGCTGGGAGTTCACCGTGGTGGAGGTGGAGCGGCACCGCATCGAGCAGGTCCGGGTGTTGCGCCCGGCGGAGCCGGACGACGATGACTGAGCTGTTGGTGACCGTGGTGCTGCTGCTCGGCAACGGCTTCTTCGTGGGCAGTGAGTTCGCGCTCATCGCGTCCCGCCGGACGGTGATCGAGCCGCTGGCCGCCGGGTCGAAGCGTGCCCGGTGGGCGTTGTCGGCGATGAACCAGATCCCGTTGATGATCGCCGGTGCGCAGCTCGGCATCACGGTCTGCTCGCTGGGCCTGGGCGCGATCGCCGAGCCGGCGTTGGCGCACCTGCTGGAGCCGCCGTTCCACGCGGCCGGCCTGCCCGAGCGGGCGGTGCACCCGGTGGCGTTCGTGCTGGCCCTGGGCGTGGTGGTCTTTCTGCACACGGTCGTCGGCGAGATGGTCCCGAAGAACATCACGCTGGCCGGTCCAGAGGTCTCCGCGCTCTGGCTCGGCCCGGCGATGCTGGCGTTCTGTGTGGCCACCAAGCCGCTGCTGCTCGCGATGAAGTGGGCGGCCCGCCGGGTGCTCGCGTTCTGGCGGATCGAGGCGTCCGAGGCGGTGAAGACGGTGTTCACCGCCGAGGAGTTGGCCGGGCTCGTCTCACAGGCGCGTACCGAGGGGTTGCTCGACGAGGAGCAGCATGCGCGGATCACCGGTGCCCTGGCCCTGCACAGCCGCACCGCGGCGGACGCGTTGCAGCCGTGGTCGACGGTGGTGACGGTGGCCGAGGACGTTTCGCCGGCGTCGTTGGAGGTGTTGGCCACCCGGACCGGTCGGTCCCGTTTTCCGGTGGTGCAGCGATCGACCCGGCGGGTGCTCGGCTTCGTGCACGTCAAGGACGTGCTCGGGTACGCCGGGCAGGACCGCCGATCGCCGGTGCCGGCGGAGGTCTACCGGCCGCTGGCGATGGTGCCGCCGGAGCGTACGCTGGCCGACCTGCTGCTGGCCATGCGCCGCGAGCGGCGGCACATGGTGCTGGTCAGCGACGGCCGGCGCCCTCTCGGTGTGGTCACCCTCGATGATGTATTGACCGCAATCGTTGGTTGATGTGCCAATACCCTTGGTGTGCAAGCGGTTGCACGACAGTGATGGTGATGGCACTCGCCTTGATTACCGCCCCGACCTTCCCTAATGTGAGGCACCGACCGCTGTAGGTCGTCTGCCTCGGCCTTCCCTCACGCGAGGCGCCCGGCGGTCGGTTGCAAAGGAGTCGGTGCCGGTGGCAACCATGCCCCCTCATCGTCACGACCTGAAAGTGCCTGCTCGGCCGGGTGGCCTGCGCCGCGCTGCCCATCGTCTGCTCGTCCTGGTCGCCGCCGCGGCAGTCGGCGCCGGTCTGCTCACCGCGCCGGCACACGCCGCGCCGACGGTCGACGAGATCGAGGCGCAGATCGACAAGAAGTGGGAGCAGTTGGAGCCCACCATCGAGCAGTACAACAAGGTCAGGGCGCAGCTGAAGGTCAATCGGCAGAAGTCGGCGGACCTGCAGAAGAAGATCGAGCCGTTGTCGCTGCAGAGCGAGTTGGCGCTCAACCGGGTCGGCGATCTCGCCTCCCGCTACTACATGTCGGGCCCGTCGCACGACATCGGCGCACTGCTGGTCAGCGCCAATCCGGACACGCTCACCGAGCAGCTCACCGTCCTCGACCGGCTGGCCGCGCAGGAGCGCAAGGAGGTCGAGGGCGTGCTGGCCGTGCGGGCCAAGTACGACGGCGAGAAGCAGAAGCTCGACGCGCTGATCGTCACCCAGACCAGGCAGCAGAACGAGCTGGCCGCCAGGAAGAAGCAGATCGACGCCGAGATCAAGCAGCTCGAGGCGGCGATGCCGAAGACCACGGTGAAGACCGCTGGCTGCCCGACCATCAACGGTGTGCTCGCCGTGGCCGCGCAGAAGGCGATCAAGACCGCCTGCCAGCAGGTCGGCGATCCGTATGTCTGGGGCGCCACCGGCCCGAACTCGTTCGACTGCTCGGGCCTCACCCAGTACGCCTACAAGTCGGCGGGCATCTACCTCACCCACCACACGGGTGACCAGTGGAACGAGGGCAAGGCCATCTCGCGCGCCGACGCCCGTCCCGGTGACCTGGTCTTCTTCTACTCCGGCCTGAGCCATGTCGGGCTGTATCTGGGTAACAACCAGATGGTGCACGCCCCACGTGCCGGTAAACCGGTGCAGGTGTCCAGCATCAACACGATGCCTGTCGCCGGGTTCCGCAGACCCGGCTGATCCACCGCGTGCAACACGACGGCCCCCGGTCACCCGACCGGGGGCCGTCGCTGTGCTCAGCGGGGTGCGCCCACCGGGGACGGCAGGAGCTGCACGTCAGCAAGGTCGACGTACATGATGCGGTGGCCGAACTGGATCTGCGCGTACCGGTTCTTGCCGCGGATCACCGTCCAGTCGCCGGGCGAGGAACCGTCGAACGTGCTGGCCCGGTAGTACTCGCCGGCCAGCACCGCGCCGACGGCGTACCGCTGTCCGGCGGACAGGGTGTACTGCAGCGGCGAGATTGCCTGGTAGGGCACGCCGGCCGGGTAGGCCGCCTGCTCCGGGTACGCCCTCCCGTACACCGGGATGGTGGCCCGTCCGGGCTTCGGGGTGGCCACCAGGCCGACGGTCCAACTGGCCGTCGGCGCGGACGCCGGGTTGTGGAACCACGCCCGCTGCCCGAGGTACCAGATGGCCGTCCAGTCACCCTGCCGGCCGGCCAGCGCGTACGTCTGGCCGGCGGAGGCCCGGGCGCCGTGGTCCGACACCACCATCGTGTTCGGAGTGCCGTCCGGGCGGAGCGCGATGTCGTTGACCAGTGGCGCGTCCGCGGACGGCGCGGACCGCAGCACCACCGCCGAGGAGCCGCGCGGCGCGCACGGCACACCGGCGGTGACGCAGCCGATGAACGCCGGCTGGTTGGTGGCGAAGTCCGGGTCGATCCGGACCAGACCGGTGGCCGGGGTGCCGGTGTCCAGACGTGGCGCGTGCAGCAGCTCGAAGTAGTGCGTCCAGTCCCAGTACGGGCCGGTGTCCCAGTGCATCCCGCCTACGGTCCCGGCCGTGGTGCCGGGCACGTTGTCGTGGCCGATGATGTGCTGGCGGTCCAGCGGGATGCCCAGCCGCAGCGCAAGGTGCCGGACCAGCTTTGCGGAGGTCCGATACATCGCCTCGGTGTACCAGGTGCCCTGCGCCGCGAAGCCCTCGTGCTCCAGCCCGACCGCCTTGGCGTTGACGTACCAGTTACCGGCGTGCCAGGCGACGTCCTTGGTCTTCACGTGCTGGGCGACGTGCCCGTCCACGGAACGCAGCGAATAGTGCCAGCTCACGTAGGTCGGGTCCTGGACGAGCTTCAGGGTGGTCGCCCAGCTCGCCTCGGTGTCGTGGATGACGATGTACTCGATCTTCTGCCGGCCGGGCCGGTCGGAGAGGTCGTGGTTGCCGTAGTCCCCGTCGCCGAACGCCGCGTAGGGCGCCGGGATCCACTCGCAGGAGATGGTGCTGGGGCACTCCAGCCCGTCCGGGCGGGCGAGGCGGCGCAGGCCCAGCCGGTCCAGCCAGGAACGCTCGGGCCGGATCGCCCGGGCCGGCAGCGTGATCCGCTGGCCGTCGTCGGTCACCCGCGACTCGCCGGTGCCGATGGTGGTGAAGACCTCGTCGGCGAAGGCCGCCGCGGCGTCGGCACTGTCCGCGCCGGCGTAGCGGGCCACCGCGCCGTACCAGGTGGCCGGGTCGGTGCCGGCGCCGACCGGGGCGCCCAACTCCCGTTGGTACGAGGCCAGCAGCGCCGCCCCGCCTCGGATGTTGACGTCGGCGTCGGTGCGCAGGGAGTCGGGAGCCGCGCCGGTCAGAGCGGCGGCGGCGTCCACGGTCTGCAACGCGGCGGCGGGCGGTGCGGGGTCCTCGGCGGGCCGGGGAGCGGGTGCGAGCGCGGGGCGGGACCCGTCGCCGCGCGGGTCCTCGGTGCCGGCGTCGTGGTGGCCGCCCCCGGGCAGGGCGGCCACGTGTCGGGCGTCGGTCAGGTGCATCGGGCCGTAGCCGCCGCTGGTGCTCGGTGTGCCGGCGTTGCTGTCCCAGCGGGACTCCAGGTAGGAGACGCCGAGCAGCACGTCGGTCGGTACGCCGTACTCGGCCGCTGCGGCGGCGTACTGCTGCTGGCGGTCGGCGGTGGATGCGACCGCCGCGCTTGCCGGTAGCGGTACCGCGGTCGCGGCGGCGACCACGACGGCGGCGAGCAGTGCGCGCCGGCCGGGGGACAGGGTTGGATGGTGCATCGAACCCCCTAGATTCCGCGAATGAAGGTGAGGTCACCTTCGCGCCGCCCGGGAGCCTGCGTCAATACCTTTCCATGTCTCGACGCGTCGAGAAAGAAATCTTCGAGCACGGCCAGTGACCCTCCCTGATCGGTACGGAGTGTCACGGCCGCACGGGTTGCGGATCGGTAACAGGCGTCTCTACTCTGGTCTTTCGTCGGCCCGATATCAGCTCCGCCCAGCCCGGGCGGTAACGGACCGACACCGCCGAGTCGTTTCCGAACGAACCGGGGACCCAGGTCCCCCGGGGTGAATCCGCAGCAATTGCGGTAGGGCGCCGACTTCCCGCCCGAACCCGTCAGCTAACCCGGTAGGCGGTCAGGAAGAAGGAGTACGGAACCCCGGTGGCACTCCATGCCCCGCGGCCGTCGTCCGGGCGGCCGGCATCAGCCGGCCCGACGTCGATCGTGCCGCGCCCACGCAGTTCCCGCTTCACCACCGTTCTCGCCGCACTGATCGGCGTCGCCGTCGTCCTGACGGGCAGCGCCACGGCGGCCCACGCCGACCCGAGCGTCGCCGAGATCGAGCGCCAGATCGACGCCGACTGGAACAAGCTCGAACCGATCATCGAGCAGCACAACGCCACCCGGGCCGACCTCGCCGTGAAGCGCAGGCAAGCCGACGCGGTGGCCGCCCGGATCGCCCCGCTGGAGCGTCAGGTCGACGCCGCGATGAACAAGGTCAGCGCCCTGGCCGTGCGTGCGTACAAGGGCGAGAACGTCGCGACCGTGAACGCGGTGCTGGGCAGCAGGTCGCCCAGCGAGGTCGTTGGCCAGCTCGAGATGCTCGACCGCTTCGCGCACAACCAGCAGCAGGACGTGCGGGAGGTGGCCGACCTGCGCGACGACCTGGCCGCGCAGAAGGCGCCGCTGGACGAGATGGTGGCCCAACTGACCCGCACCGAGGCCCAGTTGGCCGCGAAGAAGAAGCAGATCAACGAAGAGATCGACAAGCTGCAGAAGCTGCGCCTCAAGGTGTACGGCAACGGTGGCGGCGGCCCGCTGCGCCCGGCGCCGTGCCCCGGCAGCTACCCCGGTGGCGCCGCGGGCACGGCCGTCAAGTTCGCCTGCGCCCAGATCGGCAAGCCCTACGTCTGGGGTGCCGAGGGCCCGAACTCGTACGACTGCTCCGGCCTGATGCTGGCCGCCTGGGCGAAGGCCGGCGTGTCACTGCCGCACAACGCCGCCGCGCAGAGCCGCGCGACCAAGGACGTCAGCAGGGCCGATCTGCGCCCCGGCGACCTGGTCTTCTACTACAGCGACATCCACCACGTCGGCATGTACGTCGGCGGCGGCTGGGTGGTGCACGCCTCGCAGGCCGGCCAACCGGTCAAGATGAAGAAGGTCGACGACGGCCCGATCCACAGTTATGGCCGCCCAGGCTGATCGAGGGTGACCGAAGGGCCCGTCGCGATTCGTCGCGGCGGGCCCTCGTCGTTACTGGTTTCAGCGGGTTGGCCAGGTGCGCCAGTGCTGCCAGGCGCGGCTCGGCGTCGGCCCCCGCTGGCCCTGGTAGCGCGAGCCGTAGACCACCGAGCCGTACGGGTGCTCGGCCGGTGAGGAGAGCCGGAAGATGCAGAGCTGCCCGATCTTCATGCCCGGCCAGAGGGTGATCGGCAGGTTCGCCACGTTGGACAGCTCCAGCGTCACGTGACCGGAGAAACCGGGGTCGATGAAGCCGGCGGTGGAGTGCGTGAGCAGCCCGAGCCGACCCAGCGAACTCTTCCCCTCCAGTCGGCCGGCGAGCTGGTCGCCCAGCGAGATGACCTCCAGCGTCGAGGCGAGCACGAACTCCCCCGGGTGCAGCACGAACGGCTCGCCGTCGGGCACCTCGACCGCCGAGGTCAGGTCGTCCTGCTGCATCGCCGGGTCGATGTGGGTGTAGAGGTGGTTGTTGAAGACCCGGAACAGCCGGTCGAGCCGCACGTCGATGCTGGAAGGTTGAACCAGGGTGGGCTCGAACGGCTCCAGGCCCAGCGTGCCGGCCTTGATCTCGGAGACCAGGTCACGGTCGGAGAGCAGCATCGGACCACCATAGCCGCGCTGCCCAAAGCTCTGGGATTCGGTGGCAGTGACCAGCGAGTCGAGGTCGCTGCTCGTACATTTGTTCGATAGAATGCCCACATGGCTTCCTGGTCCGAATTCGCCGCCGACGAGCCCCGACTCGCCGACGGGATCCGCGTTCTCCTCCAGCAGTACGGGCCGGGCTTCGGCTACCTGGCCACGGTCCGCGCCGACGGCGGGCCCCGGGTCCATCCCGTCTCGCCGGTCATCACCGATGAAGGCCTGTTCTGCTTCATCATCGACTCCCCGAAGCGCCGTGACCTCGAACGTGACGGCCGTTACGCGCTGCACTCGTTCCCTCCGGAGGAGAGCGACGACGAGGCGTACGTGGCGGGTCGTGCCCGCCCGGTGACCGATCCGGCGCGGGTGGCCCGGTTGGCGCAGGGCGCTCGCGCGGAGCCGCAGGTCGACTGGCAGCTCTTCGAGTTCACCGTCGACGTGGCGATGCTGACCCGCCGCGAGCAGCACCTCGCCGGCGTCCCGGGCCTCGCGCCGGGCCGGCCGGCCGTCCGGGTCTGGCTCGACCCGCACGCCCCGTCGGCGGCAGCCGCGCCGCTCGCCGTACCGCAGGCGCGCGCGACCCGTCTCAGCCGCGACGTCCAGTACACGGCCGCCTGACCGCGGCCGGACCCTGAGCCGAGAGGCCGGTGCCGACTCCGTCATGACGGAGCCGGCACCGGGTGTACGCGCAAGAGCAGCACCATGCAGGGGTGCCTGGGTGCACAGGCTGGGCGACTCGGGTACAGTGGTGCCGCTTGCGGGTGTAGTTCAATGGCAGAACATCAGCTTCCCAAGCTGACAGTGCGGGTTCGATTCCCGTCACCCGCTCCACCGTGAGGCCCCAGCTCAGGACAAATTTCCTGGCCGGGGCCTCATTCGTTGCTATCAATTCTCGCGCTTACCGAGCCCGCGCGGGAGTCACTTTGTTCGCCGCCACTTGCGGCGTTTGCGGGATGGTTTGAGCGCTTCGGGCGCCAGCAGTGGATCCTCGGTGAGTGGCTGCCCCGGCCGGTCGGCCCAACGGCTCCAGGTCTTGCCGCATGACCTGCAGAACAACGGGGTCTTGCAGACGAACCGATCATCTTCGTCGCGACGAGTTAAGGCGAAGCCGAGTAGCCGCAGCTCGCCACCGCAGCCGGGGCAGGTCTCGCCCTGCCATTCGGAGCCGACCATGCATCGGAGGATGCCACACCCTTGGGCGGAGCTGCGGCCTCCGCTGGCTGGCCCAGCGCTGGACTGCATCGAACCAGGCCGCCAGAAATCCACACCCGGCGGGGGACCACCGGGGCCGTGATCGTCGTACCGTTCTCCGATGGTGTCGGACCTGGTGCGCTACTACGACGATTTCCTGGCTGACCGGGACTGGCTCGCCGAGGGGCTGAGCTGGGCGGTGGTTCAGCCGGCCAGTGCCGAGGCCACTGTCGACGGAGTGATCAAGCGCTTGCGGGCCAGGCGCGTCGAGCCGGGTGACAAGCACGCCGGCGAACTCGCCGACCTGGCCCAGATCGGCCCCGACGTGGTGGTCTTCCAGGACAACGGCTGCGCCCTGAGCCGGCCTGAAGTCCTGCGCTGGCTCAGCGACGGCACGCGGGTGCATACGGTCGACTGGACCATCAACGGCAACGGCGGCGTCACCTATGCGGTGTACGGCAAGGTGCTCGCCCGGATGGACATGAACGATCCGGACCGGCGGCATGGCGATGACCCGTCTGCTTTCGCCGACGATCTGGACGACGTGCGCGCCGCGCTGGGGACCGAGTATGTGAGATCCGCGGTGATGGCGTTTGTCGAGCGGCGGACCGGCGTGCGGCTGCCGGCCGAGTGGATGAGCGACGAGGGCGCCGACACGGAGGCCGGGCCGTGGGTGACGGTGAGTCTTGGCGCGTTTCCGTCCGACCCGAGGCCACCCTCGAACTTCGGTCACTACGAGCCCGATCTCGACGCGCGACTGCGGGCCGCGCCGGAGACGGTACGGCGAGCGGCACTGACGCTTGCCTTGCGAGCGGTAACGACGCGGTTCAGGTTCAGCGATGAGGAGCTGGCGAGGCAGGCGGTGGAGGCCGTCGAGCGGGGCCTCACCCTGGACCAGGAAACCCGGTCGAGGATCGCCTACCTCAAGGCGCATGGCGACGACGTGCATGCGTGTTCGTCCGCCGTCCACGCCCTGCACACGGCGATCGGCAGCGGGGTGGACGCTGTCGACGCGGTGGGTGCCGCGCGGCACGCGATCGTCGACGAATGGCCGGCAGTGCGCCGGGACCTGTACCGCCTGGTCCGAGAGACTGGCTGACCGCAGGAGAGGGCTGCAACAGGTTCGCCCCGACCGGCAATAGTCAGGTGTGACGAGCCAGATACAACCGTCTGACCAAGATCTGTGGTCGACCATCGCCGCCGGTGACGAGGTCGCCTTCGGCCCGATCCAGCGGCTCCTACTTGTATCGACCGAGGCCGACGGGGGTGACGTCGCGGTGACCGGTCGGGTCAGCGCTCGGGTGCAACGGCTGGTGCTCGAACACGGCGACGGGCAGACGACCACGGCGCGGATGGTCAACGGGGTGTTCGGTCTGATCACCGAGGATGCCAACACCAACGAAGACGCGGAGTTGGTCAGTTATGACACCACCGGAGCCGAGATCGACCGCCGGTTGCTGTTTCGTCCGTCCGACCAGTTCGATCACTGTTACGAGGACTCCGCCGGCACCCTCGTCTACGGCGAGCCGGGAGCTGCCTGCCGACCTGCCGAGCGCTGGGGGCATTAGGCAGGCGTCGCTATCGGGCGTCCAGCCCGCCCGTACGGCAAATCATTGCTCGTGCCCGTTCGGCCGCGGGGCGCTGGCCAACTGCTGGTGGCGTTGGAGGAGTTCCCGCAGCGCGTTGATCTCGGCAGTCAACGCGGCCTGCCCCTGCTGGGTGATCCTGATCCAGGTCTTGGGCCTTCGGCCGTGGTAGCCCCTCTCGATCTGGACCAGGTCGGCCTCCTCGAGAACGGCGAGGTGTCGGGAGAGGTTGCCGGCGGTGAGTTCGAGCGCGTCGCGGAGGTAGGCGACCTCCACCCGCTCGGCCTCCGCGGCGATGGTGAGGATGCCGAGCCGGTTGCGCTGATGGACGGTGTCGCTGAGGCCGTTCGTCGGGTGCCCACCGTTGCCGGGGCCGGTGGCCGCTTCGTTGGCGCCATCGGCACTGCTCATGACGAATTCCTGTTCGTGGCGACGAGGGCGATGGTGCCGCCGACCAGCAGGATCGGTGCCGGCAGCAGGGCCGCCAGCAGGAAGCTGAAGCGGCTCAGGTCCCCCGGTTCGAATTCCGTGGTCTGGAAGTAGATGTTAACGAGGACGACCGCCGCGGCGTAGCACACGGCCACAGCCGTGAGGCCGCGACTGCGTTCCAGGCGGGCCAGGACCAGCAGGCCCACCGCGATGACCAGATGCGGGAACATGCCGCGACCGGAGATGCCCAACAGCGGGGTGGTCGCCCAACTGGTCCCGTTCGAGATCACCGTCGCCGTGTTGAGCAGCAGGAACCGCAGCGCGATCGGCAGCACGAGCCCGACCAGAGTGCCCACGATGCCGGCGATGACGTACGTCCGGGTCGGGGTCTGCACACCCACCCGCGCACCGTGCCACCGATACCACCAGAGGCTGAGCAGGTAGCCGCCGATGAGCGCCACCAGCCAGTACCAGCCGAGGGCGGCCGAGCGTTCAAGGAAGTCACCACCGAGGCCGGTCAGCGCGGGGTTGTCCTGCGTGGCGCGCAAGGCGGGCGATTCGACCGATTCGACGTACAGGGGCGCGGCCACCGCCATCAGGAGACCGAACAGCAGGAGCGGCAGCCAGTAGGCGTGTCTGGCGGCCCGGGTGCGCCGTCGGAGCGCGGCCACCGATGCCAGCAGTTCTCCGGGTGTGTCCTCGCTGTTCGGCGCGGTGCTCGGTTGTTCCGACACGATGCCCTCCAGGATTGATGCTGCACTACCAATAGGTTTGCACTGCAAATCAATCTGCGCAAGGGTCAATGAGACGCCGAGGCCCACGGGATCGACCGTGGTAGTTCCTGCAGGGCCTCGGCACCGGCTAAGGTCCGGCCTGGAGGTGGTCCGTGTTCATCGAAGCCTTTCCGATCGTGACGACACCTGACCTGCCACGACTGGTCGCGTTCTACCGGGACGTGGTCGGCTTCGAGCTGACCTACCGGTTCCCGGACGAGGGCGCCCCGGAGTTCGTCGCACTCCGCCTGGGCAACAGCGAGCTCGGCCTGGCCGCCAACCCGGAGGCTGACGAGCCGGCCGACTCGCACCGCTGGGAGCTGTGCGTCTACGCCGACGACTGCGACGCAGCCGTGGGCGCGCTGCGCACGGGTGGAGCGACGGTCACCGAGGAGCCGGTCGACCAGCCCTGGGGCGAGCGGTCCGCGCGGGTGACCGACCCCGACGGCAACCGGTTGCTGGTGCTGGCCCGGCTGTAGGCGTCCGTGCCGGGGCAGGATCAGGACAGCGGTCATCGTCTCCAGAACAGGAGATGGGTGATTCCGCTGGGGCTGGGCACCGACTCCAGGTGGAAGCGGTCGAGGAGTTCGGTGGGGCTGTCCCACAAACGCTCGCCCCGGTCGAGGTCGACGGGCGCGACGGCGATATGCATCGTGTCGACCAGATCGGCCTCGATGAACTCCCGGATGGTCGCCACCCCACCACCGAGGCGTACGTCCCGACCGGCGGCTGCCTGCTTCGCCCGAGCCAGGGCCTCGGTCGGGCTGGCGTCGAGGAAGTGGAATGTGGTGTCGGCCAGGGTGAACGACGGGCGTTCATGGTGGGTGAGCACGAAGACCGGCGTGTGGAACGGCGGGTTGTCCCCCCACCATCCCTGCCACTCATGGTCCTTCCAGGGACCACGCTGGGGACCGAACTTGTTGCGGCCCATGATCTCCGCGCCGATGTTGCACTCGGCATCGCGGGTCAGGTAGTCGTCCAGGCCGCGAGTGCCGCCCGGCTCGGTGCGATACACGAAGCTGGCGGTGGCGGCACGCCAGGAGAACAGCGGGGTGGGGTCCGCGTGGCCGAAGGGCCGTTCCAGGCTCTGCCCCTCTCCGGTGCCGAACCCGTCCTGCGAAACGTTGAAGCACTGCACCCGCAACAGTTGCGGCATGGTGTCTCCTCTCTCCTTCGGTGGGCCGTGACTCAGTTCGCGGTCACCGTCGGGCCGCCGCCGCGGCCCCGGTCGTCGAGCACGAGCGGTGCGCGTCCGCCCACCGCGTACCGGATGTGGGTGACCTGCGGTGTGTGGATGACGCGGGTCGGCGTCAGCTCGACCGCCTCCTTGTCGCCGAGGTCGAGGTCCGCGTCGAACAGCCGGAGCCCGGTGCCGAGCACGACCGGTACGACATGCAGCTCCAACTCGTCGAGCAGACCGGCCTTGAGCACCTGCCGCACCAGGCTGCCGCCCCCGGCCACGGCGACGTTCTTGCCGCCGGCCACGGCACGCGCCTGCTCGACGGCGCTGGCCACGCCATCGGTGACATAGGTGAAGCTGGTGCCTCCTTCCCGCAGCAGGCGCTGGCGGGGGCGGTGTGTGACGACGAAGACCGGCGCGCGGAACGGCGGATCGTCACCCCAGGGCACCTCACCCCCGTCGGCCATCCGGCGCCCCATCACGTACGCGCCAGCCGCGGCGAACGTCTCGGCGATCACGTCGGAGTTGGTGTCCTGCTCCCCGCCGGTGAAGCCCTGTCGCTCCCGCCAGGCCGTCGCCTCGGTCACCCAGCGGGTGACCCGGAAGAAAGCCGCGCTCTCCGCCGAGTCGATCCAGTCGCCGTCGCCGTCGAACTGTGGGCCGGCGTAGAACCCGTCCACCGACACCGACACCTGCGCGGTCACCTTCGTCATCTCGCGTCTTCCTCTCCTCGGACGGCACCCACCGGTGCCTGCTCATGGAGGAGTCGGACCCGACCGCGATGACCCTACGGGGAAGTGGTGTGACGCGCGCCACACGTCGGCGCGACGGTTCCAGTTACCGCATGCGGTCGACGATCGCCGCCTCGATCCGCAGACCGATGCCGGTCAGGATGAGGAAGGCGGCGAGGATCTGCGGCCTGAGCCCGTCGTAGTCGGACGAGTTGGTGAGCAGACAGGTAATGAAGCCGGCCACCAGCGAGATGGTGCCAAAGGCTCGTACCGTGGCGGCTCGCCCCGTAGGTAGGTCCACAGCGGAACGGTAGCTAAAGCCGGGGGTCGGTGGTGCCCCCCGACTAGGCTGGCGATCATGCGGATTGGCATCGTGATCCTGCCGGACCAGCGTTGGTCGGAGTCGCAGCGTCGCTGGCGGCAGGTCGACGAGTGGGGCTTCGACCATGCCTGGACCTACGACCACCTCGGTTGGCGGGACCTGGTCGACGGCCCGTGGTTCGACTCGATGACCACGCTGACCGCCGCCGCCACGGTGACGTCCCGGATCCGGTTGGGCACGCTCGTCGCGTCGCCGAACTTCCGACACCCGGCCGCGTTCGCCCGGCAGATCACCACGGTGGACGACGTCTCGGACGGTCGCCTGCTGCTCGGCCTAGGCGCGGGCGGCATCGGCTTCGACTCGGCCGTGCTGGGCGGTGAGACGCTGCCGCCGCGTCAGCGGGTCGACCGGTTCGCCGAGTTCACCGAGTTGCTGGATCTGATTCTGCGGGAGGACGGCACCACCTGGCGCGGTGACTGGTTCACCGCGGTGGACGCCCGCAACAACCCCGGCAGCGTTCAGCAGCCCCGGGTGCCGTTCGTGGTGGCCGCCAACGGGCCACGGTCGATGCGGCTGGTGGCTCGCTTCGGTCAGGGCTGGGTGACCACCGGCACCGGTGACGACAACGACCTGGCGAGCTGGTGGGACAGCGTGTCGGCGCTGTCCGCGCGAATGGACCGGACACTGGACGAGGCCGGGCGCGACCCGGCGAGTCTGGACCGTTATCTCTCGCTGGATGCGGCGCCGGTGTTCTCGCTCAGCAGCGCACAGTTCTTCGCCGACCAGGTCGGCCGGGCCGCCGACCTCGGCTTCACCGACGTGGTGACGCACTGGCCGCGCGCCAGCAGTTGGTACGCCGGCGACGAAGCCGTCCTGGTGGACGTGGCGACCCGGTTGCTGCCGGAGCTACGCGGCTGAACCGGTGCCGCAGCGAACCGGCTCAGGTGCCGAGGTCACCGCTGGCCACGCCGCCCTCGCCACCGGAGACCAGCCGTAGGCGGAGGCAGACGATCGGGGTGTCGCCGTCGACCGGGGTGCCGAGCCGCGCCCAGTAGGCCGAGTGCCCGGCCCGCCACTCCTCGATCGAGCGGTCACCCTCCCCCTCGGCGCGGGCGAAGTCCCACGGCACGTCGGCGAAGCGGACGATCTCGACTCCGGTGATCTCCACCACGCCGGCCAGGGCGTTGTCGTCGTCAACGAGGGCCAGCCGTTCGCCGACGTGCTCCAACTCCTCGCCCTCTTCCGCGTACTCGGCGAGTCGCCCGGCCGTCGCGGTCTTCACGCCGGCGAGCACCAGCGTGTTGAGGGTTTCCCGTAGCTCGCCGGGGGTGCCGAGGGCGAGGGCGCGTAGTTCACCGATCCGAGGCCACATCCTGCCGAGGCTAGGCCAGCGCGGCCCACGCCGCCGCCGCAATTCGCCGGGCCCTGCTCAGATCAACTGCCCGGCGTAGCCGGCGGCGGTGAGCAGCCGGTCGTCGCCGGTGGCCGCGTGCGCGTCGAGCACCGCGTCGGCCAGCTTGACCACGTGCTCGTCGCCGTGCCGGGCCGCGCGGGCGAAGACCTCCGCCGGGGTCGCGGCGGCCACGATCGGTGGCGCGAGGCCGTCGGCCGGGGCGTACACCGCGGTCATCGCCGCCGTCGCGGCCCAGGCCGCGGCGAGGCTCGGCGCCCACAGCGCCTGGTCAAGTGCCGGCAGGGTACGCAGCACCGCGGTCGGCGCGGTGACCGCGTGCACCAGCATGACCGGCGCGACGTGCCCGAAGCGGAGGTAGTCGAGGCCGGCCCGGTGCACCAGAGTGGCGAGCCCTCGCTCCGCCTCGGCCGGCGTCCGCGCGGGCCGCATCGCCGCGAGCGCGGGCTCCCATCGGGGTACGCCTGGAAGTCGGTCCAGTCGATCGCGGACGCCCCCGGTCTGATCGTCGATCCGGGGCAGCCCGGCCAGCGCGGCGTCCACGTCCAGCTCGCCGGTGCTCGGCCCGCCCGACTCGCCTGCCGAGGTGCGGTCGAGCAGCCGGTCGGCGCCGGGGATCGGCTGCCAGCGGGCCGCCCAGTAGCCGAGGGCCTGGCCCAACTCGGTGCGCCGCTGCCGGTTCGCGTCGTCCGAGTCGAGCGCACGTACGGCGTGCCCGACTCGGATCACCCCGTGGGTGGCGCCGGCGGCGATGCCCGGCAGCAGTCGGGGCCACCAGGTGCCGAGCACGTCGCGCCACGGTCGTTCGCGCAGTTGCCGGTCGAAGTACGCCAGCCAGTCACCGGCCCGCTTCGCATCGCCCAGCGCCGCCCGCCAGTCGTCGATCGGGTGCAACCCTCTGGGTAACTCGTCGAGTCGGCCGAGGTAGCTGTCGAGCCAGCGGTGCACCTGCCGCTGGTGCCCGTGTCGGGCCAGCGCCTCGACGGCCATCGGCCCGTGGTTGGAGAGCCAGCCCTGGTACTCGGGGCCGGTGCGGTGCAGCCGCTCGTACGCCTCGTCGAGGATTTCGTCACTCATGCGTCGATCGTCGGAGCTGAAGCATGGTTGAAGTCAAGCTGGTAGATCCGCCGCGTTGATCAGGCCGGTGATCCGTAGGTCGGCCGCGACCTCGGGCGGGCAGTCGACGGCCACGACGGCGGTGCCCAGCACCTCGGCACCGAGTGCGGCGCAGATCTCGTAGAGAGCGTGGAGTTGTGCGCCGGTGCGTACCCAGTCGTCCACGACCAGGACCCGGTCGCCGGGGCCGAGGTGCCGGTCCCGGACGGCCAGGTCGACCCGCCGGCCCCGGTAGTCCGGTGGGCTCTGCGCCCAGGTGAGCGCGCCGGCTGGCAGCCGCCCGTCGCCGGGTTTGTGGGCGGCCACGAAGCCGACCCCGAGGGCGGTGGCGGCCAACGGCCCGAGCAGCAGCCCGGTGACCGCCGGGGCGAGCACCACCGTCGGCCGGGCGGCCCGGTACGGCGCCACCAGGGCCGGCCCCAGTTCGGCCAGCACGGTCGGGTCACGCCACCAACCGGAGATGTCGCTGACCAGGTGACTGGTGCCCGGGCCGGGGTCGATCCACTGGAACAGGGCGGCCAGGCGTTCGGTCAGCTCAGCGGGCATCCGCCCATCCTGCGGCACGTCGGGGCGGCGTGTCGGCACCTGGGCCGGCCGGCCCACCCCGGATCGGATGATCGGCTACACGTACCAGTGCAAATCCGGGCATACCACAATGATCACGTTGACTTCGGAAGTGCTTCTCTCGTTACGGTCCGACCCGGTTTGTTCAGACGACGAAAGGACCGGGCCGGTGGCAGCCAAGCACTCCCGTACCCGCATCTTCTCCTCCCCGGCGGGCATCGTGGCCACCGCGGCGGTCGGCGTCGCCCTCGCCGTCGGGGGTACGGTCGGTGCCGTGCAGCTGACCTCCGGCTCCGGGCAGTCGGGGCAGACGGCTCTCGACCTCACCCCGACCACCGCCGCGAGCAGCCTCACCCCCAGCTCCCCGGCCGCCTCCCCGAGTGCCAGCGCCTCGCCGAGCGTGACCGCCAGCCCGTTGGCCACCCGGTCGCAGCAGGCCGCCTCCCGGGGCAAGGCCCGCACCGCGTCGCCGAAGCCGAGCCCGACCGCGAAGAAGACCACGGCATCGCCAAAGGTGCTGGAGAGCGGCTCGTGCGGTGCCTCGTTCTACTCCGACGGGCAGCTCACCGCCAACGGTGAGTCGTTCAACCCGAACGCGCTGACCGCCGCGCACAAGACGCTGCCGTTCAACACCAAGGTCCGGGTGACCAACCCGGCCAACGGCAAGTCGGTCGTGGTGCGGATCAACGACCGTGGCCCGTTCATCGACGGACGTTGCCTGGACCTCTCCCGGGCCGCGTTCGCCACCATCGCCTCGGTCGACGTGGGCGCGCTCACTGTCCGCTACGAGGTCCTCGGCTGACCGGGGCGGGTTACGCCGGTTCGGCCGCGCAACCGGGCCGGCCGGACAGAACCTTGTCGGACGACGGGTCAGGTTCATTCACCGGTTCACGCGGATCAGGCAAACTGTCCCTCGTATCCACGCGACTCCTCCAGTCGGGCCGCCGCCCGCTGAGCCCCGGATCCCGCGCCGGCCTCGGCGCGGCCCTTGTCCTGCTCGCGATCGTGTCGGCGGCGGAGGCGGCGGACGGCCTTCTGGCGCACTACGTCGCGCTGTTGGCAGCCGTGCCCTTCCTGGCCGCCGCCGTGGCGTCCTGGCCGGTGGTGCTGGGGGTGGGCGTCGCGGCGACCCTGACCGGGGCCGGCTTCGCCCTGATCGAGCCGAAGATGTCGCTGGTCACCTCGGTCAACGTGGTCGCGGTCGCGCTCGCCACCGGATTGGCGGTGGCGGTGGCGTCGGTCCGGCAGCGGCAGGCGGAGCAGATCGTCGAGTTGACCAAGCTCGCCTCGGTGGCCCAGCAGGCGGTGCTGCGTCCGCTGGGGCCGCAGGTCGGGACCCTCTCGGTCGCGGGTCGCTACATCTCCTCCACCGCCAGGGCCGAGATCGGCGGTGACCTGTACGAGGCGATCGACACGCCCTACGGCGTGCGCATGATCATCGGCGATGTGCGCGGCAAGGGCCTGGACGCGGTCCGGCTGGCGAGCATCGTCCTCGGTTCCTACCGGCACGTGGCGTACGAGCGGGCCGACCTGCGTGCCGTCGTGGCCGACCTGGACCGTGCGGTGGCCCGAAACGTCGGTGACGAGGACTTCGTGACCGCGGCGCTGGTAGAGGAGCGCGGTGGCACGCTCACGATCGTCAACTGCGGCCACCCGCCACCGCTGCTGCTGCGCCGGGGCGCGGTGATCTCGCTGGAGCCGCCAGCACCGGCACCTCCGCTCGGATTCATGCCGGTGGTCCGCCCCCGGGTGGAACGTCTGGAGCCCGGGGACCGGCTGCTGCTGTTCACCGACGGCCTCGGCGAGGCGCGGCGGGACGGCGAGTTCTTCCCCACCGCCGACCGCGCCTGGCGACTGCTCGGCCACGGCACGGTCGCCGACGGGCTGGCCTCGCTGGAGACCGCCCTGATCGAGTGGGTCCACGGGCGGCTCGACGACGACATCGCCCTGGTCCTCATGGAGTACGTCGGTGCCCGTACCGGAGCGGCGGCGGCCGTCCCGAGTTGGGAAGTCGGCGCCGCCGAGAGTTGATCCGCGCTTTGTTACGAGCGTGTGTGTAATCGCCGTCACTTGGGTGATCCGCTTGTCGCTGCCTACCCGCGAGTAATACAGTCGGAGTTACTGATCGGTAACACCTGTCCGGAAGCGGGGCCAGTGAGCATGACCCACTACAAGAGCAACCTCCGGGATCTCGAGTTCAATCTGTTCGAGGTCTTCGGGGCGGACCGGGCGTTCGGCCAGGAGCCGTACTCGGATCTCGACACCGACACCGCCCGCAGCTTCCTTGCTGAGGTCGACCGTCTTGCCCGCGAGGACCTGGCCGCCAGCTACACGGACAGTGACCGCAACCCGCCGGTCTTCGACCCGGCCACGCACACCGCGCCGCTGCCGGAGTCGTTCAAGAAGTCCTACCAGGCATTCATGGACTCCGAGTTCTGGCGACTGGACCTGCCGCCGGCGCTGGGTGGCACCACCGCGCCCCGCGCGCTCTGGTGGGCACTCGCCGAGATGGTGCTCGGCTCGAACGCCCCGATCTGGATGTACGCCTCCGGCCCGTCCTTCGCGCACGTCCTGCACGTCGAGGGCACCGAGCGGCAGAAGAACTGGGCCAAGCTCTTCATCGACAAGCAGTGGGGCTCCACGATGGTGCTGACCGAGCCGGACGCCGGCTCGGACGTGGGCGCCGGCCGGACCCGGGCGATTCAGCAGCCGGACGGTTCCTGGCACATCGAGGGCGTGAAGCGCTTCATCACCTCGGGCGAGCACGACCTCACCGACAACATCGTGCACTACGTGCTGGCCCGCCCGGTGGGCGTGGAGGGCGTCGGTGGCCCCGGCACCAAGGGCCTGTCGCTGTTCGTGGTGCCGAAGTTCCACTTCGACGAGACCACCGGCGAGTTGGGCGAGCGCAACGGCGTCTACGCCACCAACGTCGAGCACAAGATGGGCCTGAAGGTCTCCAACACCTGCGAGCTGACCTTCGGTGAGCACGGCGTGCCGGCCAAGGGTTGGCTGCTCGGCGACAAGCACGACGGCATCCGGCAGATGTTCATGATCATCGAGTACGCCCGGATGATGGTCGGCACCAAGGCGATCGCCACCCTCTCCACCGGCTACCTCAACGCCCTTGAGTACGCGAAGAACCGGGTGCAGGGCGCCGACCTGATCCAGCAGGCGGACAAGACCGCTCCGCGGGTCACCATCACCCACCACCCGGACGTGCGGCGCTCGCTGCTGCTGCAGAAGTCGTACGCCGAGGGTCTTCGTGCCCTGGTCCTCTACACCGCCACCTGGCAGGACAAGATCGCCATCGCCGAGGCGGCCGGCGACGAGAAGGCCACCGAGCTGGCCAAGCGGGTCAACGACCTGCTGCTGCCGCTGGTCAAGGGCGTCGGCTCGGAGCGGGCGTACGAGATGCTCGGGCACGAGGCCCTGCAGACCTTCGGTGGCTCCGGGTTCCTGCAGGACTACCCGCTGGAGCAGTACGTCCGGGACGCCAAGATCGACACCCTGTACGAGGGCACCACCGCCATCCAGAGCCTGGACCTGATCTTCCGCAAGATCGTCCGGGACAACGGCAGGGCCCTGATGGCCGTTGCCGGTGAGATCCAGGAGTTCATCTCCTCCGAGGCGGGCAACGGCCAGCTCAAGGAGGAGCGGCAGGCGCTCGGCAAGGCGCTGGCCGAGATCCAGAACATCCTCGGTGTGCTGACCGGCTGGCTGGGCGAGGCCCAGAGTGGCGACACCCGCGCGCTCTACAAGGTCGGGCTGGGCAGCCGGCGGTTCCTGCTGGCGATCGGCGACCTGGTTGTCGGCTGGCTGCTCCAGCGGCAGGCAGACGTGGCGCTGAAGGCGCTGGCCGGCGAGGTCTCCGCCAGCGACAAGGCGTTCTACACCGGCAAGGTGGCCGCTGCCCGCTTCTTCGCCCGCGAGGTGCTGCCCCGCATCGGCGCCGACCGGCGGATCATCGAGGGTGCCGACGTCGACATCATGGATCTCCCGGAGGAAGCCTTTTGACCGTGCCACGGCACGCCTGACGGTTCCGGGCCTCACCACCGGAGCAACGACGGCCGGCGAGGGCGACCTGCCCCGCCGGCCGTCACCGTGTCCGGCTGAGCACGGTCAGCCCGCTGTCGGGCCGCGCGGGGGTGGGCACGTATTGGGCGAGCCCGGCCGGGTATGCCGGTGGCGTGGCGGGTAACCGTCGCGTGACCTCGAAAGGGAACGCCCAGAGCCACCGCACGGGGGAGTGCAGCGCATATGGGTGTAGGAAGCGGCATTTTTCTCATCGCGATCGGCGCGATCCTGACCTTCGCACTGAGAGCCAACGTCTGGTGGATCGACGTGCGGGCGGTCGGCTGGGTGTTCATCCTGGCCGGGCTGGCCGTACTGCTGACCACGGTCTGGTTCTGGCAGGACCGGCGCAAGCGGGCCCGGACCCTCATCGTCGAGGAGAACCGGCTCTCTCATCCGACGGCGATGATGCCGCCACCGCCAGACCCGCCACCACCGACCGCACCGCCGTCCTGAGCCCCGCACGGGCTCGGTGCCTACCCCTGAGCCACCCGTCGACGATCGGCGGGTGGCTCAGACGCGTGCGGCGTGCCGTGCCGTGATCGGCGCTCCCGACCGACCCAGCTCCGCCCAGCCGAGCGGGCCACGGTGCACCGCGAGTTCGGCGGTACGCAAACCCTCCTCGTCCGCCCCCTCCGGGTCGAGGAGGGCGGAGAGCAGCGAGATGCCCGGATTGTGCGCGATCAGCAGCGCCGTGCGGGCCGCCGGGTCGACCGTGCGGACCAGTGCCAGCAACTCCTCGGGGTGGGCGTCGTACGCGCCGGGCTCGTAACGCACCATCGGGCGAGGACCGGCCGGGCCACCCTCCGGCGGTGAACCGGTCATCCCCATCGCCACCTGATGCCAGGTCTGCCGGGTACGTCTGGCCGTCGAACAGATCACCACGTCGGGTAGCAACCCGTGTTGCGCCAGCCAGGCACCAGCCGCTGCCGCGTCGGCGTTCCCGCGTGCGCTGAGCGGCCGCTCGGCATCGTCCGCCGCGTCGCTGCCCTGCTCCGCCTTCGCGTGCCGCAGCAACACCAGTGTCCGTGTCTCGAGGTCGGCGTCCGTCATGTCCTCAGCTTGCCCGATTGGCGATCTCCGTGCCGGGGTAAGTCGATGGATGCCGCACCCCTACCGACGGCCGCGGCGCGTCGTACGCCAGGTTAGAGCCGAGGAGCGAGACATGGGCATTGGTGGCAGCATCTTCTTGATCGCGTTGGGCGCGATCCTCGCATTCGCCGTAGAGGCCGACCTGGGCTGGCTGGACCTGTCCGTGGTCGGCTGGGTGCTGATGCTGGCCGGCGTCGCCGGTCTGGTCGCCACCCTCTACTTCTGGAACAGCCGCCGCCGCACGGTGGTCGCCGCGCCGGTCCGGGAGGAGCGCGTGGTGGCTGACCGCGTGGTGCCGGTCCAGGACGACCAGGTCATGCGGGAGTACCGCGAGGTGCGTCGGCCGGGCCCGCCGGTCTGATCCTCGCGCACAGACTCCGGGGTCCCGCAGCGTCGCGGGGCCCCGGCTCGCATTCACCCCGCGAAACGCGACGCACCGGTGCCACCGACGCTGGGCTCAGGCGAACAGCGCGAAGTAGATCGCGATGTGATGGCAGAGCGCCGCCAGCAACGTGCAGGCGTGGAAGAACTCGTGGTGACCGAAGATGGTCGGCCACGGGTTGGGTCGGCGCAACGCGTAGAAGACCGCGCCGACGCTGTACATCGCCCCACCGGCGATCAGCAGCACCAGTGCCGCGACGCCGCCCCCGTGCAGGATCTGCGGCAGCATGGCCACCGCGACCCAGCCCAGCGCCAGGTAGAGCGGCGCGGACACCCAGCGCGGCGCATGCGGCCACACCACCTTGATCGCCACGCCGGCCAGAGCGCCGCCCCAGACCAGGGCCAGCATCACCGTGGCCGGCCGGGGCGCGAGCAGCATCGTGCAGAGCGGCGTGTACGTCCCGGCGATGAACACGAAGATCATCGAGTGGTCCATCCGGCGCATCACCTGGTAGCCGCGCTCTGACCACACCCGACGGTGGTAGAGCGCGCTCGTGCCGAAGAGGCCACACACCGTCAGGCTGTAGATGAGACAGCTGACCAGAGGTGCCCAACCCGGCCGGCTGGCGGCGATCGAGCAGAGCACGATGCCGCAGACCAGGGCGACAAAGAATGCGTACGTGTGTAGCCAGCCGCGCATCCGGGGCTTACCGATGTCGACCGGCTTCAGGCGAAGCGGGGCGGAGGTGCTCACCCCGTCAGGCTACGGCACCGTAGGTTACCTGGAAGTAGTGGCGTTGGTGACACCTGGCACCGTCATCGTGAACGCCAGATCGGCGCGACATCGGCGAGGATGAGCGGATGCGGATCCGACCCGTCGGGGCGCACGCCCTGCTTCTCGACTGCACCGCCCCCACCGACGTTCCCGAAGCCGCGCTGGTCGAAGCGTGGCGAGCCGAGCTGTGGCGGCGTCGCGAGCAGGGCGAGTTGATCGCCGTCGAGGTCGTGCCGGCAGCCAGCACCGTCCTGCTCGACGGCCTGCCCGACCCGCTCGCCACAGCGGAGCAGCTGACCCGATGGGCGTCGGTGGTCCAAGACGCCGCCACCGCCCGCCGCAGCGACGGAGAGCACGGCGACGGCGAGCACGGCGACGGCACGGAGGTGGTCGTTCCGGTCGAGTTCGATGGGCCGGACCTGCCGGCGGTGGCCGAACACTGGGGCGTGGCCGTGCCAGCCGTGCTGCGTCGGCTGACCAGCACGCGGTTCCGGGTGGCGTTCTGCGGCTTCGCCCCCGGGTTCCCCTACCTGACCGGGCTGCCGGCCGAGTTGGCGCTGCCCCGGCTGGCCACCCCTCGTCCCCGGGTGCCGGCCGGCTCGGTCGCCCTGGCCGGCCCGTACGCCGGCATCTACCCGGGCCCGTCCCCCGGCGGTTGGCTGCTGGTCGGCCGGACCGACCTGGTCCTCTTCGACGTCGACGTCGACCCGCCGTCCCGACTCGGTCCCGGCACCTCGGTCCGGATGGCGGCGGCGTGACCCACTCGGCCACTGTCGAGGTGCTCCGCGCCGGCGCGCTCACCACCGTGCAGGACCTGGGCCGGCCCGGCTTGGCGCACCTGGGCGTACCCCGGTCCGGTGCCCTCGACCCGGCGGCTCTGCGGCTGGCCAACCGGCTGGTCGGCAATCCGGAGCACGCCGCCGGCCTGGAGATCACCCTGTCCGGCTGCACACTGCGGCTGACCAGGGCGACCACGGTGGCGGTCACCGGTGCCGAGGTGACGGTCCATGCCGGCGTCCGCCCCGGCGACACCGGACGCCCGCTCAGCGTGCCGGCCGGGACGGTTCTGCGGATCGGCCCCGCCCGACGGGGCGTACGGAGTTGGCTGGCAGTGGCCGGTGGCATCGACGTGCCGGCGGTGCTCGGCAGTCGGGCCACCGACACCCTGTCCGGCCTCGGCCCGCCTCCGCTGCGCGACGGCGATCGGCTACCGCTCGGTGCGCCGCTCGGCACACCCGCGCCAGTGGACCTGACGGTCAGCCCTGCGCCTACGCCGGAGCTGCACCTGATGCTGCGCCCCGGCCCTCGCGACGACTGGTTCACGCCGACCGCGCTCGACCGGCTGTTCGGCACCGCGTACACCGTCAGCCCGGTGAGCAACCGGGTCGGCGCGCGGCTCGCCGGCGCGACGCTGCCCCGTGCGGTGGCCGGCGAACTTCCCAGCGAGGGCATCGTGCTCGGCGCGGTGCAGGTGCCTGCGGACGGACAACCCCTGATCTTCCTCGCCGACCATCCGACCACCGGCGGATACCCCGTCATCGGGGTGGTCACCGACGTGACCCCGCTCGCGCAGGCCCGGCCAGGGACTACCGTCAGATTCCATGGACCTCAACGCTGACCTGGGCGAGGGATTCGGCATCTGGCGGCTCGGCGACGACGAGGCGCTGCTGGGCCTCGTCACCTCCGCCAACGTCGCCTGCGGCTTCCACGGCGGTGACCCGTCCACGATGCGACGGGTCTGCGAGGGCGCCGCGCGGCGCGGGGTCGCCGTGGGCGCGCAGGTCGGCTACCGGGACCTGGCCGGCTTCGGTCGGCGGCGCATCGCGTACGACTTCGCCGAACTACGCGACGAGGTGACCTACCAGTTGGGGGCCCTGAACGCGTTCTGCCGGCTGTTCGGCACCCGGGTCCGCTACCTCAAGCCGCACGGCGCGCTCTACCACGCGGCCAGCACCGACGAATCCCAGGCGGCGGCCGTGGTCGCCGCAGTTACCGGCTACGACCCCGAGCTGCCCATACTCTGTCTGCCTGGCTCGACCCTCGCCCAGCTCGCCGTCGGCGCGGGCCTGCCGGTCGTCGCCGAGGCCTTCGCCGATCGTGCCTACCTGCCCAATGGGGCGCTGGTGCCGCGCGGCACCCCCGGAGCGGTGATCACCGATCCGGAGCAGGTGGCCGAACGGGCGGGGCGGATGGCCACCGAACGAGTCGTGGTGGCGGTGGACGGCACCGTCATCCCCTGCTCGGTCGACTCGATCTGCGTGCACGGCGACACCCCCAGCGCGGTCTCCGCCGCCGAGCTCGTCCGCGCGACCCTGATCGACGCCGACATCCCCCTGGCCCCGTTCGCGTGACCCCAGGGGCCCTCGCGGGCCCCTGGGGCGACAGTCAGGCGTCCAGGCCGCGGAGGACCAGCGGGAGACGAGTCACGGCACCGTCGACCACCCGCACCGGTACGCCCCAGTCCTGCCGGGTCAGATGGCACGCCGCGTGCTCGACGTCCGCGTCGCAGGTCGCCGCCTGGGCGGTCACCTGCAGCACCCCAGCGGTGACCTCGCCGTTGAGCACCAGCCGGCGGGACAGCTCGGTGCCCGTGCCGGCACCATCCACCAGCAGCTCCGGCGGAGACGCGGAGACCACCAAGCGGGTCGACGGCCCGTACGTCTCGTCCAGCTTCTGCCCCGGCGCGGGGGTGAAGACGATGTCCAGGGTGACCTCACCGGCCGCGACGTCGGTCGGCTTGCGCTCGGTGCGGTGCCGGGGGCCGTCCACAGTGCTGGCACCCGCCGCCGACAGGGCACCCGGGGCGAGCCGGGTCAACCGGTGGGCGGCGGACTCCACCACCAGCACCTCACCGGCCGGGGTGACCACCAGGTCGCTCGGCTCCGCCAACCCGTCGGCGACGGTGGAGACCTGGTTGCTGGCCGGGTCGAAGCGGCGCACCGCGCCGTTGTAGGTGTCCGCGATCAGCACCGAGCCGTCCGGAAGCGCGCACACGCCCAACGGGTGCTGCAGCAGCGCCGACTCCGCCGGACCGTCCACGTGCCCGAAGTCGAACAGGCCCTGCCCCACGGCGGTGCCCAGTACGCCGTTCTCGACGAACCGGATGGCGCTGGTCTCGCTGTCGGCGATCCAGAGCCGGGTGCCGTCGGCGGAGACGGAGAGCCCCGACGGCTGCGCCATCCACGCCTCGGCCAGCGGGCCGTCCCGCAGCGCCTCGACCGTGGTGCCGGCGTACATGCCGGCGGTCCGCTTGATCGGGTCGAACCACCAGAGCTGGTGGATGCCGGCCATCGCGATGATCAGCTTGTCGTCGTACCAGGCCAGGTCCCACGGGGAGGAGAGATCCACCGCGAGCGCGTCGTGCGCGTGGTCGTCGACCTCGGCGCGCCACTGCCGACCGCTGCCGGCCACGGTGACCACCTCGCCGGACTCCAGCCGTACGCCGCGCAGCAGGTGGTTGACCGTGTCGGCCACCACCAGGTCGTAACCGGCGACCTCGGCGACATGGGTGGGCAGCAGGCACACCCCCTGCGGCTCGGAGAACGTCGCGGCACCGCCCGGCCCGTCGGCCCGGCCCCGCTCGCCCGAGCCGATCCGGCGCACCGGAGTCTCGCCGTCCGCTGCCACCTCGACCAGGGAGTGCCGGGCCGAGTCCGAGACCAGCAGGTTGCCGCTCGGCAGCAGCACCGCCTTACCCGGGAAACGCAGCGCGGTCTCCGGCGCCGGCGGCGGGACGTACGGGCCGTCACCCCGGTGCAGGGTGCCCTTGGCCTCATGGGTGACGATCAGCTCGTCGATCAACCGGGCCAACCCCTCGGCATGGCCCTCGCCGGCCATGGTGGCCACCACGTAACCCTCGGGGTCGATCACCGACAGAGTCGGCCAGGCCCGGGCCGCGTACTGCTGCCACATGTCCATCTCAGGATCGTCGAGCACGGGGTGGTGCACCCCGTAGCGCTCGACGGCGGCGGCGAGAGCGTCGGCGTCCTTCTCGTGCTCGAACTTCGGCGAATGCACACCGATCACGACGAGCACGTCGCCGTACTTCTCCTCCAGCGGGCGCAACTCGTCGAGCACGTGGAGGCAGTTGATGCAGCAGAATGTCCAAAAATCCGCCACGACGATCTTGCCACGAAGATCCTGCAAGGTCAGATTCTTGCCACCCGTGTTGAGCCACTGCCGGCCGTGTAGCTCGGGCGCACGTACACGCGCTGTCGTTCCCATGCCTGTCAGCCTGCCACGCCCCGAGGTCCCGGCCACCGTGACCCGGACGACAGACCCGGACCACGCCCACTACCGCGCGATCTTGCACTTTCTGCCCCGACCTAAGGGGCGTTCCACGCAAAACAGCGACCAAAAGTGCAAGATCGGCGGACGGCATCGGGGACGGGCGCGGGCGGCATCGGGTACGACGACGGCGGGGTCACGGTTGCCCGTGACCCCGCCGTCGGTGGAGCTACTTCGTGGCCGGCTTGAGGCAGAGCACCCGGTTGGTGCCGTCACCCGGCAGCACCACGTGGGGCTGCGTCGTGTCGGTGCACTTCTCCTTCGCGTCCACCTTCGAGACGATCGTGAAAGCGCCCGCCTCGCCGCAGTCCGCCGCTGAGGCGCCACCCTCGCCGGCCTGCTTCACGCAGGTGCCGACCGCCGGGTCGAAGGCCGGCGAGTCGTTCCCGCCGCCGAACTTGCCGAGCAGCATCAGCAGGCCGAGCGGCACCGCCAGGATGAGCACCGCGGCGATCAGCACCGCGGCCAGCACCCGGCCGTTGCGTACCTTCGGCGTCGGTGGCTCCACCTTCGGCTCGTCGGCGTCCGGCTTGAACGCGTCGAACCGTCCCTGGTCCGACTGCCCGGCCTCCTGGCCCCAGGACGGCGCGGGCTGCTGCGGTGGTGGGAAGGCCGGCGGGAAGCCGCCGCCCGGCACCGACTCGGTCGCCGGCCCGCCGAAGCCTGACCCGCTGGAACCCGGCCCGCCGAAGCTCGGCCCGCCGAATGCCGACGTCCCGTTCACCGTGGCGGCACCGGCGGCAGGCGACCCGGGGCCGCCGAACTGGTCCACCGGGCGCTCGGCACCGGCGTGCGGCCGAACGCCGTTCAACGGCCGGTTGTTGCCGGGGGGGTCGACGAAGGACGGCACGCCGGGCGGGAACGCCGGAGGCGCCGACGGGGCCTCGTTGAACGCGTTCGGTGCGGGCTGGCGGTCGTCGAAGCGTGGCTCGGCTGGAGACTCGTCACCCCAGCCAGGGCCAACCTGGCGCTGCGGGTCGTTCTGCCAGTCGGGCGCGACCTGGCGTGGCGGGTCGTTCTGCCAGTCGGGCGCGACCTGGCGTGGCGCGTCGTTCTGCCACTCCGGAGCACCCTGACGCGGCGAGTCGTTCTGCCACTCTGGTGCGACCTGACGCTCGGCACCCGGGTCGGCCTGGAACGCCTCCGGCTCCGGCTCGTTCTCCGGCTCGGGTCGAGCCGGGCGGCCGTACACCCGGGGTTGGGGTGTGGCCGTGCCAGTCGGCCGGATGGCCTGGTCGGTCGGGGGCATCACCCGGCTGGCCAACGGCACCGAAGCGCTCGCGGTGGCCCGGGCCGCCGCGCCGGCTGCCGACTCGGCCTCCGACACCGGCACCACCGCGCGGCCCGCTCCGGACTCCGGAGAGGTACGCGGGGCGGGCACCAACGCGCCACTTGCGGGAGCCTCCTCGGCCCGGCCCCAACCGGCCGGGTCCGCCTCGTACTGCGCGGCGGCCTCCGGGGCCTCCCGCTCGGCGTACGCGGGCTGCTCGGGGATCGGAGCGAACTGGGCCTGGGGCGCGTAGTCGGCCGGCGGGGCAGCAGCCAGGCTGGCACCTGGCACACGCTGCTCCTGCGGGGGCAGCGGCACCGCGTTCGCCGGCGAGATGCCCGGCGCGGGCCCGGGCTGGTAGGCCGGTGCCTCGTCGCCCCGGTCTGCCTCCCAGCCACCGCGGGACTGGGCGGAAGCTTCCGCCTCGGCACGACCCCACACCTCACCGGGTGCCCACGGCTCGGCCTCCGGCACACCGGGGTTGCCCTGCGCGGCGTTGTCCGGGCCGGCGGCCCAGCCGGGCGCACCGTCGTTGCCGGGCACGCTGACACTGGCACGGGCGGGGAGGCCGCTCTGCTCCGCCGCGGTCCACCCCACCGCCTCCGGCCGCTCGCTGGGCTGGTCCTGCGGCGAGAGCACCCAGTCGGGCTGCTGCGGACGGCCCTCGGCATCGCCCCAGGCGGCCGGCTGTGCGGCCTGGTCCTGTCGCGCGTCGCCGTCGCCCCACCCTGCGGGCTGCGCCTGCTGCTGTGCGGCCCACCCACCGGAGCGGGCCGGGTCGTCCTGCGCCGGCCAGTTCGTCGCCGGGGCCGGCACCTGGGCCGCGCCACGGGCGGCGTTGGGCTGGGCGGCCTGCCCCCACCCGGGTGCGGGCTGCTCGGCCGATTCGGCGGGCTGGCCCCAGGTCGGCGGCGACTGCTCCGCCGGCGTCCACACGGGCTGGTCGTCGCGTGCGGCGGCGCTGGCGGGCCAGTTGCCGTTGCCGGACGCGTCGTCCTGCTGAGCGCCGCCCGGCCAGTTGGCGGCCTGCTGCTGCTCGGGCTGCTGCGACTCGGCCCCACGCCAGTCACCGGCGGGCGGGTTGGCCTGCGCCGCGCCACCCCAGCCGCCGGAGCGGGCCGGGTCTTCCTGGGCGGGCCAGGCGGCGGTCGCCGGGGGCACCTGCGCGGCACCCCGTGCGGCCGGCTGGGCCTGCACCCAGTCGGGCTGCTCAGTGGCGCTCGGGGTCCAGGTGGGTGCGGGCGCACTCTGCTCGGCTGGCGTCCAGCCCTGCTGCTGTGCGGCCCAGGCCGGCTGCGCCGGAGCCGGTGCGCCTTCGTTGCCGGGCCAGGTGCCGGGCTGCTGCTGCGGCGGCTCGCTCGCGCCACCGCCGGCGGCCCAGGCGGGCTGCGCCGGGTCGTTGGGCTGCGGGGCAGCGGCGGCACCCCAGGCGGGGGCCGGCGGCTGCTCGGACTGGGTCGCCCATGCCGGCGTCGACGGGTTGGGTCGCGCCGGTGGTGGGGGCGCCCAGCCCAGGTCGGGGCCGGCGGCGTTGTGGCCGTTGTCCGGCTGCGCCGGGCGGTCGCCGTACGGCGCCGGTCCGCCGGCGCCCGGTGGCACCTCGTCCGGCTCTTGGCCGGTGCGGTGCGGGCCCTCGGACGTCATGGGTGCGCCTCCTCCATCACATGTCGGCTCGCCGGTGCCGATCGGTCTCCTCGGCGTGGCTGCCGGCGTCACCGGCGTACCGCTGTGCCGGCTCCCCGCACGGTATCGGGTGGTGGCACGGCACGTCCAAGGAGCACTGGTCGTCACTCCCCGTGGCCGGTCGGTGTCAAGCAGCTTGTGTCGGCTCGGCCTCTGCCGGGTCGGCGGGCGGCGACCGAAGCCCACCGTACCGGGCGCTGCGGCAGGGCGGAATCCCGGTGGCGGGTGGCCGGGAAACGCCGATGGCCCACCCGGTGGGCCGGGCGGGCCATCGATCTGGAGGAGGTGAGGAAAGTTGTGGAGCGTCAGCTCATGTGACGCTGGGCGATGACGAGGAGTTCCTCGCGAACTGCCGGCGAGTTCGCCGAGCGCAGCGCGTGCTCGATGGCACGGGCGCGGCGGGTGGCGTCGCGGTGGTTGCGGATTCGCTCGATCATGCTCATTGGTGGGTCCCCCTAGCTATTCGGTTGTCAGCCCCTGATGCATCTATTCAACCGCAGAACCCGGCCAACTTCCATCGATTATTAGGTGAGCTGAGACACCTGCCTAATAATCAAAGGTCAACGGGCCGTCTGGCCGACGCTTCCGTCGCCTAAACGACACGGCCGGTGTGCCGGGCGTTAACCCGTGGCACACCGGCCGTGGCTGGCGTCTCGAACGGTCAGGTCCAGGCGAGCAGCGCCGCCTCCGGATCCGCGAGGAAGTCGCCGATGTCGCGCAGGAACCTCGAGCCCAGCTCGCCATCGATGATCCGGTGGTCGAAGCTCAGCCCCAGCGTCGTGACCTGACGCACCTTGACCTTGCCCTTGTGCACCCAGGGCATCTCCCGCACCGCGCCGAAGGCCAGGATCGCCGACTCGCCCGGCGGCAGGATCGGCGTGCCCGTGTCCACCCCGAACACGCCGACGTTGGTGATGGTCAACGTGCCGCCGGACATGGCCGCCGGCGAGGTACGGCCGGACTTCGCCGTCTGCACCAGGTCGGTCAGCGAGTCCGCCAGCTCCCGGAGCGAGAGGCGGCCGGCGTCCTTGACGTTCGGCACGATCAGGCCGCGCTCGGTGGCCGCCGCGATGCCGAGGTTGACGTACTCCTTCACCACGATCTCGTCGCCGGCCCAGGTCGAGTTGACCATCGGGTGACGCTTGACCGCCAGCAGCACCGCCTTCGCCACCAGGAGCAGTGGCGAGACCCGTACGTCGCGCCACTCCCGCCGGCCGCGCAGCCGGTCCAGCGCCTTCATCGCCCGGGTCACGTCGACGGTCAGGAACTCCGTCACGTGCGGGGCGGTGAACGCCGAGCGGGACATGTTCTCGGCGGTGAGCTTGCGGACACCCTTGACCGGGATGCGCTGCTCCCGGTCCGCACCGAAGCTGGGAGCGGTCGCCGCCACGATCGGCTCGGCCACCACCACCGCCACGGCACCGCTCGCTGCCTGCTGCACGTCCTCGCGGGTGATCGAGCCCAGCGGCCCCGACCCGGTCAACGTGCTGAGGTCGACCCCGAGGTCCTTGGCGAGCTTGCGCACCGGCGGCTTGGCCAGTACCAGACCGCCGCTGCTCGCCCCATTGCGTCGATCATGGACTGGTGGTGCCTGGATCGTAGAGGTTGCGGCTGGTTTGTCACCCACCACAACTGCATGATCGACCGCGGGGGGTGCGGGGGGTGCGGGGGGTTGGGTGGGGACGGCGCCCTTGCGGGGGCGGCGCTTCGCGGCGGTCGTGCGCGGGCCGTAGCCGACCAGCACCGCCGTCCGACCGCCCGGGGCCGCACCGCCGATCAGGCCGGGCTCCACCATGCCCTCGGCCGGTGCCACCTCCACCGCCGCCAGCGAAGCCGCCGACGGGGTGGGCAGGTCACCGCTGGCCGTGGCCGTGGTCGACGGCGCCTCCAGCGGGCCGGCGCCCGGGTCGGTGTCGATCGCGATGATCGGCGCACCGACCTCGACCGTGGTGCCCTCCGGGTGGAAGATCGCCTGCACCTGCCCGGCCCACTTCGCCGGGATCTCCACCGCCGCCTTGGCCGTCTCGACCTCGACGATCGGCTGGTTCAGCTCAATCGTGTCACCGACCTTGACCAGCCAGGCCAGGATCTCGCCCTCGGTCAGCCCCTCGCCCAGGTCGGGCAGGTTGAACGTCTTGATCCGGGACATGTCGCTCACCAACCGAAGGTGCGGTCGACGGCGTCGAGCACCCGGTCGAGGTCGGGCAGGTATTCCTCTTCCACCCGGGCGGCCGGGTAGGGGGTGTCGAAGCCGGTCACCCGCAACACGGGCGACTCGAGGGAGTAGAAGCACTCCTCGGTGATCCGGGCGGCCAGCTCGGCGCCGAGGCCGATGTTCGACGGCGCCTCGTGCACCACCACCGCGCGGCCGGTGCGCTTCACCGACTCGTAGGCCGCCGCCAGGTCCAGCGGGGAGAGCGAGCGCAGGTCGATGACCTCCAGCTCCCGGCCGTCCTCGGCGGCAGCGGTCGCCGCCTCCAGGCAGGTCCGCACCATCGGGCCGTAGGCCAGCACGGTGACGTCCGTGCCGGGCCGCACCACACGAGCCGAGTGCAGGGGGTACGCCTCGGACAGCGGCGCGTCCAGGTCGACCTGCCCCTTCTCCCAGTAGCGCCGCTTGGGCTCCAGGAAGACGATCGGATCGTCCGAGGCGATGGCCTGCTGGATCATCACGTACGCGTCCTGCGGGTTGGAGCAGGTCACCACCTTCAGGCCGGCCGTGTGCGCGAAGTACGCCTCGGGCGACTCGGAGTGGTGCTCGACCGCGCCGATGCCGCCGCCGTACGGAATCCGGATGACCATGGGGATGTTGAGCCTGCCGCCCGAGCGGTAGTGCATCTTCGCGACCTGCGACACGATCTGGTCGTACGCGGGGTAGACGAAGCCGTCGAACTGGATTTCGCAGATCGGGCGGTAGCCACGGATGGCAAGACCGACCGCGGTGCCGATGATGCCGGACTCGGCCAGCGGGGTGTCGATCACCCGCTGGTCGCCGAAGTCCTTCTGGAGCCCGTCGGTGATCCGGAAGACGCCGCCGAGCTTGCCGACGTCCTCGCCCATGATGATGACCTTGGGGTCGTTCTCCAGGGCGCGGCGCAGGCCGGTGTTGAGGGCCTTGCCGAGGGTGAGCGTCTCCGTGGCCATCAGTGGGCGCTCCCTTCGAAGGACTCCATGTAGCGGGTGAACTGGGCGCGCTGCTCGTCGAGCAGCGGAGAGCCGTTCGGGTAGACGTGGTCGAACATCGTCACCGGCTCGGGGTTGGGCATGTCGAGCACCCGCTCGCGCAGGTGCACCGACTCGCGGCGGGCCTGCTCGTCGACCTCGGCGAAGAAGTCCGCGTCGGCGATCTGCTGCTTCTCCAGGAAGGCCTTGACCCGGGTGATGGGGTCCTTGGCCTGCCACGCCTCGACCTCGCTGGCGATTCGGTAGCGGGTCGGGTCGTCGGAGGTGGTGTGCGCGCCCATCCGATAGGTGTACGCCTCGATCAGGCTGGGGCCCTGCCCGTGGCGGGCGTTGTCCAGCGCCGTGCGGGTGACCGCGTACGAGGCGAGCACGTCGTTGCCGTCCACCCGTACGCCGGGGAAGCCGAAGCCGGCGGCCCGCTGGTAGAGCGGGACGCGGGTCTGCCGCTCCAGCGGCTCGGAGATCGCGTACTGGTTGTTCTGGCAGAAGAAGACCAGCGGGGCGTTGAACACGCTCGCCCAGACGAACGCCTCGTTCACATCGCCCTGGCTGGTGGCCCCGTCGCCGAAGTAGGCGATCGCCGCTTCGCCGTCGTCGGTGCCGGTCTTGCCGTCCATGGTGATCCCCATGGCGTAGCCGGTCGCGTGGAGGGTCTGCGCACCGATGACGATCGTGTACATGTTGAACTTGAACTCGTTCGGGTCCCAGCCGCCCTGGTCGACACCGCGGAACAGGCCGAGCGGCATGATCGGGTCGATGCCCCGGCAGTAGAGGACGCCGTGTTCCCGGTAGGTCGGGAAGGCCATGTCCTGCGTCCGCAGCGCCCGCCCCGACCCGACCTGCGCGGCCTCCTGGCCGAGCAGGCTGGCCCAGAGGCCCAGCTCGCCCTGGCGCTGAAGAGCGGTCGCCTCGGCGTCGAGCTTGCGGACCAGCACCAGGTCGCGGTAGAGGCCGCGGTACTCCTCGTCGGTGAAGTCGACGCGGTATTCGGTGCCGTCCGGGCTGGTGTGGCTCTCGATCCGCTCGCCGTCGGGGGTGAGTAGCTGCACCAGTTCAGGGTCGCCGGCCGCGCCCTTCTTGGAGCGGGGTGCCGCCCGCCTGCTGCGGGTGGTGCCTCCGGGGTCGCCCTTTGCCATCGGTCTCTCCCTGTCGTGTCTGCGTCGGCACCGGGGGGTCACCCGGCCACGCAACTCGTGCGCCTGTCCGGCTGCTGCCGGACCGGTTCCTGGCGGCCGCGCCTAGCCCCGGTGGGGGTTGCCGCACGGCGTGAGCCGGGTTCTGGCCGAACCCGGATCGGGGAGTGCCAGCGCGCAACCGCGCCTGCCGCGAGGGTGCGCGGAGGTCACGGCTGCGTTGCCGTCGTGCTCCATATTCGCAGAGCAGGTGAGCGCGCCCACAGTACGCCTGCCTCGCGTTCCGACCGCTCACCCTTTGCCGCCGTTTGTCGCCATCATGCCGGCCTGCGTGCCGAGACGTTCCGGCGACGATTCGTCACCGTTCGGTCACCACCGCGTGTCGACACGCGGTGGAGGTTGGCTGACGCAGGGTGACTGGGCGAGGCTGATTCCCGCAGGATCGCGCCTATCGGGTTATATGCCGGCTTTCTGGCTGGCGGTGTTCATCCATGTCCTCCGGCGGCCGACGACAAGGGGTGTGTGGTGCAGGAGCCAGGTGACGGTCCCGGCACACCAGCCCTCGGCCGGCACCGGTCGGCCGGTGGCTACCGCCGGGTGGTCGGTGTCCACCGTGCCCCCGGCACAGCCGGTCCCTCCCGCGGTTACCTGCTCACCGTCGCGCTGCTGGCCGGCACCGCGTCCATGCCCATCCTCGCCGCCATCAGCGCGGGTTCGGCCACCCCGGGCAGCACCGCGCTGCCGGACAGCAGCACCCCGTTCATCCCGACCCCGTCGGTCGGGCCGGTCGTGATTCCGCTACCGGTGACCAGCCAGCCGGCGCTGCCACCACCCGGCACACCCAGCGTCGGCCCGACCAGCGGCTGGCTGCCCGCCGCTCCCCGGCGTACCCAGGATGGGCCGGCGTCGGGGCCGACAGTGACCGACCGGGGGCCTGCCCGGCCGGCGACCTACCCGCCGCCGGCGCCGAGGCCCACCCGGGGCACCTTGCCGACCATCCCGCCGCCACCGACCGGTACGCCGACCGACCCTCCGGACCCCGATCCGACGGACCCCGATCCGACTGATCCCGATCCGACTGATCCCGATCCGACTGATCCCGATCCGACTGATCCCGATCCGACGGACCCTGGGCCGACCGATCCCGATCCGACGGACCCCGGGCCGACGGACCCCGATCCGACCCCGACTCTGACGCAGGACCCGACACCCACGCAGGACCCGCCGGACGCCCCGACTGCGACCGCCGTGCCGACCACTGCCCTGTCCGTGCCGGCCTCCACACCCGCGCCGCCCGCCAGCCCTGCTGCCCCGACCAGCGGACCCAACCCGGACGGACCAACGCACCCGACGGTGTCGCCGACGGTACGGTGACGATCAGGCGCGGCCCATCCGGTGCCGGCGGTGTTCCGGCGGTAGACACGTACCGGAGGGGGTGGCGTGGGCGGCGGTGCGGAATTCCGCCCGGTCACCACCCGGCCCGGCCCAGGGGTGCGAATCGCCCGGCTGGTCACCGAGGTGACCGCGCCGGCCGTGCTCGTGTCACTGCTGATCATCACCGTGAGCTGGCACAGCGCACGCCGACCGGGTCAGGGCCTGGTCTGGGGTCTGATCGCCACGCTCTTCGTCACCGGCATTCCGTTCGCCTACATCATCGGCGGGGTACGCCGTGGCCGGCTCACCGATCATCACGTCGGCCGCCGGGAGCAGCGTCGGGCGCCGCTGCTGGTCGGTCTCGGTTCGGTGGCGGCGGCGCTCGCCCTGCTCGCCGTCTTCGGCGCGCCCCGCCCGGTGCTGGCGCTGGCAGTGGCCGGGCTCGTCGGTCTCGTGGTCACCGTGTCGGTGAGTCACTGGTGGAAAATATCGATCCACTCGGCGGTGGGCGCCGGCACGCTGGTGATCCTGATGCTGACCTTCGGGACCCGGCTGGTCGTCGCGGCACCGCTGCTGGCGTTGGTCGGCTGGTCCAGAGTGCGGCTGAGGGACCACACGGTGGCGCAGGTGCTCGCCGGTGGTGTGCTCGGCGCGCTGATCGCCGTGGTGGTCTTCGGCGCGCTGCGCTGACGGCGGTCACCTCCCGACCGAGGCGCGCCGCGTCCGGCGGGCCCGGAGTGGGCGGCGCGGTGCCGCCCGCCCCGGGATCCGTTAGGCGCCGTCGTCGGCGAGGCGGTGCCGGTTCGCTTCGATCCAGGCATCCAGGGCGGCCGGGTCGTCCGGGTCCACCCCGTCGGCCATGAGCTGCGCCACCGCGGCGGTCGCCGGGCTACGCCGCTCACCCGTCGAGTAGAGGCGCGCGAACTCCGGCACCATCTCCTCGATCGCTTCGTCGGTGCGGGTCGCCGCCGCTTCGGGCAGCCCGCGCTGGCGCGACGCGTACCGCGCCCAGGCGCGCAGCACCCGGGGCAGCATCGCCGCGTCGTCCATGTCCAACACCGCGCGGCGGTGCACCCAGTCCAGCAGGAAGAGCCCGGACACCGCGGGGCTCCAGCGCATCGGGTCGCCGTCCGGGAAGCTCGCCGAATGGTCCAGCACCAGGCTCAGGCAGAAGTGCAGGGAGGCCAACTCCGGGCCGTCGACGGTGTCCAGCCCGAAACGGGCGGCCTCCGGCGCGGCGAGGAACCGCCGGACCAGGTCGGTGCGCTCGGCAGCGGAGAGCGGCTCGACCTCGGCCGGGCCGGTCGGGTCGGCCGCGGTGGGCAGCAACGCCAGCCGGGCACCGACCAGTGCCCGGTCGGTGGCGAGGGAACCCTCGCCGGGCAGCTCGCTCAGGTCGTCGGTCACCGCGAGGTGGCGGGCCACCTCGCCACGGAGCCGGGCCGGATTCTCGGTCCGGAACCAGGTCAACTCGTCGTCGGCGCACATCTGTCGGACCTGGTCCAGGATCCGTTCGGCCGGCCCGCCGACGAAGATGTCCTTGGTGATCCCGATGTTGTGGTCCACGAGGGCCACCAGCGCGTGCTCGGCACCGCCGGACGCGTCGTCGTAGGCGAAGGTGGCGAGGTAGGAGGTCTGGTCGCCGTACACGTCGCCGTACGCCCAGGTGCCGGTGAGGTGCACCCGGCCGAGCTGACCGGACCAGGCGGGCGCCTGGCTGCCCGGACGCACCCGCTCGGTGCCCTCGGCGTTCGGGACCAGCGCGGCGAAGACCTGCCGGATGGTGGTCGCCGCCGCGATCCGGCGACGAGCGGTTGCGGCGAGGAACCCGGTGACGAACTCCCGTACGGCGGTGTCGCGGTCGGTCTCCGCGATGGCGTAGACACTGCCCAGCAGCGCGCTGCCGAGCATCTCGGCGTCGAGGGCGGACTCCAGCTTGGTCACGTCGCGTGCGGCGTGCAGCACCGCGTCGTAGGGGGTCTCAGGCGTGGCCATGCTTCGACCCTACGCCGCCCAGGGCGCACGGAGAGCGGTAGCGAGTCGCGGGCGTCAGCGGCGGGCGGCGTCCCGCAGCGCGTCGCGCGCCTGCGCGTACGAGCCGAGCACGATCCGCACCGGTGTCAACACGTACTCCTCGCCCACCCGGGCGACCTTCGCCGTCAGCCGCTGCTCGGCGCGGGCCCGGGCGCGCCGAGCGGCCCAGCGCACCACCGGCCGGGTCAGCGCCGCCACCACCAGTCCGGCCAGCAGGCCGCCGAGCAGCAGCAGGGTGGGCAGCGGCACCTGACCGACCATCGGGTTGTCCAGCGCGGGCAGGCCGAGCGCCCGCAGCGCGTAGCCGAGCACCAACCAGCCCAGCCCGACCACGGCGGCGAGGGTGACCAACCACTGCACACCGCCGACGATCCGCCACCACAGCGGCCGACGGCTCAGGCCGAGGTCGGTGCCGGCGATCGTGCGGTCCAGCGCGTCCGGCAGGTCGCCGAGGCGGGACCGGGCGGCGGAGGTCACGGCACCGGGCCAGGCGGCGGGCAGGTCGGTGGCGGCCCGGTCGGCCACCGCGCGGATCGCGAGACCCAGCGCCGAGCGCTGGGCGGCCGTGGGGTCCGGGACCGAGGTGGCCGCGACCAGGCTCTCCGCCGGGTCGGCCTGGTCGCCGGTCGGACCGGGCAGGTGCAGCCGACGCAGCGGGTCGGGTCGCAGCCGCCGCCAGCCTCGGACCACGGGCCAGCCGGTGGCCGCGCCGGCCCGGTGCCGGTACGCCTGCTCCACCGCCTCGGTGACCGCGGGCACTCCGGCCGCCCCGGCCAATGCCCGGTTCAGCCCGTCGACCGCGGTGTCGTCCGGTCCACCCGCCGGCCGGGCCGAGCCGACCAGCTCGTCCAACCCGGCGACAACCGTGTCGACGTCACCGGCGAGCCGGCGCAGCGCGGCCTGCCGCTCGGCGACCGTACGCTCCAGCGCGCTGCGCAGCCCCACCATCCCAGCCGGGTCGATGGCGGTGGTGGACAGCAGCGGCACGCCGGTCAGCCCGTCCGTGTCGAGTAGTCGGCGCAGGTCGTCCAGGACCCGGGGCAACTCGGCCGGGGTCAGCCGGTCGGCCTGGTTGAGCACGACGACGGTGACGTCGCGGTGCCGGTGGAACTCGCGCAGGTAGCTGTCGTGGATGACCCGATCGGCGTACTTCTGCGGGTCGACCACCCAGACCACCTGGTCGACAAGACCGAGGAGCCGGTCCACCTCGAGCCGGTGGGACCGCTGGACCGAGTCGAAGTCGGGCAGGTCGAGCAGGATCAGCCCGTGCAGCGCCGTCTCGTCGTCCGCGTCCAGGGCGCTCTCCCGGACGAAGCGGTGTCGGGGCAGCACGCCGATCCAGTCGAGCAGCCGGTTGGCGCCCTCCAGTGGCCCCCACACGCAGGCGTGGGTGACGCCGGTGGTCGGCCGGCGGACCCCGACCGGCGAGAGTTCCAGCTGGGCCAGGGCGTTGAAGAGGCTGGACTTGCCGCTGCCCGTCGCACCGGCCAGCGCGACCACGGTGTGGTCCCGGGACAGCGCGAGCCGGGTGCCGGCCCGCTCGACCAGGGTGTGCGCGGGCACCAGCTCGGCGTCGGGCAGCAGGCCGTCGACCGCGGTCAGGAAGCGACGCACCGCCTCCAGGCGGGCGATCAACGCGTCGGCGTCGACCCGCTGGTCACCGCGGAACGCCTCGCGTACCCGGCCGGTGATGTTGGTCACCCGGAGCCCTCCTCGTCACCCGACGGCTGGGCGTCGCCGCCGGCGGACAGGCCGCTGCGGTGCCGGGCCAACTCGACCCGGCCGGCGGCCCGGCGCAGCCCGTCGCCGGCGTCGGCGGCGGTGCGGGCGTCCGCGGTGCGGCTGAGGAAGCGGTCGGCCTCCTCGTCGAGCAGCGTCCGCACCCGGGCCAGCAGGTCGGTGCGGGCCTTGGCGGCAAGGGTACGCACCGCCTGGTCACCAAAGATCGCCTGGAGTACGGCCTGCGCGGCGACCGTCGTGCCGGCCCCGGTGGCCAGCTCCAGCCCGGTCGGGATGAACGCGGTGGAGGCGAACACGGCGATCATCACGGCCAACCCGGTGGCGTTGACCGCGTAGGCGGCGGTGCGGGCCACGAACCGCTTGTCACCGCCCTCGACCCGGACCAGCTCCAGCACCCCGCGCTGCCAGTCCCGGACCATCCGTTCGGCGCGTTCAGGTAGGTCGGCACTCGGGTGGGCGAGCGCCGGTTCGAGCAGCCCGGCGCCCGCCGGGTGCGCCTTCCACGCGGTGTACGCGGATTCGGCGGCCTCCGAGGCCACCCCGCGCAGCAGCGTGACCAGCTGCGACTCGATGGCGTTGCGCAGCTCGACGGCGGGTGCCGGCCGGCCGGTGACGGCGGCGACGACCCGGTCCCGTAGGCGGCCGATCCGTGCTTCCAGGGTGCGGAACAGCTCCCCGGTGCCGACGAACTCCTGCCAGCGTGCGAGCACCTCGCCCCGGAGCAGTCGGCCGTCCTGAAGCCCCTGCTCGACGGTGCGCTCGGCGCCCAGGTACGCGGCCCGGACCCGTTCGTCCAGCCCGTCGGCGGCGGCGACCTGTTCGTCGGCGGCGTCGGCCAGCTCCTCGACGGCGGGGTGGACCGCGGCCAGCGCGCCGTCCAGCGTCTGGCGGACCACCGCCGCCCGAGCGTCCGCGTCGGCGGCCAGCCGGGCGAACCAGTCGGACAGCGGTGCGGTCACGCCCTCGGGCAGCAGCCCTTGACCGTCGACCCAGGTCTCCGGCAACACGAACAGGGGCGCCCGGCCGAGGTCCTGCTCGGCGAGCATCTCGGCCAGGTGCGCGGCGATCTCGTCGGTGGCCTCGGCGGGCACCCGGTCCAGAACCATGGCGATCACCGCGCCTCGCGCCCGGGCGCTGCGCAGCAGCTCCCAGGGCACCGCGTCGGCGTACCGGGCGGCGGTGGTGACGAAGAGCCAGAGATCGGCGGCGGCCAGCAGTTGGGTGGCGAGCGCCCGGTTGGCGTCGACCACCGAGTCGATGTCGGGCGCGTCGAGGAAGGCCAGCCCGGCGGGCAGGGCCGGGGCGGTGACGAGGTGCAGGGCGCGCGGATCGTCACTCGGCTCGGTGGTGCGGGTCAGCCCGGGCAGTAGATCGCCCTGCCGAAACCAGGCCGCGTCGGACGGGTTGCAGACCAGCACCGGGGAACGGGTGGTGGGCCGGAGCACGCCGGCGGCGCTGACCCGGGCCTTGACCAGGCTGTTGACCAGGGTCGACTTGCCCGCGCCGGTGGAGCCGCCGACCACCACGAGCAGGGGGGCGTCCAACCGGGCGAGCCGGGGCAGCAGATAGTCGCCGAGCTGATCGGTGAGGGCCGTGGCGGTGTGCCGGGCGGAGTTGGCGGAGGGCAGTGCGAGGGGGTACCGGGTCGCACCGATCGCCTCCCGGAGGCCCGACAGCGCGTCGGGGAGGCTGTCGCCCCCGGTGGTGGCGGGGGGCTCCTCCGCGGCGTCCGGCGGGCCGGTGCGGGCTGCGACGGCGGGCGCGCCGGAACGGGTGGCGGAATCGCCGTGCGTCGTCACCGCTAAAGCGTGCCCGACCGATGCAAGGGAAGACAACCGGACGGTAATAACGGCTGGGTTGCGTCGGGTTGACTCAACCCAACTTGACGATTCGCCAACGCGTGGCAGTATTGAGTCAAGTTCACTCAACTTGTGGTGGGGCCCGCTGCGGGCGGTGCTCGCCAGGCAGCACGGGCGACGCCCGTCACCTGCACAACCTTACGAAGCGAGGAAGCGAAGATGGCACGTGCGGTCGGTATCGACCTCGGCACGACGAACTCCTGCGTCAGCGTTCTCGAGGGCGGTGAACCCACCGTCATCGCCAACGCTGAGGGGTCGCGGACGACTCCGTCGATCGTCGCGTTCGCCCGTAACGGCGAGGTGCTCGTCGGTGAGGTCGCCAAGCGCCAGGCGGTGACCAACCCGGACCGGACGATCCGGTCGGTCAAGCGCGAGGTCGGCACGAACTGGTCCGTCGACATCGACGGCAAGAAGTACACCCCGCAGGAGATCTCGGCCCGGACGCTGATGAAGCTCAAGCGGGACGCCGAGGCGTACCTGGGCGAGCAGATCACCGACGCGGTGATCACCGTTCCGGCCTACTTCAACGACAGCCAGCGCCAGGCCACCAAGGAGGCCGGTGAGATCGCCGGCTTCAACGTGCTGCGGATCGTCAACGAGCCGACCGCGGCCGCCCTGGCGTACGGGCTGGACAAGGGCTCCAAGGAGCAGACCGTCCTGGTCTTCGACCTCGGCGGCGGCACCTTCGACGTGTCGCTGCTGGAACTGGCCGAGGGCGTCATCGAGGTCAAGTCGACCAGCGGTGACAACCACCTCGGTGGCGACGACTGGGACCAGCGGATCATCGACCACCTGGTCAAGACGTTCCGTGGTGAGCACGGCATCGACCTCGGTCAGGACAAGATGGCCCTCCAGCGCCTCCGTGAGGCCGCCGAGAAGGCCAAGATCGAGCTGTCCGCCGCCACCACCACCAACATCAACCTGCCGTACATCACCGCCGGCGCGGCCGGCCCGCTGCACCTCGACGTGACACTCAGCCGCGCCGAGTTCCAGCGGATGACGCAGGACCTGCTGGACCGTTGCAAGGGCCCGTTCGAGCAGGCCGTGAAGGACGCCGGGATCAAGATCTCCGACGTCGAGCACGTCATCCTGGTCGGCGGCTCGACCCGGATGCCCGCCGTGACCGACCTGGTCAAGCAGCTCACCGGCCGCGACCCCAACAAGGGCGTCAACCCGGACGAGGTGGTCGCCGTCGGCGCCGCCCTCCAGGCCGGTGTGCTCAAGGGTGAGGTCAAGGACGTCCTGCTGCTCGACGTGACCCCGCTGAGCCTGGGCATCGAGACCAAGGGCGGCATCTTCACCAAGCTGATCGAGCGCAACACCACCATCCCGACCAAGCGCTCCGAGGTCTTCACCACGGCGGACGACAACCAGCCGTCGGTGCTGATCCAGGTCTTCCAGGGTGAGCGGGAGATCGCGGCCTACAACAAGAAGCTCGGCACCTTCGAGCTGACCGGCCTCCCGCCGGCGCCGCGCGGTGTGCCGCAGATCGAGGTCGCCTTCGACATCGACGCCAACGGCATCGTCAACGTGCACGCCAAGGACCTGGGCACCGGCAAGGAACAGAAGATGACGATCACCGGCGGCTCCTCGCTGCCGAAGGACGACATCGAGCGGATGCGCCGGGACGCCGAGGAGCACGCGGAGGAGGACAAGCGTCGCCGCGACGACGCCGAGACCCGCAACGTGGCCGAGGCGCTCCAGTGGCAGACCGAGAAGTTCCTCGCCGAGAGCGGCGACAAGCTGCCCAGTGAGAACCGCGAGCAGCTCACCGAGGCGCTCGGCGAGCTGCGCGGCGCCCTCGGCGGTCAGGACATTGAGAAGATCAAGTCCGCGCACGAGAAGCTGGCGCAGGTCTCCCAGCAGGCTGGGTCGCTGCTCTACTCGCAGCAGGCCGAGCAGGGTCAGCAGCCGGGTGGCGAGGCCGGCCCGGGTGCGACCGGGGCGACCGGCCCGCAGGCTGGCGCACAGGCCGGCGGCGCCGACGACGTGGTCGACGCGGAAATCGTGGACGAGGACGGCAAGAAGTGACCGTCGGCCTCCGACACGTATCCACGGCGAATGGGATGAGGTAGCCGCATGACGCAGAAGCCACGAGCCGCCGACCCGGGCGACACCGGGTCGACGCCGGGTGGCTCCGCGCCCACGGAGCCGACCACCGGCGACGGGGAGCGGGTCGTCATCCGCAACAACCGCAAGCTCGTCGACACCTCCGAGCCGGAGGGGACCGCCGCCGACGCGGAAACCGGCGTACCGGCCGATGGCCTGGTCGAGGACGCCGAGGTCGTGGTCGACGAGATCGAGGCCGAGGTCAACGCCACCGACGGTCCGGAGCCGTCCGGTCCGCCGGTGGTGGACGCCCCGGCGCAGCCGGTGGACAGCAGCGGCGCGGGCAACTCGCTCGGCGCTGAGCTGGAAGCGCTGCGGGCCGACCTGGACGAGCGGACCAGGGATCTGCAGCGGGTGTCGGCGGAGTACGCCAACTACCGCAAGCGGGTCGACCGGGACCGCAACCTGGTGCAGGAGCAGGCGACCGGTTCGGTTCTGGCCGCGCTGCTGCCGATCCTGGACGACCTGGACCGGGCTCGGGAACATGGCGACCTCGTCGGGCCGTTCGGCACGGTGGCGGAACAACTCACCACCGCGCTGGGCAAGTTCGGCCTGAACGCCTTCGGCGAGCAGGGCGATCCGTTCGACCCGACCCGGCACGAGGCGGTCGCGCACCAGACCTCGGCCGAGGTCAGCGAGCCGACCTGCGTACAGGTCATGCGGCGCGGCTACCAACTCGGTGAGCGGCTGCTGCGCCCTGCGCTGGTCGCGGTCGCGGATCCGGAATAGTGCGAGACGGTGACCGGGCCGTCCCGCCCACCGCGCAGCGGTGGGCGGGACGGCCGGGCCGCGATGGTCGAAAGGGGGTGGACCGGTGAGTTCGAAGGACTGGATCGAGAAGGACTTCTACGCCGTGCTCGGCGTGGACAAGGCCGCCTCCGCGGATGACATCAAGAAGGCGTACCGCAAGCTGGCCCGGGAGTCGCACCCGGACCACAACCCGGGCGACCCCAAGGCCGAGGAGCGGTTCAAGGCCGCGTCCGAGGCGTACAACGTGCTGTCGGACGCCGGGCGCCGTCGCGAGTACGACGAGATGCGCTCGCTGTTCGGCTCGGGCGCCTTCCGACGCAACGCCCGGGGCGAGGGTCAGCCGGGCGGCATGCCGTTCGACGTCTCCGACATGTTCGGTGGCGGTGGCGGTGACCGTCGCTTCGGAGGCTCCGGCTTCCAGGACCTGTTCAGCTCGATCTTCACCGGTGGTCAGGCCGGTGGGCAGGCGGCGCCGCGCGGTCCAGGTCGTGGTCGGGACGTGGAGACCGAAGTGGCGTTGGACTTCGGCGACGCGGTGCGCGGGGTGACGTTGCCCCTGACGCTGCGCGCGCCGGGCGTCTGCGAGACCTGTCACGGCAACGGGGCCAAGCCCGGCACCCAGCCGCGTACCTGCCCGGTCTGCCATGGTGCCGGCGTGACCACCCGCAACCAGGGGTCGTTCAGCTTCTCCGAGCCGTGCCGCAACTGCCAGGGTGTCGGCACGGTGGTCGAGGAGAAGTGCCCGGAGTGCCACGGCAGCGGCGGTGTCACCAAGACCCGCACCATGAACGTGCGCTTTCCGGCCGGAGTGGCCGACGGTCAGCGGATCCGGCTGGCCGGGCGCGGTGAGCCAGGCGAGCGCGGCGGGCCAGCGGGTGACCTCTTCGTGCAGGTCAAGGTTCGGCCGGACGAGCTGTTTGGGCGTACCGGTGACGACCTGACGCTGAGCGTGCCGGTCACCTTCGCGGAGGCCGTGCTCGGCACGGACCTGCGGGTGCCCACGCTCGACGGCGCGGTGACCCTGCGGGTTCCGCCGGGTACACCGAGCGGGCGGGTGCTGCGCGCCCGGGGCAAGGGTGTGGTTCGCCGCGACGGGCAGGCCGGTGACCTGCTGGTCACGTTGGACGTGGTGGTGCCGGCCCGGCTGTCCGACGAGGCGCGCACCGCGTTGGAGGCGTTCGCCGAGCAGAGTCCGCCGGCGGCCCGGGAACATCTCGACGCACGGGTGCGTCGAGTCAGTTAGTCCGGTGGAATGGACGCGGAGGTGAGCGGGATGTCGGGCGAGTTCCTCGGTTCAGGCGACCCTGCCTACGAGGCCAAGGTGCTGATGATCTCGGTTGCGGCTCGGATGGCGGGGATGCACCCACAGACCCTGCGCCAGTACGACCGGCTGGGGCTGGTGCAGCCTGGTCGGGCCGCTGGCGGCGGGCGTCGCTACAGCGTCCGCGACGTGGTGCTGCTGCGCGAGGTGCAGCGGCTCAGTCAGGACGACGGGATCAACCTGGCCGGCGTCAAGCGGATCATCGGGCTGGAGCGGCTGTTGGAGCAGGCGCAGCAGCGGGTGGCCCGACTGGAGGCGGAGTTGGACGCCGCGTACCGCCGGGTGGCTGAGCTGGAATCACTGGCCCGCTTCCCCGGCCGGGATCTGGTGCCGACCAATCGCACGTCCACCGCGCTGGTGGTCTGGCGACCCCGCCGCACGCCCGATCGCTGACCTGCCGTACCTCCGGATCTGTCTCCTCGGCCCGGACTGCGCCGGATTCCCCGGCGCGGTCCGGGCCGCTTCGGTAGCCTGCAAATACGGGTCCAATCAGCTTAATTCGGACCTGCCGGCATGGCGAGGGGGAGCGATGGCGGAGCAGGAGAAGAAGGTGGCCCAGCAGACGGAGGATCGGTTGGAAGACCTTGCCGAAACCGTCCGCAAGAAGTTCGACAAGGTGACCGAGGGGACCTACCGGGACCGGGTCGTCGCGGGCCGGTTCGCCGAACAGGGCGACCGTGACGGCGACAAGGGCCGAGCCGGGACCGAACGCAAGCAGGACTGAGCGGTGACCGACGTGCGGGCCGGGACTCACGGGGGGTCCCGGCTCGTTCGCCGTCTTGATACCGGAACCGCCCGCAGGCGGCCGCGACCGCCTCAGCCGAGGCGGCGGTTCTCGCGGACCAGGCCGCCCTCGCACCAGTCCCGGTAGGCGAACAGCTCCGGTCGGGCCAGCAGCACCCGCCCGTTGTGCGCCCAGATCTTCATCAGCTCGTCGCCGTCCCGCTCGGCCTGCTCGACGAGCTTGCGGAAGCGCCGCTTGGGGTGCGCGCGGAAGTTCGTCCGGATGCCGTCGGCCGCGTAGATGTAGAGACAGTGCAGCGCGAAACGCCGAGCCGGGCAGGTCGGATCCATCGCTAACTCGAAGAGCGTCAGGATCAGCCGGTCGCCGGAGACCAACAGGTCCCAGTCGGGTGGCATGGAAGCCAACGGCACCGAATCGGGCTGGTACGCCCAAGCTCGCAACTCCGCCGGACTCGGATCGACGGGGTTGGCGAAGCCGTGGAACGTCGACTCCTGCACGCTCACCGGCCAACCTTCCGCTCTCGCCCGCGTGTGGCAACGCTGCCTGCGGACCCTGGCTGCTGGGGCGAAACGGTAACCTGCCGCCGGGTGCTGCGGTAGTACCTGGGGGCTGCAATTCAACAACCGTTGGTCGGGCTGGGTCCTCAGTCGTGGATCGGCACCGGCGCTTGCCGCTGGGCCGCGGCGCGGGTGCGCAGCCACCGCTTGAACCACGGGAAGTCCGGCAGCCGGGCGAGTATCGGCCCGGTCACCACCGTGATCAGGACGTACGTCGCGGCCAGCGCCGCCAACCGCGGCTCGACGCTGCCGGCGGCCACCGCGAGGCCGGCGATGACGATGGAGAACTCTCCTCGGGGTACGAGTGCCAGGCCGGCCCGCCACCGACCGGGTTCCGCGATGCCGACCCGACGGGCCGCGAGGTAGCCGGTGAGCGTCTTCGTCGCCATGGTGACCAGGGCCAGGGCGAGCGCCGGCAGCAGCACCGGTGGGATGTCCCGTGGATCCGTGACGAGCCCGAAGAAGACGAAGAAGACCGCGGCGAACAGGTCCCGTAGCGGCGAGAGCAACTCGGTCGCGTGGTGTGCCACCGGACCGGAGAGCGCGATGCCGACCAGGAACGCGCCGACCGCCGCCGACACCTGCAGCTTCGCCGCGAGTCCGGCGATCAGCAGGGTCAGACCCAGTACGCCGAGCAGCAGCGCCTCCGGATCCTTCGCCGACAGGGCGGACGAGATGAGGTGGCCGTAGCGGATGGCGACCACCAGCACGAGCAGCACCGTGCCCACCGCGACGGCGAGTGCGATGCCGCCGCCGAGCAGGCCGGTGCCGGCCAACACGGCGGTGACCAGCGGCAGGTAGAGCGCCATCGCCAGGTCCTCGATCACCAGGACCGAGAGGATCACCGGGGTTTCCCGGTTACCGAGTCGTCCCAGGTCGGCGAGGACCTTGGCGATCACGCCGGAGGAGGAGACCCAGGTGATGCCGCCGAGCACCAGGGCGGCCACCCAGTCCCAGCCGAGCAGCAGGGCGAACGCCGCGCCGGGCAGCGCGTTGAAGACGCCGTCGATGAGCCCCGCCGGGGCCGCCGAGCGGAGGTTGCCGACCAACTCGTTGGCGGAGTATTCCAGGCCGAGCATCACCAGCAGCAGGATGACGCCGATCTCGGCGCCGACCGCGAAGAACTCCTCGCTGGCGGCGAGCGGAAGCAACCCGCCGTGCCCGAACGCCAGCCCGGCGAGCAGGTAGAGAGGGATGGGTGAGAGGCCTACCCGGCGGCTGAGCCGGCCGAGGACACCAAGCAGCAGCAGCAGCGCGCCGACTTCGACGAGCAGAGTGGTGGAATCGTGCATCCGCCTCAGCCGTCCGGGTCACTGTCGGCGAGGATGGCGGACACGCCGTCGAGACCCCGTCGGGTCCCGACGACGACCACCACATCGCCGGCCGCGAAGCGGAAGGAGGGGAGTGGCGAAACGATCACTTCGCCTTCGCGCAGCACCGCCACGATGGAGGCGCTGGTGCGGGTACGCGCCTTGGTGTCGCCGAGCTTCCGGTTGACGTACGGGGACCCGGCCGTGATGGCGATCTGCTCGGTGAGCAGACCGGCGGCCTGCTCGCGAAGCCCGGAGAGTTGGCCGAGCATCAGCGACGCGCCGAGGATGTCGGCCAGAGCCTCGGCCTCGTCGTCGGTCAGCGGAATGTCGGCCTGGCAGGCGTCGGGATCGTCGGGGTCGTAGAGGACGAGATCACGGCGGCCGTTGCGATGGGAGACGACGCCCAGACGGCGTCCGGACTCCGTCACCAGATCGTGACGCACTCCGATGCCCGGCAAGGCAGTCTGTTCAACGCGTACTCGCACTCATCAAGGTTACCGCTTGCTGAACGAAGGCTAGATCTTGGATGGAAGCGCCCCTCTGGTTGGCCTCGTCCAGCATTGGTCCTCGCCATGTCGCCGATGTTGCGGCATCCAGGGCGATGGATGCCGCAACATCGGTGATGTCGTCTCGATCATGAGCCTGCGTCAGCGCAGACTGGCGAAGAACTCGCGGATGTCGGTGACCAGCACGTCGGTGGCCTGGTGGGCGGCGTAGTGTCCGCCGACGTCACCGCGGCCCTCGACGTCCGTCGAGTAGGCCGTCCACCGGACGATGTTCGCGTGGTCGCGGTCGGCGAAGCGGCGGATGGACTGGAAGTCGCCGGGGAACATGGCCAGCGCGGTCGGCGCGGTGGTCGGCGTGGTCGGTGCCTGCTCGGCGTGCGCGTCCTCCCAGTAGAACCGGATCGCCGAGGCGGCCGTCCCGGTGAACCAGTAGAGCGCCACGTTGGCCAGGATGAAGTCGGTGTCCAGGCCCTCGTCGAAGAGTTGGGCGTTCCAGGCGAGCAGCCCGACCGGGGAGTCGGCCAGCGCGAACGCCAGGGTCTGCGGCTGCTGGCTGTGCACCTGGTTGAAGGAGAACTTGTTCTCGTAGAACCACTGCAGGTGCTTGAGCGCCGCCTGATCCGCCTCGGACAGGTCGGCGAACTCGGCCGGGTCACCCGAGGGGAACGAGAAGAGCTGGGTGACGTGCACGCCGAGCACGTGCTCCGAGTCGATCCGGCCCAACTCGGGCGCGATCATCGAGCCGGCGTCGTTGCCGATCGCGCCGTAGCTGTCGTACCCCAGTCGGTTCATCAGCTCGGCCCAGGCGCGGGCCGTCCGGTGCCGGTTCCAGCCGGCGCTGCGGGTCGGGCCGGAGAACCCGAAGCCGGGCAGTGACGGGATGACCACGTGGAAGGCCGGCGCGGCCGGGTCGGTCGGCTCGGTGAGCGGGGCGATCAGGTCCAGGTATTCCAGGACCGAGCCGGGCCAGCCGTGGGTGAGCACCAGCGGGGTGGCGTCCGGCCGGGACGACCGGACGTGCAGGAAGTGGATCTGCTCGCCGTCGATCTCGGTGACGAACTGCGGGTGGGCGTTCAACTGGGCCTCGACGGCCCGCCAGTCGAACCCCTCGCGCCACCGCTCGGCGAGGGCGCGCACCCGGTCGGTGCTCATCCCGTAGGCGTCGCCGGTGTCGGGCAGTTCGGCGGGCCAGCTCGTGCGGCCCAGCCGGGCGGCGAGGTCGTCGAGGGCGATCTGCGGAATCTCGACGCGGAACGGGCGGATCGCGGTGCTGGTCATCTCGAACTCCTTCGGAACGGAATGTTTCGTTCTGCAATCACAGTAGCAGACCGGAATGATCCGTTCCACTGGTAGACTGAAGTCATGTCAACGACTCCCGGCAGGACGCTGGCCGGCCGCCGCGCCCAGGCCGCCCGCAACGACGAGGTCATCCTCGAAGCCGCCCGCGCGGTCTTCCTCGACGACCCGAAGGCGCCGATCGCGGCCGTCGCCGAACGCGCGGGCGTCGGCATCAGCGCGCTCTACCGGCGGTACGCGGGCAAGGAGGACCTGCTGCGCCAGCTCTGCCATGACGGGCTGCGTCGGTACATCGCCGAGGCCGAGTCGGCCCTCGCCGAGCCGGACGACTGGGCCGCGTTCACCGGCTTCCTGGGCGGGGTGGTCGACGCCGACGTGCACTCGCTCACCGTCCACCTGGCCGGCACGTTCACGCCGACCGAGGAGATGGGCCGGGACGCGATGCGCGCCAACGAGTTGGCGACCGCCCTGTTCGACCGGGCCCGGGTCAGCGGGCGGCTGCGCCCCGACGCGGTCGTCCAGGATCTGGGGCTGTTGCTGGAGTCGTGCGCCGCGGTGCGCGTACCTGATTCGAAGCGGACCGGGGAGTTGCGCCGTCGCCAGCTCGCGGTGCTGCTGGCGGGCCTGTCGACGGTGCCGGGCGCGGACCCGCTGCCCGGCCCGCCGCCGGCGGCCGGGGAGTTCGACTGGCGGTGGCGCCACCGGGGGTGACGGGTGTCACAGCGCTAAGGTTGAGCGGAATACGCTCAACTCTGGTTGTGTCCAACCCAATGGACAACGCCGATCCGGGGGAGCCCATGAACACCGAAAAACTCACCACCAAGAGCCGCGAAACCATCACGGGCGCTGTCGCGCTGGCCAACCAGCGTGGTCACGCCACCGTGGAGCCCTGGCACCTGATGCTGTCCCTCCTGGACACCGATGGCTCGACCGCCACCGGTCTGCTGCGCGCCGTCGGGGCCGACCCCGTCGAGCTGCGCCGGGCCGCCCAGCGCGCGGTCGACGCCCTGCCGGCCGCCCGAGGTTCGAGCATCGCCGAGCCGACGTTGGCCCGGGAGTTCGTCAACGCCATCGGCGCCGCCGAGCAGATCGCCCGGCCGTTGGGCGACGAGTACACCTCCACCGAGCACCTGCTCGCCGGCCTCGCCCGGGTGGGCGGCGCGGTGTCCGGGGCGCTGAAGACGGCCGGTGCCACCGAGGAGGCCCTGGTCGCCGCCTTCCCGACCGTCCGCGGTGGGGACCGCCGGGTCACCACCGCCGACCCGGAGCAGACCTATCAGGCCCTGACCAAGTACGGCGTCGACCTCACCGCCAGCGCCCGGGACGGCAAGATCGACCCGGTCATCGGCCGCGACTCGGAGATCCGCCGCGTCATCCAGGTGCTCTCCCGACGCACCAAGAACAACCCGGTGCTGATCGGCGAGCCCGGCGTCGGGAAGACCGCGATCGTCGAGGGTCTGGCCCAGCGGATCGTTACCGGCGATGTGCCCGAGTCGCTGCGCGACAAGAAGCTGATCTCGCTGGATCTCGGCGCGATGGTCGCCGGCGCGCAGTACCGCGGCCAGTTCGAGGAGCGGTTGAAGTCCGTACTGGAGGAGATCAAGAACTCCAACGGGCAGGTCATCACGTTCCTCGACGAGCTGCACACCGTCGTCGGCGCCGGCAAGGGCGAGGGCTCGATGGACGCCGGCAACATGCTCAAGCCGATGCTGGCCCGTGGTGAACTGCGGATGGTGGGCGCCACCACGCTGGACGAGTACCGCGAGCATATCGAGAAGGACCCGGCGCTGGAGCGTCGTTTCCAGCCGGTGCTGGTCGGCGAGCCGACGATCGAGGACACCATCGGCATCCTGCGTGGGCTCAAGGAGCGCTACGAGGTGCACCACGGCGTACGGATCACCGACGCCGCGCTGGTCGCCGCCGCGACACTGTCGGACCGCTACATCACCGACCGGTTCCTCCCGGACAAGGCGATCGACCTGGTCGACGAGTCCGCGTCCCGGCTCCGGATGGAGATCGACTCCCGCCCGGTCGAGGTGGACGAGATCGAGCGGGCGGTTCGTCGGCTGGAGATCGAGGAGATGGCGCTGGCCAAGGAGCCAGACGCCGCCTCCGCCGAGCGGTTGGAGCGGCTTCGTAAGGAGTTGGCCGACAAGCACGAGCAGCTCACCGTGCTCTCCGAGCGCTGGCAGACCGAGAAGAGCCACATCACCAAGCTCTCCACCGCCAAGGAGGAGTTGGAGCGCCTCGGCGGTGAGGCCGAACGGGCCGAGCGCGACGGGGAGTTGGAGCGCGCCGCCGAGCTGCGGTACGGCCGGATCCCCGCCCTGCGGGTCGAGCTGAAGCAGGCCGAGGAGGAGCTGGCCCAGCTCCAGGCCGATGGCGCGATGCTCAAGGAGGAGGTCGGCGCCGATGACATCGCCGCGGTGGTCGCCTCCTGGACCGGCATCCCCGCCGGCCGCCTCCTCGAGGGCGAGACGGCCAAGCTGCTGCGGATGGAGGAGTCGCTGGGCGGTCGGGTGGTCGGCCAGGCCGAGGCGGTCGGCGCGGTCTCCGACGCGGTACGCCGTGCCCGGGCCGGTATCGCCGACCCGGATCGCCCGACCGGCAGCTTCCTCTTCCTCGGCCCCACCGGTGTCGGCAAGACGGAGCTGGCCAAGGCCCTCGCCGAGTTTCTCTTCGACGACGAGCGGGCGATGGTCCGCATCGACATGAGCGAGTACGGCGAGAAGCACTCGGTCGCTCGCCTGGTGGGTGCCCCGCCCGGTTACGTCGGCTACACCGAGGGTGGTCAGCTCACCGAGGCGGTGCGTCGCCGGCCGTACTCGGTGATCCTGTTGGACGAGGTCGAGAAGGCGCACCCGGACGTCTTCGACGTGCTGCTCCAGGTGCTCGACGACGGCCGGCTCACCGACGGCCAGGGCCGTACGGTGGATTTCCGGAACGCGATCCTGATCCTCACGTCCAACCTCGGGTCGTCGGTGATCGGTGACCTGACGCTGGCCGACGAGCAGCGTCGGGAGGGCGTTCTCGCCGTGGTCCGGTCGCACTTCAAGCCGGAGTTCCTCAACCGGCTGGACGACATCGTGGTCTTCGCCTCGCTGCGGGGCGACGATCTGCGTTCCATCGTCGACATCCAGCTGGACCGGATGCGGCGGCGGTTGGCCGACCGCAGGCTGGGCCTGGAGATCACCGATGCCGCGCGTGGCTGGCTGGCCGAGCACGGCTACGACCCGATCTACGGTGCCCGCCCGCTACGCCGCCTGGTCCAGACGGCAATCGGAGACCAGTTGGCCAAGGCTCTCCTGTCCGGCCAGATCCGCGACGGCGAAACAGTAAAAGTAGACCAATCCCCCGATACCAACACCCTAAAGGTAACCCCGGCCTGAGCCCACCCATCGAACCCGCACCCATCGACGCTGATCATGAAGTTATTGCCCGGCAGCTCGGCGTGTCGGGACAATAACTTCATGATCAGTGGGGTCGAAGTGGGTCGGGCGGGGAAAGAGTTGGGGCATGTTCGGTATCGGGAAGAAGTGGGAGCGGGAACTTGGTGCGGCCGTCGACACGTTGGTGACGGCTGACACGCTCGCTTTCGGTGGGGTTGGCATCGCTGGCACGACTCTGCCGGTGACCGAGGCGTACGAGCGGTTAGCGGCCGCCCTCGACGACCACCCCGCGGAGGTGCGCCAGCAACTCGACCGGGTGCTGGCCGACGGCACACCCGCCGGCCGCGCGTACGCGGCGACACTGCTGGAACGGATCGACCCGGCGGCGGCACGGGCGGCTTGGACGTCCCTGCGGGACGACCCGAGCGAGTTCACCACCTTCGTCGGCTGCGTGATGGACCGCGAAACCCTCGGCAACTACGCCAACCAACGACTCACCGCCGCTTGATCAACTCGCTGACCCGGGCGACCCGGCACCCACCCGGCCGCCCACGATGCGATCGCGCACAGCAGGCGACACCACGGCGGCCGTCGGTAGCTGAGCTGTCGGTCACGGTACGGGTCCTGCGGGTGCCGAAGATTGTTACCGTCTGCGCCGACGTACCTGGGGGGATGGTCGGGTGGGCGGGTCAGTGACGTACCTGGTGGTGGCGCTTGCCGTACTCGTGGTGGTCGTGGTCGTGGTGGTCGTGCGGGCCCGGCGGCGGGCGACGACCGGGCAGTCGTCGGACGCCCGTGCGGCGAGCTCGCCGCGCGGCGGCCCTCTCCGCCTGAACCTCGGCGACCGCGTCCGGATCCGCGAGCGGGAGTACGCGGTGAGCGGCATCATCCGCCTGGTCGAGGGGGACTGGAGCTGGGTGCAGCACCTGCTCGACGACGGCTCCGGCACCCGCCACCGGCTCTCGGTGGAAGACGGCCCCGAACTGGAACTGGTGCTCTGGACGGCCGAGCCGGGCGCGACCGTCACCCCCGGCGCCCCGACCATCGACCTCGGTGGGCTGCGCTACACCTGGGCCGAGACCGGGCAGGCGCGCTACACCGCCACCGGCGAGACCGGGCTGCCGTCGGCCGGCACCGTGCGCTACCACGACTACCAGTCCGGTGGCACCGCGTGGCTCTCCTTCGAGGCGTACGGCGAGGAGGGCTGGCGGGTGGCCCGTGGCGACCTGCTCGACAGCGCTGACCTGGCGATCCGCCCCACGTCCGGGGAGCGCTGAGCCCGGATCGGGTGGGCGTGCCGGGCTCGTCACGGTGTGCCGAAGTGGCAGGTTGTCGATACGGTGTGGGCCGCGCTCTTAGGGAAGGAGAATCGTGGTCGATTCCCAGAACACGCCGGCTCGCCAGCGGCCGTCCATTGTGTCGATTTCCAGCTACCTGCTCTTCCTGTTCCTGGCGTGCCAGGTGATCAGCCTGATCATCACGCTCAGCACCATCGGCAAGACGCGTGACGCGATCCGCGACGCGTACGCCGGCAGCACCGTTGACAACGCCGACCAGGTGGCGGACGTCTTCTTCGCCATCGGCCTCGCCAGCAGCGTGCTGCTGCTGGTGCTCGCGATCGTGCTCGCCGTCCTGGCCCTGTTCAACAACCAGGGCCGCAACGGCGCCCGGATCACCACCTGGATCGTTGGCGGCATCATGGTCTGCTGCGTGGGTGGCGGCCTGCTCAGCGGGGCTGCCGGCGGCATGACCACCGGTGGGGAGACGGGCGGCAACGGGCCGAGCGCCGAGGAGGTCCAGCGCCGACTGGAGGAGGCTCTGCCCTCCTGGGTCAACCCGGTAAGCATCCTGCTGGGCGTGATCAGCCTGATCGCGTTGATCACGGCGCTGATCCTGCTGGCCCTGCCGAAGGCCAACCCGTTCTTCCGCAAGGCGACCGCGGCCTGGGAGCCGCCGACCCCGGGCGCCAGCTACCCGGGACACCCGCAGGCCCCGGGTCAGCCGGGCTACCCGCCGGCGCCCGCTGAGCCGGGCTACCCGCCGGCGCCCGCTGAGCCTGGCTATCCGTCGAGTGGGGAGCCGAGCTACCCGCCGCCACCGGCCACGAACCGGCCGGACGACACGCCGCCCGCGGACCGGCCCGGGCCGACCCCGCCGTCGACGAGTTGACCGCTCGATAAGCACGACGCCGACGATCCCTCCGAGTAGGTTGCAACCCGACGCCTACCGGAGGGATTCGTCGTGTCGAACCCAGAATCGGCACCGGCCCGCCGGCCCGCCGTCGTCCTGTCGGCCGCGTCCGTGCTGGTGGTGATGGCGGTCGGTGCGCTCGCGTACGCCGTGGTCGACCTGGTGGTGCTGGGCGGGACGGTCGACGCGTTCCGCTCCGCCGCCCGCGACACCTCAGCGAGCCCGGAGCAGATCGACGACGTGGTGACCCTGCTGCGTGCGTCCGCCGTGCTGTCGGCGGTGGTGGCTGCGCTCTCCGCGCCGGTGCTCGCCGGCCTGGCCCTCGGGCTGCGGGCCCGTCGCAACGGTGCCCGGGTGGCCACCTGGGTGGTCAGCGGGCTCGGCCTGCTCGGCGGTTGCTGCAGCGTCGCGGTGCTCGTCGGTGAACGGGCCGCGCCACTGCAACTGGGCGCTGACGAGCAGTCTCTCGCCGAGTTGCTGGGCCTGATCGGTGACGCGTACCCGTCGTGGTGGATCCCGCTCAACGCCGGGCTTTCCGTCGGGCAGGGGCTCGGTTACCTTGTAGTAGCTACGCTGCTGGCCCTGCCGGCGGCCAACGCGTGGTTCGGTCACCGCCGGTCGACCGCGCCGACCATGCCATCCGCACCACCCGCGTTCACGCCCGCCCCGCACCAGCCCCCGCCGGCGCCGCCAGCGCCCCCGTACCCGCCCAGGTGAGGACCGCCCCGTGCCGCTCGACCCCACGACTGCCGAGCGCCGAGCCCTCATCACCGGAGCCACCGCAGGCATCGGCGCGGCTTTCACCCGGCGGCTGGCCGCCGACGGTTGGCAGTTGGTGCTGGTGGCCCGCGATGCGGCCCGGCTGACCGAGATGGCAGGCGAGTTGGGTTCCACCTACGGCCGCGAGGTGGAGACGATCCCGGCGGATCTGTCCACCGACGACGGCTGCGCCGTGGTGGAGCAGCGACTCACCGACGGAAGCCCGGTGCACCTGCTGGTCAACAACGCCGGGATCAGCCTGAACAAGCCGTTCCTGCGCTCCACCGCCGAGGATGAGGCGCGCCTGCTGCGCCTCAACGTGCACGCCGTCATGCGACTGACCCTGGCGGCGCTGCGACCGATGACCGAAAGGCGGGATGGGGCAGTGATAAATGTCTCTTCGGTCGCCGGGTTCGGCACGGCGATGCCCGGATCGACGTACTCGGCCAGCAAGGCGTGGGTCACCAACTTCAGCGAGTCTGTTGGTCTGTCGGCGCGGCCGTTCGGTGTCCGGGTGATGGCCCTCTGTCCCGGCTACACCCGCACGGAGTTCCATCAGCGGGCCGGCATCAACATGTCCAAGACGCCCGAGTGGCTGTGGCTGCGGGCCGAGGATGTGGTCGACGAGGCCCTGCGTGACCTGGGAAAAGGCAAGATGGTCAGCGTCCCGGCATGGAAGTACAAGGTGGTCGTCGCCGGCATGCGGCATGCGCCCCGGCGGCTGCTCCAGGCGGTCGCGCGGGACACCCGCGGCCGGATCGGTCGCGACGAGCGCTGAGCCCCGACAGGCCCGCCGGTTGCCGGAGGCCGTTGGTACGGCGTTGGCGCGCCGCTATCGGGCTGGTCGCTCAGCGTAGTCGAACATCGCCAACCATCGGTCCCTCGCTGGGCTGATCAGGGTGGACCCCACACACGGCGTTCAGACTTGCGCAGTAACCTCTATCGCCATGGGGGACCACGACGACCTGCGTAAATTCATTACCGACCTGGCTGTGGTCCACGGACGGGTCGTGCTCTCCTCGGGGCGTGAGGCAGATTGGTACGTGGATCTGCGGCGCGTCACGCTCCATCACCAGGCCGCTCCTTTGGTCGGCCGGGTGTTGCTGGACCTCACCGCCGACTGGGAGTACGCCGCTGTCGGGGGCCTCACCCTGGGCGCGGACCCTGTCGCGCTCTCGATGTTGCACGCCGCCGCTCCGACCGGCCGTGCCCTGGACGCCTTTGTGGTGCGCAAGGCGGGCAAGGCGCACGGTCTGCAGCGGCGGATCGAGGGACCGGAGGTGGCCGGCCGCCGGGTGTTGGCGGTGGAGGATACGTCCACGACGGGCGGAAGTGTGTTGACCGCTGTCGAGGCGCTTCGAGAGGCCGGGGCGGAAGTCGTGGGCGTGGCGGTTATTGTTGATCGAGGCGCCGGCGACGCGGTGCGAGCCGCCGGATTGCCTTACCGGGCGGCCTATACGTTGGCTGACCTCGGCCTTGTGGCGTAAAAGTCTGCCGATTCGGATCTGCTGATATGCAGGCGGATCGATGCTGCTGGTGGAAGGATGGAATACGTGGGAACTGCGTTGGCCGAAATGACTATGCCTCAGATCTCGCCGCTTAACGGCGAGCCGATCGAACGTGCCGATGCCGAGCGTCTTGCCGGGGTCCTCAAGGCCCTTGCGGATCCTGCTCGGCTGCGGCTGCTCAGCCTGATCCAGTCGGCCCCCGAGGGCGAGGCGTGCGTCTGTGACCTGACGGCGCCGCTCGGCCTCTCTCAGCCGACGGTCAGTCATCACCTGCGCATCCTCACCGAGGCTGGCTTGCTGCAGCGGGAGAAGCGCGGTGTCTGGGCGTACTACAGCCTGGTCCCGAGTGCGATCGCGACGATCGCCGACCTGCTGACCCCGCCGCGTAAGCGGGCCACCAAGAAGGCTCGCTGACCTAGGCACTGCACGTCGTCCCGCGCCGGGACGACGTCCGGTGGCGAGCCAGGGGTGGCGCCACCGGTGGGTAACACCTGCTCGTCCCCGGCCGCACCGCCGGAGGCCGGGTTCGACATGCCGACGGCCGACCCCCTCACCAGGGGGCCGGCCGTCGTCGTACGTCGCTTCAGCGGTCCTGGCCGTGCTCCGGGCGGTGGCGGCCGTGCTGGTGCTTGTCGTGGTCGAACGCCTCGCGGGCCGCTTCCACCGCGCCAGCGGCGCTGGCCGCCGCGACCACCGCGACCGCTTCGCCGCGCTTACGAGCCCGCCGGTCGCGGAGGAACTCGAAGAAGATCGGCAGCACCGAGATCACGATGATCAGGGCCACCACCGGCAGGATGTAGTGGTCGATCTTGTCGCCGATGGCGTCATAGATCTGCTCGGCCAGCAGGTAGCCGATCAGCAGGATGCCGTCCACCCAGAGCACCGCTCCGACGACGTTCCAGAGCAGGAACTTCCGGGCTGGCATGCCGAGCGCGCCGGCGACCGGGTTGAGGAACGTCCGGACGATCGGAATGAAGCGCGCCAGCACCACGGCCTTCGCCGGGCCGAACTTGTCGAAGTAGTACTCGGCCTTCTCCACGTACTCCTTCTTGAAGAGCCGGGAGTTCGGCCGCTCGAACATGGGCCGGCCGTACCGGGCGCCGAGCCAGTGCCCCAGCTGGGCACCGACGATCGCGCAGATCGGCCCGCCGATCAGCAGGCCAGCCAGGGAGAGGCGAGTGCCGTCGCCGAAGATCGCGTCCGCCACCGGCGACGAGGCCACACCGGCGAGGAACAGCAGCGAATCACCAGGGAAGAAGAAGCCCACCAGCAGGCCGGTCTCGGCGAAGAGGATCACCCACACGCCGATCAGGCCGAAGGTCTGCAACAGATCCTTGGGATCGAGCGGGTTCAGGGCGACGCTCTCCACGAGAGCGCGGGTCTTCTCAGCTGTGTCCACGGCCACAAAGGGTACCGAAGCCGTGGTCCCCTGCCGCGCCGGACCGGACCCTCACCACTCGGCCGCGTAGTGGGGCAGAACGACGGTGCCCCGCCGACCGGGTGGTCGGCGGGGCACCGGTGGTGCGGGGTGGATCAGGCGACGAAGCGGGTCCGGCGGCGCTTGGCCACCAGGTAGCCGCCGACGCCCGCGGCGAGCAGCAGCGCGCCGAGGCCGGCGATCAGGCCGGTGGACTGACCGGTGACCGGCAGGCCGCCGCCGTCACCGGCGCCGTTACCGCCCGTGCCGCCGTTGCCGCCCGTGCCGCCGTTGCCGCCGGTGTCACCGGCAGCGTTCACCAGGATCTTGGCGGTGTCGTTGGCTGGGTTCAGGTCCTTGATCTCGGTCTCCTCGTGCCCGGTGCGTAGCTTGACCTCACCGGCCTGGCCGCCGGCCTGGTCGATCCGCAGCTGGAACTCGTAGTCGACCTTCTCGCCCTTTTTGATCACGCCGGGCACGGGGCACTGGTAGACCCGGGCGCCGGGCTTGCCCGGCTCCCACCCGTCGTCCTCGGAGTCGAAGCAGTCCTCCGGAGCGCGGACGGCGGTGACGCCCTTCGGCAGCGTGACGGTGGTGCCGATCCAGGGCGACTCGCTGCCACCCGTGTTGACGGCCGCCGGCCCGTTGTTGACCCAGCCGACCGTGAGCGCGACGGTAGCGCCGACGTCACCGGTCACCGTCGCGCCGCGCGCTGCCACATCGGCCCGATGGTCGCCGGTCACCTGAAGGTCGATCCAGGTCGAGTTGTCCAACGGGTTGATGTCGGTCTGCCGGGAGCGCAGGTTCATGACCGGCTCGAGCTTCAGCTCACCCTCGGTGCCGTTCGGCCCGAGCTTGGCCGGGAGTTCGGCCTCGGACCTGTACTCGTCCCAGTCGGCAGGCGTGAACCAGGTGGAGAACCCGCCGAAGGTGTTCGGCGCCCAGGTGTCGGCGGGCACGGTGAAACCGAAGCTGTCGTCGAGGCGGAAGCTACTGTTCTCGCCGATGGTGGTGTCCAAGTGGCAGGCGAACGCGAAGTCGTGCAGCGGGCCGTCGGTGTACTCGCAGTTCTCGTAGCGCTTCGACGGCTGAAGACCGTCCGCGCCGACGACGTAGAGAACGACGTCCTCCGCGGGCACCTCGCCCCGGTTCGTCACCTGGAACGGGGCCTTCAGCGTGGCGCCGGGCGCGCCTTTGAGCTCCAGGGACTCGTTGGTGGCGAGGTCGACACCCTCGCCGATTTCGACGGTCGAGCTGTAGGAGGCGGATCCGGACTTGCCGTCCGGCGTGACCGTGAAACTCAGCTCGCCCTTCTGATCGGGCTTGGCGCCCGCCTTTGCGCGAACGATGAGGGAGACGAGGTTCAGGTACGAGCCGTCGTCGTCCTGGTCCTCGACCTTGCACGTCAGGATCGCACCGGACTCGGTGCAGTTCTCCCCGCTGGTCTCGACGTTGGCGAAACCGTCGATCTTGCTCCGGTCCACCTTGATCGTGTAGTCGGCGGGCTGCCGCTCCGTGGTGAGCGAGAAGAGGGTGACCCACTTCTCGGTGCCGCCGGGCGCGACGATCACGTTGTCGGCGTACAGGTCGAGATTCTCTGCCGGTGAGGCGGGGGCGGCGGCGGCCGGGGTGGCGGAGGCTGCGACGAACGCGCCTGCTACGCCCAGTCCGGCGAGCCAGCGCCGGGTGGAGTGGGTGAGCATGAGGGGAGTTCCTCCAGTTGGGGGTTCAGGTGGAGCCTGTGGATCTTAAGGAACCCTTAAGGCTGGCTGTGGCCCCGAGAATCGCCCAACGAGTAAGACGAACCGAAAGGTTGATCATGAATCACCGCAATGTTCGGTTGGTCCGCTCCCGTCATCTCAGGCAGGAGCCCCTGGAGGTGCAGTGACGTACGAGGAGTTCGCGGACACGCGGCTGACCCCGCTACTGCGGTACGCGGTGATGCTCACCGGTGATTCGCACCAGGCTCAGGATCTGGTCCAGGAGACCATGGTCCGAGTCCAGCTCAACTGGCGCCGCGTCGCCCGGGCGGACTCACCCGAGCGCTACGTGCGCCGAATGCTCACCAACCAGTACGTCGACTGGCGGCGCGGCTCGTGGGTGCGCCGGGTGCTGCTGCGCGCCGAGCCCGACCCGACGCTGCCGGCGCCCACCGATCACGCCCAGTCGGCCGTGGAGCGCGATCAGATCTGGTCCTGGCTGTCCCGGCTGCCGCGTCGGCAGCGGGCCGCCCTGGTGCTGCGCTACTACGAAGACCTGCCCGATGTCGAGATCGCCGACATCCTCGACTGTGCCGTCGGGACCGTACGTTCGTCCATCTCCCGGGCCCTGGCCACGCTCCGGGCCGAGTACGTGGAGGCGTGAACATGATTGAGGACGACCTGCGTGCCGCGTTCGTCCGGCACGAGCCGTTGACCCCGTCGACCGGCCCGCTGCGGGCCGCGATCGACCGGCTCGCCGCTGCCCGCCGTCGCCGTCGGCAGCGGTTCCAGGCCGCCGGCGTCACGCTCGCCCTGATCGCCGCGCTGGGAGTCGGCGTGCCGCAGCTGCGCCCGGATCGGCCCGCCGAGGATCCGTTGCTGTCCGGTCAACCGGCTGGCTCACCGACCGGGTCGCTGAACGTCCTGCTGGTCGGCGTGGACGGCTTCGGCGAGGAACCGCCGTACCGGTTGGCGGACTCCATCCTGCTGGTGCACATCCCGGCGGACCGTAGCCGGCCGTATCTCATCTCGTTGCCGCGCGACCTGGAGGTGTCGATCCCTGGACGGGGGATCGACAAGCTCAACAGCGCGTTCTACACCGGTGCCGCCGAGCCCCGGCCCGACCTGGACGCCGGCTACGACCTGACCCGCCGGGTGGTCGCCGACCTGACCGGGGTACGCGTCGACGCTGGCGCGGTGTTGACCTTCGCAGGGTTGCGCCGGATCACCGAGGCCGTCGACGGGGTGGACGTCTGCCTACCGAATGAGGTTCGGTCCTGGCACAGCCGCCGAGTCTTTCCGGCCGGCTGCCAGCGGCTCGACGGAGCGGCCTCCGTCGACCTGCTGCGGCAACGGCGGTACCTGCCCGACGGCGCGTTCGACCGGGACCGTAACGCCCAGGTTTACGTCGCCGGGCTGATCCAGCGGGCGGTCGCGCAGGACGTGCTGACCAATCCGGTCCGACTCGCGGCGCTGCTCTCGGCGGCCGGCAAGGGTCTGACGGTCGACGACGACGGCCTGCCACTGACCAGGCTGGTGGCGGTGCTACCCGAGCTCAAGAGCGTCGACCCGGTGGGGCTCAGCCTCCCGGTCGGCCCGGCGGCGGACAACTCTTCCCGGCTGCGGCTGGACCCGAAGCAGGGTCCGGTGTTCCTCGCCGCGCTGGGCGAGGATCGGTTGGCGGAGTGGGTGGCGCAGCACCCGGAGCAGGTCAACCGCGTCCGGTGAGTCAGGGGACGAAGCGGGCGGTTCGGCGTCGGGCGAGCAGGTAGCCGCCCACACCGGCGACGAGCAGCAGACCGCCGATGCCGGCGATCAGGTTGGGGGGGTGCCGGTGATGGGCAGCGAACCCTGTCGTTGGCCGGTGGGTTTGCCGGATCGGTATCTGTCCAATTACCCGAACGGCTGCGCACCTCTGTCGCAACGGGCAGTCGACCCTGCGACGGGTCAGCGGTAGTCGTCCTCGTCCACGCTGACCACCCGGGCCTGCTCCATCGCGTCCCAGTCGTCGACCTCCAGGCCGCGGTGCGGCTCGCTGTCGGTGTCGGCCGGGCTGGCCACCGCGGCCTGCTCGACCGCGTCGGCCGGGTCGGCCTCGGGGTCGCGCTCGTCCGGGGCGAGGTGGTCGCCGGGGGTGAACTCCTCGTCGGGCTGACCCATCGTCCCTCCCGGGGGTCTCGGGGCACGGTTCCCACCCACCGTACGGGCTGGGCGGGCACCGCGCCCGGAAGCGGAGTGGGCGGAATCAGCCCTCGGCGACGCGCCCCGATGCCAGGATGGTGCCGTGGGCTTTCTCATTCGACTGGCGATCACCGCGGTCGCGTTGTGGATAACCACGCTGATCGTGCCCGGGGTCGACGTGCACGGCCGTTCGGGTGGCAACACCGTCCTCACCCTGATCGTGGTGGCACTGATCTTCGGCGTGATCAACGCGGTGCTCAAGCCGGTGATCAAAGTCGTCGGGTGCGTGTTCTACCTGCTGACCCTGGGTCTGTTCGCACTGGTGGTCAATGCTCTGCTGTTCCTGCTCACCGACCGGATCGCCCGCGGGCTCGACCTGCCGTTCCAGGTGGACGGTTTCTGGGCGGCGTTCTGGGGAGCGATCGTGATGACTGTGGTCACCTGGCTGATCAGTGTCATCGTGCCGGATGACCGGTGACGGGATCCTGGCCAGCAGCCGGGTCGGTTTTTCCGGCGCACCGCACCTGCGGGATACTGCCGGGCGGTGGACAGCGCGGTCCGGCGCACAAATGAACAACAGCGGCCAGCACGGCCGAGAGTGGTAAGTAAGGAGCGCATCACATGCCCATCGCTTCCCCCGAGGCCTACGCGGAGATGCTGGACCGCGCCAAGGCTGGCCGGTACGCGTACCCCGCGATCAACGTGACCTCCTCGCAGACGCTGAACGCGGCGCTCAAGGGCTTTGCCGACGCGGAGAGCGACGGCATCATCCAGGTCTCCACCGGTGGCGCCGAGTACCTCTCCGGCCCCTCGATCAAGGACATGGTCACCGGCGCGGTGGCGTTCGCCGCGTACGCGCACGAGGTGGCCAAGAAGTACTCGGTCAACATCGCCCTGCACACCGACCACTGCCCGAAGGACAAGCTGGACGGGTTCGTCCGTCCGCTGATGGCCATCTCGCAGGAGCGGGTGAAGCGCGGCGAGGAGCCGCTGTACCAGTCGCACATGTGGGACGGCTCGGCCGTGCCGGTCGCGGAGAACCTGCAGATTGCCGCGCAGCTGCTCGACGAGGCCGCCAAGGCCAAGATCGTCCTCGAGATCGAGGTCGGCGTCGTCGGTGGCGAGGAGGACGGCGTCGAGAACGCCATCAACGACAAGCTCTACACCACCACCGAGGACGGCCTGGCCATGGTCGAGGCGCTCGGGCTCGGCGAGAAGGGCCGCTACATGGCGGCGCTGACCTTCGGCAACGTGCACGGCGTCTACAAGCCGGGCAACGTCAAGCTGCGTCCGGAGATCCTCAACCAGATCCAGGAGGCGGTCGGCGCCAAGTACGGCAAGGACAAGCCGCTCAGCCTGGTCTTCCACGGTGGCTCCGGCTCCCTGCTGAGCGAGATCCGCGAGGCGCTCGACTACGGCGTGGTGAAGATGAACATCGACACCGACACCCAGTACGCCTTCACCCGGCCCGTCGCCGACCACATGCTCCGCAACTACGACGGCGTGCTGAAGATCGACGGTGAGGTCGGCAACAAGAAGCAGTACGACCCGCGCGCCTGGGGCAAGGCCGCCGAGGCTGGCCTGGCCGCCCGGGTCGTCGAGGCGTGCGAGCACCTGCGCTCCACCGGCACCACGATGACCAAGTAACGACGTCCCACCAACGGCCGGCTCTCCTGCGGGGGAGCCGGCCGTTGCCGTTGCTCAGGTCGTCAGCAGCCGGACGGCTTCGCGTACGTCGTCGGTGAGGTGGATCGTCGACGACAGGTCACCGAACGGGGACGCGGCCAGCAGCGGACGCAACAACGCCTCCACCGGCAGCTCCCGGGTCCAGTAGTCACGGTCCAGGAAGATGTACGCCCCGCTGGCGCCGTCGGTGCCGTAGTACGTCTTGGTGGCCGCCTGGAAGACCTCCTGCACAGTGCCCGCCCGTCCGGGGGCGAAGACGATGCCGCCCCGGGCGAGTCGCAGGATGGTGTCCTCCCGGATCGCGTTCGAGAAGTACTTGGCGATCCGCCCGGCGAACAGGTTCGCCGGTTCGTGTCCGTACAGCCAGGTCGGGATGGCCAGCCCACCAGCCCGTGCCCAACCGAGGTCGGCGCCGCGCTGCCGGGGCACGCTCGCGTACCGCTGTCGCACCGCCAGCGCCGCGGCCGTGTAGCGGTGGTGGTCGGTGAAGTCGGGCGCGGTGGCCAGGAGGTCGATCGCCTCGGTCAACTCGGCCGCCGTGCGGTCCGCCAGGTAGGCGCCGAGGTTCGCCGCCTCCATCACCCCGGGACCGCCGCCGGTCACCACCAGCCGGTCGGCCCGCGCCAGCTCCCAACCGAGCACGGCAGCCATCCGGTACGCCGGGCTGCCGCGCCGCACCGCGTGCCCACCCATGATGCCCACCACCGACTGCGGCCCGTGTCGGGCCAGCCAGACCCGGGTGGCGTCGGCCAACGCGTTGTCCACGCCGTGGTCGTGCAGCCGCTGACCCAGCGCCTCCTTGACGTCCGGCAGCGCACCCCCGTGTGCCCGGTAGTGGTCGTACACCCGGGTGTCGTACATCCCGGTGAACCCGCCCTCGGCGAACCCGGCGGCCAGGTCCTCCGGGGTGTAGAGGTGCGCAGGCTGGGTCGGGTACGGCAGCCCTGAGAACGGTGGCACCACGTTCGCGCCACGCCGGACCAGGTCGGCCCCGACGTCCCGGGAGGCGAACCGGCAGCCCACGAAGAGGGTGCCGGCGACCTCGACGCCAGTCAGGTCGGGCACCGGCGCCAGGTCGAGGCGCAGGCCCTGCACCGTCAGCCCGGTCAGTCGGCCGGTGGCCAACTGCCGATCGAACTCGTCGCGGGTCTGGATCTCGTCGGTGTGCAGCTGCGGCTCGATGACGTCCGCTGGAGGTGGGGTCGGCACCGGGCCATCCTGCCCGTCCGCCGGGGCCGGTGAAACCTCGGGCCTCGGGTGCAACCGACAGGAGCCCGGTGACCGAGGCCACCGGGCTCCTGCATAACCGGTTCCTGGGGAGGCTCCGGACCATTAGTTGTAGTGGAAAACACCTGGCGGCGGCATAGGCCGCAGGCGTGACCAACTCCTCAGCCGTTCAGCCGAACGCGTCGGCCGACCCGCTCGCGTGTCGCCCGGTCCAACGGGTTGAATGGGGCGATGCAGAACCTTTTGCCAGAGCCACCGGCCACCCGCCTGCCCGCGAACGACGAGGCCGACGCCGCCCTGGCCGCCGCCGACGAGGCCGGCACCGACGAGGCGTTCGCCAGCGTGGCGGCCGGCTTCCCGACCTACAGTGCGGGCTGGGCCGAGCTCGCGGCCCGGGCGTTCGCCCAGGGCCAGGTGGTGACGGCGTACGCCTACGCGCGCACCGGCTACCACCGTGGCCTTGACCAGCTGCGCCGCAGCGGTTGGAAGGGGCACGGCCCGGTGCCGTGGTCGCACGAGCCCAACCGGGGCTTCCTCCGCTGCCTCTACGTGCTGTCCCGAGCTGCTGACGAGATCGGCGAGGCCGACGAGGCGGCCCGCTGCGCCCAGTTCCTGCGTGACTGCGACCCGGAAGCGGCGGACGCGCTGGCGAGCAACTGACCCCGCTCCGACGGCCGGCCCGACTCGGGGCCGGCCGTCGGCGGGTTACAGCCCTTCGGCGACTGCTGCGGCGATCTTCAGCCAGGCGTCGCGGGTGGCCGAGGAGAGCCCGCCGTACCGGATCGGCTCGCCACTGTCGATGAGCCGCTCGTACGGGGCCAGCAGCACCGCCCGGGTGCGGGCCGCGAAGTGCTCCTGGATGGCCGGCAGGTCGATCTCCTTGCGGGACGGCGGCATCGACACCACCGTCACGGCCTGGCGGACCAGCCGTTGCCGGCCGCTCTGCTCCAGGTGGTCGAGCATCCGGGCGGCGGTCTCCGCCGAGTCGTTACGAGCCGACATGGTGACCACCAACTGATCGGTGGCGTCCATTGAGGCCTGCCAGTTCTGCGCCCGGACGTTGTTGCCGGTGTCCACGAAGATCAACTTGTAGAACCGGCTGACCACCTCGCGGATCTCGGCGAACGCGGCTGCGGTCAGCATCTCGCCACCGGTGGCCGACTCGTCCGAGGCCAGCACGTCGAACATCCCCTCGCCCTGCGAGCGGACGTACTGCGACAGGTCACCGACCCGCCCCTGCGCGCCCTGGAACTGGCCGAGGTCACGCAGCATGTCCCGCACCGTGCGGGAGTGGAAGTCCTGCTGGGCGCGCATCCCGAGGGTGCCCTGGGTCTCGTTGTTGTCCCAGGCCAGCACGTAGCCGCCGCGCTTCTGGCCGAACGTCATCGCGAGCAGCAGGATGGCCACCGTCTTACCGGCTCCGCCCTTCGGGTTGACCACGGTCACCTGCCGCAGCCCGCCGAAGTTGCGGCGCACCATCTCGATGTCCCGCTTGCGCTCCTGCTCGTGCCGACCGGGCGCGAGCCGGAGCAGGCCCATCTTGTTGACCACCGCCCGGACACCCGTGGTGGCCACCGGATCGGCGGGCCGGACCTGCCGGCGCCGGCTGAAGTCCTCGGCGGTCGGTGCCGCTGGGGCCTCCGGTGTCCAGCTCGCGTCCGGATATCCGGTGGCATCCGGATACCCGGTGGTGGGCACCCGGGTCACGCCCTCGGCCTCCTGGTAAGGCTGCCCAGGCGGGCCGCCGGCCGGGCCCTGCTGCCACGGCGGTGGGTACCAGCCCGGCGACGGTGGGAACGGCCCCGGGGGTGGGGGCGCCGGCTGGGGAGACGGCAGATTGCTCAACTGGGTCAGGTCTGGCGGAGGCGGGATGTGCGCCGGGCCGGCTTGACCGGGGATCACCGGGTTGAACGACGGTCCGGAGTGCGCCGGAGAGGGACCGACGTGCGGCGGCTGCGGCCCGGGCGGGGCGGGGAGCGGTGGCGTCGCGGTGGTGGCCTCGTCGTGGGCCGGTGTGGGTGTCCCAGCCGGGCGTTGCGGCGGCTGCGCCCACGGCGACTCGCTGGCCGGCCGCGTTGCTCCGCCGGCAGACCCGTCCTCCCCGTCCTCGCCAGCCTGAGGCGCCGGCCCGGCCGTTGCGGAATCTGCCGAGGCGGGGCCCGCGCCGGTCGGGCGGGCGGCGGGCATTGCGGCTGCGGTGGGACGGTCCAGGGTGAACGGCAGGTCCAGGTCGACGCCACCCGGGGGGATCGGTGGGACGGGGGTCTGACCCCGATCGCCGGCCTGTGCCTGCGCCTGATCACCCCCGGCCACGGTGCCTGTCGCGCCGGCTGCGCTGCGTGCCGCCTCCGGTTGGCGGTCCGTCGACGCGGAGGCGGTGTTCGGTGCCGCAGCGTTCGTCGGCGAGACGGGGGTCCCGGTGCCACCCGGGCCGCCGGCGCTCTCGGGAGCACCGGCCGCCGGTGGCGCGGGCGGCGTGCCCGTTGCCGGTGGCGCGGGCGGTGACGACGCGACGGCTGGCGCGGCCGGCGGTGGCCAACTCGGCTGCGACGGCGCCCAGCCCGACACGTTGCCGGACGGGCCGCTGCCGTCCCAGCCCCCGGGTGCCGGGACGGCACCGGTGAGCGACGGGTAGTCGGACGGAGAAGGCGGCGGCTGGGCCGGGGCCCCGGGTTGCCCGGGAACCGGCGGTCGGCCGGTCGGCGGCGCGGCCACCGGCGGTGTCACCGGCCCATGCGATACCGGCGACGGCGCACCCTGCTGGTGGGCGACCGCCGCCCAGGGCGGTACGGCGTTACCCGCGCCCCGGTCGGCCGGATCCGGTGGCCAGAGCGGTTCAACGTCCCGCTCCGGCACCGGCTGCTGGCCGGGCGTCTGCGCCCGGTCGGCGTTCTCGTCCATTACGGCCCTCCCCAGTCCTCCTGCGAGGATAGGCCCCATCCGCCCTCGAGGGGCTGTCGGCGCAGCCGAGGCCGCCCCACTCGGCGCAGCCCAGGGGTCAGATCGACCAGACCGCCCAGGCACCCGGCTCGATCCACCAGGAACGCTTCCGGGTCAGCTCCCCCTCGACACCGTCGTCGAGGTACGGCACCTTCCCCTCCCTGGGCAGCACCGACACGGCCCGCCCGCGAGCCCGCCGAACTTCGAGGCGTACCCGCTTGCGACCCAACGCCGAGCGGACGACCACCGGAATGGCCACCGCGACCTCGATCTGGCCGTCGGCCGGGTCCGGCGCGGTCAGCAGCGTCACGTCGTCGAGCGTCGCGTACCCGCCGGCGTTGCCGACCGCGCAGGCCAGCAGCGGTTCGTCGCCGTTGGTGAGGATGGTGTCGTCCACCTCCACCCGGGCCCGCCAGTGCAGTGGCCGGCCAGCGTCGTCGGCGGCGCCGAGCAGCGCGCCGTCCAGGGTCACCGAGCCACCGTCGTTGCGCAGCAGGTCCAGTCGGCGCGCCGTGCCGTCCAACACCGCGGCGGCCACCGCCGCCGGATCACGCGGCAACCCGAGCTGCGCGGCCAGGTCCCGGTGGGTGCCCCCACGAGCCGGATCGAGCGGGAGTACGGCCACCGGCGGCAGATCGGGCAGGGTCCGGTTGCCGGGCAGATCCGCCGGGCGGCGGCTCGGCGCTGGCGCGTACCGCCGGACCAGCCGGCGCAGCACGGCGCGCAACTGCCCGTCGCTGGCCGTGGCGACGACGAGCCGGGTCTTGCCGTCCAGATCCGGCCAGGTGAGGCCGTCCGGGCGGGCGGGACCGTCGAGCCGGGCCAACACCGCGTCGATCTCCGCGTCGGAGCGGGCGGTGACCGTCTCCACTCGGGCGCCCCGGGCGATCAGCGCGTCGGCGCAGGCAAGCACCGGCACCCGTGGCCGCTCGGTGGCGCACCGCTCGGCGTCACCGTCGGCCTGGGTCGTCTGGCCGGTGTCGGTCTGGCCGGTCGGGCCAGCCTGGTCTGTTGGGTCGGTCTGGGCCTCGGTCGCGCCGCCACAGCAGGCCCCGCCGCTGCCACAGCCCCCGGGAGCGTCGCGCTCCGAACCGAGGGTGAGCAGCACCACGTCGTACACGGAAGGAGCCTCCTGCCTCTCGACGCGACCCCTGCCGGCCACGCCGTCACTACTTGTTAACCTGACACCCCGGGCTCGCCAACCGGTCGCCACCTGGCACCCGAGCCTTCTGGAGGCGGAAAAGATGCCAGCGATCGTGCTCATCGGCGCTCAGTGGGGCGACGAGGGCAAGGGCAAGGTTACCGACCTGCTGGGTGAGCGGGTCGACTACGTCGTGCGCTACTCCGGCGGCAACAACGCCGGCCACACGGTGATCACCCCAGACGGCCAGAAGTACGCGCTGCACCTGATGCCCTCCGGGGCGCTCTCGCCGGACGCGATGATCGTCATCGGTAACGGTGTGGTGGTCGACCCGAAGGTGCTGCTCGCCGAGATCGACGGCCTGGCCGAGCGCGGCGTCGACGTGTCCCGGCTACGGATCTCCGGTGACGCGCACCTGATCATGCCGCACCACCGGGCGCTGGACCGGGTGATCGAGCGCTATCTCGGCTCGTCCCGGATCGGCACGACCGGCCGGGGCATCGGCCCGGCGTACGGCGACAAGGTCGCTCGGATCGGCATCCGGCTCCAGGACCTGCTCGACCCGGGCATCCTGCGCAAGAAGCTGGAACTCGCGCTGCGCGAGAAGAACCAGATCCTGTTCAAGGTCTACAACCGCAAGGCGATCGACCTTGAGGCGACCGTCGAGGAGTACCTGGAGTACGCGGAGCGGCTCAAGCCGTACATCGCGGAGACCCGGGCGATGCTCTGGGACGCCCTGGACCGGGGCGAGACGGTGCTGCTGGAGGGCGCGCAGGCCACCATGCTCGACATGGACCACGGCACGTACCCCTTCGTGACCTCGTCCAACCCGACCGCCGGTGGCGCCTGCGTGGGCGCCGGCATCCCGCCGACCGCGATCAACAAGGTGATCGCGGTCAGCAAGGCGTACACCACCCGGGTCGGTGCGGGGCCGTTCCCCACGGAGCTGTTCGACGCCAGCGGTGAGCACCTGCGCAAGATCGGCGCGGAGTACGGCACCACCACCGGCCGGGAGCGCCGGTGCGGATGGTTCGACGCGGTCGTCGCCCGGTACGCCTGCCGCCTCAACGGCGTCACCGACCTGGTCATCACCAAGCTGGACGTACTCACCGGCCTGCCCAAGGTGCCGATCTGCGTGGGCTACGAGATCAACGGTGTCCGGGTCGACGACATGCCGATGAGCCAGACGGACTTCCACCACGCCAAGCCCGTCTACGAGGAGCTCGACGGCTGGTGGGAGGACATCACCAAGGCCCGCACCGCCGAGGACCTGCCGGAGAACGCCCGCCGCTACATCGCCCGGGTCGAGGAACTCTGCAACACCAAGATCAGCGTTGTAGGCGTAGGCCCAGGCCGAGACGAAAACGTAGTCCTCCACCCCCTCCTCCCCTAACCCCACCACCCACCCACCCACCCATTTGCCCCGGTGATCAAGAGGTTTGCGTCAATCCCGCGCGGAATCCTGACGCAAACCTCTTGATCACCTAAGCAAGGGGGTGGGGTTATCCACAGGGGGCGGGCGTTGTCCACAGGGGCTTCGGTGGGGTGGGGCGGGTGGGCAGGGTGTGGGTGTGGGACCACACCAGCTTCTTCGCGACATCGCTGCCGGGCAGGACGGATTGGTCACCCTGGACCAGGCATTGCGTGCTGGCCTGACCAGGGACCAGGTTAGACAGTTGCACCGGTCCGGCAGGTGGCAACGGCTTCTGCGCGGTTGCTTCGTCCCGGACGTGGAGCTGAGTGATTCGACGCGTCGGCGGGCGCGGATCCGCGCTGCGGTCGTGAGCCTTGGCCCAGGGGCCTTCGCTGTCCTGGACACTGCTCTGGAACTGCACGGCATTGCAGGTCTTCGCCAGACTTCGCAGGTCCATGTCTCGGTGCCAGTTGTTCGACCTCGGCCCCAGCGCGCCATGGTGCCGTGGCTGACGGTGCATCAGATGACCGTTGCTCCCGTCGACATCGTCGAGGTTGCGGGCATCAGCGCGACCTCTCCGCTCCGTACCGTCTCGGATGTCATCCTCCGGGTTGATCGTTATCCAGCAGTCTCAGTCCTGGATTCGGCGCTGAACCAGGGCCGTATCGATCCAGCGCGACTGGCGGCGATCCCGAATCTGATCCGGGGGCGCAGGGGCGCGGTCGTGGCTCGCGCTTGTCTGGCTGAGGCGGACGGGCGGGCGCAGTCGCCGCTCGAGACGCGTAGCCGACTGCGGTGCGTGGACGGCCGGGTGCCACCGGACACGCTGCAGCTGGAAGTGCGCGACGATGACGGCTATCTGCTCGGTATTGGCGACCTGGGTTGGCGCGGCCCGAGGCTGATCGCCGAAGCAGACGGTCAAGACGCGCACGGCACCCCGGAAGCGGCCTACGCCGATCGCCGCCGCCAGAACCGACTGGTCAACGCGGGCTGGACCATCCTCCGCTTCACCTGGCAGGACACCCTCCACCCCAACTACATACCCCACACGGTCCGACAAGCGATCGCGGCCGCCCACCGAAGGTGATCAAGAGGTTCCCGTCAGAAACGGTTCGACCGCCGACGCAAACCTCTTGATCACCGACGGCCGACGGGACTGGGCCGAGGTTTGGACAGTAGGATGCGGGGTCGTGCGGGTTCTTTTGGTGGGTGGTGGCGGGCGGGAGCATGCTCTTGCGCTCGGGTTGGTAAGCGATCCGGCTGTTTCGGCGCTCGTTGCCGCGCCTGGTAACCCCGGGATCGCCGGCCTTGCCGAGTTGCGGGCCGTGAACGCCACCGATCCGGCCGCGGTGGCGGCGCTGGCCGTGGAGACCTCTGCCGACCTGGTGGTGATCGGGCCCGAGGCGCCGCTGGTCGCCGGGGTCGCCGACGCGGTACGCGCCAAGGGGATCGCCGTGTTCGGCCCCTCTGGTGAGGCCGCTCAGCTGGAGGGTTCCAAGGCGTTCGCCAAGGACGTGATGACCGCCGCCGGTGTGCCGACCGCCCGCGCGTACGTCTGCACGGACGAGGAGAGCACCGCGCGGGCGCTGGACGAGTTCGGCGCCCCGTACGTGGTGAAGGACGACGGCCTCGCCGCCGGCAAGGGCGTGGTGGTGACCGACGACCGGTCCGCCGCGCTGGCTCATGCCCGCGAGTGCGGGCGGGTCGTGGTCGAGGAGTTCCTCGACGGCCCGGAGGTCAGCCTCTTCGTGGTCACCGACGGTGTGGCGGCGCTGCCGCTGCTGCCGGCGCAGGACTTCAAGCGGCTCGGCGACGGCGACACCGGGCCGAACACCGGCGGCATGGGAGCGTACGCACCGCTGGCCTGGGCCCCGTCCGGCTTGGTCGACGACGTCATGCGTGACGTGGTCCACCCCACTCTGGCCGAGCTGCGCCATCGGGGCACCCCGTTCGCTGGCCTGCTCTACGTCGGGCTCGCGATCACCGCCGCCGGTCCTCGGGTGATCGAGTTCAACGCGCGCTTCGGCGATCCGGAGACCCAGGTGGTGCTCGCGTTGCTGGAGACCCCGCTGGGTGGGCTGCTGCACGCGGCGGCCACCGGCACGTTGGCCGAGCATCCGCCGCTGCGTTGGCGCGACGGCAGCGCGGTCACCGTGGTGCTCGCCTCCCCGGGTTACCCGGCCGCGCCGCACACCGGTGACGTCATCACCGGCGCGGACCGCCCGGGCATCATCCACGCCGGCACCGCCCGCCGGGCCAGCGACGGCGCGTTGCTCTCCGCTGGCGGCCGGGTCCTCTGCGGTACGGCCACCGGCCCCGACCTGGCCTCCGCGCGGGACGCCGCGTACGCGCTGGTGGATGGGGTGGAGCTGGCTGGCTCGCAGCACCGCACCGACATCGCCGCCGCCGCGATCGAGAGCCGGATCACGATCCCGAGCTGAGTCCGCCTATCGGCGGGTTGGTGCCTCGCCCGCGACCGTCCGCGGTGTGGGTCGGGCTGATGCCGCCCGCGTCCGGATCGTGGCGCGCCCGGTGGGCGGGCAGGTTGTCCAAGATCACGTAGATCGATGCCCTCGTCCGGCGGCCCGCGCCGCCGAACGACACCCTGAAGCTGGTCGTCGTAGCCGCACCCGTGCACGATCTGCCACCACCTCAGGCTGTCGCCCCACACGGCGTGGCAACCGTCACCGACCTGGTCGAGCGTTCCGGTCGATCGGGTGGAGGGGCTGTGCGTGCGGGAGATGAGCCAGTCTGGTGAGGTTGTCGCCCCCGAGGGGCAACCCGGCGTTGCTCCACCCACGACTTAGCGGTGTCGGAGGCACGACGACGGGAGGAGTGGAGATGCGGGTGTGCGGACGATCACCGTGCTGTTGGCCGGTGGGAGGACAGGTCCGAGGATGCCGCTGAGCCGGAGACTGGCCGAGCGGGCCGCGGCCGACACCGAGTACACCGAGTGCGTTCGCGCTGGTCTGCCGCAGTGGCGCCGGACGGCGTACCTGATGTGCGGTGACTGGCATCAGGGCGACGACATCGTGCAGCGGGTGCTCACCGAGCTGTACCGGAACTGGTCCCGGGCCCGGCGGGCCGACAGCCTGAACGCACTGGTCCGGACGATGTTGATGCGGCGGTTGATCGACGAGCGCCGACGCGGCTGGGCTCGGGTGCTGCTCACCGACCTGCTACCGGAACGGCCCGCACCGACCGCCCCGGATGCCACGGAACGGCTCGATCTGGTGGCGGCGCTGCGCCAGGTCGCGCCGCGGCAGCGGGCTGTCCTGGTGCTCCGGTTCTTTCAGGACCTGACGGTGGAGGAGACGGCGCAGGCGTTGGGCTGCGCGCCGGGCACCGTCAAGAGCCAGACCGCCAAGGGGCTGGCGACGCTGCGAGGACTGCTCGCCCCCGTCCGGAATGACGTGCCGACCACCATGCAGGCCGGCGCGGCGAGTGGCGCGCCGACCAACGTGTTAGCCCACGGGAGTTGACAATGATCGATGATATGGATGTGGCGCGGTTGATGCGCGCCGAGGTCGAGTCGGCCGAGACGCCGTCGGCCGTTGTGAACATCGAACGGGCGATGATCGCCGGGCGGCGGCAGCGCTGGTACGTGCGGGGCGCGGGAGCCGCACTGACCGTGGTCGCGGTGGCGGTCGGCGCCGTCACGGTGCCGGGCCTGGTCGCACCGGACCGGTCGTCGACGCCGGCGCTGGAGATGGTCGGCGCCCTGGCTCCGCTGGAGCCGTACACCGGGAAGGTGCCGTCGCCCGACACGTCCCGGATCCCGGCGGCGTTGGAGACGGTCGACCCGGCCGTTCAGTACGTCCGGTTCGGTTGGCTGCCGTCGGGCCTGGACAGCCTGCAGTACCAGGCGGGTCTGCTGCTGAGCGGCCCGGGTGTCGCCCTGATCGGGCATGCCGCCGACTCGCCGAACCCCAGCTGGGCAGGGGTTTCGGCCAGTCTCTACCCGAAGGGGGTGACGCCGCAGGCGCCGCAGGTCATGGGCATCGACCAACGGGCACCCACCGTGAGTACGGCGCCTGCGCCCGATGTGCGGGGCGCAGCGGCGACCTTCACCCAGTACGACGTCGACGGCACTGACCGGCTCTCCCTCCGCTGGCGGTACGCCCCGGACGGCTGGGCCGCGGTCGATGTCGCACCCTGGGCGGCGGGCCAGGATGCCCGCGAGATCGCCCTGCACGTGGCGCAGAAACTCACCTTCAGTACGACCGAGCGGGTACAGATGCCGGCCCAGGTCATGGAGGTGCCGCAGAACCTGCGGATGATCAGCACCACCGTCAACGGGCCACTGACCCCGGAGGGCTGGCGGTGGTACGCCGGCGTCACGTACAGCGCCGAACCCTCCACCGCGGATCCCGGTAGGCAGCGGGCGAAGACGCTGGACGTCGGCTTCTCCCCGTACTTCGAGATGACCGACAAGATCCGGGCCGAGTTGCAGGGGAAGGAGTTCTTCCGGCCGCCGAATACGACCGTCGACGGTCATCAGGCGTCCTTCTTCGCTGCCGCTGATCCGGAGTGGTGTGAGTCGCTGGAGGTGTTCGACGTGCAGGGGATGGCGGTCGAGATCGACGCACACCGCGGAACGCTCGATGGGCAGGGCACGAAGGGCCTGTTCCAGCGCCTCGACCTCGCCGGGGCCAAGCCGGACTGGCGGCCTTCGCTGATGGTCGACTGACGGGTGCGGTCACCGCCCCGGAACTCGCCGGCCTCGCCGACGGTTCCGGGGCGGTCAGCCGTAGTAGCGGCGTAGCTCTCGGCTGAGCACCTTGCCGGTGGCGTTACGGGGCAGGTACTTCACGAAGATCACGTCCCGGGGCACGGAGAATCGGGCCAGGTAGTGCCGGACGTACTCGCGTACCGCCTCGGGGTCGAGCGTCTCGTTCGGGTGCAGGGCGAGGAACGCGGACAGTCGCTGGCCGTACTCGGTGTCGGGCACGCCGATCACGGCCGCTTCGCGGACCTGTGGCAGTTGGGCGAGCAGGTCCTCCACCTCGGACGGGAAGACGTTCTCGCCACCGGAGACGATCATGTCGTCGGCTCGGCCGTCGACGAAGAGCAGCCCGTCAGGGTTGAGTCGGCCGAGGTCACCGGTGTCGAGCAGCCCGTCGCGGGTCTCCCGGTTGGCACCGGAGGTGTACCCCTCGAAGAGCATCTCGTTGCCGACGAAGATCCGCCCGACCTGTCCGTTCGCCACCGGCTGACCGTTGTCGTCGAGCATCTCCAGCCGGGTCCCGTGCGGTGGCCGGCCAGCCGTCGTGGGTGCCTCGCGCAGCTCCTGGGGACCTGCGATGGAGGCCCAGGAGACCTCGGTGGAGCCGTAGAGGTTGTACAGGACGTCCCCGTAGACGTCCATGAACTTCGGGGCGAGCCCGCCGGGCAGCGCCGAACCACTGACCGCGACGACCTTGAGTGGCGGGCGCGGGTCTGGCGCAGGCACCTCCAGCAGCCGCTGCAGCATCACCGGTACGGCGAACAGCGCGTCGCACCGGTGGTGGACCAGGGCGGCGAGCGTGGCGGCCGGGTCGAAGCGGCGCTGCAGCACGATGGTGGCCCGTAGCGCGAAACAGACCTGGAGGGCGGCGAATCCCCAGGTGTGGAAGATCGGTGCCGTGATCATCACCCGGTCCCGGGTGTTCAGCGGGATGCGATCGATGATGGACACCAGTGGGCCGAAACCGCTGGGTGTGGGCCGCCGGGCACCCTTGGGCGCCCCGGTGGTCCCCGAGGTGAGCACGATGATCCGGCCGTCACGCTCCGGAGGGTGCAACTCGCCCGGGAGTGCCCCGGCGACCAACTCCTCGCGAGCGCGTTCGTCGAGGCGGGGCAGTTCGGCGGGGAGTCCGAGGACCCGCTCGGCGAACTCGTCGTCGTGCACCAGCAGCCGGAGCCGCTGTTCCTCGGCGACGGTGAGCAGTTGGGCCGCGGAGAGCCCGGTGTTGACCAGGACCGCGTCCACACCCAGCAGGGTGGCCGCGACGATCGTCTCGACCAGCCCGTGGTGGTTGCGGCAGAGCACGCCGATCCGATCGCCGGCCTGTACGCCGAGCCCGGCCCGCATCGACCGGGCCATCCGTTCGGCCCGGTCGAGGAGGTCCTGATAGGTCAGCTCGGTGCCGTCCTCCTCGATGACCGCCAGCCGGCCGGGGTCCCGGGCTGCTGCCTGGCGCAGCTCGCCGGCCAGGCTCCACCCCCACGTGCGCAACGCGTTGAGCTGCGAGGCGATCCGGACCGGGCTGCCTGGCATGAGCAGCCCGCGACGAGTCAGCGTGGCAACGATGAACGGCAGGTCCATGCCGCAGACCTCCTACGGGCGGTGCGCGGACGGGCGACTGGATTCCCCGTCCATCAGGGCGTCTTTCCTTGATCATGCACTGGGTGCGGCTGGAGGCCCAGTTCGCGTCGGCGTGGGGTGACGAAGACGGCACGGATCGTGGATTTCGGTGGTTGCACGGTATGAGGTTCGGTGCGCCCCCCGGCCCGGCCGAGCCCGGCCGGACCAGGGGCGCCCAACTACGCTGATCGGGCCGGACCAGGGGGCGGCCGACCGCGTAGGGCACCGGTGGATCAGCGGATCTGCATCCCGGAGATCGCCCGGGAGATGACCAGCCGCTGGATTTCGGAGGTGCCCTCGAAGATGGTGTAGATCTTGGCGTCGCGGTACCAGCGCTCGACCGGGTGGTCGCGCAGGAACCCGGCCCCGCCGAGCAGTTGCACCGCCTTCTCGGTGACCGACACCGCCACCTCGCCGGCCTTGAGCTTGGACATCGACCCCTCGCCCGCGGTGAACGGGCGGTTGTTGCGGCCCATCCACGACGCACGCCAGACGAGCAGCCGCGCCGCGTCGATCTCCATCCGCATGTCGGCCAGCGCGAACGCGACCGCCTGGTTCTCGATGATCGGCCGTCCGAACTGGACTCGGTCCTTCGCGTAGTCCAGGGCGTACTCGTAGGCGGCCCGGGCCACGCCGAGTGCCTGCGCGCCGACCGTGGGTCGGGACAACTCGAAGGTACGCATCGCGGCCTGCCCGGTGGCCCGCTGACCGGAGCGGGCCCGGTCGAGGCGTTCCAGCAGGGCGTCCCGCCCGCCGAGCAGGCAGCGGCCGGGCACGCGTACCCCGTCGAGGAAGACGTCGGCGGTGTGCGACGCGCGCAGGCCGAGTTTGCGCAGCTTGCGGGTGGCGGCCAGGCCGGGGGTGCCCGGTGGCACGACGAACGCCGCCTGGCCCCGGGAGCCGAGCGTGGGGTCGACCGAGGCGGTGACCACGTGCACTCCGGCGATCCCGCCGTTGGTGGCGTACGCCTTCTGCCCGGTCAGCACCCACTCGTCGGTGGCCTCGTCGTAGACGGCCCGGGTGCGCATCGCGCCGACGTCCGAGCCGGCTTCCGGCTCGCTCGTGCAGAACGCGGCGACGGTCGGCGAGTCGATGTCGCCGAAGCACTGCGGCACCCACTCGATCATCTGCTCAGGGGTGCCGGCGCCGTAGATGGCGGCGACGGCGAGTGAGGTGCCGAAGATGCTCAGCCCGATGCCGGCGTCACCCCAGAAGAGCTCCTCGCTGGCGATCGGCAGCGAGAGCCCGGTCGGATCGGCCCAGCAGGTGGCGAGGAACTCGAAGCCGTAGAGGCCGACCTTGGCGGCTTCCTGGATCACCGGCCACGGGGTGTCCTCGCGTTCGTCCCACTCGGCAGCGGCCGGGCGCACGACCTCGGCGGCGAAGCCGTGCACCCAGTCGCGTAGATCCCGCTGTTCCTCGTTCAGGTCGAGCGAGAACTCAGCCATGTCAGGCCTTGGGGATGTCGAACAGGTTGGCGATGTTGGCGGCGAGGCCGAGGTCACCCTTGGCCTTCAGCTTGCCGGTCATGAACATCATCACCGGGTTGGCGCCACCGGAGACGATCTTCAGGAACTCGACCGGACCCATGGTCAGGCTCAGCTTCGGGTCGTGCTGCGGGGTCTCGTTCACGTCGCACTTGCCGTCGGCGATGACCACCTCGTAGGTGTCGCTGCCGCCGTCCGCGCGACCGGTGATGACCCAGTGGATGACCGCGTTGGTGGAGCCGGCCCGGTCCGCGCGGAACAGCGCCGGCATCCGGCCGAACACCTCGCCCAGGATCTTGCCGCGCAGGTCACCGGACATCACCTGGGCGATTTTGTCGTCCGGGGTGGACTTGACCAGCTGGGCGAACTCCTTGGGGCCGACGTTGGCGAAGCTCGCCGGGTCGAAGTCAGTCATCAGGTGCGCCTTCCGGAAGATTGGCTACTCGCGCGTAACCCTACGCACGAGTAGGTATGCTCGCAAGGTGTCCACCGTTCCCGCGTTCAAGCGCCTGCCACGTGCCGTCCGCGAGCAGCAGATGCTCGACGCGGCCGTCAAGGTCTTCTCCCGGCGCGGCTTCCACGCCTCCAGCATGGACGAGATCGCGGAGGATGCCGGCATCTCCAAGCCCATGGTGTACGCGTACCTCGGCACCAAGGAGGAACTCTTCGTCGCCTGCCTGCACCGGGAGGGCACCCGGATGATGCAGGCCATCGCTGGCGCCGCCGCACCCGACCTGCCGGCGGACGTTCGGCTCTGGCGTGGGCTGAGGGCGTTCTTCGGCTTCGTGGGCGCGCACCGCGACGGCTGGGCGGTGCTCTACCGGCAGGCCCGCGGCGAGCAGCCGTTCGCCGGCGAGTTGGCCACCATGCGGACCCGGCTGGTCGAGGTCGTCGCCGGGATGCTCGACCACGCGCTGCGCGCCGAGGGCCGCGAGATCGCCGCCATCGACCTGGAGGTCGTCGCGTACGCCCTGGTCGGCGCGACCGAGTCGCTGGCTGACTGGCTCGCGGACCACCCGGAGGCCGACCCGGAGAAGACCGCCACCCGGATGATGAACGTGGCCTGGCTCGGTGCCGGCCAACTCCTGCATGGCGTCACCTGGCGCCCGGCGGCCGACTGACCGCCCTGCCATCACCGCACCGGCGTCCCACTCACCGGCTCGGTCGTCGACACCGGCCGTGCGGATCGGTGACGGTTGCCGAGCCAGCGGGCCGCCTCGACGAGCATCGTCACCGTCAGCGCGAGGCCCAGACCAACTAGTAGACCGCGCAGCGGGTCCTGCTCGAAAGCCAGCCCGCCGAGGTAGCCGACCAGCGCCGAGTAGAGCGCCCAGGAGGCGGCGGCGAGCGCGTCGAAGACCAGGAATCGTCGCCGGGGATAGTGCACCGCGCCCATGGTGAGGGTGACCGCCGTCCGGCCGCCCGGTACGTAGCGGGCCACGGTGAGGATCAGACCACCCCGGGTGGCGATCCCCCGCCGGGCCCACTCGATGGCGGCCCGGCGGCGGCCTTCGGACGGCAGCCGGTCGAGCAGCCGAGTGCCACCGCCCCGCCCGAGGGCGTAGGAGATGTGATCCCCGATCAGCGCCCCTGTCCCCGCCACCAGGATGACCGCGGGCAGGTACGGCGCACCGGAGGCCGCGAACACCCCGGCGGTGATCACCGCCGTCTCGCTCGGCACCACGGGGAAGAAGCCGTCGAGCACAGCGATCGCGAAGATCGCCAGGTACACCCAGGGCGAGGACATCGTCTCGTGCAGCAGGTCGAGCAGATCCATGATGTCGATGCTGGTGCGGGCGGCGGCTCCCGCCATCGGCCAGTGGTCAGCCGGACGCCACTACTTAGGTAGTGACCGGCCCGGACGGCGGGTAGGGGTCTTCCCCCACCACACCCGGGTCCAGCAGCGCGGGGCGGTCCGATCAGCCGGCGGAGTCCTACGCTCGCTGCGTGGCCTCCAGCGCCGTCGCCGTTCGGCGGGTCGTTCAGCGGTACGCCCCGTTGCTGCTCGCCGTCCTGGTCGCGCTGGCTGTCATGGCCAGCGCGACCGGTGACATCGGGGTCCGTTCGCCGCTGCCGGGCGCGGTCGTGGTGTTGCTCGCCCTGGCGGCGGCCGGGGCCGCCGGCACGGCTCGGACCCGCCGCTGGCCGCTGTTCCTGGCCGCGGCGGTCTGCTGGTTGGTGCTCGCCGCCGCGGCGGCCGGGGTGGTCGCCTCGTACCAGGCGGGCCTGCGGCTGCGTGGTCGACGGCTCGCCGGCTACCTCGCCGGCGCGGCCCTGGTGCTGGCCGGTGGGGTGCTGGTCGGGTTGGCGGTGGGCGGCGTACGGCGGATCACCACCGCCACTACCGGCAACGTGCTGCTTCTCGCCGCCTGTCTGGTCGGGCTTCCGTTGGTGTTCGGCCTCTGGGTGCGGGCGCGCCAGGACACGCTTGCCGCCCTGCGGGACCGGGCCGAGCGACTGGAACGGGAGCAGGAGGCCCGCGCCGACCGGGTCCGCGCCGAGGAGCGGACCCGGATCGCCCGCGAGATGCATGACGTGGTGGCCCACCGGGTCTCGCTGATGGTGGTGCATGCCGGGGCGCTGGAGGTGACCGCTGCCGACCCGGCGACCGTCGAGTCCGCCGCGCTGATCCGGACGACCGGCCGGCAGGCGCTCACTGACCTGCGCGAGGTGCTGGGCGTGCTGCGACAGGCCGGTCCGGCCGTGGTGCCGGAGCGAGGGCTCGACGCGCTGGACGAGCTGATCGGGGAGTCCCGTACCGCCGGGCTGCGGGTGTGCCGGCGGGACGAGGGTGTTCCGTCCGCACTACCCGCGACCGTGGGGCGCACGGCGTACCGGGTGGTCCGGGAGGCGCTGACCAACGTGCGCAAGCACGCGGGCGACGCCGAGACGACCGTCTGTCTGCGCTACCTGCCCGACGGGCTGGAGGTGGTGGTCCGCAACGGCCCGTCCGGAGGCGGCCAGGCCCTGCCCGGTGCCGGGCAGGGGTTGCTCGGGCTGCGTGAGCGGGTGGAGTTGCTCGGCGGCCGGCTGGAGGCGACGCCCGTGGACGGCGGCTTCCTGGTGCGGGCCCTGATCCCGGTGGCGGGTGCGGCGTGATCCGGGTGGTGGTGGTCGATGACGAGCAACTGGTCCGTGCTGGGCTGCGGTTGATCCTGGAGGCGGCGGAGGACATCACCGTGGTGGGCGAGGCGGCGGACGGCGCTGGCGCGCTGGACCAGGCCCAGCGGTTGCGCCCCGACGTGGTCCTGCTCGACGTGCGGATGCCGGGCGTCGACGGACTGACCGTCGCGCCCGACGTGGTCGCCGCCGGACCAAAGGTGATCATGTTGACCACCTTCGACCTGGACGAGTATGTGCACGGGGCGCTGCGGGCCGGCGCTGTCGGCTTCCTGCTCAAGGACACCCCGCCCCGCGAGTTGGCCGCGGCCGTCCGCACGGTGGCCGCCGGGAACGCGATGCTCGCACCAACGGTCACCCGCCGCCTGATCAGCTCGTTTGCCGAGCGGGGTCCGGCCCGCCGGGAGACGGCTCGTCAGCGTCTGGCGCCGCTCACCACGAGGGAGCTGGAGATCGTCCGGGAGGTGGCGCGCGGGCACGGCAATGCGGAGATCGCCCGGCGGTTGACGATGAGCGAGGCCACCGTGAAGGCACATGTCAGCCGGGCGCTGGCGAAGCTCCAAGCGGGCAACCGCGTGCAGTTGGCGATCCTGGTGTACGACGCCGACCTGTTATGACGTGTCCCGCCGTCACGACGCCCGTTCAGCGGCGGAAACGATCCACCGTTCAGCGGCGGGCAGCGGCCCGACGGCGCGCCCGACGGCGTAGCCACCGGATGCCCTCCAGGCCGAACGTGACGAGCACCGAGAGCCCCACACCGACCAGCACGCCTCGTATCGGGTCGCGCTCGAAAGCCAGCCCGCCGAAATAGCCGAGCAGCCCGCAGTACAGCGCCCAGCTGACCGTCGCGATGCTGTCGTACAGGAGGAATGCCCGGCGGGGATAGCCCACCGCGCCCATGGTGAGGGTGACCGCGGTCCGGCCGCCCGGCACGTACCGGGAGGTGGTCAGGATCAGCCCGCCGCGCCGGTCCACGGCCCGGCGGGCCCAGTCGGAGCTGGCCCGTCGGCGGCTGCCGTCGGGAAGCCGGGCCAGCCGGCGCGCACCGCCGCCCCGGCCGATGGCGTACGAGACGTGATCGCCGACCAGCGCTCCGATGGCCGCGGTCGCGATCACCAGGACCAGGTTGGGGTGCCCGCCGTTCGCCGCGAGCACCCCCGCGGTGATCACCGCTGCCTCGCCCGGCACCGCGGGGAAGAACGCGTCGACCGCGGTGAGCCCGAAGATCACCAGGTACACCCACGGCGACGTGACCGTCCCACGGAGGAGGTCGAGCAGGGCTTCCATGCCCTCATGCTCGCCGGGCGCGACGGGCCGGGTGGCCGAGTCCCAGGATCACCCGCCTTCGGCCGGTGGGCGTCAGGCCAGGCGGGCCAGAGCCGGTGGGGCGAGCAGCGGGCCGAGCGGGGTCTTGTCGCTGGCGGTGGGGCCGTGCGAGGTCAGCACCACCGGCGCGCCCAACTCCGCGCGTACCGCCTCCGCCCAGTCGGATGGTGGGTCGTCGTACACCGGGCGGGAGCGCAGCAGGCGGGCGGTGAGCGCGGCCTGGCGGTCCAGGTCGCCGGGTGGGCCCGGGGTGAGCCGGTCGGTGGTGTCGTAGCGGCGGCAGATCCGCAGGCCGGGGCCGGCGAGGTCGAGGTGGGTCAGCGCGAGGCCGTCGACCCCGCCGGCCGCGGCGAGCGCGTACCGGTGGGCGACCGCGTCGAAGTGGCCGAACCGGAACAGGCCCTGCCACGGGTTCGTCGGGTTGTGCGGGTCGGCCAGCGGCAGGTTCACGTCCTCCGTCACCAGCGGGCCGGGCCCGTGCCGGGTGGTGACCAGCCGCAGCACCCCGATCCGGGTCGCGCCCCCGGGCTGACCCGCCTCGGCGAGCAGGCTGTCGGCGTTGGCGAACGTGGTGGTGCTCCACGTGGTGTACGGGTGGAAGCCGTGCCACTCGTCGAGCAGCACCCCCTGCGCGCCCTCGAAGACGCAGGTCCCGGCGCGTAACGCCCCGGCGAGCCACGTGTCGTCGACGATCGCGACCCGCCCGGCGAACCCGGTGAACGCGGGCAGGCAGTCCTCGACCGGCGGCGCGTCCAGTTGGCCGAGCTCGACGGTCAGCCGGTCCCGCAGGGCGGTCAGACGGCGACGTAGCAGTGCTGGGCTGCGGCAGTCGGCGACGCGGGGTGCTTCGTCGGGGTGGGCGAGACCGTACGCGACGGTCTCGCCCACCCCCAGCCCGCAGGAGCCGTGCCGGTCGGCTCCCCGGGCGATCTCCCGGGCCCGGTTGGCTGCCCGGTGGTACGGGGTGGCGAGGAGCGCTCGTCCGTCGACGGTCAGCCGGTCGAGCGCGTCGGGCACCCCGACCGTGGCGAGGTGGTCGGCCTCGGCGGCCAGCGCCAGCGGGTCCACCACCACGTGTCGCGAGAGGTGCGTACGGACCCCGGGATGGAACGAGCCGGCGCCGAACTGCGCGAACGTGTGGTGCCGACCATCGCGCAGCACGACGTTGTGCGCAGCCTGCGCGCCCCCGTTGAAGCGCACCACCGTGTGCACCGGGCGGGTGGCGCAGAGCCAGTCCACCACCGTGCCCTTGCCGGCGTCGCCGTAGCCGAGGTCGACCACCGCCACGTGCCTCACAGCCGGGTCACCTCACCGGCGGTGTCGCGGAAGGCCGGCAGCGTCGACACCTCGGCCCGTCGCCGCCGGTCGAGACGGGCCAGCGCCTTCGACACGGTGCCGGTGGCAGCAGAGCCGGCGCGGTCCAGGTCGCGGAGGCCCTCGTCCAGGTCGATGGCCTGCTCGCCGAGGCCGATGGTGAGCGCGATGGTCTCGCAGACCGCGTCGAGGTCGTCGAGCACGACGGCGTTCTGCCCGAGCAGGTCCCGCCAGAAGTCGAGCACCTTGGCGTTGCCGGCGTAGTGGCTGCCGGCGGGGAGCAGGTAGTAGGTGTCCCAGCAGCGGGTCACCTCGTCGACGACCTGCCGTAGCGGTACGTCCTCGGCCAGGTTGTCGCCGATCAGGCCGGCCACCTCCCGGGCCTTCGCGCGCGGGTACGCCAGTTCGTCGCCGATGACGAACAGGTAGCCGCGTCGACCGCGCTTCTCCCAGCTGTCGGTGCGGGTGTGCCGGGCCATGAAGTACATGGCCAGCTCGTACGACTCGGTCATCTGCCCGCCGCCACCGCCCTCCAGCACGATGCGGCCGAGGTCGTCGTCCATCCGGTTGTCCGACTCGAACTGGCCGACCTGCAACGGCACCCGGTCGCAGGTGGCGTCGCCGATCGCGCCGAACATGATCTGCGGGTCGGTGGCGTAGCCCTGCCGTTGCAGCAGCCCGAGCAGTTGCGGCAGCTTGGTCTGCAGGACGCGCGGCACGTTGCCCATCGAGCCGGTCACGTCGAAGAGCACCGCGACGGGCGTCGACTGCGGGTGCTCGTCGGAGTCGCGGCTCTCGCGCATCGCGTCGCGCGGGTCGAGCGCCGGGTGCACGGTGCGCGCACCGCTGTCGCTGTAGGAGAACGCGCTGCGGCCGGTGGAGCGGCGGTAGCGGTCGGCGGCGTCGTACACGTCGGTGGACCAGGTTCCACTGCCCATGACAGCTCCTTAGGGGGTGAGGGTGAAGGGTCGGAAGGCGCGTGGCCCGTAGAGCCGGTCCAGCACCTGGTCGAGTTCGCGGAGCAGGCGCCAGGCGTCGTCGGGCCGGGAGCCCAGGGACCGCTGTCGGCAGCCCTGCGCGAAGGTGTGCAGCTCGCGGGGTGCGCGCGGCCCCATCAGCCAGCTCATGCAGCGGCTTGCCATCGCGATGTCGGTGCCCGGCCCGCAGGGTTGCTTCCGGGGGACCTCCTCCGGATACCACCCCGCGTCGTGGCCGGGCACCAGCGCCGGGACCGTGCTTCCGATCGGGGCGGAGAAGCACCAGTCGACCAGCACCACGCCGTGGGCGTCCGGCTCGATGAGCACGTGTCGCGGCAGGACCGCACCGTGCACCACGCCCGCCCGGTGGGCCAGACCGAGCACCACCAGCAGCCGCCGCCACATCCAGGCCACGTCCCGGGCGTCCAACCCGTCGGGGTACGCGCGCCGCACCTCGTCGAGGTCGTGCAGGCCGGACGCGGTGGCGAGCACGTTGATCCGCCGATCGGCGCCGGTCGCGGTGTCGCGGTGCGGGAACTCGTCGACCAGCCGGGGCACGTACGGCAGGTAGCGGGGGTCGCCGCGCTCGGCGATGGTGCGCAGGGCGTGCGCCTCGCGGGCCATCAGGTCGTTGTCGGTGGGCCGTCGGGGGAGCTTGAGCAGCCGGTCGGCACCGACGTCGTAGAGGTCGGCGAGGTCGCCCGAGTGGGCCGGCGTGCCGAGGCGGTAGTCGCCGAGGACGGTGACCTGCCGGGCCTGCCACCGGGTGGTGACGTGGATGAACGCGTCGAGGGCTTCGGCGCGTACCGTCGGGTCGGCCGGCAGGCGGTCGGGGTGCAGGGCCGCGACCAGCTCGCGGTAGCGGCGGGCCGGCTGGTCCGTGCCGAACAGGTCCGCGTCGGTGCGGGCCGCCCTGACCAGGTCGATGGCCGCCGCTGTCCTCATCGCACCGTCTCCTCGCGGGCGGGGCGTAGCAGTGCCGGGTGCAGCAGCCGGGCGTCGCTGGCCCGGTAGAGCCGGGCGCGCGGGCCGCCCCGGGTGCCGCCGCGCTCGGTGCTGGTGCCCGTGCTCTCCACGAAGCCCGGCACGGAGAGCACCTTGCGGTGGAAGTTGCCGGCGTGCAGCGGGTGGCCCCAGACCGTCTCGTAGACGGCGCGCAGCTCGCTGATCGTGAACTCGGCGGCGAGGAAGCGCGTGGCGAGCGGGGTGTATTCCAGTTTCGACCGCGCCCTCTCCAGCCCGTCGTCGATGATCCGGCTGTGGTCGAAGGCGAGCTGCCGGCTGGTCAGGGCGGTCACTGGCAGCCAGATCGCCGCGTCGGCGTCGGTGCCGGCGGCCGGGTCCGGCAGGTCGGGGGCGAACGCGAGGTGGGCGACCGAGACGACGCGCATCCGCGGGTCGCGGTCGGGGGCGCCATAGCTGCCCAACTGCTCCAGGTGTACGCGGCGCAGCCTTTCGCCGCCGAGCCCGGTCTCCTCCGCCAGCTCCCGTCGGGCGCTGGCGGTCAGGTCCTCCTCTGGACGGACGAAACCGCCGGGCAGCGCCCAGTGGCCCTCGAAGGGCGGCTGACCGCGCTGGATGAGCAGGAGGTGCAGTGCGCCGTCGCGGATCGTCAGCGCCACCACGTCGACGGTCACGGCGACCGACGGGTAGGCCCCGGGGTCGTACGCGGCCAGGAACTCCTGCTCGTTCACCATGTCACTCTCATTCTGAGAACGTCTCGTTGTGAGAACAACTTAGCGCACAGGTGCGCACCTGCCAAGGGGCAACTCAGCGCACGACACCTGCCAGGTGCGGTCGACCACGCGAGTCGTGCAGGGCGAACCCGCCGTCGGGCAGAAGGGCGAAGCTCACCGTGCTCGGTAGCGGTACGGGCAGCTTGAAGGCGACCTCGACGGTGTAGGCGTCCGGCAGCCGGTTCTCCAGCGCGGCCAGGCAGCGAGCCTTGCTCCACATGCCGTGCGCGATCGGCCGGCGGAAGCCGAACAGCCGCGCCCCGAGCCGGGACGTGTGGATCGGGTTGTGGTCACCGGAGACCCGGGCGTACTGCGTGCCGACGTGGGGTTCCACCCGCCACCGTGCCGTCGCGGCCGGCGCCTCGGGGCGTCCACTCCGATCGCGCGGCTCACCGCCGCCGGGCATGCGCTCCCGACCGAGGTACGTCGAGACACCGCACCAGACCTCCTCCCCGTCGACCGAGCCGACGACCACCACGTCCACCTGCCGCCCCCGGTCGTGCGGGCGGAGGTTCTCCGCGTACGTGGTGAAGTCGAGGGCCTCGTCGGCGGTGATCGGTCGACGTACGGTGATCCGGTTGCCGACGTGCACCACACCGGTCAACGGGATCGGAAAGTCCGGCGCGGTCATCAGCCGCAGGGCCAGCGGGAAGCCCATGACGTGCGGGAACGTCGCGGGCAACCGGTCGGTGAGCCGGAAGCCGCAGACCCGGTCGTAGTCCGCCAACCGTGCCCGGTCGACGGTCACCCCACGCGCGGCCAACTCCACCGCCGGCAGGCCGGGCCCGCGCCGCCGGCCACCGAGGCCCGGCAGCGCACCGAGCAACGCCCGCCGGTAGAGCGCCCCGGCCGATGGCTCCTTCGGCGCGACCATCACGCCCCCAGCAGACTCTGGCCGCAGACCCGGATCACGTTTCCGCTGACCGCGCCGCTGGCCGGCCAGGCCAACCAACCGATCGTCTCGGCCACGTCCACCGGCAACCCGCCCTGGGCCAGGCTGTTCATCCGCCGTCCCGCCTCGCGGACCACCAGCGGGATGCGCGCGGTCAGCCGCGTCTCGATGAAGCCGGGGGCCACCGCGTTGACGCTGATCCCCCGCCCGTGCAGGGCCGGGGCGAGCGAGTCGACCAACCCGATCACGCCGGCCTTGCTGGTGGCGTAGTTGGTCTGCCCCCGGTTGCCGGCGATCCCGGCGATCGAGGAGACGGAGACGATCCGCCCGCCGGTGGGGATCAGCTCCCGCTCCAGCAGCACGTCGTTGATGCGCTCCTGGCTGGAGAGGTTGACATCGATCACCTGGTCCCACCGGTCGGCGTCCATCCGGCCGAGCGTCTTGTCCCGGGTGATGCCGGCGTTGTGCACCACCACGTCGACCCGGCCGTGCCGGCCGGCCAGGTGGTCGGCCAGTCGGGTCGGCGCGTCCGGCGCGGTCAGGTCGAGCTGAACGGCCGTGCCGCCGATGTCGTTCGCCACCGCCGCGAGCGCGTCCCCGGCGGCGGGAATGTCCAGCGCCACGACCTGTGCGCCGTCACGGGCGAGCACCTTCGCCAACGCAGCACCGATGCCCCGGGCGGCGCCGGTCACCAGCACGACCTGCCCCTCCAGCGGGCGGTCCCAGTCGGCCGGGGCACTCGCCGCGCCTGCGCCGACCCGGATGACCTGCCCCGAGACGTATGCGGAGCGTCCGGACAGGAGGAACCGGAGGGTCGACTCGAGGCTCGTGAGGACGCCGCTCTCGGCGCGGGTCACGTAGACGAGTTGCGCGGTGGTGCCCCGGCCGAACTCCTTGCCGATGCTGCGGACCAGCCCTTCCAGGGCACGCTGGGCGATCGCCTCGCGGGGCGACGCGCACTCCTGCGGTGGAGTGCCGAGCACGATCACCCGCCCGCTGGGCAGCACCGACCGGGCCTGCGGGTGGAAGAAGTCGTAGAGCTGACGCAGGTCGGTCGAGTCGCTGATCCCGGTGGCGTCGAAGAGCAGTGCGCCGTACCGCTGGGGGGTGCCGGCGGCGGCGGTGTTGGCGGCCGGGTCAGCCAACTCGATCCCGGCGTTGGTCAGGATCTTGCTGATCGGCTCGGCGAGCCGACCACCGGTGGCCGCGCCGAGCAGGGCCGGCCCGGGCAGCAACGGGTCGCCGGGGTGGTGCCGGCGCAGTCGGGGCGGGTCGGGCAGCCCGAGGCGCTTGACCAGCGCGCGGCCGGCGGCCGATTGGACGAAGCTCGCGTACCTGTCGGTCATGGGCGTAGCCTACTGGCGAGTAGGGTCCGAGCAACACATCGAGGAGGCGGATCGTGCAGAGCATCCGGCGGGTCGCGGTCATCGGGGGCAACCGCATCCCCTTCGCACGTTCCAACTCCCGCTACGCGGACGCGTCCAACGCGGACCTGCTCGGTGCCGCACTGGACGGCCTGATCGCCCGGTACGGGCTGGCCGGGCAACGGGTCGGTGAGGTCGTGACCGGGGCGGTGCTCAAGCACTCCCGCGACTTCAACCTCACCCGCGAGGTGGTCCTCGGCTCCCGGCTCGACCCGCACACCCCGGCGTACGACATCCAGCAGGCCTGCGGCACCGGCCTGGAGGCGGCGATCCTGGTCGCCAACAAGATCGCCCTCGGTCAGCTCGACGTGGGCATCGCCGGCGGTGTCGACACCACCTCCGACGCGCCGCTCGCGGTCAACGAGGAGATGCGGCGCACGCTGCTCAAGCTCAACTCCGCCCGCACGCTGGGCGAACGGCTCAAGGTCGCGGCGAAACTGCGCCCGCTCCAGCCGTTCAAGCCGGAGATCCCGCGCAACGCCGAACCGCGTACCGGCCTGTCCATGGGTGACCATGCCGCCCGGACCGCGCTGCACTGGCAGATCGACCGGCGCTCCCAGGACGAGCTGGCGCTGCGCTCCCACCAGCGGCTGGCCGCCGCGTACGAGCGGAACTTCTTCGACGACCTGATGACGCCGTACCTGGGGCTGACCCGCGACGCGAACCTCCGCCCCGACACCAGCCTGGAGAAGCTCGGCTCGCTCAAGCCGGTCTTCGGCACCCGCGGCTCGGACGCCGAGCGCGCCACGATGACCGCCGGCAACTCGTCGCCGCTCACCGACGGCGCGTCCACCGTGCTGCTGGCCAGCGAGGAGTGGGCGGCCGCGCACAACCTGCCGGTCCTCGCCTGGTTCAGCTGGTCGGAGACGGCGGCGGTGGACTTCGTGCACGGCGACGAAGGGCTGTTGATGGCCCCCGCGTACGCGGTGCCACGGATGCTGGCCCGGGCCGGGCTGACGCTGCAGGACTTCGACTACTACGAGATCCACGAGGCATTCGCGTCGCAGGTGCTGGCCACCCTCGCCGCCTGGGAGTCGCCGGAGTTCTGCAAGGACCGCCTCGGCCTGGACGCGCCGCTGGGCGCGATCGACTCCGACCGGCTCAACGTGAACGGCTCCTCGCTGGCCGCCGGTCACCCGTTCGCCGCCACCGGCGGACGGATCGTGGCGACCCTGGCCAAGCTGCTGGCCGAGCGGGGCAGCGGGCGCGGGCTGATCTCGATCTGTGCGGCCGGTGGCCAGGGTGTGACGGCCATCCTGGAACGCTGACCGACGGATCGTCCCTTACCGGGGTGCCCGCCAGCAGGCGTTAACGGCCTGTTCAGGAGCCGGCCCGCTGGTGGAGGGTTTACCACGCGATGGTGATCGGTGCCGCGCCCTGGGCGCGGAATCGATCGCTCCTGCGTGCGGAACGGGGCCGTAACACCATGGAGTCCGTCGTTCCACGGACGACCACCCTCTCGGTGGTCATCCCCATGTTCAACGAGACCGCGGTCATCCCGGCTCTGGTCGCCCGGCTGCGGCCGGTGCTGGACGCCCTTGGCGTCGACTACGAGGTGGTCGCCGTCGACGACGGCAGCCGGGACGACACCGTGTCGGTGCTCTTCAACCACGGTCGGGACTGGCCACAGCTGCGGGTGCTCCGGCTGCGGCGCAACAGCGGCCACCAGGCGGCGCTGACCGCTGGCCTGCACCGAGCCGTCGGCCAGTGGGTGGTCAGCCTCGACGCCGACCTCCAGGATCCGCCGGAGACCATCGCCGAGATGCTCCGGGTGGCCCGGGCGGACGGTGTGGACGTCGTCTACGGCGTCCGCGCCGACCGCAGCACCGACACGATCTTCAAGCGCAACACCGCCCGGGGCTACTACTGGGTGATGCGCCGGCTCGTCGGCGCAGAGCTGCCCGCCCAGGCCGGCGACTTCCGGTTGCTCAGTCGGGACGTGATCGAGGTGCTGCGCCAGCTGCCCGAACGCGCCCCGGTCTACCGGCTGCTGGTGCCGTCCCTCGGCTTCCCCAGCGCTGAGGTGCGTTACGACCGCGCGGCACGGGCCGCCGGGGAGACGAAGTATCCGCTGCGCCGGATGGTGGCCCTGGCCTGGGAGAGCACGGCCAACTTCTCGGCCGCGCCACTGCGACTCGCCACCTGGCTGGGGATGTCGAGCTTCCTGCTCTGTCTCGCGCTGATCGTGTTCGGCATGGTCGCCCACGTCTCCGGCACCACGATCCCCGGCTGGACCTCGATGTTCGTCGCGGTGCTGCTGCTCAGTGGGGTGCAGTTGGTCTGCCTCGGCCTGCTGGGCGAATACGTCGGCCGGATCTACGCCACGGTGCAGAACCGGCCGGCCTTCCACGTCGGGTTCGACTCTCTCGACGAGCTGCCGGCCGCCGAGACGGTCGCGCGGGGCCGGTTCGAGGATGCCGCGCGTACGCCGAATCTCGGCCCGGCGGTCAGCGCCCGTGGCTGACACCCTGCTGGCCGAACGGATCGACGCCCCGGCACCGGTGTCACGTCGGAACGCTCTCCTGCCGGTGCTCACCACGCTCCCGTGGGCGCTCGTCATCGCCGCCCTGCTCCTGGTCTGGTCGCGCGGCGACGTGCCGGCCCCCGACCTCGCCCGGTTCTCCGCGTACTGGGTGTTCGCGCTGGTGCTCCCCGGGACCCTGGCGCACCGGGCACTGCGTGGCAGCCGGGGCAACCTTCCGGAGGACCTCGCCTACGGTGCGGCCACCGGCCTGTTGCTCGAGATCGTCGCCTGGGCGTTGGCCGCGGCGACCGGCCAGCAGTCCCTGCTGCGCTGGTGGCCGCTGCCCGTGATCCTCGCCTTCGCCGCCGTCCCCGGGCTACGCCGGCACTGGCGGGTCGGCGAGCGCCGACCGCTGCCGGTCGTGTGGCACTGGGCGATGGGCGCGGCGCTGCTGGTCGTGGTGGCCTGGGGGTACATCCAGTGGCGGATGGTGCCGCTGCCTCCGGTGTACGGCGGCTACTACCAGGACCTGCTCTACCACCTGGGGCTGGTACAGGAGCTGACCCGGGCGATGCCGTTCGAGTTGCCGCACGTCGCGGGGGAGGGGCTGCGCTACCACTACCTCTCCGACGCGCACATCGCCAGCGCCAGCATGATCACCGACATCGCGCCGACAACGGTGCTGCTGCGCCTCTGGCTGGTGCCGGTGATCGGTACGGCGGTGGTGCTCGCTGCCGGGCTCGCCCGCGACCTGAGTGGTGCCGTCTGGGCCGGTCCGGTGGTCGCCGTCGCCGGCTTCGTCGGGACGACGGTCACGCTCGGTTCGGCAGTCGGCGCGTCCGGTGAGATGCCGCTGTCGTACGCCAGCCCGTCCCAGACGTACGTGCTGGTGCCGTTGCTGCTGCTCGTCGGCCTCTGTGTCGACGTGGCGCGAGGGCGGTCCCTCGGCCTGGCCTGGGCGCTGGTGCCGGTGCTCGGCCTGGTCTGCGCGGGGGCGAAGTCCAGTGCGTTGCCACCGCTGATCGCCGGCCTGGGTCTCACCGCGGCCGTGTTCTGGTGGCGGGAGCGGCGGGTGCCGCGGCCTGCCCTGGTGGCGCTGGCCTGTCTCGTGGCGGCGATGGCGCTCGGCTTCCGGCTGTTCGCCGGTGGCGGTGCCTCCACGCTGCGCGTGCAGGCGTTGGCGTTGTTGCACTTCATCGGCCCGTACTCCGAAACGCTCGGTGGGGGCGACGGAATCTGGCCAGATGCTCCGCTGCCGCCGGGCATCAACGACGGCGGTGCCCTCGGGTGGCTGCTGGCGTTCTCCGTGGTCGCCTGGTGGGTGCTGGGTCAGGCGCCACGGTGGGTGGGCATGACCCTTCTCGTCGAACGGGAGCACCGAGCGGATGCGGCCGTCTGGCTGCTTGCCGGCACGGTGCTTGCCGGTGCGGCCACCACCTGGGTGTTCCAGCACCCGTCGATCAGCCAGATCTACTTCTGGATGGGTGTCATCCCGGTCGGCGCCGTGTTGACCGCCTGGTCGCTCGCCGTGGCCCGGGCACCCTGGCCGGTGCTGGTGGTCCCCGCCGTAGCCGGCGCGTTGGCGGCGCTGGCCACAGCCGGCACGGTGGCGGGTCTCGCCCTGCCGAAGATCGCCCGACCCGGCACCCCGTACACCTCGACCATCGAGGGGTGGCTGCGGGTGCTGGGTGTCTCGGCGGTCCGGTACGTGCTGTTCGTGATCGTGGCCGCCGCGCTCGCCGTCGGGGTGGCCGCCCGGTGGCGGCGGCGCGTCCCGTCACCGGGTGGCCGTCGGCGGGCGGTGACGATCGCGGTGGCCGGGGTCACCGCCGCGATGCTCGGTGCCAGCGGCGCCGTCGCCGTGGGCGGGATCGTGCGCTCGGTCCTGACCGAGCCGGTGCCGGCGACCGGGCCGCAGCCGTACGCGCTGACCGCCGACGAGATGCGCGCGGCGTTGTGGCTGGACGAGCACGCCGCCGACGACGACGTGGTCGCCACCAACGTGCACTGTCGGCCGGTGCAGACCACCCAACACTGCGATGCCCGGGCGTTCTGGGTGACCGGTCTGGGCGGCCACCGGACGGTGGTGGAGAGCTGGGGTTACACCGACGCGGTCGTGGCCGCGCACGGCGTCGACAACCTGGGGTACGCCCGACAGAACTTCCCCGATCGGGAACTGCTCGCGTTCAACGACCGGGTGTTCACCGCCCCGACCATCGCCGACCTGGATCGGCTCCGGGTGCAGCACGGGGTCCGGTGGCTGTTCGCCGACGCCAGGGCGGGCGCGGTGTCGCCGGAGCTGGCCCGGCTGGCCCAGGTTCGGCTGGTCGCCGGCTCGGTCACCGTCTACGAGGTCAGCCGCCCCTGACGACCTCGGCAACCTGGCCCGGCTCAGCCGAAGGCCTGCGGGTGCGGGACAATGAGGTACGTGACGACGATCCCCAACGTGCTGGCCAACCGGTACGCCTCGCCCGAATTGGTCGCCCTCTGGTCTCCGGAGGAGAAGGTCCGGATGGAGCGGCGGCTCTGGCTCGCCGTGCTCCGCGCTCAGCGCGACCTGGGCGTGCCGGTGCCGGACGGCGTGGTCGAGGCGTACGAGCGGGTGCTCGACCAGGTCGACCTCGCCTCGATCGCGGAGCGGGAGCGGGTTACCCGGCATGACGTGAAGGCCCGGATCGAGGAGTTCAGCGCGCTCGCCGGGCACGAGCACGTGCACAAGGGGATGACCTCGCGGGACCTCACCGAGAACGTCGAGCAGCTCCAGGTGCGCGCGTCGCTGGAGCTGATCCGGGACCGGGTGGTGGCCACCCTCGCCCGCTTGGCCTGGCTGGCCCACGAGCACTCCGAGCTGGTCATGACCGGCCGTTCGCACAACGTGGCGGCGCAGGCCACCACGCTCGGCAAGCGCTTCGCGTCGGCGGCGGAGGAGCTGCTGATCGCGTACGAGCGGCTGGAGGAGTTGATCGCCCGCTACCCGCTGCGTGGGATCAAGGGGCCGGTCGGCACGGCCGCCGACCAGTTGGACCTCTTCGACGGCGACGCCGACAAGGTGGCCGAGTTGGAGCGGCGGGTCGCCGAGCACCTGGGCTTCTCCCGCGTGCTCGACAGCGTCGGGCAGGTCTACCCGCGCTCGCTGGACTTCGACGTGCTGGCCGCCCTGGCCCAGACCGCTGCCGCGCCGTCGTCGCTGGCCACCACGATCCGGCTGATGGTCGGCCAGGAGCTGGCGACCGAGGGCTTCAAGCCGGGTCAGGTCGGCTCCAGCGCGATGCCGCACAAGATGAACACCCGCTCGTCGGAGCGGGTGAACGGTTTCGCGGTGATCATCCGGGGTTACCTGTCGATGGTCGGCGAGCTGGCCGGTGACCAGTGGAACGAGGGAGACGTGTCCTGCTCGGTGGTCCGCCGGGTGGCCCTGCCGGACGCGTTCTTCGCCGCGGACGGACTGTTCCAGACGTTCCTCACCGTGCTCGACGAGTTCGGCGCGTACCCGGCGGTGATCAACCGGGAGCTGGAGCGGTTCCTGCCCTTCCTGGCCACCACGAAGATCCTGGTGGCGGCGGTCCGGCGTGGTGTCGGCCGCGAGGTCGCCCACGAGGTGATCAAGGAGCACGCGGTCGCGGTGGCCCTGGCGATGCGCGAGAAGGGCTCGCCGGAGAACGACCTGTTCGACCGGTTGGCGGCGGACGGCCGACTCGGCCTCTCCCGCGCCGACATCGACACCCTGGTCGCCGACCGCACGGCCTTCGTCGGCGCCGCTCCCGCCCAGGTGGCCGCGATAACCCGCCGAATCACCAAGGTGGTCGAAACCCACCCCAACGCCGCCACCTACTCCCCACCCCCCATCCTCTAACCCCACCCCACCCCGTTGCCCCCCTGTTGATCATGAAGTTATTGCCACGACACGCCGGCGCGTCGGGCAATAACTTCATGATCAACAGGGTGGGGCCGCGTGGGGTTAGTCGCCGGTTGGGGTTTCTGCGGCGGTTCTGAGGTTGGGGGCGCTGGCCGGTTCGGCGATGCCGCCGGGCGATTCCGTGAAGCCCGCGACCTCCGCTGTCTCCGCGGCGACCGCCGGCTGGTCGGCCGGCATGACTTCGGGCATCTTGGGTACGGCGACCACTGCCGTCCCGTACGCGCAGATCTCCATCCACATCTCGCCGCAGTCCCGACTGTCGAACCGCATGCCGATCACCGCGTTCGCACCGATCCGCAGGGCCTCCTCGCCGAGCCGGGACACCGAGTCGGTGCGCCACCGGGTCAGGTTGTCCGGGGCCATCGGGTCGTACGCGCCACCGCGCAGGTTCTTGACTCCCTCGCGGTACGGGTTGCGCGTCCTGGCCATCGATGACACCACCTCACCGAGAATCTGGCGGATCTCATAGCCGGGCAGTTGCTCTGTCGTCACGACCAGCACGGTTCCGATGCTGTCAGGAGTGGCGCGACCCGATCGGGTGCATTGTTCACCTGATCGGATGCTGCAAAACGACGCGGCGCGGACGGCCGGCACGCAGCCGACCATCCGCGCCGCCTGGGGCGCTAACCGTCAGACACCGGCCACCGAGGTGATCCAGGCCCGGTTGTACGCAACGCTGCCGTAGTTCTGGATGCTCGACCCGTCGGCGGTGGAAGCGACGCCGACCTGCTGGCCGTTGTAGAACTGGGGGCCGCCGGAGTCACCGCGCCAGGCGTTGCCGTTGATCCGGGTGCTGCGGATCGCCTGGCCGCCGTACGCGTCGGTGACGCTGTTGCTGGTGACCCGCACGGTGGCGGTCTTCAGCTGGCTGGACGCGGAGCAGCCGCTGTAGCAGGTCATGCCCCAGCCGTAGATCGAGTTCGTCGAGTTGATCGGCGGGTTGCTGTTGGCCAGGGTCACCGTCGAGGTGCTGACGGCGCTGGAGAGCCGCATGAGGGCGAGGTCGCTGCGGGTGTAGGTGGCGCTGACCGTGCGGGTGACCCCGCCCGAGGCGCGGTAGACGCTGCCGACCCGGACCGACATGGTGCCGCTGATGCAGTGCCGGGCGGTGAGGACCCACTGCGAGGCGATGACGCTGCCGGAGCAGGTGAACGAGCCGTTGCTCATTACCGCTGCGGCCCAGGGCGCGGACGAGACGGTGCCGCCGCCGATGATCGGTTGCGGGCCGGCCGGGGCGGCGGACGCGCCGGACGCGGCGCCGAGGGCGCCGACCAACGCGGTGCTGAGTACGACGAGCAGAGGGCGGATGCGCATCGGGTGGACTCCTTGGACAGGGCGGACCCGGGGTCGCCGGGTGCGGGAGGGCGGCAGCGGGGGTTCCCGCCAACGCTCGAATCGACTTACGTCGATGTACGATAGGGCCCGAGGTCATCGTTATCAAGATGCAAATCGAGGTCGCCCAATGTAACGATTCGGCCACCCGGTGCGCCGTGTATGTCCTGCTGAGGCCACCTGTCGCGCCTGTTGGGTCACCCTGAGCGTCAGCAATGTCGATCACTGCCTGAACTGCACCCGGCCGGTGCGTCCGCGGCGATATCTGCCAGGTACGCTGGCTGCGCTCGCCCGTTGTGGGTCGGCACCCAACTGCGTACACAGTCAGGAGTGCCCAGTGCCTCGCGTCGTCGTCGACGTCATGCTCAAGCCCGAGATCCTCGATCCGCAGGGCCAGGCCGTCGCAAACGCGCTGCCCCGGCTCGGCGTCGGTGACGTCGCCTCGGTTCGGATCGGCAGGCGGATCGAGATCGAGTTCACCGGTGAACCGGACCTGGACCGCGCTCGGGAAATTGCCGACAAGCTGCTCGCCAACCCGGTCATCGAGGACTTCACCATCCGCCTGGTCGAGGCCGACGAGACCGCGGACGCCCGCTCGTGACCGCCCGGGTCGGTGTGGTCACCTTCCCTGGCTCGCTCGACGACGGGGACGCGGCCCGGGCCGTCCGGATCGCCGGCGCTGAGCCGGTCCGGCTCTGGCACGGTGACCCGGATCTGCACGGGGTGGACGCGGTCGTGCTGCCCGGCGGTTTCTCCTACGGTGACTACCTGCGTTGCGGCGCCATCGCCCGGTTCGCCCCGGTGATGGAGACGATCGTGGACGCCGCCCAGGGTGGCCTGCCGGTGCTCGGCATCTGCAACGGCTTCCAGATCCTGTGCGAGGCGCACCTGCTGCCCGGGGCGCTCACCCGTAACCAGCACCTGCACTTCCGCAACCGGGACCAGGTGCTGCGCATCGAGTCGGCCGGCACGGCGTGGACCAACGCGTTCCAGCCCGGCCAGGAGGTGCTCATCCCGGTCAAGAACGGCGAGGGCTGCTACGTCGCGGACACCGCGACGCTGGACCAGCTCGAAGCCGAGGGGCGGGTGGTTGCCCGCTATGTCGGCGGCAACCCCAACGGATCGCAGCGCGACATCGCCGCGATCACCAACGCCGCGGGCAACGTGGTCGGCATCATGCCGCACCCGGAGCACGCGGTGGAGGAGCTCACCGGCCCGTCGTTGGACGGCTTGGGGTTCTTCACGTCGGTCCTCAAGCACCTGGTGGGGGCGCCAGCGTGAGCGCCAGCAGCGAGGAGAGGTCATGACCACCCATCCGGACCCGGTACGCGACACGCCGGAGGCGTACTCCGCCCCGGCGCAGCCGGCCGAGCCGAGCCCGGCGCAGCCCGTCGCACCGGCGACCGCTCCCGTCCAGCCGGCCGCCGCCGTCTGGACCGAGGGCGTGGACACCGTGCCGCGCGCCGGCGGCACCCCGGGCGAGCTCCAGCCGTACACCGAGCTGGGTCTGCGCGACGACGAGTACGACCGGATCCGGCAGATCCTCGGCCGCCGGCCCACGCAGTCCGAGCTCGCGATGTACTCGATCATGTGGAGCGAGCACTGCTCCTACAAGTCGAGCAAGGTGCACCTGCGCCAGTTCGGTGAGAAGGCCCCGCACAGCGACCGGCTGCTCGCCGGCATCGGCGAGAACGCCGGTGTCGTGCAGATCTCCGACGAGTTGGCGGTGACCTTCAAGGTCGAGTCGCACAACCACCCGAGCTTCGTCGAGCCGTACCAGGGTGCGGCGACCGGCGTCGGCGGCATCGTCCGGGACATTCTCGCCATGGGCGCCCGCCCGGTCGCGGTGATGGACCCGCTGCGTTTCGGTGCCGCGGACCACCCGGACACCGCCCGGGTTCTCACCGGCGTGGTCGCTGGCGTCGGTGGCTACGGCAACTGCCTCGGTCTGCCCAACATCGGTGGTGAGCTGGTCTTCGACCCCTCCTACCAGGGCAACCCGCTGCTCAACGCGCTCTGCCTGGGCGTGCTGCCGGTCACCCGGTTGCAGAACAAGGCCGCCGCCGGCCCGGGCAACGTTGTCGTGCTGATGGGCGCCAAGACCGGCCGGGACGGCATCGGCGGCGTCTCGGTGCTGGCCAGCGCCACCTTCGACGAGGGCAGCGAGGCACGTCGCCCCGCCGTGCAGGTCGGTGACCCGTTCATCGAGAAGCTGCTGATCGAGGCCTGCCTCGAGCTGTACGACGGCCAGCTGGTGGTCGGCATCCAGGACCTCGGCGGTGCCGGGCTGACCTGCGCGCTCACCGAGACCGCCGCCGCGGCCGGGACCGGCATGCGGGTCTGGCTGGAGCGGGTGCCGCTGCGTGAGCCTTCGATGGACCCGCACGAGATCCTGGCCAGCGAGTCGCAGGAGCGGATGCTGCTGGTCGTCGAGCCGGAGAAGCTCGAGGCGGTGCTCAAGACCTGCGAGAAGTGGGGCGTGCTGGCCACCGCGATCGGTGAGGTCACCGCACCGGAGCCGGACGGCACCCCGGGTCGACTGCTGATCACCTGGCAGGATCACCTGGTCGTCGACGTGCCGCCGGGTTCGCTGGTCGACGACGGCCCGGTCTACGCCCGGCCGATGCGTGAGCCGGCCGACCTGATCCTGCTCCAGGCCGACCGTGCCGAGACGCTGCCCCGTCCGGCCGACCCGGAGGCGCTGCGGGAGACCGTGCTGCGCATGATCGCGTCGCCGAACCTGGCCGACAAGACCTGGGTCACCGAGCAGTACGACCGCTATGTGCTGGGCAACACCGTGCTCGCGCAGCCGGAGGACGGCGGCGTGATCCGGATCGACGAGCGGACCGGGCTCGGCGTGGCGCTGTCGGTCGACGGCAACGGTCGGTACGCCCGACTCGACCCGTACAACGGCACCAAGCTGGCCCTGGCTGAGGCGTACCGGAACGTGGCGGTGACCGGCGCGAAGCCGATCGCCGTGACCAACTGCCTCAACTTCGGCTCGCCGGAGGACCCGGCCGTGATGTGGCAGTTCGCCGAGGCCGTGCGCGGCCTGGCGGACGGCTGCCTGGAGCTGGGCATCCCGGTGACCGGCGGCAACGTCAGCTTCTACAACCAGACCGGCGCGGCGGCCATCCACCCGACCCCGGTGGTCGGTGTGCTGGGCGTGCTGGACAACGTCGCCGACCGGGTGCCGATGGGCTTCGTCCCGCGCGCCGGTGGCGACCACGACCAGCTCTACCTGCTCGGCGAGACGAACGTGGAGCTGTCCGGCTCGGAGTGGGCCTGGGTGACGCACGAGCACCTCGGCGGTATCCCGCCGCAGGTCGACCTCGCGCGGGAGAAGACGCTCGCCGACCTGCTGTCCGAGGCGGCCCGCGTCGGTCACCTCAGCTCGGCACACGACCTCTCCGACGGCGGCCTCGCACAGAGTCTCGTGGAGTCCTGCCTGCGTCGCGGCGTCGGTGCCCGGGTCGCGGTGCCGGAGCAGTTCGCCGAGGGCTCGATGCCGTTCGTCTACCTGTTCAGCGAGTCCGCCACGCGGGCGCTGGTGTCGGTGCCCCGGGGCCACGACAAGGCGTTCGCGGCGCTCTGCGCCGAGCGGGGGGTGCCGTTCGAGCTGATCGGCGTCACCGACCCGTCCGGCGGCGCACTCGAGGTGCACGGTCAGTTCCGGATCGGTCTGGACGAGCTGCGCGCCGCGCACACCGAGACGCTGCCTCGCCTCTTCGGGGGTTCGGCGGCCGTCGAGGTGCCCGCGCCGGCCGCTGGCGTGGCGGGTGCGGTCGAGGCCGTCCCGCTGCCGGTCGCACAGGCCGAGCCCGTTGACGTGGCGGCGGTGGCTTCCGAGCCGATCGCCTCGGCCGGTCCGGTCCCGCAGACCGGTGCGGTCGAGCCGGTCGAGTCGCACCAGCCCACCACCGCCGACCAGGGCGGGTCTGACCCCGGTGCCACCGAGCCGTCGCCTGACGAGCGCTGAGGCGTTGGCGGCCGCCGTCTACGGCCAACCCGGTTCCGGTGCCCGGTTCGACTGGGGGCTGACCGGGGCAGCCGAGCTCGGTCGGGTCTGCGCGGCGCTGGTGGTGGTGGACGTGCTGTCGTTCACCACCGCCGTGGAGGTGGCGGTCGCCCGTGGCATGCGGGTGCATCCGTTCCCCTGGGGTGAGCAGGCCGCCGACTATGCGCTGCGGGTCGGCGCGGTCGCCGCGGTCGGTCGTCGGCGGACGACCGCGGAGCATCCGTGGTCACTCTCACCCGCCGCACTGAGCACCGCACCGGTGGTGGCGGACCTTGTGCTGCCCTCGCCGAACGGCTCCGCCATCAGCGCCGCCGCGAGCGCCACCGGCCTGCCGGTGGTCGCGGCGTGCCTGCGTAACGCCCGCGCCGTCGGGCGTTGGCTGCGCCGCCAGGGGTACGGCACCGTGGACGCTCCGATCGGTGTGATCGCCTCGGGGGAGCGCTGGCCGGACGGGTCGCTGCGTCCATCGGTGGAGGACCAGCTCGGTGCCGCCTCGGTGCTGGACGCTCTCTCCGGCGTGCCGGGCGGGCTGTCCGTGGAGGCGGCCATGGCGCTTGCCGCGTTGGCGAGCACTCCGGATGTGCCCGCCGCGGTGCGCGGCAGCGTTTCCGGGAGGGAGTTGACCGAGGGCGGTTTCGTCGAGGACGTGGACGTCGCGGTCCGGATCGGCGTGTCGGACGTCGTGCCGGTGCTCCACCAGGGTGTCTTCTCCGCCGCCTGAGCAACGCGGGCGCCGGCCAGCCCTTGCACGTCTGCCCGCCTCGACCTCACGAGTGCGACCAGATCTCGCAAAAGCGAAAGGGTCACCCGGAGATCCGGGTGACCCTTTCCCTGCGAGGTGGTCGGTCAGTCGTCCAGCCAGTCGAGGCGTCGGCCGCCCCGCTCGGTCGGCGGCGGGGTGTCCGGTCGGGCCCGGCCGCCGGCCGGCTGGCCGTAGCCGCCCTGGTCGTAGCCTCGGTCGTCGTAGCCGCCGCGCTGCTGCGGGGGCTCCTGGCCGTAACCGCCCTGCTGTGGGGGCTCCTGGCCGTAGCCGCCGCCCTGGTCGTACCCACCGGCTGGTTGGCCGTAGCCGCCCTGGTCGTAGCCTCGGTCGTCGTAGCCGCCGCGCTGCTGTGGGGGCTCCTGGCCGTAACCGCCGCCCTGGTCGTACCCACCCGCTGGCTGGCCGTAGCCACCCTGGTCGTAACCGCCAGCCGGCTGGCCGCCATACCCCGCGGTCGGCTCGGCAGCCCGGCCGCCGTACGGGGCCGGGTCGGGCTGGCCGTACCCCTGCCCCTGCTCCGGCTGGTAGACCCCGGTGGCGTACGGGTCGGCCGGGGCCGGGTACTGGGTGCTGTCGCCGGTGTACCGGCCGGTCGGCTCGTCGTACCGCTCGCCGTAGGCCGCGCCGCCAGCGGGAGCCGGCGGGTAGGCCGCCGTCCCGGCCGGGGCGGCGTAGTCACGGCTGCCGTAGCCGCCACCGGAGGCGGGCGCGTTGCCATAGCCGCCGGAGGCCGGAGCGCCGCCGTAGCCAGCGCCGGAACCGGGCGCGGCACCGTAACCGTCACCGTAGCCGCCCTCGGCGCCTGCCGGAGTGCCGTAGCCGCCGCCAGAGGCGGGAGCGTTGCCGTAACCGCCACCCGACGCGGGGGCGTTGCCGTAGCCACCGGCGCCGTACCCACCGGGTGCTGGCTCGTCGCCGTAGCCGGCACCGCCCCAGCCCTGCTGGGGCGCACCGCCGTAGCCCTGCGCCGGGGCACCGTACGGGTCCGGCGGGACGTCGTCGACCACCGGGCGGTGCATCATCGTCGGCGCCTCGCTCAGCGCCGCACCGCCGACCATTGTCGGGTCGGCCCCGACGCCGGGCCGACCGCCCGCCATCCGGGTCTGGTCGTCAGCGCCGCGGAACCCGCCGCGCGACGGCGGCACCACAGCGCCGCCACCATTCGTCGCCGGGGCGTCGTCGTCGCCGCCGCTCTCCTTGCGCTTCATCCAGAGCAGCACGATCGTGCCCACACCGGCGGCGACCAGGAGGCCACCGAGCAGGATGATCAGGTAGGAGCCCGCGCCGCCGCCGCCTTCGTCGCTGTTCGCGGCGTTCGCCGGAGCACCTGGGCTTGCCTCATCGGTGGCCTGGTCCTCCGTGCCCTCCTCGGTCGTCTCCTCGGTGGGAGTGGCCTCGGGGGTGGCGGACGGCGTGGCGCTGGGCGTCACCTCGACCTTGATCGCGAGGCTGATCCGTTGCCCGGTGATGGCCTGCCCGGCACTGGCGTTGATCGTCTTCCTGGCCACCACGTTGTCGAAGGTGGCACCCAGGTCGATCCGGCCCGGTGCGATCGGGTTGGCCGTGCTGCCGGTGAAGCGGAAGTTGCCGCTGCCGTCGCTGGTGGTGTCGAAGGTCTTGCCGGTGCTGTCCAGCAGCATGACCACGGCGTTCGGCACCGCCTTGCTGTCGGCCTGGGCGACCACCTTGCCGGAGATCGACTGCACGGTCTGCTTCGGCGGCGGCGCGGCCGCCTTGCCCTTGACCGTCAGCGCGACGGTGGCGGTGCTCGGGCCGGAGTCGGCCTCGACGGCCACGGTGACGGTGGCGGTCGCATCGCCGGCATTGTCGTTGGCCGCGATCCTGACCAGCACCGACTTCGGCTGAGGGCTGCCCAGGCCTTGGAAATCAACATCCCCGCAGCCGCTGGCGCAGCTGACGCCTGAGGGCAGACCGGAGAGACTGATCTTCGCGCTCCGGTCGTTGTCACCGGGAGTGACGCGCACGGTGACCGTGGCGTCGCTGCCGGCATTCACGGAGACCGAGTTGGGGGATACCTCGACGCTTGCGGCGAGGGCTGGTGTGGCGGGGACGGCGAGCAGAGCGCCGGCAACCAGCGCTACGACCACACCGGCCCGCTGCTTCCAGGCACGTCGGTGTGTTGACACGTCCACCGCCTTCCGGGCTGACTTCCCTCTGACCGGCGGGGCGCCGGGCCGGGGACATCACGGTTCGAATACGCCGTCGGCAACTATGCCTTGTCCGACTGGATCGGCGCGACCCAGGGCCAGCGTCGGGTGTTCGGCCTGCGGGTCGTAAAGTCCCGTCGTGTCCTCTCCGCACAGTAAGTCCGTTGCCGTTACGGCGGTGTTGTCGGCTCTCGATGAGGGGCGTACGCCCGAACGGCCGGTGTTCCGAGAGGCGGTCCGGTCGTTGTTGGCCGTACTCGCGGAGCGCGCCCCCGGCCGATCGGTGGAGGTGCGTGTCCCACCATACGGTGCGATCCAGTGCGTACCCGGGCCTCGACACACCAGGGGAAACCCGCCAAACGTGGTCGAGATGGCTGCCGACACCTGGGTGGAGTTGGCGACCGGGAGGATCGGGTGGGCGGAGGCGGTCACCGAGGGTCGCGTCCAGATGAGCGGCGTCCGGGCGGACCTCTCGGCCTATCTGCCCCTCTAATTATTTCGGAGTCCTACTCAGCGTCACACCCAGCACGGGAATCGTGACTATCTGTATTGACGGCGTTTCGCGTACACTGTCAGGCGACGACAGTGGTCCCGGCAGAGGAGTGTGGATCCGCCCGTGATCCCGCCCGGCCGGTCCAGACCAGCATGAGGGAGCGGTAGGTGCCCCGAGGCGACGGCCGGCTGAGCCACGACCTTGACCCCCAACGACCTGGCCCGCAAGACGCCTGTGGTGTCTTCGGCGTCTGGGCCCCCGGCGAAGAGGTTGCCAATCTGACCTACTTCGGCCTCTACGCCCTGCAGCACCGCGGCCAGGAGGCGGCGGGCATCGCGGTGAGCGATGGCTCGGGTGTGGTGGTCTACAAGGACCTTGGCCTGGTGGCCCAGGTCTTCGACGAGCCCACCCTGGCGAGCCTGCGCGGCCACCTGGCGATCGGGCACGCCCGTTACTCCACCACCGGCGCATCGAACTGGGAGAACGCCCAGCCGACGATCCGGTCGACCACCTCCGGCACGACCATCGCGCTGGCCCACAACGGCAACCTCGTGAACACCGCCGAGCTGGAGAAGGAGGTCGCCGAGCGCGGCCTCGTCGCGGATGGTTCGACCAACGACACCTCCCTGGTGACGATGCTGCTCGCCGGCCGACCGGATCTGTCGGTCGAAGCGGCGGCACTCGAGGTGCTGCCGCAGCTGCGCGGGGCGTTCAGCTTCGTCTTCATGGACGAGTCGACCCTCTACGCGGCCCGCGATCCGCACGGCGTCCGCCCGCTGGTGCTCGGCCGCCTGGAGCGCGGCTGGGTGGTGGCCAGTGAGACGGCCGCACTGGACATCGTCGGTGCCAGCGTGGTCCGCGAGGTCGAGCCGGGCGAGCTGATCGCGATCGACGAGAACGGGCTGCGCTCGACCCGGTTCGCCGCGCCGGAGCCGAAGGGCTGCCTCTTCGAGTACGTCTACATCGCCCGTCCGGATGCCACGATCGCCGGGCGCAACGTCCACGCGGCGCGGGTGCAGATCGGTCGGCAGTTGGCCAAGGAGCACCCGGTCGAGGCCGACCTCGTGATCCCGGTGCCCGAGTCGGGGACCCCGGCCGCGATCGGCTACGCGGAGGCGTCCGGCATCACCTACGGTGCCGGCCTCATGAAGAACCCGTACGTGGGGCGCACCTTCATCCAGCCGTCGCAGACCCTGCGTCAGCTCGGCATCCGACTCAAGCTCAACCCGCTGCGGGAGAACGTCCGGGGCAAGCGGCTGGTGGTCGTGGACGACTCGATCGTGCGCGGCAACACCCAGCGGGCCATCGTCCGGATGTTGCGTGAGGCGGGGGCGCTGGAGGTGCACGTCCGGATCTCCTCCCCGCCGGTCAGCTGGCCGTGCTTCTACGGCATCGACTTCGCCACCCGGGCGGAACTGCTGGCCAACGGGTTGGACAACGACGGCATCCGGCGCTCCATCGGCGCCGACACGCTGGGTTACGTCTCGCTTCCTGGCCTGATCGCCGCGACCGAGCAGCCGAAGACCCGGCTGTGTCGAGCGTGTTTCGATGGGGAGTACCCGATCGAGCTGCCGGCCGGCAACCTGATCGGCAAGCACGTGCTCGAAGGGGTGGGCCGACGCGTCGCCAACTCGGCGCCGGAGGCCCCGGAAACCAACGGCTCGTTCGTCGCCACTCCGGGTGGCGTTACCGCAAACCGCCCGTAGCACCAACCGGCGCGGCCCGGCCACCGCCGGCGGCACCGAGAACCAAAGGGGAGAACCGTGACGCACGTGTCCGAGCGCAGCGGCGCAGGAAGCAGCCCGACCGGCGCCGGCGGCGACCGCCAGCCCTGGACGGGCGGTGCCGGCCGCCAGGCGCGCAAACGCTCGGTCTCGTACGCCGACGCCGGCGTCTCCATCGACGCGGGCGACCGCGCGGTGGAGCTGCTCAAGTCGAAGGTGCGGCAGACCCGCCGCCCCGAGGTGCTGGGTGACCTCGGTGGCTTCGCCGGCCTGTTCCGGCTGGACACGAAGAAGTACAAGAGCCCGATCCTGGCGTCCTCCACCGACGGGGTGGGCACCAAGCTGGTGATCGCCCAGCAGATGGACATCCACGACACGGTCGGCATCGACCTGGTCGCGATGGTCGTCGACGACCTGGTGGCCTGCGGTGCCGAGCCGCTCTTCCTGCTCGACTACATCGCCACCGGCGAGGTCGTTCCGGACAAGGTCGCCGAGATCGGCGCGGGCATCGCCGACGGCTGCCGCTACGCGGGCTGCGCGCTGCTGGGCGGGGAGACCGCCGAGCACCCCGGCGTGCTCCGTCCGGACGAGTACGACATCTCCGCGACCGGTGTCGGCGTGGTCGAGGAAGCCGACATCCTCAGCCCGGACCGGGTCGAGGTGGGCGACGTGGTGATCGCCATGCGTTCGTCCGGCCTGCACTCCAACGGCTACTCGCTGGTCCGGCACGTGCTGCTCGGCGCGGCCCGGATGCGACTGGACATCGTGATCGACGACTTCGGTCGGCAGCGGACCCTCGGTGAGGAGCTGCTCACCCCGACCAAGATCTATGCCAAGGACTGCCTCAAGCTGATCGCCGAGGCCGAGGTGCGGGCACTGTCCCACATCACCGGCGGCGGCATCCCCGGCAACCTGGTCCGGGTCCTGCCGGAGCACGTCGACGCGGTGGTCAACCGGTCCACCTGGAAGCCGCAGCCGATCTTCGACCTGATCCAGTCGAAGGGTCGGATCGACGACCAGGACATGGAGTCGACCTTCAACATGGGCGTTGGCATGTTCGCCATCGTGTCGGCCGAGGACGCTGACCGGGCGCTGGCCACGCTGACCGGCCGTGGGGTCGAGGCGTGGCAGGCCGGCGAGATCATCGAGGGCACCGGCAACGTGCAGATGGTCGGTCAGCACACCCGGGGCTGATCACGCTCTGGTGATCGTACGGGCACCTGATCAGGGCTTCACCCGAGTGGCCAATGCCGCCTAGCCTGAAGGGCTCAGGGCTAGGCGGAGGAGGGTGATGGCTGCTCGGGGACGCTCGTTCAGCGGGATGCGCGGTCTGGCTGCCGTTCCGTCGTACGTCGTCATGCAGCCGACCACCCTCTGCAACCTCGACTGTGCGTACTGCTATCTGCCGTTTCGTGCCGCCGACCGGCGGATGCCGGTGTCGGTGGCCGAGGCGGTCGCGGCGGCGGTCGAACCCTGGGCGGCGGCCGGCCGGTTCTCGGTGGTGTGGCACGGCGGTGAGCCGCTGGCGGCCGGCCGGGAGCACCTGGCCGACCTGATCGCGCCGTTCGGGCCCGAGGTCGAGCACCACGTGCAGACCAACGCGACCCTGATCGACGACGACTGGTGCGACTTCTTCGCCCGGCACGAGATGCGGGTGAGCGTGAGCGTCGACGGGCCCCGGGCGCGCAACGGCGACCGGGTCAACCGGGGCGGCCAGCCGGCGTACGACCGGATCCTGCGCGGCATCACCACCCTGCGTCAGCGCGGCCTGCCCTTCTCCGCGTTGGCCGTGGTGTCCCGGCCGGAGCCGGGGCTCGCCACCGAGCTGTACGACTACTTCCTCGAGTTGGGCTGCGACGTGTTGGGCATCAACATCGAGGAGACCGAAGGGGTCAACACCCGCGACAACAGCCACGACCCGGCGGCGGTGACCGGCTTCTGGGCCGAGTTGGTCGCGGCCTGGCGTCGGGAGCCCCGGATTCACCTGCGCGAGATCGAGTGGTCGCTGCGTTACGCCGCGGCGGTGCTCGACAACTCGGCGGACGGGGTGCTGCCCCGCCGACTGGACCCGATCCCGACGATCGGTCACGACGGCTCGGTGACCGTGCTCTCCCCGGAGTTGGCCGGCTTCACCGACCCCCACTACGGCGACTTCAGCAGCGGCAACGTGCTGACTACCCCACTGGCGGAGATCCTCAGCGGTGCGGCGGCGACGCCGTGGGTGGGAGAGTTTCTGGCTGGGGTGGAGGCGTGCCGGGTGTCCTGCCCGTACTTCGGCTTCTGCGGCGGTGGCCATGCCGCCAACCGTTACTTCGAGCTGGGGCGTTTTGACGGCACGGAAACCGAGCACTGCCGCAACAGCAAGATCCGCCTATTGGAGGGAGTGTTGGAGCATGCCCGAGATCACCAGTCACCGGCGGCCTGAGCGCGAAGCGGACGACGGCGTCATCGAACGGGTGCGGGAGGCGGGTCCTGCGCTCGTCGAGCTGCTGCAGGAGGCCGAGGACGCGCGGCGGCTGCGCTCCGAGGTATCGGGAGGCGACGGTGCCAGCGCGGTCTGCGCATGGAACCACTTCGAGAACATCCCGACGTTCTACAACTGGAACAACCGCCCGCGCTGACGGGAGCCACGATCGGGGGCCTGTCGAGCGACCGGAGTGGTTCCGGTCGGGTCAGGCCCCTGATCGTCGGCAACTGCACCTGCACGGGACGTGCGTGAGCACGCGGACTGACCGCGTGCTCAGTTGCGTCGAGAGGTCAGCGGGTCGGACGGACCCAGGGATCCGGATCGTCGTCCGCGTGATCCTCATCATCGTCGTCGACGAACTCTTTAGAGTCGTCGTCGAAGTGGTGCTCAGACTTACCAGCACCCGCCAGTTCGCGCTGCAAGGCGGTGAGGTCGGTGTTCGGGGAGTGGTACTTCAACTCCCGGGCCACCTTTGTCTGCTTGGCCTTAGCACGGCCGCGCCCCATGGCTCGACCCCCTCGCACAGAATGCGGGGCAGCCCGAAGGCGGGCCCCGATGACGTCAGGCATCTCTCGTGGCTCTTACGGTACATGGGGATGCCACCGTTCGGCACCTCGGGTTACCGTCAGCCGGCTCTGCGCGTCGCGTCGATCCGGCCGTCACCCAGTGTACCGGGTAAGGAGCGGAACGGTTAGCACCCGTGACACCGGACAAACCGCATCAAAGTTGACCCGGGTTCAGCTTACTGGCCTGCGCCGACAAAGGGGGCCCGGAGGCGGATCCCGTCGATCCGCCCCCGGGAACGCTCAGCGCAGGTGGATCGCGCGGAGACGGCCGACTTCCGCCATCCGCCGCTCCGCCAGCCGATCAGCGGCGACCGCCGGCGGCACGCCCTCGGCGTCAGCCAGGCGCAGGATCTCGCGGGTGGTGTCGTAGATCCGGGTCGCCCGCAGCTTCGCCCGGTCGAAGTTGAAGCCCTCGATCTCGTCGGCCACCTGGATGACACCGCCCGCGTTGACCACGTAGTCCGGGACGTAGAGGATGCCCCGGTCGGCCAGCAGCTTCTCGATGCCCGGGTGGGCGAGCTGGTTGTTCGCCGCCCCGGCCACCACCTTGGCGCGGAGCGCCGGCACGGTGTCGTCGTTCAGGGCGCCACCCAGCGCGCACGGCGCGTACACGTCGATGTCCGCGGCGACCAGCGCGCTGGCGTCGTCGACGAGGGCGACCTGCGGGTGGTTGGCGCGCACCCAGGCCAGCGCCTTCGGGTTGACGTCGGTGGCGACCACCTCGGCACCGTCGTCGAGCAGGTGCCCGGTGAGGTACTTGCCAACCTTGCCCAGCCCGGCCACACCGATCCGGCGGCCCTGCAGGCTCGGGGTGCCCCAGACCTGCTCGGCTGCCGCCCGCATGCCCTGGAAGACGCCCCAGGCGGTGAGGATCGACGAGTCACCGGCACCGCCGTGCTCCACGCTGCGCCCGGTCACGTAGCGGGTCTCCCGGGCCACGACGTCCATGTCCGCCACGTACGTGCCGACGTCGCAGGCGGTGTAGTAGCGACCGCCCAGCGACTCCACGAAGCGGCCGTACGCGCGCAGCAACGCCTCGCTCTTGATCTGCTCAGGGTCACCCCAGATGACGGCCTTGCCACCGCCCAGGTCCAGCCCGGCGAGCGCGTTCTTGTACGCCATCCCGCGCGACAGGTCGAGCACGTCGGCGAGGGCGTCCTCCTCGCTGGCGTACGGGTAGAAGCGGGTACCGCCGAGCGCCGGCCCCAGCGCGGTGGAGTAGATCCCGATGATCGCCTTCAGGCCGCTCTGCTTGTCCTGGCAGAACACGACCTGTTCGTGACCGGTCGAAACCGGGTCGTCGGTGCTCGCGAATACACCCATGGTTGGCTCCTGGAGTGGTGTGCGCCCTTGTGGGACGCGGACCTGTTGGACCCCGGCGGGGATGCTGCCGGTCTGATCGAGCCTAGTATCGGCCGCCGTGAGGGCGCTCGACGCGCCGCCGCCCGTCCCACGTTGCGGCGCGCGTGGTCCCGGCCGCTGACCGCGTACGGGTGCGGTTCGTGGGAGGATCGCGCCGTGCCGTCGCTCTTCGCTTCTTACCTGCGCGTGTACGAACCGTTGACCGCCTTCGATCGAGACCGGCAGAGCTACTGGCGCCGCTATGTCTCGGAGGGGCGGGCGGTGGCCCCGGTCGAGGGTCCCGGCCGGCAGCGGACGGCGGTGATCGAGGCGCTGGGTGCTGGCTGGACCCGGCTGCCCGACCTGCCGGAGGAGGCGTACGTCCTGGAGACGGACGACAGCCTGCTGGTCTGCCCGTGGAACTTGCGGATCCGGGTCGCTGAGGCGGCTCTCAGCGCCCGGGACGGGGTGCCCTCGGTGCTCGCCGACGCCTTCGTGCCGCCGGTGCTCGCCGGACAGGCCAGGGCGGTCGTCGACGACTGGCGCAGCGGGGCCCGGGTGCTGGAGCACGGGGTGCCCCGGGTGCACGAGCAGATCGCCACCTGGGGAGTGCCGCTGCGCTGGTTCGTGCTCTTCGAGCCGGCCGAGCGGGACCTGGTCACCCAGCCGGGCCGACGGGCGCTGCGCTACCGCACCGAGATCTCCAAGGCCCGCCGCCGCTCGTCACGGGCGCTGTCCGTGCTGCGCAAGTCGGTGGGCGAGGCGCCGATCACCGAGGCGGTGGAGGAGGCGGCTCGCTGGCTGGAGGAGTTCCATCCACGGTCGGTGGTCGAGTTGGACTACGGCGGCCTGGTCGACCTGCTCTCTGACGAGACCCTCGCCGCGGACGACTCGCCTGAGCTGGTCGCCGCCGGCCTCGGAGGGCTGTCGCGCGGTGAGGCCGAGGAGGCGTCCACCGCGTACGACAAGCTGGTTGCCCGGTGGCGCGCGGTGCAGCTGTTGGAGCGGTGCAACTAGGGCATATCGCCCGAGGAGCGCTCCCAAGGTGAGGGGTGCTCGTAGTTGACGCATCACGAACCGTGATCATGAGTCCTAATAAGGTAGTTTCTACGGTGTAAAAGTCGTAAAAATCGGGCATGGTTCATCCGTCCGTCTAGGGACCTTCATCCGTTCGGCCCATGTCGGACATCGGGGACTAGCCGGACCATGGGAGACGCGTCGGCCGGCGGGACCCCGGCCGATGTCTATACATGTGGAGGAGTGACCGATGGCATCGCGAACGCACGAACCAGAGCCGCTACTCACGCCGGCCGAGGTGGCGTCGATGTTCCGTGTCGACCCGAAGACGGTGACCCGGTGGGCAAAGGCGGGCAAGCTCAGCGCCATCCGCACCCTGGGTGGCCACCGTCGATACCGCGAGTCGGAGGTCAGGGCGCTGCTGCAGGGTCAGATCCCGCAGCAGCGGCAGGGCGACTGAGCGGCACAGGTTTTTCCGGTCAGGGGCGGTGGATCTCGATCCGCCGCCCCTTTCCATGCTCGGCCGACGTCAGACCGACCTCAGCGCTGGCCCTCAGTCAGCGTCACACGGATGCCGACCGTCCCGCCCTCGCCGTGGCGAAACCGGCTGCCCAGCAGGCTCAGCCGGCCGATCAGCCGGTACTTGTGCTTGAGCAGGTCGCGAACCCGACCGGTGTCACGACCCCCACAGATCGTGGCGCGCGCTGACACCTCCGCACCGTGTGGCCGACCCCGCACGTCGCAGGGTGCCACGGTCACCTCGCCGTTGTTGCGGATCCGCTTGACCTTGCCCGAATCGGCCCGGGTCCAGACCGCCAGGGCCTCGCCGTCCCGGACCGCCCAGACCGGGGTCGGCACCGCCCGACCGTCCTTGCGGAAGGTCGTGAGCAGGAGATATTTCTCGGCCGACAGCCGGTCCAACGTGGTCACGCCGCCAGGATACGGCCGCTGTGGGCCGTCGAGTGGCCGGATAGCGTGAACGTCGTGACGGGTGATCCTCTAATCGGTGACGTGATCGGTGAACTGCTGCGGGACGCGCTGGCCGTGGCCACCGGGGTGGGCCCTCGACCGCTGGTCGGCGGTCGACTACCTCGGCCGGTCATCGAGATCATCGAACGGGATGACGGCCTCATCAATGGCGCGCCGGCCGCGCACTACCTGGACGGGCCGCAGGAGTGGCAGCCGTACGACCATCGGGCGGTGGACCGGGTCCGCGGCGAGACACTCGACGTCGGCACCGGCGCCGGCCGGATCGCGCTGCTGCTCCAGGAGCGCGGCGTGCCGGTCACCGGGCTGGACATCTCCGCGGGCGCGCTGGCGGTGAGCCGGCGTCGCGGCGTCCGGCGGCTGGTGCAGGGCACCGTCGACACGCACGTCGCCGACGGTCAGCGGTACGACACGTTCCTGCTGCTCGGCAACAACCTCGGACTGTTCGAGGGCCGGGAGCGTGCCCGGGGGTTCCTGGCCGCGCTCGCCGCGCTGGCCCGACCCGGGGCGCAGATCATCGCGCACGGCACCGACCCGTACGGCACCCGCGACCCGCTGCACACCGGCTACCACGAACGCAACCGCCGTCGGGGCCGGCTCGGCGGCCAGCTACGCCTCCGGCTGCGCTACCGGGAGCTGGGTACCGAGTGGTTCGACTATCTGGTCTGCTCCGCCGACGAGTTCGCCGCGCTGGTGCACGGCACCGGGTGGCGGCTGACCGATGTGGACGACCGGGACGCCCCCTACTACCTGGCCACCCTGCGCCTCGCCGACTGAGCGTCGGCCCCTGCGCTGCACGGTGCGAAGCGCAGGGGCCGGCGTACCACTCAGACCTGGACGGTCGGGGGGAGCTGCTCGGGCGGGAAGCCGCCGTCGCCGTCGACCACCTCGTCGGGGGTGCCGTCCTCGTCGATGTCGACCATGGTGATGTCCACCTTGCCGTCGCCGTCGGTGTCGAACTGGAACAGGTCGGCCTTGCCGTCGCCGTCGGTGTCCACCACCCACACGTCCGTCTGGCCGTCGTTGTTGGTGTCCGCGCGCAGCAGCTCGACCCGCTCGTCGCCCCGGGTCTCCACGATCTCCCCGTCGGTGACGTGCTCCGGTGCCTGGCTCATGTCGACTGGTCCTTCCCTCGGTTGACGGGCCGTCAATACCCGATCCCGCGCTCCCCCAAGCATGGGCCGGGTCGTCGAGCTGTCTAGGGTCGCACCATGAGCGAGCCGAGCGGGCGGAACACCCGGGCCGGTGTGGCGGGGACCCCGCGCGCCGGCGGGCGGGACAGGGAGGCGTGATGAGCGATCGTTTCGTGGTCGTCGGTGCCGGCACGATGGGGCTCGGCATCGCGTACGTGGCGGCCGGGGCCGGGCACGCCGTCGAGCTGGTCGAGGTGGACCCGGAGCGGGGTGCGACAGCCCTGAACCGGCTCGCCGAGCTGTGGGAGCGGGCGGTTCAGCGCGGGAAGTTGAGCGCCGACGAGGCCGCTGCGACCCGGCAGCGGGTCACGCTGCGCCCCACTCTGGCCGAGGTCGCTCCCGCCCCCGAGGTGATCGTGGAGGCGGTGCCGGAGCGACTCGACCTGAAGCGGGCGGTGCTGCGTGACGCCGCCGCGCTGCACCCGGCGCTGCTGGGCAGCAACACCTCCAGCATCGCCATCGGTGAGCTGGCCGCCGAGCTGGACGCGCCCGAGCGCTTCCTCGGCCTGCACTTCTTCAACCCGGTCTGGGCGATGGCGCTTCTGGAGATCGTGGTCGGCCCGGCCACCGCCGAGAAGACCACCGAGGCGGCCGTCGCGCTCGCCGGCCGGTTGGGCAAGGACCCCGTCGTCGTACGCGACCTGCCCGGTTTCGCCACCTCCCGGCTCGGGGTCACCCTCGGGCTGGAGGCGATCCGGATGGTCGCCGACGGGGTGGCCAGCCCGGCCGACATCGACAAGGCGATGGTGCTGGGTTACCGGCACCCGATCGGCCCGTTGGAGCTCACCGACCTGGTCGGCCTCGACGTGCGGCTGGACATCGCCCGCACCCTCCAGGCCGCGTACGGGGATCGCTTCGCGCCGCCGCCGCTGCTCGTCGAGATGGTGGCCGAGGGGCGGCTGGGTAAGAAGTCCGGGCGCGGCTTCTACCAGTGGAGCGGCGGGGTCAAGCAGTGAGCGCGAGGAACGGGCTGCGGATCGAGGAGCAGCCGGACCGGCTGGTGGTCACCCTGGACCGGCCGGAGAAGCGCAACGCCATCGACGCCGACCTGATCGCCGAGTTGCACCAGGTCTGCGCCGAGTTGGAGGCCCGCCCACGGCTACTGCTGCTGACCGGTGGCGCGGCCGGCATCTTCGCCGGTGGTGCCGACATCGCTCAGCTTCGGGAGCGGGGCCGTACGGACGCCCTGGCTGCAATCAACTCGGCCGCCTTCGCCCGGATCCGGGCGCTGCCGATGCCGACCGTGGCGGCCGTCGACGGCCCGGCGCTGGGCGGCGGCGCCGAGCTGGCGTACGCCTGCGATCTGCGGGTGTGCACGGCGCGGGCGGTCTTCGGTCAGCCAGAGGTGCGGTTGGGCATCCTGGCCGGCGCTGGCGCGACCCACCGGCTGCCTGCGTTGGTCGGTGAGGGCCGGGCCAAGGAGTTGCTCTTCACCGGCCGGCGGGTGGATGCCGAGGAGGCGCTGCGGATCGGTCTGGTGAACCGGGTGGTGGACGAGCCCGCTGAGCTGCTCCCGGTGGCGCACGCGTTGCTGGACGAGATCGCCCTGGGCTCGGCGCTGGCGCTGCGGCTGACCAAGCTGGCGGTGGATGCGCCCGCGGCCGCGCACCCACAGCTCGATCTGGTCAGCCAGGCGGTGCTCTTCGAGGACGAGGAGAAGCACCGGCGGATGACCGAGTTCCTGGAGCGCCGCCGGCCGCGGTGAGCCCTCGAAAGGAAACGGCCGCACCGGCGGGAGCGCCGGTGCGGCCGTCGTGGCCCTGTGGTGGTGTTACTGCCGGATCTGCACCCCGGTGTCGGCCAAGCCGCGGATCACCTGGGCGGACTCGCCGAAGCCGATGATCAGCACCGCGTCCGCGCCGAAGTCCTTGATCTCCTTCGCGCCGCCGCTGAAGTCGACCGGCGGTGCCTTGGCGTCCGCCGGTGGCTCGTACGTCAGCAGCTTGAGCCGGTCGCCGGCGACGCCGGCCTTCTCCAGCTCTTCGCGGACGGTGCCCTGCAGGCCCTCACCGTAGGAGTCCTTGCGAGCGACGATCACGATCTTCTGCGACCCGTCGCGGAGGATGACGTCGGCCAGCGCCCGGCCCTGGAGGCTGTCCGGTGGGGCGGTGCGGAAGTAGAGGCCGTTGTCCTCCACGTCGGTCAGGCTGCTGTCGGTGTTGGACGGCGAGAAGAGGATCTTCCCGGCCTGCACCACGTCCGGCAGCACCGCCCGGGAGATGCCCGAACCACCCGCGCCGATGATCACGCTGACGCCGTCCGTCACGTGCTTGGCCACCGTCGCCTTGGCCACCGTCGGGCTGGTGCCGTCGTCGCCATCCAGCCAGGTCACCGGCTTGCCCAGCGCGCCACCAGCGGCGTTGATCTCACTGATCGCCAGCGCGGCGCCGGCGGCCATGGGCGGGTACGCGATGGCCAGGTCACCGGTCTTCGGCAACAGGCCGCCGAGGATCAGCGGTTCCTGCTCGGCATTCCCGCCAGGGCGCTGCTTCTTCGGCTTCGGTGGCGTCTTGGTGCTCGCCGCCGACTCGATGCCCGCGCCGACGAACTCCGTCTTGCCGTCGTTGATCTGCTGCCCGTCGAAGGTCAGCGTGGCGTAGCTGGCGGTGGCCGGCTCACCCTTGTCGGTGAAGCCCGCCCGGCTCAGCGAGACGCCGCGGTACTCGATGTCCTGCCCGTTACGAGCCAGCGCGAGGCAGGTCGCCGTGTCCTCGCAGCGCTGCCCGTCGTTGGTCACGGCGACGATCTGCTTCGCGATGACTGCCGGATCGGTGCTTCCGGCCAACTGGGCGGCGAGCACGGCGATCACCACCGCGTCGTACGTCTCGGCGGAGTACAGGTAGTCCGTCAGCGCCGGATTTACGGCCCGCAGACGACTCTTGAAGTCGTCGGGCAGCGGGACGAGTGGCGTGGTGCCCTTCATCCCGTCGACGAGACTTGCACGTTCCTTCAACTCCGCGGGATAGGAGTTGAGCATGTTGCCGTCCGTGCCATAGAGGCGCACCTGTTGGGCGCTGGCCTCCTTGGCCTTGTCATCCCCGCAAGCGCTTGTGGCGAGCAGGATCGTCGCGCAGGCAGCCAGTGAGGCCACCCGCGAGCGGCGTGATACGAGCATGGTCGTCCTTCCTCCGGCGAAGGTCCGCTGCGCACATTAGCGTGCCGAGGCCGGCGGCGGGACCGTGGAGGTGGCGTAAAGCGCAGGTAGCTCGCGTTGAACACGGACAGTGACGGTCGGCCGGGGCCTTGACCATGCGTCCTACTGTGCGCTGGGTGACGGACCTACCACAGCAGACGTTCGACGACGCGGCCGCCGTGCTCCGCTCGGCGCTGACCGGGGATGGAGACGCGGTGGTGGGAGCGTTCGACGCGGTCGTCGACCGAGCCGGCCTGAGTGGCGCGTACGGGGTCGCCTGGTGTCTGGCCGCGACGATGCTCGGTGACGCGCCGGCGGCCAGCGGAGCAGCGCTGGACTTCCCGGGAATCGACCAGGCGGAGTACGACACCCGTTGGGTGGCCCGCTTCGTCAGCGCGTACGCCAATCGGGACGAACCGACCGGCGAGGCGTTGTTCGGCGCCGCGGCAGCCGACGGGCTGCTCCCCGACTGCCTGCTCACGCTCGCCGGCTCGACGATCGCCACCCTGCGCAGCCGCGCCGGGTGAACGGTCGTGCCGGTCGATGTACCGCCGGGTCACGGCGTCCGTCGGGGGGCGGACGCCGCGACCGCGCGAACCACTCAGAAGGCGTGGTACGCGATCAGCGGCTCGTACTCGTACCGCAGGTTCTCGAAGCGGACCCGGAAGTTGACCCCGTCCCGGACGTCGGTCGCCACCGTGATCCAGCCCGAGTTGGCCGGCAGGTAGGTCCAGTAGTTGCAGGCGCTCGTCTTGTCGACGAAGATCACGCACGCCTCGGTGGCGTACACGCTCGCGTTGCGGACGTTGATGTCGCGACAGCGGGTCGTGGTGCGGTACTGGCCGGCTGAGCCGCCGTAGCGGCCGGTCTCGAAGTACGACCGGACCGCCCCGCCGTAACAGGTGGCGAGCGGGGCGAACGCGTTCACCCCGGTGCCGGTCGGCGTGACCGGTGTGACCGGTTCGGCCCGCGCGGGCGCGCCGGTGAAGAGCAGTGCGGTGACCGTGGCGACGGCGAAAAGGCGAGCGGTGGGGGATGACATGCATGCCTCCGGGAACAGTTGGTGGACCGTTCGTATTGGACTGATCATCCGAACGTGACGTTGATAGTCATCGATCTATTGCGGCGCGCGCCCTGTGGTGTCCGGCCCGTGTGATAGCTCTGTAGGCATGTCCGAGGCCATGCTCAGCAAGGTTCGCAAGCTGCTGGCTCAGGCCGAGGACCCGGCCTGTACGCCCGCCGAGTCGGCCGCGTTCACCGCCAAGGCGACCGAGCTGATCGCCCGCTACGGCGTCGACCGCGCACTGCTCGCCGCTCGTGACCCGACCACCGACCCGGTCGGCGACCGGGTCCTCGACATCGTCGCCCCGTACGCCCGCGACAAGGTCGGCCTGCTCGCCGCGGTTGCCGAGCCACTGCGCTGCCGCTGCGTACGCCGCCGGCAGGGCAATGGCTTCGCGCTGCACCTGTTCGGCTTCGCCAGCGACCTGGAACGGGTCGACCTGCTCTTCACCTCACTGCTCGTGCAGGCGGCGCATGGCCTCGCCGCCACCGCGGTGCCTGCGGACGACCATCCCGCTGCCTTTCGCCGGTCCTGGCTGGCCGGTTTCGCGCAGGTGATCGGGGGCCGGCTCTGGGCGGCGGAGACGGCGGCGGCCACCGAGTCGGGCACACCGTCGGTGGCGCTGGTGCTGGCCGACCGGTCCGACCGGGTGCAGCGACGGCTCGCCGAGGAATACCCGCAGCTGCGCACCGCGCCGCCACGCAGGCTGGGCGGCACCGGCTTCGGCTCGGGGGCGGAGGCCGGCCGCCACGCGGACCTGGGTGGTCGGGACCTCAGCGGTAACGCCGCCCCGGAACGGCAGCTCGGCCGTTGACGAGCGCGTGACGGCGACGGTCAGGCGGGGGTGGGGCGGTGGCGCGACACCGCGGTCACGTAGCGGGTGAGCAACTCGTGCCAGCCGGCGGTGAGCGCCTTGCGATATCCCTCGGCAGCCTCGCCGTGCCGGTCGAAGTGTCGGTGCTCCAGCTCGACCCGGGTGCGCTCCGACCCATCGGGCTGAAACAGCACCTCCACCTCGCTGGCTCGGGCCGGGTCCGGCACCGGCACCCGGTCCGGGCCGATCTGCCAGACGAAGACCAGCCTGCGCGGCGGGTCCCAGGTGAGCACCCGGCCCCAGTCGGCGCGGAAGCCGTACGGGCCGAGCTCGTAGAGCATCCCGCCAGCCCGCGGCTCCATGCCCAGCTCGGCGAGGGCATCGGGACCGGACCAGGTGTACTCGGTGACCCACCAGTCGGTCAGCTCATCGGTGAAGACCCCGAACGCATGCTCTGCGGAGGCCGGGACGAGGAGGCTGCAGCGTAAGGAGAACCGGTCGGAGTCCTGCCGGATGTCGGCCGGATCACTCATCTCCTGTCCCATAGGCCCGGACCATACCGGCTGATGCCTGGGTGTGCAGCTTCGCACGGTGCCCGGTTCCGGACACTCGGTTGCCGAGCCGGCACCGAACGGACGCGTTGCCGAGCCGTCACGGACGGGATGCGCCGCCGGAAAGCGGGTAACCGCGCCGAACGGCCCGGATGACCGGGCCGGCGTGCAGGCGGGGCGGGAGAGCATGAGCGAGAACGCGCAGCAGCGGGAGCCAGGTCGTGTGGACCCGGACGTCCTGCTCGACATTCCGAAGGTCTCCGTCGATGTGATCCGGCTGGCGGTCGACGGCCTGGACGCCGACCTCTCGCTGCGGGCCCGGGTGGCCAACCTGCTGCAGGTCGACGCCGGCGTACGGGTGCACCTGAGCGGTGGCGAGCTGGACGTCAACGGAGTGCACGCCGAGGCGCAGCTGCGGGTGCGGTTGGAGCAGTTGGCGAACATTCTGGGGCGCGCGCTCGACACGCTCGACAACAACCCGCAGATCATCGAGGCGCTCGCTCGGACAGCCGCCACCGCCGTTGACGACGGCCATCGCGGCGCACAGCAGTTGGCCGGGGCGTCGGCGCGGCGCTCCGATGGCGTACCCGAGGAACCGGGCCCGGAGGCGGGCGCGCTCGCCGACGGTGTTCGACCAGGTCGGCGGCACGGGGAGCGGCACCACCCCGCGGGGCAGCGGCCCGTAGGCCCGGGTGACGGGCGACGGCCGGCCGGGGCGGGCTGGGGCGCTGAGGCCCCGGCGGGGTCGCCGACGGGGCAACCCCGCAATCGACCCGATCAGTCGCCCGCCCCCGGTCCGAGCCCGTCCGGAAATGGTGACGGCGGCGGCGGTCTGCCGGGCGGGGCGCACGCTGCGGCGCAGAGTGCGGCTCAGCTCGCCGAGCAGGCCGGCGAGACGCTGCGACAGGCCGGGCGCAGCGTCTGGGAGGCGATTCAGGAGGGCATGGCGCAGCACCGCCAGCAGGGGCGCCGCGACCAGTGAGGTCCGCCCAGCCGGGTCCGACGTAGCCGCCCTGGGCGGGCACTGCCGCCACACATGATCGACTCAATGTCGGCGACATCGCGGTATCAGGGCGGTGGGATGCCCCAATATCCGGGAGATCGAGCGGATCTCGCCGGACTAACGCGGGCGGCCGGGAGTGGTCGATCCGGATTGTCGGCGAAGCGCCGCAAACAGCAAGATCCCCACCTGCGTTTCCGCTGGCGGGGATCTCTGTAGCCCGGCGAAAGGCTATGTGGCCAGGGGCGGGGTCGAACCGCCGACCTTCCGATTTTCAGTCGGACGCTCGTACCAACTGAGCTACCTGGCCGTACCGCTCGGCTCATGCTACCCGGCAACCGGACGAACCGGCGGCAGGGTGACATGCTCCGATACGCAGAACGCCGCGCGAGGCGCGGCGTCAGCGCTGCGGTCCTGACGGGACTTGAACCCGCGACCTCCGCCTTGACAGGGCGGCGAGCACTCCAACTGCTCCACAGGACCTAGCTTGTGTTGCTCCGACTTGCGCCGGTATTGCTCCGGCTTACGCCGGTCGTGCCCCCAACGGGATTCGAACCCGTGCTACCGCCTTGAAAGGGCGGCGTCCTGGGCCGCTAGACGATGAGGGCGGCCCCGCCATCATTGCACATTGCAACTTCAAGCGGACTTGCTCCCATCCGGCCCCGCCGGAGGCTTGGAAAGCATACGTGATGCCCGGTCGGTCGACAAAATCGGTATGGGCAAGGGCTTTGAGCGGGGCATAACTGCAGGTCAAGGCCGGTCTAGCGGAGCCGGGTGATGCCGAAGCGCTGCTTCAGGTCGGCGATCACGTGGGGGCAGGCGGCGAGCGTCGCAGCCCGATTTCCGCCCCCGTCATGCAGCAGCACGATGGAACCGGGGCGGGCGGAGGAGTGGACTCGCTTACCGATCGTGGCGGCGGTCGGCTTGTCCCAGTCCTGCGGGTCGACCGACCAGTGCAGGGGGCGCATGCCAAGGTCCTTCGCCACCGCCAGCACCTCCGACGTCCACCGGCCACCCGGCTGCCGGTAGAAGGACACCTTCGCGCCGGGCGCCGCCGCCTGGATGGCCTTGTTGGTGCGATCCAGGTCGGCCTTGATCTCGGCGACAGGTCGCCGAGCCAGGTCGAGGTCGTGTCGCCAGCTGTGGTTGCAGAGCTGGTGGCCCTCGCGGACGATCCGGCGGACCAGCTCCGGGTGACGCTGCACCTCGCGACCGACCACGCAGAAGGTGGCGGTCACCTTGGCGGCCCGCAGTTGGTCGAGCACCCTGGGTGTCCAGGCCGGGCTGGGCCCGTCGTCGAAGGTCAAGACCACTGGGCGTACGCCGGTGTTGCGCCGCAGGCCGGTGGGGAGCTTGGCCGGCAGCGGTCGCAGCGGAGGCTTGGGCGGCTTGGCGACGGTGGGGTGTGGCGACGGAGTGGGGGCGGGCGTGGTCGGTTGCACCGGCTGCGGTGCGCCGGCGGGTGCGATGGTTCGGTCCGGTTGGGCACAGCCGGACAAGACCAGCGCCACGGCGAGGACGGACGCCAGGACGGCGCGGGCTTGCATCTGCTCGCTCCCGGGGGGTCGGGGTAGGCGGACCACCCGACGGTAGTTCACACCGTCAGCGGGCGACAGTGCGATCAGTCACGCCTCGACTGGTCCAGCGAGTCGCGGACCGCGACGGCGAGCGAGACCGCCTCGGCCAGGTCGACCGGCCGCACCACCCCCGCGGGGAGCGCGTCGGCTCGCCAGCCGGGGCCGGCGGCGAGCACCAACAGCGGGCGGCGGGGAGCCGCGAGCAGCGCGCTGAGCTGATCCGGGTCGGCGGTGGCGCGGGTGTGCGACCAGAGCACCACAGCAGCCGGTCCGGTCCGGTTGACCGCCTCGACGAGGGCGGGCACCGGCACCCGGGCGCCGAGCGCCCGGTAGCTGACCCCGGCCTCCGCGAGCGCGGCGGCCAACGCCTCCAACGGCAGTGTGTGCTGCTCCTCGTCGGCGCAGGAGAGCAGGATCCGGGCCGGCCCGGCGGGAACCTTGGCCCGACTCGCTGCGGCGAGAGCCTCCGAGACACAGCGGGACACCAGATGTTCCACCTCGATCAGACCGGCGGTGGCGGCGTGGCGTTCGCCAATGCCGGCGAGCACCGGGCGCAGCAGGCCGTCCCAGGTGGCGACGACCCCGCCAGTAGCCAGGGCATGCGCGATCGTTTCGCTGATCGCCGCCGCGTCCAGCCGCATGGCGGCCCGGGCCAACCCGCGCGCTGTCGGGCCGGCGCGGCCCACCGGGATGGTTCCGCCGCCGTCCCGACCGGGTCGGTGGATCCGGCCGGCGGTGACAGTGCCGGTGGGCGTTTGATCCGGTGCCTGGCGGGCCCAGCGGGCCGCCTCCGCAGGGCTCACCCCCTCGGCGGTGAGCCGTCGCATGATCTCGAGACGGGCCAGGTCACTGGCCGTGTATCGGCGGTGGTGACCGGGGATGTGCTCGCTGGGCCCGAGCCCGTAGCGCTGGTGCCAGGTGCGCAGGGTCGTCACCGCGACCCCCAGCCGGCGTGCGACCGCGCCCGCGCTCAGCGCCTCATCGACCACCCGGCCGCTCCGCCGTGTCATCCGCCGACGATCCGGGCGGGGTCACGGCCGAGCCGGGTGCGGCCGGCGTGGCCCCCGAGGGGCGCAGCAGCCGGTTCACCACCCCGCCCAGCCAGGGCGCGTACGACCGGGGGTCGACGTCCAGTTCGGCCTCCAGCGCGGCGGGGTCGGCCCAACGCAACTCGGCCACCTCGTCCGGGCTCGGCAGTAGCGGGGCCGCGGGCAGGAAGTCGCCCCGCAGCACGTGGTCGTACTCGAATTCGACCCGACCGGTCGCCGGGTCCTCGGCGTAGTAGACGTAGACGCCGACCTCGGTCAGCTCGACCGGGCCCGTGCCCAACTCCTCGCGCAGCCGCCGGTTGGCCGCCTCGGTGAGCGACTCGCCCGGCCGGGGGTGGCCGCAGCAGGAGTTGGCCCAGCGCAGCGGGAACCGGGTCTTGACCGCTGCCCTGCGCTGAAGCAGCACCTGACCGTCCGGGTCCACCAGCAGCACCGAGAAGGCCCGGTGCAACTGCCCCGGCGGCTGGTGTGCGGCCGCGACGGTCATCTCGCCGTGGGCCTTGCCGGTCTCGTCGACCAGCTCGACCAGGTGCTCCTCGCGGGTGTTCATCGGCCTTCCCCGGTGATTCGGCCGGCGGCGAGCTTGCCGGAGATGAGCACCATCGGTACGCCGACCCCGGGTTGGGTCCCGGAGCCGACGAAGACCACGTTCGACAGGTCGCGGTGCAGGTTCGAGGGGCGGAACGGGCCGGTCTGGAAGAGGGTGTGGGCGGCGGCGAACGGGGTGCCAGCGGCCATCCCCTGCTCCTCCCACTCGGCAGGGGTGATCGCCCGCAGCACCTCGACCCCGGCACCGAAGCCGACGTAGCCGCGCTCCTCCAGGGTGCCGATCAGTTGGTCGCTGTAGCGCTGGGTCAGGTCACCACGCCACTCGAACGGGGCACGCTGCAGGTTGGGCACCGGGGCGAGCACGTAATAGGTGTGCCGGTCCGGTGGGGCCACCGTGGGGTCGGTCCGGCTCGGGTTGGTCACCAGCAGCGACGGGTCGGTCATGAGTTCCCCCCGCCGGATGACCTCATCGAAGGTGCCCTTCCACGCGCGTCCGAAATGGATGTTGTGATGGGCGATCTTCGCATAGGCCTGTCGGGAGCCGACGTGCAGAACGACGCAGGACGGGGAGTAGGTGAGCCGGCGCTGCCGAGCGGCGGGGAGGAGGTCCCGGTAGGCGACCGGCAGGTCGGGGTTGAGCACGACCACGTCGGCCGGCACCAGTTCGCCGTCGGCGGTGAGCACGCCGGTGGCGCGGCCGTTCGCCGTCTCGACCCGGGTCACCGTCGTGTCGTACCGGATCTGCACGCCGTGCTTCTCGGCGGCGCCGGCCATCGCCTTGGAGACCGCGTGGATGCCGCCGCGCGGGAAGTAGACGCCGGCCACCGAGTCGAGGTACGCGATGACCGCGTAGATGGCGAGCGCGTCGTGCGGTGCGAGGCCGGCGTACATCGCCTGGAAGGAGAAGATCCGCTGGGTACGCGGGTCTCGGAAGAATTGGTTGATCTTTGTTTGGAGGCGTCGGAAGGCCCCACCGCTGAGCAGCTTGAGCAGGTTGCCAGTGATCAGGTCGGTTGGCGCGTCCAGGTTGCGCTCGATGAAGTCGGTCCGCTCCAGGCGCCACAGCTCCCGCGCGTAGTCGACGAAGCGCAGGTAGCCGTCGGCCTCGCGTGGCCCGCAGACCCGGGAGATCTCGGCCGCCATCCGGGTCGGGTCGGTGAGGACGTCCAGGGTCGAGCCGTCGGGGTAGTACGCCCGGTAGGCAGGGTCGAGCGGGGTCAGGTCGAGCCAGTCGCGCAACTCTTCACCGACCGCGCCGAGCGCCTCGGCGATCAGGTCGGGCATGGTGAGCACGGTCGGGCCGGTGTCGAACTCGTAGCCGTCCACGCCGAGCCGGCCGGCTCGCCCGCCGGGCACCGGCTCGCGCTCCAACACGGTCACCTGTCGGCCGCTGCCCGCCAGGTGCAGCGCGCAGGCGAGCCCGCCCAGCCCGGCCCCGACGACCACCACCCGGTCCGTCCGTCCTGTCACCGTCCGCACGTGACCACCTCCTGGAAGAAGTCGAACATCAGGCTCGCCGGTTGGTGACGGCGGTGGCCAGCCCGGTCAGCGCGGTCCGCGCCGTCCGGTCGACGGGTGCGGTGTCGAGCGCGACCAGCGCGTCGCTCACCCGCTCGGCGATCATCCGCTCCACCCGGGCCACCGCGCCGGTTTCGGCGACCAGTTCGGCGAGCCGGTCGACGGGTCCGTCGGCCGCCCGCTCCAACGCCCTGAACTGGGCCGGCGTGGCCAGCTCCTGAGCCAGCATGAGCAGGGTGGTCGGTTTGCCGGTGCGAAGGTCGTCGCCGGCCGGCTTGCCGGTGGCGGCCGGATCGCCGTAGACGCCGAGCAGGTCGTCGCGGAGCTGGAACGCTTCGCCGACGGCCAGGCCGTAGCGGGTGTACGCGGAGGCCAGCGGGTCGTCGGCGGGCACCCCGGCCAGGCAGGCGCCGAAGAGCAGCGGTCGCTGGACGGTGTAGCTGGCGGTCTTGTAGCGGGCGACCCGCAGTGCCCGGTCGACCGACCAGCTGACCGGGTCGTTCTCGCCGAGCACGTCGAGATATTGCCCGGCGACCGTCTCCACCCGCATCTGGTCGTAGCAGCGGCGGACTTCGAACAGGCGGGCCGGTGACACCGTGGCGTGGGCCAGCAGCCGATCGGCCCAGACCATGCAGAGGTCGCCGATGAGCACGGCGACGGCCTCGCCGAACCGCTCAGGATCACCCCGGTGGCCTGCGGCGATGTGCTGCTCCGCGAGCGCGATGTGCGCGGTGGGACGGCCGCGACGGGTCTTGGACGCGTCCATCACGTCGTCGTGCACCAGCGCGAAGGTGTGCAGCAGCTCCAGCGCGGCCAGCGCGGGTAGCACCGGCGGCAGTGGCTCGGCGCCGCCGACCGCTCCGCGCCAACCCCAGTAGGCGAACGTGGACCGGATCCGTTTGCCGCCGGCCAGGACGGCCTCTCGCGCGGCGGCGGCGAAGCTGCCCATCGATGTGTCGACTTCGGTGAGGGAGTTGACCTCGGCGGTGAGGAAGGTGGTCAGGGTCTCGTGGACCGCCGTGACCAGATCATGGGTGTACGCGGCCAGAACGGCACGCACCGGGTCGTCCCCGTCGCCCGGCACTGCCGCCGCCACACGAGTCGCATTGCCCGCAACTGCGTCGTTGGCCATGCGGCTGAGCGTACCCTAGGCTACGAGTTGCGTCGATTGGTGCGTCGATAAATGAGGAGGGCCGGTGGACACTGATCTCACCGCTGCCTATGACCGGTGCCGTGACCTGCACAAACGCCACGGCCGCACCTACTATCTCGCCACCCGACTGCTCCCCGCTTGGAAACGACGACATGTCCACGCCCTCTACGGGTTCACCCGGTTCGCGGACGAGATCGTCGACCGCACCGAGGACCTGCCGCCGGCCGAGCGGGCCGCCCGCCTCGACGACTGGGCCGGCCGGTTCATGGCCGGCCTGCACGGTGCGCCGGTCGACGACCCGCTGCTGCCGGCCGTGCTGCACACGATCGCGGTCTTCGATCTCGACCGGGACGATTTTGCGTCGTTTCTGAAGAGCATGGCGATGGACCTGACCGTCACCACGTACCCGACCTACGACCACCTGCTCGACTACATGGAGGGCTCGGCGGCGGTCATCGGCACCATGATGCTGCCGATCCTGGGCAGCTCCGACCCGGCCGAGGCTCGGGAACCGGCGCGGCAGCTCGGCTTCGCCTTCCAACTCACCAACTTCATCCGGGACGTCGCGGAGGACCTCGACCGGGGCCGCACCTACCTGCCCGACGAGGACCTGGCGAAGTTCGGGGTCACCCACGACGAGCTGGCCAAGGCCCGCGCCCGGGGCCGCGGCACGTCCCGGACCCGCGAGCTGATCGAGTACGAGGTGACCCGTGCCCAGGCGCACTACGCCGCCGCGGCGCCGGGCATCACCATGCTGGCGCCGGCCTCGCAGGCCTGCATGCGTACCGCGTACGCCCTCTACGGCGGCATCCTCGACGAGGTGGCCGCGCAGAACTACGACGTCTTCGTCCGGCGGGCAGTGGTGCCGCAGCGGCGACGGATGGCGGTGGCCGCACGGTCTCTGCTCACCTCGACCGGTACACCGGTCACGATCCCGGGGCCGACGATCCACCCGGCGGCCCGGTGACCGCGAGCACCGCGATCGTGCTCCTCACCCGCGACCTGCGGGTGCACGACCACCCGGCGCTGGCCACCACCTGTGCGGCCTTCGACCGGGTGGTGCCGCTGTACGTGCTCGACCCGGAGTTGGCCGGCCTGTCGGCCAACCGCACCCGGTTCCTGCACCAGGCCCTCGCCGACCTGCGCGCCCAACTGCGCGAGTGCGGTGGCGACCTGGTGGTGCGACACGGTGACCCGGTGGCCGAGACGATCCGGCTGGCCGGCGAGGTCGGTGCCAGCGCGGTCGCGCTCTCCGCCGACGTCAGCCACCACGCCCGCCGTCGGGAGCGGCGACTACGTGCCGGGTGCGAGCAGCACCGGCTGCACCTGCGACTGTTTCCCGGGCTGACCGTGGTGGAGCCGGGCGCGCTACGGCCCGGTGGCGGCGGCGACCACTACCGGGTGTTCAGCCCCTACCACCGGGCCTGGGCGGCCAAGAAGTGGCGCGAGGAGTTGGCCGCCCCGCGCCGGGTGGCGCTGCCCGACGGCGTGCGCGTGGGCAGCCTGCCGGCACCGCCGGCCGGGGACTCGCCGGACGCGGCGGTCGGTGGCGAGCGGGTCGCCCGGCAGCGGCTCACCGACTGGCTGCCCGACCTGAACCGGTACGGCGATCAGCACGACGACATGGCCGGCGACGACACCTCCCGGCTCAGCCCGTACCTGCGCTTCGGTTGCGTGTCCCCGCTGGCGGTGGCCAACCGCGCCGGGGACCGGTCCGGGCCGTTCGTCCGTCAGCTCGGCTGGCGGGACTTCTACTACCAGGTCACCGCCGCCTTCCCGGAGATCTCGACCTCGGCGTACCGACGGGGTGCCACCGAGCAGTGGCGCTACGATGACGACGCGCTGGCGGCCTGGACCGAGGGGCGGACCGGGATGCCGATAGTCGACGCCGGGATGCGGCAGATGCGGACGCAGGGCTGGATGCACAACCGGGCCCGGTTGATCACGTCCGGCTACCTGACCAAGCACCTCGGGCAGGACTGGCGAGCCGGGGTGGCGGTGTTCTTCCGCTGGCTGCTGGACGGGGACGTGGCGAACAACTCCGGCAACTGGCAGTGGGTCGCCGGCACCGGCAACGACACCAAGCCGTACCGGGGGTTCAACCCCGTCCGGCAGGCCGAACGGTACGACCCGGCCGGCGACTACGTGCGCCGGTGGGTGCCCGAGCTGGCGGGGGTGCAGGGCAACGCCATCCACCAACCGTGGAAGCTGCCCGACCAGGTCCGTCGCACGCTGGACTACCCACCGCCGCTCACCGTTCCCGGCACCGACCCGGTCTGGCTGCGCTGACGCGCGCTGCGGCTGGTCAGAGCACGGAGTGCAGCGCGTCGACCAGCTCGTCCACGCGGTCGTGCTCGGCCAGGTGGGCGGTGGCGTACGCGAAGGTGTAGCCGCGCTCAGGGTCGGCCCACGCACTGCTGCCGCCGATGCCACCCATGCCCCAGCTGCCGTCCGGCTCCCGCTGCATGCCCAGCGTCCACTGGGCCGGACGGTCCAGCACCAGGTCCGGCCCGTCGTACTGGACCCGGGTCGCCTCGGCCACCAACTCCGGGCTGATCAGCCGGACGCCGTCCAGGATGCCGCCGGCCAGCAGACCGGCGTAGAGCCGCGCCAGGCCGGCCGAGGTGGCGTGCAGGTTGACCGCGGGCATCTCGGCACCCCGCCAGAGCGGGCTGTTCAGCACGGCGACGTCCAGTCCTCCGGCCGGATTGCCCATCGCGCGCGCTCGCAGTGATCCCGGCTCGCCGAGCTTCCGACTCGGCCACTGCGGGTCGCCGTACCGCTGGTCCGCACAGCGCCGCTGGTCCGCCTCGGCCAGCCCGAAGCCGAGGTCGAGCTGCCACCGGCCGGCGATCTCCTCGGCCAGGAAACGGCCGACCGACCGCCCGTCGACCCGGCGGACCACCTCGCCCACCAGGTGCCCGTACGTCCAGGCGTGCTCCCCGGCGACCGATCCCGGCGGCCACTCCGGGTCGGCGGCGGCCAGGTCGTCGGCGAGCAGCGCCCAGTCGGCGATCGCGGCGGCCGGCCGGGGCACCGGGAAGGCTGGCAGCCCGGCGGTGTGCGACAAGACCTGGCGCAGGGTGGCGGGGGTGCGAAACTCCGGCCAGTACCGCGCGACCGGAGCGTCGAGATCGACCTTTCCCTGGTCGACGAGCATCAGCAGGCAGAGCGCGGCCACCGGCTTGCCGGCCGAGTAGACGTTCACCAGCGTGTCCGGGCGCCACGGCTCGCCGTCGTGCCCGGCACCGGTCCGGGAGCCTTCGACCAGGTCGACGACCGGCTGCCCGTCGTACCAGATGGTCAGGCTGGCGCCGGTCTCCCGACCGGCGGTGAACAGGTCGTGGAAGCAGTCCCGGACCGGCGCGAAGCGTGCGTGCATCCCGCCACGGTAGGCGGCCGGGACCGGAGAGCGTGCCGACTTTTCCTCCCACCCCGGTGGTTGCGGTGTTGTCGCTGGGGGATGCTGTCCCAGTGGCGGAGTTGGAGCTGGTGGATGTGGTCGTGGTGGGGCTCGGCGTCGGCGGCGAGGAGGTGGCCGAGCGGCTCGCCGAGGCCGGCCTGAGCGTCGTCGGCATCGAACGGGACCTGGTCGGTGGGGAGTGCCCGTACTGGGGCTGCATCCCGAGCAAGATGATGATCAGGGCCGCGAACGCGCTCGCCGAGGCCCGCCGGGTCGATGGGCTGGCCGGGACGGCGCAGGTCCAGCCGGACTGGGCGCCGGTGGCGAAGCGGATCCGCGAGGAGGCCACCGACACCTGGGACGACACGGTCGCGGCGGAGCGGTTCACCGGTAAGGGCGGCCGGCTCGTCCGAGGTAGCGGCCGGTTCGACGGTCCGGGCCGGGTCCGGGTCGGTGACCAGGTGTTCCAGGCTCGGCACGGGGTCGTGCTGGGCACCGGCTCCCGTCCTTCGGTGCCGCCGATCGACGGTCTGGCCGACACGCCGTACTGGACCAACCACCAGGCGATCGAGGTCGAGCAACTGCCGGAGTCGCTGCTGGTGCTCGGCGGCGGCGCGATCGGCCTGGAGCTTGCCCAGGTCTTCGCCCGCTTCGGAGTGCGGGTCACCGTGGTGGAGGCGCTCGACCGGGTGCTGGCCGTCGAGGAGCCGGAGGCGTCCGACGTCGCCGCCGCGGCGCTGCGCGCCGACGGCGTGGAGATCCACACCGGGGTACGCGCCGAGCGGGTCGAGCACGACGGGACCCGGTTCACCCTGCACGGTGGCGGCGGGATGGAGTTCACCGCCGACCAGCTGCTCGTGGTGACCGGGCGCAAGGCGCACCTCGAAGAGCTGGGGTTGGACACGATCGGCGTGGACGCCGGGCAGCGCTTCCTGCCGGTCGACGACCGGTTGCACGTCACCGACCAGGTCTGGGCGGTCGGTGACCTGACCGGCGAGGGTGCCTTCACCCACATCGCCATGTACCAGGCGGGGATCGTGATCGCCGACGTGCTGGCCCGCGCCCGGCAGGCGGAGGCGGGGGCGGACGCCAGCGGGACCTCCAGCGTGGTCGGCGGCGCGATGGGCGCGTCCAGCTCGCTGGCCTCCAGCGGGTCGAGCGGGTCGGCCGGCACCGTGCCGCGAGCCGACTACCGCGCGCTGCCCCGGGTGACGTTCACCGATCCCGAGGTTGGTGCGGTCGGGCTCACCGAGCGGCAGGCCCGAGAGCGTGGCATCAACGTGCAGGTCGGTTTCACCAAGCTCGGCAGCTCGACCCGGGGCTGGATCCACCAGGTCGGCGACGACGGTTTCATCAAGGTCGTCGCGGACGCCGACCAGGGCGTGCTGATCGGTGCGACCTCGGTCGGCCCGGCTGGCGGCGAGGTGCTCTCCGCGCTGGTGGTGGCGGTGCACGCGGCGGTGCCGCTGAGCCAGCTCCGCCACATGATCTACGCGTACCCGACCTTCCACCGAGCCATCGAGGCGGCGTTGCACGACCTGTCCTGACGGCGGCGTCAGGCAAGATGCGGCAGCGAGCGCGCAAATGCTGCGCACTTTGCTGTTCATTTCTTTCATTGAGGTGACGTACGATTGCGACCGTGACCAAGCGGTTGACTGAAGTTGCCAAGAAGGCGGGCGTCAGCGAGGCCACCGTCAGCCGGGTGCTCAACGGCCGCGACGGTGTCTCCGAGGCGACCCGGACCGCCGTGCTGACCGCGCTGGACGTGCTCGGTTACGAGCGGCCGACCAAGCTGCGCGGCGAACGCGCCCGGCTCGTCGGGCTGGTGTTGCCCGAGTTGCAGAACCCGATCTTCCCGGCGCTGGCCGAGGTGGTCACCGGGACTCTCGCTCAGCGTGGCTACACCCCGGCCCTCTGTGCCCGGACCATCGGTGGCGTGTCCGAAATGGACTATGTCGAGATGCTCCTCGACCACCAGGTCTCCGGGGTGATCTTCGCTGGTGGCTCGTACGCGCTGGCCGACGCGCGACACGATCACTACCGTCGGCTGACCGACCGGGGGCTTCCGGTCGTGCTGGTCAACGCGGGCGTGGACGAGCTGGGTTTCCCCCGGGTCTCCACGGACGACGCGGTGGCGGTGGAGCAGGCGTACGGGCACCTGCGCTCGCTCGGGCACGAGCGGATCGGGATGGTGCTCGGCCCGGAGGGGCATGTGCCGTCCCGACGCAAGCTGGACGCGATGATCCGGGTCGCCGGCTGGGACGAGGGCGACGCCGAGTGCGTCGAGCGTTCCAGCTTCTCGATGGAGGGGGCGCGGGTCGCCGCCACGAAGTTGGTCGAGCGGGACGTGACCGGCATCATCTGCGCCAGCGACGTGCTGGCGCTGGGCACGATCCGCGCGGTCCGACGGCTGGGGCGTTCGGTGCCGGCCGACGTGTCGGTGGTGGGCTACGACGACTCCGCCTTCATGACGTGCACCGATCCGCCGTTGACCACGGTGCGGCAGCCGATCGAGACGATGGGGCAGGCCGCCGTGGATCTGCTGGTCACCCAGATCGAGGGTGCCGGCGTCCTGCAGGACGAGTTGCTCTTCGAGCCGGAGTTGGTGGTGCGCGGCTCGACCGCGCCTGCCCCTGGCCGCTAGGGCCCGCACCGCACGACGCTTCGGCCGTCGACCGCTACTCGCGGTCGGCGGCCGTTTTCGTCGTTGCTCGCCACGGGCGAGATCGACCGGGCCGAATGACCCTCCATAAGTGAGCAAAAGCAAACATCTCGGGCTACTTTCAGGGCCTTGCCAACATCTGTCGTAATCACGTCGTGTCCTTTCGGAACAGGGTCGATACCTTGCCGAAATGAGTCGGCCTCGCTACAGTGACTCCACTCACACCTGGCTCCGACGCAGCTACTGGGCGTCAGGTCGCATCACCGCAGATCAGCGAAGGTCATTGGAGACACCCGTTCCCGAAGGGATGGACAGATGTCCGTACCGCAATACCGAAAGGCTGCGGCGGTTGCGCTCGTGGCCGGCCTGGGGCTCAGCCTCACGGCATGCTCCACGAAGAGCGACGACAAGGACTCGACCGCCGGCGGCAAGGTCACCATCACGGTTGACTGCCAGCCGGTCGGTGCTCAGAAAGAGCTGTTGAAGAACTGGAACGACGACGTCGCCGAGTTCCAGAAGCAGAACCCGGACATCATCATCAAGAGCGTCAGCGTCGGCGAGCAGTGCAACAACCCGCCGGACTTCACCGCTCGCCTCGCCGGCGGCACCGTCACCGACGTGTTCTACGGGTACATGACCGACCTCCAGCAGGTGCTCGACTCCGGTCAGGCGATGGACATCAGCCAGTACACCAACAAGGACACGATCCCGACCTGGGACAGCGTCGACCCGGCGCTCAAGGGGGTCTTCACCGACGGCGGCAAGCTCTACGCCGTTCCGGTGAAGAACTACTCGATGGGCCTGGTCTACAACAAGGTCCTGTTCCAGCAGGCGGGGCTCGACGCGAACAACCCGCCCAAGACCTGGGCCGACGTCCGGGCCGCCGCCAAGAAGATCTCCGCGCTCGGCAACGGCATCGCCGGCTACTCGGAGTACAGCGCCGGAAACACCGGCGGTTGGCACTTCACCTCCCTGCTCTACTCGCAGGGCGGCCAGGTGCTCACGGCGGACGGCAAGAAGGCCGACTTCAACAACGCCATGGGTAAGCAGGTCCTGCAGAACATCAAGGACATGCGGTACGGCGACAACAGCATGGGCGCACGCCAGCTGCTGCAGTGGGGCGACCTGCTGACGAACGCCGGCGCGGGCAAGGTCGGCATGTTCATCGGTGCACCGGACGCCACCCAGGCGATCGTCAGCCAGTTCCAGGGCAAGTTCCAGGACTGGGCGATGAGCCCGCTGCCCGGCCAGGACGGCGCGGCCAAGGGAACGCTCGGCGGTGGCGAGGGTTACTTCTTCAAGAAGGACCTCACTCCGGAGCAGGTCAAGGCCGGTCTCAAGTGGATCGCGTACCAGAAGTTGACGCCGGGCAAGGGACAGTTCGACTACGTCCGGGCCAAGCCGCAGAACTACCCGGTTGGTCTGCCCCAGCCGCTGCTCTTCGCCAACGGCAGTGAGGCGCAGAAGCAGGAGCTCGAGCTGCGTAAGGCGAACGCCAACGTCGACACCGCGAACTTCGCGCTCTTCGAGGCGACCCCGGTCACGATCAAGGGTGAGCCGCGCAACGCGCAGGCGGTCTACGCGGTGCTCGACGCCGCGATGTCCGGTGTGCTGACCAACCCGAACTCGAACATCGACGCGCTGCTCAAGACCGCCGAGGAGAAGGTCAACCAACTCCTCGCCGCCGAGAGCTGACCGATCGTGTGGGGGCCGGGACGCCGACCCGGCCCCCACACCATCCGCACCGCGTCGTCGACGTCACCGACTCACCCAGGAGTTGCCTTGGCGATCACCACCGTCCCGGAGACCCCCAGGAAACCGGGCCGCCCGCCGTCGCCGTACTCGGCGAGGCCGCAGCGAACCAGCCTCGGCCGCAAGGTACGGGACAACCTCACCGGTCACGCGTTCCTGATCGGCGCGGTGCTCTGCTTCGTCGTCTTCTCCTGGTACCCGATGGTCCGCGGCATCGTGATGAGCTTCCAGCGCACCAGGCGCGGCGAGACCACCTGGGTGGGCTGGGACAACTACTCCCGCATCATCGCCGACCCCAGCTTCTGGCCTGCCTGGCAGAACACGTTCTACTTCACGGTGCTCGCCCTCGTCCTCGGGTACGCGGTGCCGTTCTTCGTGGCGATCCTGCTCAACGAGTTCCGGCACGCCAAGGGTTACCTGCGCATCCTGGTCTACCTACCGGTGATGCTGCCCCCGGCGTCCGCGCTGTTCCTCTTCAAGTTCTACGCGTACGACCCCAGCGAGGCTGGGCTCTTCAACGCGATCCTGAAGGCGCTGCACCTGCCCACCTCGCAGTGGATGCAGTCGCCCGAGATGACGATGCCGGCGATGGTGATCGCGTCGACCTGGATGAACATGGGTGGCGCCGTACTGATCTACCTGGCGTCGTTGCAGAACATTCCTGGCGAGCTCTACGAGGCCGCCGAGCTCGACGGCGCCGGGATCTGGCGGCGCATCCGCCACGTGACGATCCCGCAGACCCGGCTGATCCTCGCGCTCCTGGCGATGCTGCAGATCGTCGCCACGATGCAGCTCTTCATCGAGCCATTGATCCTCGCCAACGGTGCGGGCGCGGAGGACTCCGCGACCTCGGTGGCGTACCTCATCTACCAGCACGGGTTCTTCCAGAACGACCTCAACGGCGCCGCCGCGCTGGGCGTGATCATGCTCGTGGTGCTGGCCGGCTTCTCCGCCGTGTACGTGCGGCTGACTGCGAAACAGGACTAGGACGGCGAGGAATGGCACAGGACTCCGGAACCCGGACCCTCATCTCTCATGCCCAGCTCAGTCGGGGGCGTGGCAGGGTCATCTACTGGACGCTGCTCGCCGTCGTCGTCGCGGGCTTCACACTCGTCTTCCTCGGGCCGCTCTACTGGATGGTCACCGGCGCGCTCAAGTCCGGCCAGGAGATCGCGCAGACCCCACCCACGCTGTTCCCGAAGGATCCCCAGCCGCAGAACTACATCGACGCCTGGAACAACCTGGCCCTCGCCAAGCTGCTGTTCAACACCTTCTACTACGCGGTTGGCGCGGTGCTGTTCCAACTCGTCTTCGACACCGCTGCGGCGTACTCCCTGTCCAAGCTTCGACCGATGTTCGGCAACGTGATCCTCGCCCTGATGCTGGGAACGCTGATGATCCCGGCGATGGTCCTCATCGTCCCGCAGTACGTGACGGTGATCGACCTGCCGATCGTGCACATCAACCTGCTCGATTCCCCGTTTGCCATCTGGTTGCCGTTGGTCGCGAACGCGTTCAACATCTTCCTGTTGAAACGGTTCTTCGACTCGATTCCCGAGGAGTTGATGGCGGCGGCCCTCATGGACGGGGCGACGCCGCTGCGCACGCTCTGGTCGATCATCCTGCCGCTGTCGCGTCCCATCCTCGGCGTCGTCTCGATCTTCGCCGTGACGGCGGTCTGGAAGGACTTCCTCTGGCCGAAGTTGGTCATGCCGTCGCCAGAGACCCGGACGGTCAGCGTCGGCATCTACGCCTTCGCCGGTGGTACGCCCATGAACGTCGTCATCGCCGCGTCGGTCATCGCCGCGATCCCGACCGTCATCATCTTCCTGATCTTCCAGCGGAACATCATGTCCGGTCTGACCGCAGGAAGCGTCAAGGGATAGCCGGCAGCGTAACCTCCCGCGGCGAACAACGACCGTTCGCCCGACACATAACCAGGTCCGGCGAACCCGCCGACGTACTGACGCAGAAAGCAGGTGCTCGTGTCCACAGCTGACAAAAGTCCGTGGTGGCGTGGAGCGGTGATCTACCAGGTGTATCCCCGGAGCTTCGCGGATGGCAACGGCGACGGCATCGGCGACATCGCCGGCATCCGGTCGCGGCTGAATCACCTGTCCGCGCTCGGCATCGACGCGATCTGGTTCAGCCCCTGGTACCCCTCCCCGATGGCCGACGCCGGCTACGACGTGTCCGACTACCGCGACATCGACCCGGTCTTCGGCAGCCTCGTCGAGGCGGAGGCGCTGATCGCGGAGGCGCACGCGCTGGGCATCCGGACCATCGTCGACGTGGTGCCCAACCACTGCTCGGACGCGCACCCCTGGTTCCAGGCGGCGCTCGCCGGCGGGCCCGACGCGCCGGAACGGGACCTGTTCTGGTTCCGGCCCGGCCGGGGCCCGAACGGCGACCAGCGGCCCACCGACTGGATCGGTGAGTTCGGTGGCGAGACCTGGACCCGCACCACCAACCCGGACGGCACCCCCGGCGACTGGTACCTGCACCTGTTCGCCCCGCAGCAGCCGGACTTCAACTGGGACCACCCCCGGGTACGGGAGGAATTCGAGGACATCCTGCGGTTCTGGTTCGACCGGGGGGTGGACGGCATCCGGATTGACTCGGCCGGGCTGCTGGTCAAGGACGGCACACTGCCCGAGGTCCAGCCCGACCAGCCGCACCCGTTCCACGACCTCGACGGGGTGCACGACATCTACCGGGGCTGGCGCCGGGTCGCCGACGAGTACGCCGACCGCGCGCTGATCGGTGAGGTGTGGCTGCCGGACCGGCAGCGGTTCGCCAACTACCTGCGCCCGGACGAGCTGCACGCGGCGTTCAACTTCGACTTCCTCGGCTGCGCGTGGGACGCCTCGGCGCTGCGCGAGAGCATCGACGGCACCCTGAGCGCGCACGCGCCGGTCAACGCGCCGGCCACCTGGGTGCTCTCGAACCATGACGTCACCCGGCACGTCACCCGCTACGGGCGGGCGGACACCAGGTTCAGCTTCGCCGCCAAGCGCGAGGGGACCCCCACCGACCTGGAGTTGGGCACCCGCCGGGCCCGGGCCGCCGCGCTGCTGTCGCTGTCGCTGCCCGGCGCCGCCTACGTCTACCAGGGCGAGGAGTTGGGCCTCTACGAGGTCGAGGACATTCCGTACGCGCTGCGTCAGGACCCGATGTGGGAACGTTCCGGTCGGATCGACCCCGGGCGGGACGGCTGCCGCGTACCGCTGCCCTGGGCGGGTGACGAGCCGCCGTTCGAGTTCAGCCCCGCCGGTGCCGCCGCGCCCTGGCTGCCCCAGCCTGCCGACTGGAAGGGCCGGACCGCCCGTGCGCAGACCGGCGACTCGGCCTCGATGCTGGAGCTGTACCGGGCGGCGATCCAGGCCCGACGGGCCGAGCCGGCGCTCGGTGACGGCGAGCTGACCTGGCTGCCGGCCCCGGAAGGGGTGCTCGCGTTCAGCCGCGGCGGTGGCTTCAGCTGCCTGGTCAACCTCTCCGACGTCCCGGTTCCGATGCCAGCCCAGGGGGAGTTGGTGCTGGCCAGTGGGCCGCTTGACGACGGGTTGCTGCCGTCGGACACCGCGGTCTGGCTGCGTACCGCCGAATCAGCGGACGGAGCCGCGCTGACCTGACTCTGATCGCCCGTGGTGCCGGCGGCCCGTCCCGGCCGCCGGCACCACGCCACCCAGGAAAGGAGGAGCAAGGGGGGAACGCGTCACGCCGCACCGACACGGGGGGATCTGGCCTGCCTGACGAAAGGGAGAGCGCAGCTCATGGCCAACCACACCACCGGCACCCCGCACCATCTCCGACACCCGGCCCGGGCAGGGTTGGCCGCCATCGCCGCCACCCTGCTCGCCGCCACATCGTTGACCGCCCTCGCGGTCACCGGCACCGCGACCCCGGCCTCGGCGGCCGGGCTGTCCCCGTTCGACATCGCCGGCCGGGGCGCCACCGTCCCGTTCGTCGAACAGGAGGCGGAGGAGGTCGCCCACAACGGCACGAAGATCGGCCCGGACCGGCGTTACGGCACGCTGCCGTCCGAGGCGTCCGGCCGGGAGGCGGTCACCCTCGACGCGGTCGGCGAGTACGTCGAGTTCACTCTCAGTGCTCCGGCCAACGCGGTCACCTTCCGGTACAGCCTGCCGGACAACTCGGCAGGCACCGGCCGGGACGCCGCCATCGACCTGCGGGCCAACGGGACCCTGCTGAAGTCGGTCCCGGTGACGTCGAAGTACGGCTGGTACTACGGCGGTTACCCGTTCAACAACAACCCGGGCGACACCAACCCGCACCACTTCTACGACGAGACCCGGGCGATGTTCGGCGGCACCCAGCCCGCCGGCACGAAGATCCGGTTCCAGGTCTCCTCGACCGCCCAGTCGCCCTCGTTCACCATCGACCTGGCCGACTTCGAGCTGGTCGCCCCCGCGATCAGCAAGCCCAGCGGCGTGCTCGACGTGGTCACCGATTTCGGCGCCGACCCGAGCGGCGCGACCGACTCGACCGCGAAGTTCCAGGCGGCGGTCGACGCCGGTAAGGCCCAGGGCAGGGCGGTCTGGATCCCGACGGGCACCTTCACCCTCTGGGACCACGTGGTGGTCGACGGGGTGACCCTGCGCGGCGCCGGCCCCTGGTATTCGGTGCTCGGCGGCCGGCACCCCACCGAGCGGAACAGGTCCGTCGGCATCTACGGCAAGTACGTCCCCGGTGGCGGCTACACCGGCCCGGTCCGCTCGCACGAGGCGAACGGGCCGAGCCGCAACGTCACACTGCGAGACTTCGCCATCATCGGCGACATCCGCGAACGGATCGACGACGACCAGGTCAACGCCCTGGGCGGGGCGATGACCAACTCGGTGGTCGACAACCTGTGGCTGGAGAACACCAAGGTCGGGGCGTGGATGGACGGCCCGATGGACAACTTCACCATCCGCAACAGCCGAATCCTGGACCAGACCGCGGACGGGGTGAACTTCCACACCGGCGTGACCAACTCGACGGTGACGAACACGTTCGTCCGCAACACCGGCGACGACGCGTTGGCGATGTGGGCGCAGAGCGTGCCGAACGTCAACAACTCCTTCACCTTCAACACCATCGGCGTGACCCTGCTGGCGAACCACCTGGTCAGCTACGGCGGCCGGGACATCAAGATCACCGATAACGTGACCGCCGACTCGCTGACCAACGGCGGCGGCATCCACGTCGCCAACCGCTACCCGGGTGTGCAGGGTGCCACCGGGGTCCAGGGCACCTGGACGATCGCCCGGAACACGCTGATCCGTAACGGCAACTCGGACTACAACTGGAACTTCGGCGTCGGCGCGATCTGGTTCTCCGCACTCAACGAGGCGTTCCAGAACCCCACCATCAACATCACCGACACCGACATCCTGGACAGCTCGTACGCGGCCCTGCACTGGATCGAGGGCCAGACCAACGGGATCAACCTCAACAACGTGCGGATCGACGGCGCCGGCACGTACGCGCTCCAGGTGCAGGCGAACAGCCAGGTGTCCTTCACCAACGTCCGGGCCACCAACATCGCGCAGAGCAACCCGATCCACAACTGCGTCGGCAGCGGTTTCCAGATCACCCAGGGCTCCGGCAACTCCGGCTGGTACACCCCGACCCCGTACTGCGGGCCGTGGCCGAACCCGCAGTGGGGCGGTGGACCCACCACCCCGCCCCCGACCAGCCCGGCCCCCACCACCCCGCCTCCCACCACGCCGCCCCCCACCACGCCGCCCCCGACCGGCGGGAACCTGGCGCTGGGCCGACCGACGACCGCGACCAGCACCAACCAGAGCTACACGGCGGCCAACGTGGTGGACGGCAACGCGGCCAGCTACTGGGAGAGCGCCAACAACGCCTTCCCCCAGTCGGTCACCATCGACCTGGGCGCGTCCCGGTCGGTCGACCGGGTGGTGCTCAAGCTGCCCAGCGGTTGGGAGCAACGCACCCAGACGCTGTCGGTGCTCGGCTCCACCGACGGCTCGTCCTACGCCACCCTGGCGTCGTCGGCCGGTCGGGTCTTCGCCCCCGGCACGGGTAACACCGTGTCGATCGGGCTGCCCTCCGGTGACCGTCGCTACATCCGGGTCACCGTCACCGGCAACACCGGCTGGCCGGCCGCGCAACTCTCCGAGGTCGAGGTGTACGGCGGCACGTCCAGCACGCCACCGCCCACCACACCACCCCCGACCACCCCGCCGCCAACCACGCCCCCGCCGACCACGCCTCCGCCCAGCGGCAACCTGGCGGCCGGGCGGTCCATCACCGAGACCAGCCACTCCGACGTGTACGCCGCCCCCAACGCGGTGGACGGCAACCCGAACACGTACTGGGAGAGCGCCAACAACGCGTTCCCGCAGTCACTGACGGTGGACCTGGGTGCCAACCGGACGGTGTCCCGGGTCGTGCTGAAGCTCCCACCGTCATCGGCCTGGCAGACGCGCACGCAGACGCTCTCGGTGCTCGGGTCCACCAACGGATCGACGTTCGCGACCCTGAAAACGTCCGCCGGCTACACCTTCAATCCGGGCAGCGGCAACACGGTCACCGTGACCTTCACGGCGACCAGCCAGCGGTACCTGCGGCTGACCATCACCGGCAACACCGGCTGGCCAGCGGGTCAGCTCAGCGAGTTCGAGGTGTATTCCAGCTAGGTCGGGTGCCCCCGCCCGCCCAGGGCGGGGGCACCCGGTCCGGGCGGTCCGGCGCAACGCAGCCCCGGCCGTCCGACCCCCGTCCCCAACCCGCACCGTCCCCCACCTGTCGCGGAACGACGGGCGTACCCCTGCACCCGTCGCCGGGCAACGCACCCACACCCACCCCCGAAAGAGGTGTAGCGACCCCATGGCCAGCAACGGCACCAGACGAGGCACGCCGCCGAGCGGCGCGCCCAACCCCGTCCCCCGAACCACCCGCACGCGTGGCCGGCGGCTCCTCGCCGGTGCGCTCGCCGGAATGCTCCTCGCCACCGCCCCGGTCGTCACGCCTGCGGCCAGCGCCGCGCCGGCGGTCGACGCGTCCGCGGCCGCTGCCCGCGTGGCCATGCTCGCCGGGCTCTCCGCCACCATGACCGCCAGCAGCTACAACCAGAACTACGTGGCGGGCAACGCCAACGACGGCAACGCGTCGACCTACTGGGAGAGCGCCAACAACGCGTTCCCGCAGTGGATCCAGGCCGACCTGGGCGCCACGGTCAGCGTCGACCGGGTGGTGCTCAAACTGCCGCCCTCGTCGGACTGGCAGACCCGCACCCAGACGCTGTCGGTGCTCGGCTCCACCAATGGCTCGTCCTTCAGCACCCTGAAGGCGTCCGCCGGCTACACCTTCAATCCCAGCAGCGGCAACACCGTCACCGTCAGCTTCACCGCCGCCAGCACCCGCTACGTCCGGGTGCAGGTCACCGGCAACACCGGCTGGCCGGCCGCGCAGTTCTCCGAGGTCGAGGTCTACGGCGCCACCGGCAGCCCGGACACCCAGGCCCCCAGCGTCCCGGGCAACCTGGCCTACACCCAGCCGGCCAGCGGGCAGGTCCGGCTCACCTGGTCGGCGTCCACCGACAACGTCGGGGTGACCGGGTACGACGTCTACGCCAACGGCGCGCTGCGCGGCAGTGTCAACGGTTCGACGCTCACGTACACCGACAGCCAGCCCGACAGCGCCACGGTGTCGTACTACGTCCGAGCCAAGGACGCGGCCGGTAACCAGTCGGCGAACAGCAACACCGTGACCCGGACCGGCACCGGCAACCCGCCGACCGGCACCAACCTGGCGATCGGCAAGCCGATCAGCGCCTCCGGGTTCGTGCACACGTTCGTGGCCACCAACGCCAACGACAACAACGTGGCCACCTACTGGGAGGGCAACGGCAACCCGAGCACGCTGACCGTGCAGCTCGGCGCGAACGCCAGCCTCAGCCAGATCGTGGTGAAGTTGAACCCGGACTCGGCCTGGGGTGCGCGTACGCAGAACATCACCGTGCTCGGCCGGGACCAGGGCTCGTCGACCTTCACCACGTTGGTCGGGGCGGCGAACTACTCCTTCAACCCGGGCAGCGGCAACACGGTGACCATCCCGGTCTCCGCTGCGGCCGCCGACGTACGGCTCTCGATCGCCTCGAACACCGGCGCACCGGCCGGGCAGGTGGCCGAGTTCCAGGTCTTCGGCACTCCGGCGCCGAACCCGGACCTGACCGTCACCGGCATGTCGTTCAGCCCGTCCGCACCCGTGGAGACCAGCACCATCACGCTCTCCGCGACCGTACGCAACGCCGGCTCGGCGGCCTCCGGCGCGACGAACGTCAACTTCTACCTGGGCTCCACCCGGGTCGGCACCGCGTCGGTCGGTGGCCTCGCGGCCGGCGCGTCGACCACGGTCAGCGCCAGCATCGGCACCCGTGACTCGGGCAGCTACCCGCTCAGCGCGAAGGTCGACGAGTCGAACACCGTCGTCGAGCAGGACGACACCAACAACAGCTACACCAACCCCAGCCCGCTGGTGGTCGGCGCGGTCGCCAGCTCGGACCTGGTCGCCTCCGCGGTCGACTGGTCACCGGGTAACCCGCCGCCCGGCAGCACGGTCACCTTCTCGGTGTCGATCCGCAACGCCGGCAACCAGGCGTCCGCGTCCGGCTCGCACGGCATCACCCTGACCGTGCTCAACGAGTCCGGCACCGTCGTACGCACGCTGACCGGGTCGTACTCCGGTGTGATCAACGCCGGCGCTACGGTCGGCCCGATCAACCTGGGCACCTGGACCGCCGCGAACGGCAAGTACACCGTCCGGGTGGTGCTCGCCGTCGACGGCAACGAGCTGCCGGTCAAGCAGACCAACAACACCAGTGATCGCCCGCTCTTCGTGGGGCGCGGCGCCAACCTCGGCTACGACATGTACGAGGCCGAGGACGGCACGACCGGCGGCGGCGCCGGTCAGGTCGGGCCCAACCGGGAAATCGGAAACCTCGGTGGTGAGGCCTCCGGACGTCGGGCGGTCACCCTGAACAGCACCGGCTCGTACGTCGAGTGGACCACCCGGGCGGCGACCAACACCCTGGTCACCCGCTTCTCCATCCCCGACTCGGCGGGCGGCGGAGGCATCGACTCGACGTTGAACATCTACGTCAACGGCACCCTGCACAAGCCGATCAACCTGACCTCCAAGCACATCTGGCTCTACGGCGCGGAGGCCAGCCCGAGTGACTCGCCGAGCGCTGGCCCGCCTCGCCACCTGTACGACGAGGCCAACGTGATGTTGAACTCGACCATCCCGGCCGGCAGCAGGATCCGGCTGCAGAAGGACCCGGCCAACACCACCACGTACGCGATCGACTTCATCAACCTTGAGTTGGTCGCACCGCGCGCGAACCCGGACCCGGCCCGCTACCGGGTGCCGTCCGGCTTCAGCCACCAGGACGTCCAGAACGCCCTGGACGCGGTCCGGATGGACACCACCGGAAACCTGATCGGCGTCTACCTCCCGGCCGGCACGTACGAGACCGCGCAGAAGTTCCAGGTGTACGGCAAGCCGGTCACGGTGACCGGCGCGGGCATGTGGTACACCCGCTTCCAGACGCCGACCGGCCAGCAGAACACCGACGCGGGCTTCCGGGTGGAGTCGTCTGCCAGCGGGTCGACCTTCTCCCACCTGGCCTTCTTCGGCAACTACACCAACCGCATCGACGGGCCGGGCAAGGTCTGGGGTGAGCTGAAGGACGTCGACAACATGACCCTGGACAGTGTCTGGGTCGAGCACACCGTCTGCGCGTACTGGGGAGTGAGCGTCAGCGGGTTGACCATCCGCAACAGCCGCTTCCGGAACACCTTCGCCGACGGTGTGAACCTCACCAACGGCAGCACCAACAACCTGGTCACCAACACCGAGGGGCGGTCGAACGGCGATGACGCGTTCGCCCTCTTCTCGGCCACCGACCAGGGTGCGTCGACCTCCAACAACGGCAACGTGTTCGAGAACCTCTCGGCCACGCTGACCTGGCGGGCGGCCGGACTGGCGGTCTACGGCGGTTACAACAACATCTTCCGCAACCTGTACATCGCGGACATGTTGACGTACTCCGGCCTCACCATCAGCTCGCTGGACTTCGGCTACCCGTTCATCGGGTTCGGATCCAGCCCACCGACCCAGTTCCAGAACATCTCGCTGATCCGTGCGGGTGGGCATTTCTGGGGCTCCCAGACATTCCCCGCGATCTGGGTCTTCTCCGCCTCGAAGGAGTTCCGCGGCATCCGGGTGTCCGACGTGGACATCGTCGATCCGACGTACTCGGGAATCATGTTCCAGACCAAGTACACCGGGTCGCGGCCGGAGAACCCGATCACCGACACGGTCTTCACCAACATCTCGATCAGCGGTGCCCGCAAGAGCGGTGACGCGTTCGACGCGAAGTCGGGCTTCGCGGTCTGGGCCAACGAGATGCCGGAACCTGGTCAGGGCCCGGCGGTCGGCTCGGTCACCTTCAACAACCTGCGACTGACCAACAACGCGGTGGACATCCGCAACACCACGTCGACCTTCACCATCAACCGCAACTGATCTAGCCAGCACCGGATGCCGCCGGGAGGGTCACCCCTCCCGGCGGCATCGTGCCGTGCCGGCCCTCGCCGGCGGCGAACCGGGCCGCGCCGGCGAGCGCGTCCGTGGCCAGCGAGTTCATCCCGTACGCCAACTCGGTCGCCAGCGCCTCCGGCTCGGGCAGCCCGCCCCCGGCGAGCACCGCCGCCCGATCGTTGCGCAGGCAGGTCTGCGGGTGCCGGGCGATCGCCGCGGCCAACTCCTCGGCCGCGGCCCGTGCCTGGCCGGGCGGCACCAACCGATTGACCAACCCCATCGAGTACGCCTCATCCGCCGGCACGGGACGCCCGGTGAGGATCAGATCCATGGCGCGGCTCTCACCGATCAGCCGGGGGAGGCGGACCGTGCCACCGTCGATCAACGGCACTCCCCAGCGGCGGCAGAACACCCCGAGCGTCGCGTCGGACTCGGCGACCCGCAGGTCGCACCAGAGCGCCAACTCGAGCCCGCCGGCCACCGCGTAGCCGGAGATCGCCGCGATCACCGGTTTGCTCAGCGTCATCCGGGTCGGACCCATCGGGCCGTCCCCCTCCGGCTCGACCCGGTTGCCGCTCGGCGTGCCGATCGCCTTGAGGTCGGCCCCGGCGCAGAACGTGCCACCGGCGCCCCAGAGCACGGCCACCGCCGCGTCCGGGTCGGCTTCGAAGGCGCGGAAGGCGTCCGCCAACGCCCGGGCCGTGGGCCCGTCGACGGCGTTGCGAGCCGCCGGCCGGTCCAGCACAACCGTGGTGACCGGCCCGGCACGCTCCACCCGTACACCCATCAACCCAGCATGCCCGCCCTGCGACAGGTTTGTCACCGCCGACCGGTTTGCGACGGCGTTCGCCGGGAAGTCGGTCCTCGTGCGAGCACTTCTGACGAAAGTTGAGCAGGCATCCCGGCTGGACCGGACAGGTGACCGGTTGCAGCGGGTGGTCCTGGGCACGCTGCGTCCGCGGCGGTTGCGAGACCTGTTGCACGGGGTGACCCTCGGGCATCCGCTGCACCCGGCGATGGTGCAGGTGCCGGTCGGCGCGTGGATCAGCGCCGCGGTGCTGGACCTCATGCCCGGGCAACGCCGACCCGCCACCATGCTTGTCGGCCTGGGCACCGCCAGCGCGCTGCCGGCGGCGGTCGCCGGGCTGAACGACTGGGCGGCACTCGCCCGGGACCAGCGTCGGGTCGGCCTGGTGCACGCTGCAACGAACACCATCGGCATTGGGCTCTACGCCGGCTCGTTGGCCGCTCGGCTCTCCGGCCGGCACGGCGTCGGCCGTGCCCTCGGCTTTCTCGGGCTATCCGCCGTGAGCCTCGGGGCGTACGTCGGGGGTCACCTCGCGTACAAGCAGGGGGCGCAGGTCAACCAGAGTGTCTCCGAGCTGCATCGGATGACCGACGGCTGGCACTCGCTGGCCGACATGGCGACGCTGCCGCAACGCACGCTGATCACCCGCGAGGTGGACGACGACATCTCGGTGATCCTCTACCGCCACGGCGACGAGGTCACAGTCATGTTGGAGCGCTGTCCGCACCAGAGCGGGCCGCTCGGCGAGGGCGAGGTGCAGGAGATCGACGGCCACGCGTGCGTGGTCTGCCCGTGGCACGGCAGCGCGTTCCGGCTGAACGGCGGCGAGGTCATGCAGGGGCCGTCCGGCAACGACCAGCAGATCCTTCCCACCCGGATCCAGAACGGCGTGCTCCAGACCCGCCTGCCCTGACGGCCCGCGCCCGGGGTGTCTTCGGCGTCCAGCCGGGCGGCAGAGATCAGCTGCGTCGGTGTCGGCCGACCGGCGGTCCGTCCGGTACGGAATCCAGACCGTGCCCGCCGTCGAGCAGCCCGCCTCCGGCACTGTCGTCAGCCCAACCGTCGTCGTCACCCCAGCCCGAGGCCCCGGCGGGTGCCATCCCACCGCCGGGAGGTGCCATTCCGCCGGGAGGTGCCATCCCGCCCCCGCCGGGCGTGGGGCCGCTACCGATCGGTGCCGTGCCCGTGCCGTTGGGTGCCGTGCCGTTGTCCTGCGTTGCCGGTGCTTCGATCGCGGCGGCCGCCCGGCTGGCAGCCCATGCGGCACCGCTCCCCGCCATCCCACCACTGGTCCGCCGAGTGCCGCCGCTGGTCCGGCCCGCGCCGTCAGCACCCCGGCTCGTGTTCCCGCCGGTCCTCCGGGCCGCACCGCCCCGGGGCTTGCCCGAGGGCGCGGCCAGCCGGGGGGCCGCCCCGGCGGTTGCGGGGCGACGACGTAGCCCCAGCACCGCACCGATCTGGGCGCCGACAATGCTCGCCACGGCGAGTACGGCGGAGACCGCCAGCGGTCGGTTCACCCGGTCCTCGGTGCCGGCTCGGGCTGCGCCGACGGTCATCGCTGGTGGTTGGCCTGCCGACTCCGTACCGCTGGGTGGTGCCGGGTCCACCCGCTCCGGTGCGGCCCGTTCGGGCGCCGGCCGGGGCGGCGGCGGCTTGGGCGCCGCTGGTCGGTCGACCAGCCGGCCGGTGGCATGTCGACGGGCACCCTGGTCGGCGGCCTCCGTGGGCAGCCGGAGCAGCTGCCCGGGGCGGATCCGGTCCGGGTCGTCGAGCTGGTTCAGCTCGGCGAGCTGTCGGTAGTCGCCGAACTCGTCCAGGTAACGCTCGGCCACCTCGCCGAGGTAGTCACCCCGCGCCACCCGGTACACCGGGGCGGCCTCGTCGTTGGCTGCTGCTGAGCCACTGGGCGCGGCGAACTCCGTCCCGGCCAAGCCGAGTAGCTCGCTACGGGCCAGCGGGGCCGCCGTGTCGGGTGTCGTGCTCACGCGGGTCGGCGCGGCCAGGGTGGCGACGGCCGGTGCGCTCGGACTCGCGTACGCCGGGACGCCGTAGACCGCAGCGGCGCTGGCGGCGGCCGGGCTGGCGACGAGGATCAGCGCGACCGAGCCGACCAGCGCGGCGGCGGCCTTCTGCTGGCGGCTCATCCCGGGCAGCTTCGGCGCCGGCCGGCGCAGGCTCTGTGCCCCCAACTCGACGAGGACGGAGAACGCGAACGTGGCCCAGCCGAACCAGCCGGCCACGGCCAGTGCCCGCAGGAAGAGCTGCCCGTCGTCCCGGCTGGTCAGCGTGGTGCCCACCTCGCTGATCGTGGGCAGGTGGTCAGGCAGCGGATTGCCGGCGAAGGCCAGCAGTGCGATCGGCGCGCCAACCAGCAGCGCGCACAGCACGGCCAGCGCGCCGATGCCGGTGAGGACCCGTCCGGTCCGTCGTACGACGGACCCACCAGATACGGGCATGGCTGCCTTCCTTCCTACGGTGCTGCTGCGGTGATGGCCCGCGCAGTCGCCTCGCCGGTGAGGGTGACCGTCCTGGCTCGGACGAACGGCCCGAGCATCGAGCGCTGGTAGGTGATCGTGACGGTGACCCGGATCAGGGTTTCCCCGGCGACCGCGGGGAAGCTCACGGTGTGGCCGGCGGTGCCAGCGGCGGCGTCCAGGTAGTTGTCGACCGCCACGCGGGCCTCGGCCTCGTTGATCCGCGTCGGCCTGCCCTCGATCGCGGTGGCCCGGTCAATGGCCTGACCACCGGCGCGGGCAGCCTCGGCGGCCAGGTTCTCGGCACGTTGCAGGGTGCGTAGCTGCCCGGCGCCGTCGAAGGTGAGGCCCACGATGGCCAGTACGCCGATCATGGTTATCGCCAGGAAGATGCTCACCCGGCCGTGATCGCGCGCGTAGAAGCTCCGGGCAGTCGGGGAGGTGGTGATCATTGCCGCCCCCGGTAGCGGTCCAGTGGCGAGGTGAATTCCGCCGTGATCTGCCTCTCGCTCTGCATCCCGGGCAGGATGTCGAGTGCGATGTCGCGGAAAGAGACCAGACAGGTGATTGTCACCGTCACCGTGGCGTCCTCGCCGACCTTGCTGCTGAACGCCGAGTCGAAGGTGGTGTCCACGCCGGCCACCGTGCCGGTCAAACCCGGTTCGAGGTCGTTGGTGCAGGCCAGTCCGTGCCAGTCCAACTGTTTCTGGGCGGCCTCCAGTGCCTCTTGTCGGGCCGTACCCGAGTTCCGGGAGATCGAGGCGGCGCGGGCGGCGTCGTGGGCGGCGGTTTCGACCGCCTCCGCCGCCACCGCGGTGCGCCCCACCACGCCGGCCAGCACCATCAGCGCGATGAACGCGGGCGCGAGCACCGCCACCTCGATGGAGACCGAGCCCCGCTCGGTGGTGCGCGTCATGGCGGGGTCAACCTTTCCACCGTCCCATGGGCGGTCTGCTGCACCGCGAAGGTCACGCCCGGAATCACCGACAGGGACCGGCCGCGCACCGTACAGGTGACATCGGTGGCGTCGGTCGCGCAGCTCGGGGGGGTTGTCTGCCAGCCCACCAGCCAGCCCCCGGCAGCAGTCAGGAACCGGGTCGCGCTGTCCACCCCGGCACCGTTCCGCGCCTGGTACGGCCGCTGAGCGTTGACGCCGCTCTGCGCCGCGTTCAACGCGGTCGAACGCGCGAGGAAGACAGCCGCGATCTGGACCGAGGCGAAGAGCAGCACCAGGATCAGCGGCATCATCACGGCCAACTCCACCGGGTTGGCACCCCGCTCCCGGTCGCACCCCGCGAGGCGGCGCCGGGCGGCGAGGACCGCCCGGTGCCACCTCAGGTACGTGGCTCGGCTCATGCCGGCTACTACGGACCCGGGTTCGTGAAGGTCGGGATGTTGGTCATCCAGTTGTTGGCCCGGTTGAGGGCCAGGCCGGTGACGACCGTCGCCACGAAGACCAGCCCGAAGATGATCACCGCGGTGGGGACCGGGCTGTCACCGCGCTCGCCGTCACGGCGCAGCTCGACCAGGCGCGTCGTCAGCACGACGTGCAGATAGCTGAGGATGGACATGGCGTGCTCCTTCAGGAGATTGGGTCAGATGCGGGCGATGAACGGATAGACGACGAAGCCGAGCAGCACGAAGACGAGCAGTGCGCCCGGAATGTCGAGACGGCTGGTGACTCCCTCGGCGCGGGCGAGGTTGTCGGTGCGGATCTGGTCGCGTAGCGAGTCGGCCCTGCTGCGCAGGGTCTCGTGAACCTGCGCACCCTCGCTGCCGGAGGAGCGCATGATCGCGCCCACGTCGCCCAACTCCGGAATGCCGATCTTGTCGGCGAGGTCGCGCAGCTCGTCCCAGGGCGCGTGCATCTGCATCTGGGCGATCCGCAGCGACTCCTGGAGCCGGTCGAACACCCAGCCGTCGCAGACCGCCGCAGCACGCTCAAGTGACTGCACCGGTCCGTGCGCGGCGGAGAGCTGCAACGCCACCAGGTCGAGGTAGGTGCAGACGGCCTGACGGAACTCGTCCCGGGCGGCGTTGGCCTTGGTCAGCACGGCCCGGTGCGCCAACAACCCGCCCATCAGTGCCAGGCCCAGGCTGCCGAGCACCGGTATGACGAGCGGGAACGAGATGCCGAGCACCAGCAGCGCCACCCCGAGCAGGGTCGGCATGGCCAGCCCAATCAGCGCGGAGAGCAGCACCGACAGCGTGTACTGCTCGGGGGTCTGACCGATCAGGGCGAGCTGCCGGTGCGGCGGACGCAGCCAGCGCGACAACCCGGTCAGCCAGTCCAGTCGGCGGGAGGCGGGAGCGGCGACCCGACCGCCGATACCCGGTGGCTCGTGCAGTCGGCGCAGCGCCGGCCCGAGCGCCGGCGTCGCCGGCACCATCTCCCGGATCACCAGGAACACGCCCAACCCGATCCCGGCACCACCACAGACCGCGATCGCCAACGACCAGTTCACGATCACGGGAGCCGCCTTTCGTTCGCGACTGCGGGGCTCCGCTGCGCTGCACTCCTCGCGCTCACGCGATCACCTCGGAAGGGTCGGGCGCGGGCAGGAACCGGGCCGGCCGCTGCGGCTGGCTCATCGACCGCACCCAGGCCAGCAGGCCGATGAAGGCGGCGCCGAGGGCGGCCATCACCACCTGACCGACCGGAGTGCCGTACGGCTTGATGTACTCGGTGTTGAGCAGCCCGTACGCCAGGGTTGCCAGGGTCATTCCAGTGAGGAAGCGGACCGCGAACCGGGGTTGCGTGCGTTTGGCCTCGATCTCCCGACGGGTGGCCACCTCCGCGGACGCCGCGCCGGCGATCGAGCCGAGCACGTCACCCAGCCGTTCACCCCGGTCCGAGAGGTGCAGGATCAGCGCCGCGACCACCTGGTCGCAGACCGGGTCGGCGATCTCGTCGGCGAACGCCAGCAGCGCGGAGCGGGCCGTCCAGCCGGCCTGCAGGCGGGCGGCGAGCAGCCGTACCTCGTCCTCGACGCCGGGTGGCACGCTGCCGATCGTGCCGATGATCGACTGTTGGAGGCCCTGGCCGGTGCCGGAGACGTCCTTGAGTCGGCGGGTCCACTCGCCCACCGCCTCGATCCGAGCGATCGCCTTCTGCTCGGCCTTGCCCACCCCGAACAGCCACGGGGTGCCGGGCACCGCCACCGCCACCAGCAGGCCGACCACCGGCAGCCCCGTCAGCAGGAAGGCAAGCGCGCCAGCAACCAGCGCGGCGATCAGCAGCGCCTGGTAGGCCCGCTGCTCCGCCGGGGTGGCGCCAGGCCCTCGCCAGAGTCGACCGAGGCCCGGCCCGGCACCTGGGCGCGGACCAGGTGGGCGTCGGGTGCCGATCAGCGCGACCAGGGCCAACAGCAGCCCGGCCACACAGGCGGCTCCGGAGACCACCGCGATCAACTCCAGGCTGCCCAGCATCAGGTCACCGCCGGGCCAGTCGGGTCTGCCGAGGCCGCCGCCAGGCGCCCGTGCCGGCCTCGATCCACCGGGTCAGCAGCCGCGCGTCGTAACCCACCCTCATCAACTGGTCGCGGACCCGCTCCGGCAGGTGACGGGGGACCGCACGACCGTCGGGGCCGGGCCCGAAGACCGTGGTGGTGGTGATGCGACCGGCCTCGCCAGCGCCGATCACCTCCTCCACATGCGACACGAACCGGTGTTTACGCCCACCGATGGCGGTCTCGTCCTCGACGGTGACGTAGACGATCAGGTCGAGGGCGTTGCCGGCCATGCGGCGGGCCTGGTCGACGGTCATCTCTCGGCCGTGCGCCAACGCCAGCTCGACAATCCGTTCACCCACCCCGGCAGCCGTGCGGGCGTGGATGGTGCACATCGAACCCCGGCTGGTGGTCATCGCCTGGAGCATCGGCACGATCTCCCGGGACCGCACCTCGCCCACGATGATCCGCAGTACGCCCATCCGTAGCGACAGGGGGATCAGGTCGGCGATGGTCACCTCGCCGGCTGGGCGGCCGTCGAAGCCGCGTTCGCCGTGCCCCTCCCGGGCCTCGAAGCTCATCACCGCCCGGTGCCGCTCGCGGCGGCGGGCCGGCAGCAGCTCCCGGCTCTCCTCCAGCAGCACGTACGGCTCGTCGGGCGGGATCTCGTTCATCAGCGCCCGGATGATCGTGGTCTTTCCGGCGCCGGCCAGCCCGGCGACCATGATGTTCAGCCCGGCGCGCATCGCCGCGCGGAGGAAGTCGCGCAGCAGCGGGTCGATCATCTCGTCCAGGTCGGCCCGGGTGCCCGCGACGTCGTCGAGGCTCACGTCCAGGGTGTTGTGCTTGCGGATCACCGCGTACGGGCGGTGGCTGACCAGGAACACCGCGGCCAGCCGGCTGCCGTCGGGCAGTTGCAGGTCGAGCGTGGGCTTCACGGTGGACAGGGACCGCTCGGTCGCGCCAGCCCGGCGGGCTGCCGCCTGAAGGATCTCCACCAGCTCCGCGTCGCTGTCGGCGATCGGCTCGGCCCAGTCCACCCCACCGCCGTGCCGGGTGATGCGTACCTGGTCGCAGCCGAGGATGTGCACCTCCTCGATGGTGTCGTCGACCAGCAGCGTCTGCAGTCGGCCGAGCCCGACCAACTCGGCGGTCACCTGGTCGAGCAGCAGGCGTTCCTCGCCGGCCGCCATCGGGGTGCCGGCACGGCGGACCGCGTCCGCGTACTCGGCGACCACCGTGACGGCCAGCCGGGCCCGTTCGGTGTCCTCTTCGTCGACGGTGAACTCCCGGCCGCGCTGCCACAGGGTGAGCCGTTCGGTGAGTTCCCGGCGTAGCTCCCGAACCACCTGGAAGTCCATCCGGGGCCGGGGCGATGACTCCGGCGGCGGTGTGGCCGCGGGCGTCGGGTGTGGCATCGGCACGGAGTGGTGCCGGCCGTTCGGCGCGGTCAGTGGGGGCGCGGTCGAGGTGACACCCGGGGGCTGTTGGCGCGGGTCGGCGGAGACCGGCTCAAACCGCATCCGGCACCCCCTGCTGCACGGGCCACGCCAGCCGGGCCTGCCGCCGCTCCAGCAGCGCCCCGATCGGCACCTCCAGGGCGGCGGCCGCGCGCATCAGCGGCCGTCCGGTGCGGACCGTCCCGCCCAGGGCGAGCACCCCGGCGGTACGCGGGTCGTGCGGCAGCCGTGCGATCACCGGCAGTTTCAGGGCGCGACTGATCTCGGCTCGCCCGTGCCCGCCCCCGACCAGCAGCAGCCGCAGTGTGCCCGGCGGCACCCGGTGCTCGGCGAAGTCCCGTTCGATCGCGGTGACCACCGCCCGGGTGCCGGAGAGGTCCGGCAACTGCGCCCGGGTCACCAGCAGCACCACGGAGGCGGCTCGCAGCAGCGGCCACGGTGGCCCGGTCACGTGCAGCCGGCCGCAGTCGACCAGCACGTCGTAGCCGGGGGTGCCGCGGTCCAGGGCGTTGAAGTAGTCGGCGAACCGCTGCCAGAGCGGCGTGACGCTGCCGCCCTGGGCCGGGTCGACGAGCCCGGGCAGCAACAGTCGTTCCCGGCGGGGTGCGTCCAGGTCGACCAGCTGCGACCAGAACGCGGTCTCCAGGTTGCCGTCGCGCAGCTCCCCGACGGCCAACTCGCCGATCCCGCGCGGGCCGTCCAACTGGCCGCCGAGGTAGCCGGCGAGGATCGAACCGCCAGCCGGGTCGCATTCGGCGAGTACCAGTCGTCGATGCCAGGCCAGCGCGCAGGCCAGCGCCGAGGTCGTGACGCCGGGCGAACCCTTCGCGGACACCAGCGCGATGATCGCCATGCTCAGGCCGCCTCGGTCAGCACGACGGCGATACGCCCCTGCGCGGCGAGCGCCACCACCGCGGGCACGTCCCGTGTGGTGAGCGCCAGGTAGAGCACCTTGTCGTCGTTGGCCGGGCTGACCATGTCGATCACGACGGCCGAGAATCTGGTGCCGGCGGCGTCCACCTCTGCGGTGTTGCTGCGGTCCGGGGTGCTCACCAGCAGGACCTTGTCCCCGGGGTGCAGTTGGCGAGCGGGCACCTGGGCGGTCTTCAGGCCGAGCGCGATCTGCTGCTGGCCCGGGCCGAGCAGCGGGTTGTCGGTGATCTGCCCCAGGGTGAGCAGGGTGCCCGGGACGAGTGCCACCGCGGCCCGTTTGCCGACCACCTCGTCGAGCCGGCTGGCGGGCACCGGGCGCAGCCCTTGGCCGCCGGCGACCTGCACGGTGACCAGGTCGGCGGCGCTGATCTCCCGGCCCACCTCCACCTGCCGGGCCACCGCGAGATAACTGCCGGTGGCGCGGACCGAGGTGACCGCGAACGCCGCGCCCAGCCCACCGAGGGCGATCAGGAGTACGGCGAGACCGAGCAATCCTGGGCGGACCCGGCGCTGGCGGACCACCTTGGGCGGGCTGACCGGTGCGTCAACCGACCCGGTCCCGTTGCGTGTCGCGAGGCTCATCGGGTAACCACCTGGAGTTCGTTGATCTGGATCTGCACGATGCCGCTGTCCCGGGTCACCCCGGGGATCTCTCCGGTCTCGCCACCTCCGCGCCAGGTCACCGTCCAGTACGTGGTGGCGGTGACGTCGTAGGTGCCGGCCTTCTGGTAGCCGTCGTCGTAGCCGCAGTTCGGGGAGGTCCCGCCGGCGCGTTCGCCCGTCGCTTCATACTCGGTGCCGGCGTTGTAGCAGGTGACGTACTCTCCGTTGCCCATGTCCCAGACGATCCGCTTGACCTCCGCCGTGATTTCGACGGTCACGTCCCGGTCGGTCTCGTCGGCATATATCGGGCCGAAGTAGGCGGCGTTCTGCTCGGACCACATCCACACCGGCAGGCCGACCAGGCCAGGGCCGATCCTTTTACGGGGTGCGACCGCCAGGGGCGCCGGTAGCAGCGTTATCGACGCGAAAGCACGACGGGCCAACTCCTCCGGGTCGGGCGGCGCGCCAAAGCCGGGCGGCGGCTCGTCCAGCAGCACCGGGACTTCATTGCCGATGTCGTCGCCGCCGTTGCAGGTCTGCACGTACCACTGCTGACCCTCGGGTGCCTCGGCCTGCGGCTCGGCCAGCTTGTAGTAGCAGCCGTCGTTGCTGTTGAACCAGCCCTTGTGCTCGTCGTAGCAGGGGATGGTCCGCCCGTTCCACTGGCAGCCGCCGCCGCCCCCGCCGCCGCCGGAGTCCCCACCGCCGTTGTCTCCGCCGCCGCCCGGATCCCCCGGGTTGCCGGGTTCGTCGTCCCAGACGCTGCAGTCGGGCTGGTCGGGTGGGCAGCCGGCGCCCGGGCCGGCGCGCAGGGCAGCGGCAGCCGGCAGGGTCGCGCTGACCACCAGCAGGAGTGCGAGGCCGATCCCGACGAGTGCCCGCCGAGACGCCGTGGCCCGGGGGGTGTGGGCCGGAGTGCCGCTTGCTCTCCAGGTCAGCACGGCTGGTCCCGATGCGCCGTGCCGGAGTTGATCAGCCAGCGGCCGTCGGGATATCGGGTCGCGGTGGCGGTGGAGAGGTGTCTGCTGCCCTTGCTGCCCGGGACCACGCGCTTGTCCTTGGCGTAGACCAGCTGGTAGCCGGTCGTGTCCAGGCAGTCCTGAATCTCGACGGTGGCCGGCTTCGCGTCCAGGCTGACGGCGGTCACGGTCGGGTCGGACTTCAACGTCCCGGTACGCATAGCGCCGTGCTCCTTAGCCTTCCGAATGGACAATCGAACCCGCGTGAGAAGTGGATCAGCGAGGAATCGGGACAGTTCCGGCGCGCGCGGATCACTGCGCCCACTCGCCGTCCGCGAGGCGGCGAGATAACCGGAGTACGCGTCAAGTGCCGCCTTTTCGGCAGCTCGCCGTTCGACGTCGGGATCTGCCCGTTGTCCATCGTCATGGGCTGCCGTTGGCCGTTCAACGGCCTCCCGCCCGCTGGCGCAGGCGGTGACCGGCACTGCCGCCACGACCGCCAGCAGGCAGATTGCCGCTCGTCTGAGCTGCCGTCCGCGCACCGTCGAGCCTCCTCGTGGTCGCCCGACGCGGTGACGGATCACCACCGCCGGGCATGCGGAAGCGCGCCCGGATCAGCACATCCGGAGCCGTTCATTGCGCTTCTGCATTCACCGTTACGGATCTTCTACAAATGCAAGGTCCTGTGTCGTCCGGTTGTGAAGGTGAGGCTTGCGTCACACCCAAGGGGCGAGCATAGGCTGACGCTCGCCGATGCAACAGAGGCAATTCAAGTGAACACTCTCCGTGATGACAGGTGGTGGTGGCGGGTGTCCGCGCTGCGTCCCGCGCAATGGCCGAGCGAGGGGTCGTCAATGATCGGGCGTCGCCGGGCCGGATGGGGTCCCCTGGGGCTCGATGCTGGTCCCGGGAGTGGGACAACGTGGCCTCATCCCGGCATCCGCGCGGGGTTGTCGACCGATCGACGAGCTGTCCCGCCCGACGGGGTGCCCGGCCCGGATCCGACCGGGAGCGTCCTCCGGCGGCCGGGTGGGCAGGTCGCTTTCTGCGCCATCCGCTACACCTCTGCAAGCCTTCCGTCACAATCCGTGTTCGCCCTCGTGGCGGAGCACCGGGGCGCGATGGAGGCGACATGGCGCTGACCGGCCCCCCTGCGGCCGTCCCCGGTCGGGAAAACCCACCCGATCGGAGCCCGGCACCCCCGCCGTCCGGTGGCACGACGCAACCCGCCCACCAGCCAGAGCCCTCTGAACGTCGCGAACGTTCGGCGGCGCTCGTCCAGGCGGTGGCTCGCGCTCGGCTCTCGACCGTGTGCGCGATCCTCACGGTCATCCCGCTGATGCGGATGGCTGCGCTGCGCTACTCCGTACCCTCGGGCGCGCCGAGCCGGACCGGCTGCGACGCCTGCGGCGCGCCGGTCGGCCTGACCCGGCCCTGGCCGGCGCTCGGTCCGGCGGCCAGGTGCGGGCGCTGCCGGGCACGGGTCGGTCCACCGCCGGGAACTGTCGAGTTGGCCGGGCTCGCCGCGGTGCTGCTGCTGGCGCTGGCCGTCCCGTCGGGCGGGGCGCTGCCGGCGCTGGCCTGGTGGCTCGGCTGGACGATCCCGGCGGTCTTCGTCGACCTGGCCGTGCACCGGTTGCCGGACCGGCTCACCCTGCCAGCGGCGGCCGGGACCTGGCTTCTGCTCGGCGTGGCCGCGCTCGATGCCGAGCCGGGGCACTGGCTACGAGCCGCCATCGGTGGCGCTGGGCTGGCGCTCTTCTTCGCCAGCAGCACGTTGCTGCTCGGCCACCGCGGGTTCGGGCTGGGTGACGCCAAGCTGGCGCTCAGCGCGGGAGCGCTGCTCGGCTGGTACGGCTGGCCGGTGCTGGTCCTCGGCCTGCTGGTTGCTTTCGGGCTGTCCGCCCTGGTGAGTGTGGGCCTGCTGGCCGTGCGTCGGGCCCGCTGGAGCACGCACCTGCCGTTCGGCCCGTTCCTGCTGCTCGGCGCGGTGAGCGCGATCCTGCTGGCCGGTTGAGGACGACGACCGCCGCCGGGGTCAGGGGCGGGAGCGGCTTGCCAGTTTGGGGACCGCGCGGTCGGCGCGGGTGGTTCGACGGCGTAGCGCCTCGGCGGCCGGGCGGGCCAGGAGCGGGGTTGCCACCACGGCGACCAGCGCACCGAACAGCACGCCCACGATGACGTCGTGCGGGTAGTGCACGCCCACGAACACCCGGGAGAAGGCGCCGAGTGCGGCCAGTGGCAGCGCGACCAGGCCGAGTCGGCGCGACAGCAGCAGCGTGGTCACCGCCAGCGCGCCGGCCACGGTGGCGTGGTTACTGGGGAACGACCAGTCGCCCGGTGGTGGGCAGGCGCCCGCGATGATCGCCCGGCCGACCGTCCGGCAGGGGCGTTCCTCGTCCACCACCGTCTTGAACCATTCGCTGCCCGCGTACGCCAGGAGGGCTGGCACCGGCGCGACCAGGGCGAGTGCCCGGTCGTGCGGACCGCCGGACCGGCGGCTCAGCGCGGCCAACAGCAGCAGCGCACCGAGTAGCAGGATCACCCCCTCGGTGGCGTGTCCGACGAACCACTGCACCGGCTCTGGGCTGCTGGCGGCGGCGTCGACGACGTCGCGGTACCACTCGGCACTGATCTCCGGAACGTCCGTGCTGCCGTTGTCGGCCATGCGTCACCTCACTTCATGTTCATACCCCGTTCACCTTGGTGACACCCTAGGAACGCGGCAGAGGGCAGCACAGCCGACGAAGGTCGGGTAGGCGTCACGACCTTCGTCTGCTCAGGTAGGCACACGACCGCTCAGTCCGCCGAGGTCGGCGCGGGGCCGCCGGCCATCCGTTCGCGGACGGCCTCCAGCGCCTCGAAGGCGTACGCCCAGTTGTGGCACTTGAAGCTACGCAGGCCGTCGATCGCCGTGCGGCAGTCGGCGCAGCGCACGCCCGCGATGGCATCCGGGATCTCGGTGTTGACGTACTTGCGCTCGCCGAGGATGACCGTGGCGATCATGGCCTTGTCGTGCAGGCCGGAGAGCGCCGACGAGACGATGTCGAACCAGGTGACCCGTCGGCCGCACTTCGGGCAGTCGGGTTCGTCGCCGCTGACCCAGAGTGGGGCGCCGATGCTGCGCGCCGGCATGCCGAGGAGCTTCTCCAGCCGCCGGACGTCCGACTCCGGGGTGGTCCAGCGGTGTCGGCCGGGCAGTGATGCGGGCGAGTCGTACACGGCGCGGAACAGGTCGTGGTCGACCTGCACGGTCTCCCGCTGAGTGGTCATCGGCGTCCCTCCTCGTTGAGTCGGTGCCCCCACCGTGGTCAGCGATGACCAAGGGCGCAGCCGGATCAACGACACGAGGGGCCAGCGGGTCGTCGCCGCGGGTGCTAGACATCGAGATCCACCCTCGCCGTCGAAGGGATCCCTCATGACCGAACAGCCGGCACCCGACGCCACCAGCAAACCCAACGTCGCCCGGATGTACGACTACTTCCTCGGCGGCAGCCACAACTTCCCCGCCGACCGGGCCGCCGCCGACCGGGTGCTGGAGATCTTCCCGGAGACCGGGGTCGCCGCCCAGACCAACCGGCACTTCCTGCGTCGAGCCGTCCGGTACGCCGCCGAGCAGGGCGTCCGCCAGTTCCTGGACATCGGCGCCGGGCTGCCCACCCAGGACGCCGTGCACGAGGTGGTGCGGGCCGTGGCGCCGGACGCACGGGTGGTCTACGTCGACTACGACCAGGTGGCCGTCACGTACGCCCGGCAGTTGCTGACCGGCGTGCCCGGCACCGCGGTCGTCCAGGGCGACCTGCGACGGCCGGACGAGTTGCTGGCGCACCCGGACGTGCGGGCCACCCTCGACCTGGACCGCCCGGTGGCGGTGCTGCTCCTCGCGGTGCTGCACTTCGTGCCGGACGACGACGACCCGTGGGCGGCGCTCGCGCAGCTGCGCGACGCCACGGTGCCCGGCAGTCACCTGGTGCTGTCCCACCTGACGTTGGACGGCATCCCGCCGGAGTTGGCCGAGCGCGGCCAGGCCGTCTACCGCAACAGCAGCGCCCCGCTGGTGCCCCGTACGCACGCCGAGGCGTCGCGCTTCTTCACCGGTTACGACCTGGTGGAGCCCGGACTGGTCGCCACCACCCGGTGGCGGCCGGACGGCGAGCCGGAGGCCGTGGATTCGCACGGGTACGCGGGGGTCGGCGTCCGCCGCTGACCCGTTTTCGCCTCCAGCGGCCCTCCCCGGGTGGTACGACGGACGCAGGGCGTGCGTGCCACCGGGAGGAGCGCCGATGGCGAGCAGGCCCGAACGGCTGCTGCGGGGAAGCGACGCGCCGCTCAGTGCCTCGTTCCTGGAGCTCTTCTTCGACCTGGCGTTCGTGCTCGCCCTCAGTCAGTTGGCCGGGCACCTGCTCCACGACCTCACCCTGGCCGGCGCGCTGCGTACCGCCCTGCTGCTGGCGGCTGTCTGGTGGATCTGGGTGCCCACCACCTGGTTCGCCGACTGGTTCGATCCGGAAACCCCGACCATCCGAGCGGTGCTGATCGTCGCCACGCTGGGCAGCCTGCTGGCCGGGGTCGCGGTCCCGCAGGCGCTGGACGGGCGGGGCCTGCTCTTCGCTGGCGCGTACGTCGCGGTCCACATCGTCCGGGGCGCGGTCACCGCCTTCACGCTGCGCGGTCACCCGCGGCAGACCCGGGCGCTGCGGATCCTCTGCTGGTTCAGCGTCTCCGCCGTGCCGTGGCTGGCCGGCGGGTTCCTGCCGGAGTGGCGGGTGCCGCTCTGGCTGCTCGGCCTCGCCATCGACTTCACCGGTCCACGACTCGGCTGGCCTACTCCACGGATGGGCCGAACGCCTCGGCAGGAGCTGCACCTCACCGGCGAGCACTTCGCCGAGCGGTACCAGCAAATCATGATCATTGCCCTCGGCGAACTGGTCCTGGTCGCCGGCCTGACGTACGGCGGCACCCGCCTCGACCTCGCGGAGACCGCCGCCTTCCTGCTGGTCTTCGCCACCTCGGTGCTGATCGGTCTGCTCTATGTCACGCCCGCCGGACTTCGGCTGGGCACGGCCATCGAGCACGCCGACCCCTCCCGGCTCGGCGTCATCACCGGGTACCTGCACCTGGTGATGATCGCCGGGTTGGTGGTCACCGCCGTCGGCGCGGAGTTGAGCATCGCGCACCCCACCAGGGCCGGCGACACGACCGCCGTGGTGGTCGTCCTGGGCGGTCCGATGCTGTTCCTCGTCGGGCGGATCCTCCTCTCGTTGGCGATCCACCAACGCCTCTCCTGGCCACGGGTGGTCGCCCTGCTGCTGCTGGCCGTCGCGGCGGCCGTCCTGCGACTGCCGCTGCTGGCGGTCAGCGCGGTCGCCACCGGGGTGGTGTTCGTGGTGGCCGTCCTGGACCACGCCGGCATCCTCGCCTACCGCCGCCCTCGACCTAACTGACTAAAGTCAGGCTTATGGACTCCGCGCTCATCGCCGCCGTGCGAAGGTTCAACCGGACGGTCACCCAGCGGGTGGGTGCGCTCGACGACGAGTACATGGCTCAGGGGCGCCCCCTGGGGCAGGCACGTCTGCTCTGGGAGATCGGCCCCGCCGGCGCCGAGGTCGCGGCGCTGCGGGCCCGGCTCGGCCTGGACTCCGGATATCTGAGCCGGCTCCTGCGCATCCTGGAGAACGACGGGCTGGTCACCGTGGGACCGGCCGGTCAGGCCGGCGGCGACGGCCGGGTCCGCACCGCGGTGCTCACCGACACCGGTCGCATCCAGTGGGCCCAGCTCGACCAGCGGTCCGACGACCTCGCCACCTCGATCCTCGAACCGCTCACCGAGCACCGCCGTGAACGACTCGTCGCCGCCATGGCCGAGGTCGAACGGCTCCTCATCGGGTCGATGGTCGTCATCGAGCCGTGCCCGCCGAGCGACCCACGGGCCCGAGCATGCCTGCGGGCCTACGCCCGGGACATCGCACGACGATTCGACGACGGGTTCGACCCCGCACTGAGCAACCCGGTCCACGACGAGGCACTCGTCCCGCCGGCCGGCGTGTTCCTGCTCGCCACCCTCAACACCGAACCGGTCGGCTGCGGCGCCGTCAAACTCCACCGCGACGCACCCGCCGAGATCAAACGAGTCTGGGTGGCCGACACCGTACGCGGGCTCGGCATCGGGCGGCGGCTGCTCGGTGAGCTGGAACGGCACGCAGCCGAGCGTGGCGTGACCGCCGTGCGGCTGGACACCAACCGCAACCTCACCGAGGCGATCGCGATGTACCGCGCGGCGGGTTATGAGGAGATCGAGCCGTACAACACCGAGCACTACGCCCACCACTGGTTCGAGAAACAGCTGCGACGCTGACGGCGCAGGGGTCTGCGCTGGCGTCGATCTTCAGGGCGCACCGGTACGCCGGCGGGTCAGCCGGGTGGCGACGGCGGCTCGGGCGGGCGCCCTCGCGCGCGGGCGGCGTCCGAGATGGCGACCCCGGCCAGGACCGCGGTGGCGGCGAGGGCGGCCACGAGCGGCGGTACGAGAAGCATCAACGGCGTCAGGGCGGCCAACGCGAGCAGCCCGATCGGCCGATCAATGGACACCCGGCTGAAGACCGCGTACTCGAAGCGGGAACGCCCGGCCAGAAACAGCGCGGGACCGCCGAGGATGACCGCGATCCAGGCCGGTTCAGGATGCCCGAACGGGTGGGCGATGACGAGTTCGGCGCCGACCGCCGCGACGACGACGCCGGCCACCATGACCAGGTGGGCGTAGAACGCCGAGAGGCCGAGGCCGGCCGGATCCCGGGATCCTGCGATGGCCGATGCCGACAACTCTCCGGCACGGTAGATGTAGATGCGCCAGAGCAGCACCGTGGTGGCGATCGACACCAGGAACGCCGCAGTCCGGTCGGGCGCGAAGCCGCTGCCGCCGAGGGTCGACGCGGAGACCAGGATCAACTCGCCCAGCGCGATGATGAAGAACTGTCGGTGGCGCTCCGCCAGGTGTTCGGCCGCGCTCGGCAACTCCGAGGGCGGCGAGCGGCCCAGGCCCGGTGTCAGGTAGCGGAGTTTCCCCGCCAGATAGTCGATCGCCACCGCAAGCGCCCACAGTGCCTCCCGGGCGGTGCCGTGCACCAGTGCCCCCGCGATCCACGGCACGGCAGATACGCAGAACCAGATGACCACCCGTAGGGCGCCGCGCTGCAACTCGTGTCCGCGCAGGGCGATCAGAAGGCCGATGCTGCGACCGACCTGAACGGCGACGTACGTGCCCGCGAAGACCAGGCCCTGCGCGCCGAACACCGCTGGTAGCGCGACAGCCATCACCAGACTGCCGACCAGAGTCGCGATGACCAGCAGCTGAATCGTCGGCCGCTGCGGATCGAACCGGTCCGGCACCGTCGCCGTGCTGCACCAGACCCACCACACCGCCAGCAGCAACACCAGCGTGTGGAAGGCGCCGCGCCAGGTGAGGTCCTGGCTGAGCACCTGCGAGAGTTGGGTGAGCACGTAGACGAACGCCAGGTCGAAGAAGAGCTCCAGGAAGGTGGCGCGCTGCGGATCCCCGGGCTTCCGCAGCAGCCTGCCCGCCCTGCTCGTCGTCATCGGCTCGTCCGCCCCGTGGCCTTCTGCTCGCGTTGAGGGATTCGTACCATTCGTACCATGCGGCAGTGCTCACCAACCGGGTCTGCGGCCGTAGTGGTGTTGCGTGCTCGGCTCGGGCTCAGGCCTTCCCTGCGCGCTATTCGACGAAGCCGAGGTGCTGCGCGGTGTCGGCGAACGAGCGGATGAGTTCCGTCTCGTGGCCGGTACGCCAGATCAGGCCCCACCGGCCCGGCGGGGCGTCGCGGATCGGCACATAGGCGATGTCTGGTCGCGCGTAGTAGCGGGCGGCCTGGGCGTGCACAGGCGAGACGGCTTCGCCCGTGGCGAGGATCGGGATCATCTCCTGGAAGTTGGAGACGGACGGGCCGATGCGGATCAGACGTCCGCTGGGCGTGCGGAGGGGCACCAGGATTTCCCGCCAGTAGTCCGGCCGGGCCCCACCCATGACCGTCTCGTCCGCCAGATCCTCGTAGGAGACGGAATCACGGTTGGCCAGTGGATGGGTCGCCCCGACTGCCAGCACGATGGGCTCGGTGTAGATGACCGGCCCGACGGTGAGGTCCGGCTCCCGAACGGGGAGCCAGACGATCTGCATGTCGATCTCGCCGGCCCGCAGTTGCGCGAAGGGATCGCCGAAGTCGACGTGTCGTAGCTGCACCTCGCACGTGGGGTGATCGTGCGCGAACGTGTCGAACAACGGGCGGAAGTCGTGCAGATTGACGGCGATGGACCCGATCCGCAGCACGCCGGTCTTGCCGCGGGCCGCGAGCCTGGCCCGATCCATGCCCTCGTGCATGCCTCGGTACATGGGCTCGATGTCGTCGAAGAGCTGTTGACCGATCGGCGTCAGCGTCACGTTCCGGCTGTTGCGCTCGAACAGGGCGGCGCCGACCCGACGTTCCTGCTTCTTGATCGCCTGACTGACCCGGGCCGGGGTCACGTGCAGCCGCTCCGCGGTGCGGGTGAAATGCAGCTCCTCTGCCAGGACGAGAAAGATTTCGATGTCCCGAAGCTCCACCACTGTTCCGATCCGTGCATTAGCGAAGGGTTATGGCACGTTACCAGTCGTGATCTTGTCGACCCGCGCGTCTCCGCGCACGCTGATGGGCGTCGGAGCGAGAAACAGCAACCGCCGCCGCAAGCAAGGAGATCTCCGTGCGCAAGCTCGTGTATTACATCGCCGTCACCCTGGACGGCTTCATCGCCGCTCCCGACGGCGCTGACCCCACCGGTCCTGACGGGTTCTGGCCCATCCCGGACGACTACCTGCACCACCTCGTCGCCGAGTATCCGGAGACCCTGCCCGGGCCGGCCAGGCAGGCATTCGGCATCACCGACGAGGGCAGCCGGTTCGACACCGTGCTGGAAGGGCGCAACTCCTACGAGGTGGGTCTGCAGGCCGGCGTGACCGACGCCTACCCGCACCTGCGCCACCTGGTGTTCTCGCGCACGCTGGGTCGAAGCCCGGACCCAGCCGTCGAGGTCATGTCCACGGACCCGATCGCCACGGTGCGTGAGCTCAAGCGGCACGACGGTAGGGACATCTGGGTGATCGGCGGCGGCACCCTGGCTGGCGCCCTCTACCCCGAGATCGATCAGTTGATCGTCAAGCTCGCACCGATGACCATCGGCGCCGGCATCCCGCTGTTCGGGCGCGACGCCGTCTTCGCACCGCGTAACTGGCGCCTGATCGACCACACCGTCCTGGACAGTGGCGCGATCTTCCTGACCTATGGCCGCACCACGAAAGAAGACGAGCCCGCATGAACAGCAGCAGCTACCCCGAGGGCGTCACGATCCGTCCCATCACAGGCGGGGACGAGATCGCCCTGTTCAACCGCCTGCCATATACGATCAACCATGAACTCGCCGACGACCTTGCCGCTCAGCGCCGCCGACCGGAATGGATGTGGGTGGCCCTGCACGGCGACCGCGTGCTGGCCAGGGTCGCCTGGTGGGGCCGCAGCGGCGACAGCACCCCGCTGCTGCTGGACATCCTCGACATCGAAGACGGCGCCGAGGACCTGACCGAGGTGGCGCAGGCGCTGTATGAGACGGCCGCGAAGCAGGTCCTGCCGTCCGGCACCACCCCACCCGAGTACGGTCGCTTCCTCCCGGCGGACTGGCGCGAGGACCCGGACACGTACCGGGCGGTGCGACGGAGGATGGGCGTCCTCGAAAACACCGGCGCACACCTGACGGTCGAACGGTTGCGCCTGGAATGGCGTCCCGGGGCCGGCCTGCCCGCGCCCGACCAGCGCCTGGCCTTCCGCCCGGCCCTCGACACCGACGAGTTGGTCGCGCTGATGACCCGCACCCTGGACGGGACCCTGGACGCGCACAGCCGTACGGACCTGGCACTGATGTCCCCCCACGAGGCCGCCGTCAAGCACTACGAGCAGGAATTCGCCACGTACTCCAGCCCTCGTCAGTGGTGGCGCATCGGCACCTTGGGCGAGGACGGCGAGCCGGTCGGGTTCGTCGTCCCGGCGCGCAACGCCTACCACCCGGTGATCGCCTATCTTGGCGTCGTCCCGGAGCACCGGGGCCACGGCTATGTCGACGGCCTCCTCGCTGAAGGCACCCGCATCCTGGCCGCCGAGGACGTCCCACGCATCCGCGCCGCCACCGACCTGGGCAACGTCCCCATGGCAAACGCCTTCGCCCGCGCTGGCTATGTCAACTTCGAACGTGCGATCAACATGGCCTGGTAGTAAGGAGTGCCACCAGCGCAGATAATTCTGCGCGACGACTCGGGCGAGGCTCTACGCTCCCCACCATGTTCGGTCCAGTGAATCTCACCGTCGCCGGATTAGAGATCCGCGAGTTCGGGGCGCAGGACGCCCCACAGGTGGCGGCATTCGTGACGACCACGGATCTGACGGCGCTGCCACCGGGCGCCCCTCAGGCAGTAGCCGAGGTGGACGCGTGGCTGGCCGATACGGTGCGCCGACGGCTGGAAGGCGTGGGTGTGCTCCTGGCGCTCGTGGCGAGGGCCAGCGGCGAGATCGTCGGCAGCATCGGGTTGCGGGACACCGACTGGAAGTCCGGACGCAGCGAGATCGGCTACGGGGTGCGGACCAGTCAACGCGGTCGAGGCTATGCGACCGAGGCGGCCCGCGCGGTCGGCCGATGGGCGCTCACCGACGGCGGGATGCGGCGCATCCAGTTGCACGCCCGCGCTGACAACGTCCCTTCCCTGCGGGTCGCCGAAAAGGCCGGATACCAGCGGGAGGGCACACTGCGGTTGGCCAATTGGGACGGCGAGAAGGCGCATGACCTGGCCGTCTTCTCGATGATCGCCACGGATCTCGAGACATAGGAACGCGCCGCCCGCCGCGGATCTGCGGCGGGCGGCGCGGGTGTTGCGCGACGTCAGGAGATGACCACGTCGCTGTAGTAGTAGCGCAGGATCGCCTGGTAGTTCTTGCCCGCGTTCGCTTGATCACGCGAGCCGTACTGCGACATCCAGTTCCCGTCCACCCAGCCACCGCACGCGGTCGTGGTGGCGCAGTAGTGCGCCCGCAGGATGTTGCCGCTCCGGGTCATCCGGGTCGACCAGGTGCGGTCCACCGCGGCTGACGTCGAGGCAACCGCGGACGACGGCCGGTACACCTGGTCGTTGGTGTTGTCAGCGACGTCGTAGCACTGCCCGGAGGGCGTCTTCCGGGTCGAGTGCAGCGCCCAGTACCAGGCGTAACTCTTGACGGCCATCGCACCGGCGTCCAGCGAAGCGGCCGGCCAACTCGTAATCCATTCGTTCGGGAGGACGTTCTTGACGTACGTCTTGAAGTCGACCCGGTCGACTCGCCCGAGACTGACCCGGTAGACGAGGATGGTGCTCGGCAGCTTGCTGTTGGTGCCGTCGGTGCTGCAGCCCGTCACTCCACCCGTCAGCAGCTCGTGCGAGGCGTTGTTGTTCTTCAGCGTGGAGTTGAGGTTGCCCTTCGCCCCGGCGGCGAAGTCCTGGGTCGCACCGGCGAAGTTGCTGTTGAAGTAGACCCGCACGGTCTTGGAGGTGCGGTTCCACACCGATGCGGCGTTGTTCTTCACGCACAGGCCCTTGCCGCTGCCCGCGCCCTTGAACTCGTAGCACGACGGCTGGGTCGTGCCGTAGTCGTCCTGGGAGTCGGTGAAGTCGGAGACCGATCCCGCGTTGCCGCTGTTGTAGTAGTAGCAGAACTCGCCGCTGTCGCAGACCCCGTCCCGGGCCGCCGCCTGCGCTGGCGAGGCGACGGTCAGGATGGAGGTGGCCATGGCGAGGACGGCGCCGACGACGGCGAGGCCCTTGCGAAGATTCATGACGTCCTACTTCTCGTTGTAGCCCTGGGAGTTCCAGAACGAGGTCGGGTCGGGGTTGTCCAGGGTGGGGTCACCGACGCTCACGGACGCGTGGGTCTGCCGGCCGTTCCGGACCTCGACGTGGGTGTGCGCGCCCGAGCTGGAGGACACCCCGTGCCACGACTCATCGGCGATGACCTCGCCCTTGCTGATGGCGTCGCCCACGCTCACCCTCGGCGCGCTGTGCAGGTAGATCACCGACTTGTTGAGCGAGGAGTTGTAGACGGAGATCGTGGACAGGCCGCCGCTGCCGGTGCTGCCCGACGCGACGTAGATGACCGTTCCGGAGACCAGGGCGCGCACGTCCGAGCCGACGCTGCGGGCGATGTCGATGCCCTCGTGCCGGCCGGGCGTGGTGGTGTAACCGTCGAAGCCGCACGTGACCGAGCCGCCGCTGGCCTGGTACAGGGCGTACGACATGTTCGTGCGCGTCGACGGCGAGAACTGGTGCGAGGCGTTGTTGTTCTTCAGCGTGGCGTTGAGGTTGCCCTTCGCGCCGGCCGCGAAGTCCTGGTAAGAACCGGCGTAGCCGCTGTTGAAGTAGACGCGCACGGTCTTGGTGCTGCGGTTCCAGACCGAGGCGGCCTCGTTCTTGATGCACAGGCCCTTGCCGGCGCCAGTGCCCTTGAAGTCGTAGCACGAGGGCTGCTCGGTGCCGTAGTCGTCGAGCGAACCGGTGAAGTCCGAGATCGATCCCGCGTTGCCGCTGTTGTAGTAGTAGCAGAACTCACCGCTGTCGCAGACCCCGTCCCGGGCCGCCGCCTGCGCTGGCGAGGCGACGGTGAGAATGGAGGTGGTCATGGCGAGCGCGGCGCCGACGACGGCGAGGCTCTTGCGGATGTTCATGGTGTCCTTTCGTGGACCGTGAGCGTTGGTTGGTGGATGGGTTCGGGTGCGGGTCACTGCCCGCGCTGGTACTGCTCCCAGGTTTTGAACGGAACCTGGGGACCGTCGTCCGGGCCCTGGTTGGCCAGGCCGTTCATGCCGAGGTAGTAGTCGCCGACCTGGTGCTGCGCCTGGCTGGACAGGTCCGTGTCGCTGATCGCGGTTGCGTGGATGTGCCACGGCCAGTCACCCTGACTCGGGTTACGGACCCAGGCGGCGAAGCCGACCTGGCGTAGAGCCCGGGCGACGGCGGTGCGCTTGGCAGCGGTCATGCCGGTGACCGAGATGTCCACCACACCCCCGCCGTCGTGCGTACCGGCCGAGGTCGGGTCGCCCCCGGGGTTGTACGAGCCCTGATCGAGCACCAGGGTGTAACCGAGCAGACGCTGGGCCTCGGCCAACATCGCCTGGGTACGGGCGTCGACGACGTACCCGTCACGCTGGACCTTCCCGCCAGGGCCGATCGTCTTGCTGACGGTGTACCGGTTCTGCCCGAGCTTTGTCAGCGAGGTTGTGCCGGGCAGCCCGTTCGCGGCGAGGCCGGTGTAGCCGAGCGAGCGCTGGTAGGCCGCGTACGCCGAGATGGTCACGGTGCCGAAGTAGCCGTCGACCCACTGCGCGTCCAGCAGGCCCCGCGCCTGGAGCGCCTGCTCCACGGAGAGCACGGAACTCTTCGCGCCCGGGGTCAGTGTGTTGTCGGCACGGCGGGGGTCGATCTGGGCCGCCAGAACGGTGGCCTCCATGGACACGACAGGCAGCGCCGCCGTGGTGACGCTCGGCTGCGTTGTGGCGCCGGATGTCGCGGCCCACGACTGGGCCGGGACGATGACGGCCCCGCAGAGCACGGCGAGCCCGACGGCTACCCAGGGACGGCGCATAGACGATCCTCCTCGTAGGTGGTGAGTCACGTTGGGAACGGACTCACCCTGCGAGAAAGGGCCTACTGTTCGGTACCCCGTTGCCCTGTCAGATCCGTCAGGCCCTCACGGACCTCGATGGATGCGGTGTTGTCAGCTTGGCTGGCGCCCGGGACTGACATCGATTCCGCACTCCCTGACACCCGTCGTGGCGTCCGCGACCCGGAGAATCGGCCGGGTGCCGCTGCTCGGCGCTCAGGCGGTGACGTTGACCAAGAAGTAGACCGGCCGGCGGGTGGGGAAGAACTCCTGCCCGTGCTCGTCGACCATCTTCCAACTGACCCAGCACTTTCCGGGGTGATTCGGCGCGGTGACCTGAACACTGATGTTCACCTTGTCGCCGGGCGGCGTGTCACCGATCGGCACCCGATCCGGCATCCGGCAGCCGTCCGCGTCGGCGCTGGGGTTCGTCCGCGCGAGGAACCGGTTGTGCCAGGCGACCTTTCCCACGTTCGCGAGCGTCCACACCTTCACGAACGTGGCGTTCACCGGCACCTGGGTACCGTCGGGGATGGTGGCGTCGGCGACGAACTGGCTCGAATCCCCGGCAATCAGCGCGTCCGAGAATGGTGTCGAGGTTGACGTCGGCGACGCCGCCGCCGCGCCGGAGCCATCCGGGGACGCCCGGCCGCGGATGATGACGCCCACGGCGGCGACCGACACCACCACCATCACCGCGGCGGCCGCGAGCCACGGTGACCGCTGCCGTCGTGCGCCCGTGGCCTTGTCGTCCGCCGCCTGCGGGTCCTCGGTGCCCCGCAGTGCAGGCTGGCCCTCCGGCACGCGGTCCGAAGATGCGGCGACGGCGGACATGACCGGCCTGCCGGACGCCGGAGTGCCTGTGGCGTCGGGCGTATCGGTGGTCACGCCAGTGTCCACAGTGTTTCCAGCGTCGGCTTCGGTCGGGAAGTCACTGCCTACCGCAACCGGTTCGCCGGCCGGGACGGCGCGGACCGTCACCTGGCGCTGAGCGGCCTCCCATTCGCGCCGCCACTGGACCTCGTCGGCCTCGCAGGCTCGGACGAACTCGCGTGTGGTCTCCCACGAGGGAAACCTGGTCCCGGCGGCAGCCTCGTGCAGGGTCGTGTGCGAGATGCGACCCGATCGCCCTGCCATCTTCCGGAACGACGGGTTGCCCACGGTGGTCCGCAGTGTTCGCAACTGTTCGGCGAATCGCTCGGCGGCCACGCGGTCCTGGATCGGCTCGGTGGCAGCACGCTGGTCTTCCATCCGTCCCCCATGTCAGACGTCGTCGTCAGGCGTTGTCAGGGCGTGTAAGAGGGTACCGAACGGACCTTAACGGCGATCATCGTGATGGATGAAGACACCGGGCGTGACGGTTCCGGTGCATCGAAGGAGGTCACCGATGAAGAGCCTTTCGCGACGTAGCCTGCGCATCCTCGCGGCTGCCGGGCTGGCTGTGCCCGCGGTGCTGGCGGTCTCCGGACCCGCCTACGCCGAGACGAACCCGCGCTGTGCGGGCTCCGTGCAGATCGGCGCGACCGCGTACGTGACCGTCGGCGGGCAGACCGCCGCATCCGTGAAGCAGTACAAGGGCTGCGGTAAGAACTACGCATACACGTACGTGTGGCAGCAGTACCGGGCGAGCCACGGCGCGTACCAGGTCTGCACCTCGATCGTGACCGGCAGCACGCTGCGCGACCTGCAGTGCTCGACCGGTGCTGAGGTCTGGTCCTCGGGTGCCAACACGCTGTCGGAGTGCACCCGGGCCCTCGGCGGGATCTCCGACGTGGCCTCGAAGGAGACCGGCGTGCGCTGCTGATCGGCAGCTCGACGTGCGGGGACGGCGATACAGGTAATCGTCGAGCGCGGCCGGCGGTCATCCGCCGAGCCGTGCGACCGCGGCGACCGCGCGATCAGCGCGGTCGCCGACCGGCCGTCGACGGCCGGGTGGTGTGCGGTCAAGGTCAGCTTCTCTGGTCAGCCGGGTCAGCCCGTAAAAGGATCATGGGCCGGCGATCCAACATCGCAGGCGGCCCGTGCTGCTACTGCCAGGTCGGATTTCCGAGCAGGCTGGCCAACGGGTGTTACATTGAACAATTCGCGTACATGAGGCTAATTGTCCAGGCAGGAGCACCGATACAGGTGGACATCCTTGCGGCAGTGGCAGCAGCCCTCTCGGCTGCGGTGGCAATTGTCGCAGCCACATTCGCGTTGCAGAATGCCAAGGGCGCCGTGCGGAGCGCCGAGATCGCCAACCGGGGCCTGCAGCGGCAGAACGTCGCCAACCTGTTCGACGGGTTCAACCTGGCCAACCAGGCGACGTTGGACCATCCGGAACTCCTGTACGAGGTGCATGGTCTGGATCGGTCGGTGGGCCTCGATGAAGCCCGCAGTATCGCGTACCTCAGCGTCCTTCTCGACGCGTTCCAGGCCTTCTACGACGACCTGTACGACGGCGACTTCGCGCGGATGGCGACGGACATGAAGGCTCGCTCGACCTTCTTGAACCGGGTCCTCGCCGTACCGGCGAACGACAGCCGATGGCGGGTCGCTCAGCGGATCTACTACGGCGACTTCGACAAGTCCTTCATCGACGCCGTGAACGACATCATGGCCTTCGAGCAGGGCCGGTCGGCCCCTGCGCAGGACCAGGACGCTGCCAACCATGCTCCCGTGCCTCGCCCTAGCGAGGAGGACGCTCGCTGACCCGCGCCCGAGTGGGGCGGTGTGGCTGATCAACGCCTCGCGCAGCACCGCCCGGCCGGGCCTTGTCCGTGCCGCCGTCCACCCGTGCGTGCGGCGCGAGCGTGGCGACGGCGGCGCTCACTGCGGCGACCGGCTGTTGTTTCGTGGGCCGCCAGGGACTCGAACCCTGAACCTATGGATTAAAAGTCCACAGCTCTGCCATTGAGCTAGCGGCCCGCGCGCTCAGGTTACCCGACGGTGAGCGTCGACGACTCATGGCTTCCGGCCAGCCGTCAATGCCTGCGCCTGGCACCCCTCACCGCACCTGATCATCACCATATCGGCGAGCTGGCGGTGTCCGGAGCGCTGGATAGCCCCATGTCGGGGATATGGAGTGGATCAAGCCCGGCCCGCGCCGCGGGGGCCGCGTGCGGCGGGGGTGGCGGAGGTCGGGGTGGGCGGTTGAGCTGCTGCTGGGCGGGTACGGGGTCGAGCATGCGGATCGTGGTGGTGGGGGCGAGCGGCAATGTCGGTACGGCGGTGCTGCGGCGGCTGCGCCGGGAGCGGGGCGTGGAGCTGGCCGGGGTGGTCCGGCGGTTGCCCGGACCGGATGCCGGTGAGCCGTACGACCAGGTGGAGTGGCACTCCTGCGACATCGGCGCGCCGGGCGCGGTGGGGCAGCTCGTCGAGATGTTCGCGGGTGCGGATGCGGTGGTGCACCTGGCCTGGCAGATCCAGCCCAGCCACGACCAGCGGGTGCTGCGTCGGACCAACGTCGACGGCAGTCGGGCGGTGTTCGACGCGGTGATCCGGGCCGGTGTGCCGGCGCTGGTGTACGCCTCGTCGGTCGGCACCTACGCGCCCGGCCCGAAGGATCACCCGGTCAGCGAGCGGTGGCCGGCGACCGGTGTGTCGGGTTCGTCGTACAGCGAGCACAAGGCGGAGGTGGAGGCGCTGCTGGACGAGGTCGAGCGGGATCACCCGACACTGCGGGTGGTGCGGATGCGACCCGGGTTGATCTTCCAGCGGGCCGCCGGGGTGGAGATCACCCGCTACTTCCTCGGCCCGCTGGCGCCGGTGCGGCTGCTGCGCTTCGGCCGGATTCCGCTGGTGCCGACGAACCGCCGGTTGCGGATGCAGGCGGTGCACGCCGACGACGTGGCTGACGCGTACGCCCGGGCGTTGTTGAGTGAGGTGCGCGGTGCTTTCAACGTCGCCGCGGACCCGGTGCTCACCCCGGAGCTGGTGGCTCGGCACTTCCACGGTTGGACGGTGCCGGTCGCCGCGCCGGTGCTGCGGGTGGCGGCGGCGCTGACCTGGCGGGCGCGGCTGCAGCCGGTCGACGCGGGCTGGGTGGAGCTGGGTCTGAACGCCCCGCTGATGTCCAGCGAGCGTGCGGAGACCGAGCTGGGTTGGCAGCCCAAGATCAGCGCGCTGACCGCGCTCAAGGAGCTCTTCGTCGGAATGGCCGGTCACGACCACGCGGGAAGCCCGCCACTGTCCGGCGCACGCGACCTGCCCGGCCAACCGGCAGCCCTCCTCGAGGCCCGACCCCCAGGCCAGGGAAACCCCTACTGACCCACGCCATCCGGGTGATCAAGAGCTTTCGGTCAGGACACGCCGTCCCGGTGACCGAAACCTCTTGATCACCGGGGCAGAGAAAGCCCTGCGGGGTTCAGCTCAGCTTGGAATTGGTGACTGTGGGGTTGCGGGCGCCGAGGAAGAAGATGCCGGGGAAGCCACTGGTCTCGAACTTGCCGCTGGGGTTGCGGCGCAGGGTCGAGTTTTCGATCTTCATTGTGCCGGTGCGGTTGTTGCTCACGAAGAAGACCGCGCCGCCGCCCTCGTTGGCCTTGTTGTTCTCGATGATCGTGCCGGCGATCCGTACGGTGAACTCGTTGCCGTCGCAGTAGATCGCGCCGCCGCTGCCGCCGCCGGGCGTGCCGGACTTGGCCGGGTTGGCGCCGTTGCCGATCGCCTCGTTGTGGCTGAGCACGCTGTTCAGCACCACCCAGGAGACGCCGATGCTGCTCAGCGCGCCTCCGTTGGAGCAGGAGCCGCCCTGGCCGGATGCGCCGCCGAAGGTGCTGCTCACCACGTACACCGGTTTGTTGTCGTGCTGGCTCAGCACCCGGATGGCCGCGCCGCCCAGGTCGGGACCGGTGCGGTCGCAGCGGTTGCGGACGAAGCGCGAGTTGACCACCTTGAATCGCCCGCCGCGGACGAAGATCGCCCCACCGCCGCCGCCCTCGGCCTCGTCGCCGGTGGAGTTGCCGTCGGCGAAGGTCAGGTTCTGCACGGTGAGCTGCGGGTGGTCCTGGTTCTGGCAGTGCGAGGTGGTCCAGCCCTGGGCCTCGTCGCAGGTGTTCATGTAGAGAATGCGGCGCTTGCCCTGACCACTCAGCGTGACCTTGCCGCCGCCGTCCAGCACGACCTTCGGCCCGTTGGCGTTGCGGACCTTCGCGGTGGCGGTCATCTTGATCGCCACCGGGGCCGGTCCACAGTTGAACGTGATGACACCGCCGGCCGCGACGGCCTGCACGACTGCCGCGGAGGTGCAGCTCGCCGGGGTGCCGGTGCCGATGGTCCGGGTCGGCTTCGAGGTGTCCACCGCCCGTGCCTCGGCTGGCACGGCGGCCTTGCCGTTCGGGTTACCGGCCGCGAGCACCTTGTCGGCCGGCTTCGGGCTCGCACTGGCCCCCGGGCCACCGAGACCGTCGCGGCCCGTCGGCGCTTCGCCCTGGTTGCCCGTCGGCAGGGGCTTCGGTGCGGCCGACACGCCGGGCTGGAAGGCGGGAGCCGGATCGTTGGACGCGCAGGCGGGCAGGGTCGCCGTGGCGACACCAAGGGCGAGCAGAGCAGCAAGCGACGTCATGCGCACCCTGTGATGCTAGGAGCCCTGACGGCGTCACGACGAATCCGCCGTGCGGGCTTAATCCCTGGTTAAGGCTGGGCGGGGCTCAGGCGCGGGACAGAGCGAAGGCGGTCAGGAAGCCGGCGACCGTGATGAGACCGACCAGCAGGTGCGCGTTCTCGAACGCCTCGGGAACCATGGTGTCGGTGATCATCGCGAGGATCGCGCCGGCGGCCAGCGCCGTGATCCCGGCCAGCACCTCCGGCGGGGCACCCCCCAGCACCGAGTTACCGAGCAGCGCGGCCGCCCCGCTGATCAGGGCGATCCCGACCCAGAGCAGGAAGACGAACCGCCGGGACCGGCCGGCCTGGCGCATGCCGGCCGCGCTGGACAGGCCCTCCGGAACGTTGCTCAGGAAGACCGCCGCCACCGTGACCAGGCTGACCGTGCCGCCGCTGAGCAGGCTCGCGCCGATCACCACCGACTCCGGTATGCCGTCCAGGAGCGCGCCGACCGCGATCGCCGACCCGGAACCGGGTTGCTCACCCTCGGAGGGCTGGGAGCCCGAGCGTTTCCGGTTCCGCGCGCCGTGTCGGGCAAGCGCCAGGTTGGCCAGGGTGTAGACGACCGCACCGCCGCCCGCGCCGAGAACGGTGGGCAGCATCCCGCCCTGGGCGTGCGCCTCGGCGATCATTTCGAAGGACACGGCCGAGAGCAGCACCCCCGCCCCGAACGCCATGATCGACGCGATGACGCGCTGCGGCACCCGGGCGAACCAGCCGACGGCCGCCCCGACCAGCAGAGCCGACCCGGCCAGCAGCCCCCACCCACCCGCCTGCAACCACTCCGGCATTCGCGGGACGGTACCCACGGTCGCCGGCCCGGCAAACCCGGCCCTGAGGAAGTCTCAGAAGTCGGCGAAGAGGTACGGCACCCGGCGGGGGAAGATGCTGCGCAGCTCGGCGGCGGCGTCCGGCGGCACCTCGCCCAGCCCACGCAATGGCAGCTCGGCCGGGTCCAGCACCCCGTACGTGAGGGCGGACAGCCCGGCCGCCGTGAGCGTGGCGTTCGGCGCGCGACCGGTGGTGTCGGCGACCAGCTCCAGCGCGCCGGTCGTGCCGTCCAGCAGGTGGGTGCCGGCCAGCCAACGGTCCCCGGTCAACTCCACCCGTACCCGGCCAGGGCCGGCGGGCAGCCCGCTCAACGCGTCCAGCGACAACAGCCGGGCCATCGGGGCGGACGACCCCGGCACGGCCGTCCGCGCCTCGACGTGCACGTCCAGGTCGGTCAACCACAGCTCCGGCAACTCGTCGGGTGGGACCTGGACGGTGATCCGCGCGATCTGGTCGACGTGCCGGGCGAAGAACTGCAACAGCAACGCCCGCGCGAGCGGATCGCTGACCAGCAGTTCGTTGCCCTGCAGCGTGCCGCCGTGGTCGTCGATGCGGTACGTCACCGCGCCGGTGACCTCACCGTCGACGCGGGCGGTGAGCAGCCAGTACTCGTCGCGGTCGCGCATTCCGACCGCCCGGTACTCCGGGAAGATGGAGAAGCCGTGCCGCTCCTGAAGGTTGCGCTCGGTGAACGCGCGCCACGTCGGATAGCCGGCGGCGATGCGTTCCCAGCTCACCTCGCCCGGCAGGTCCGCGCGCAGCAGCGACCCCAGGTTGTCCGGGGCGAAGGTGACTCTGCGGGGCTTGGGCAGCCCGACGTAGCCGAACCGGGCGTAGAAGCTCGGCCGGAACGGGTAGAGAGCGCTGAGCACGTGTCCCTCGTCGCGCATCTCGTCGAGGAGTTGGTGCAGCAGCGTCCGGACGTGCCCCTGCCGGCGGGCCAGCGGATGGGTGGCCACCCCGGCGACCCCGGCCATCGGCAGCACCACCCCGCGCAGGTTCTGTCGCATCCCGATTGCCGAGACGGCGGCCAGCGTGGTGCCGTCCTCCTCGACGATCAGCGTCCGGTTGCCCTGGTTGTAGGGCAGGTAGTCGCGGAACTCCTCGGTCCGGGCGGCACTGAGCGGCGACGACTCGAAGGCGTACGCGGCCAGGGGGAAGCTGGTGGTGAGACGGTCGTCGGCGGTCACCCGGCGGATGGTCATCCGCCCATCTCAACCTGCCGTGCGGATCGCAGCAACCGGATTCACGGTATCCGTGGCGCCAGCACCGGCCAGTGCGCCGGTCAGCCGATCGACAGGTGTCGCAGGTGCCGGCGGCGGCGCAGCCGGACGCTGGCGACGGCCGCCACGCCGAGGGCCAGCAGGGCGGTGACGGCGACCCCGTGCAGGACTCCCCGGGCGAGGTAGCCCTGGTCGGTGTGGTCCACCGCCCAGGTGGCGATCTCCCGGGTCGACCAGAACGGCGTCAACCTCGCCCTCGACCCGGCCGGGTCGATCAGCATCTGCACGGTCACCACGGTGAGGAGCAGCAGCGTCCCCTCCAACTCGCGGGGCAGTAGCGCACCGATCAGCATCCCGAACGGCGCCGCCACCCCGACGGAGCAGAGCATCGCCGCCGCCAGGCCGCCGTAGCGCAGGTCCGCGCCGTCGAGCATGGGAAGCAGGAAGAACGGTACGGAGATGACCAGCCCCACCGTCCACAGTCCGAGCATCCGACCCAGGTAGAGGTGGTGCGGCCGGTAGCCGGCCAACCGCAGCCTCGGCTCCAGCTCGCGCGCCGCCGTGGTGGCGAACAGCGCGGCGGTGCTCACCGCCCAGCCCACACCGAGCAGCAGCGACCGGACCGACTGCCCGAGGTAGGCGTCCCGCCGAATCAGGTAGAAGGTCAACGGCATCAACAGCAACAACAGGAGTACGCCCCGACGCCGCAGCAGCTCCCGCAGGGTCATCTCGGCGACGGTGACGAGCCGGTTCACGAGTGGCCTCCCTGGACACCGGGCGCGCGCCACCCGGTCGCTTGTGTCGGGGTCAGGTCGAGCACTGTGTCCACCCGGTCGAGCTGGTTGAGCAGGTGGGTCACCACGACGATCGCCGTGCCCGCGTCACGCAGTCGGCAGAGCTGGTCCCAGAAGTTGACGTAGGTGCCCTGGTCGAAGCCCTGGTACGGCTCGTCGAGCAGCAGCACGTCCGGCCTGCTCAGCGTGGACATGGTCAGGTTGAGCTTCTGCCGGGTGCCACCGGACAGGTGTCGAGCCTGTACGTCACCGCCCGCCTCCCAGCCGAGCTGCCGGGCCGCTGCCCGTCCGGCGCGGCGGGCCGGACCTCGGGCCACTCCCTGACCGGCGCCGACCAGCACGAAGTGCTCGTCGGCGAGCAGGAAGTCGGCGGTGCCGCCGGACTGCGGGCAGTAGCCGAGCCGGCCGGAGACGGTCACCTCACCGGCGTCGGGGGAGACCAGCCCGGCGCAGATCCGCAGGAAGGTGCTCTTGCCGCAGCCGTTCGCGCCGATGACGGCGGCGATCTGGCCGGCCCGGACGGTCAACGTCGCGTCGCGCAGCACCGGCTGCCGGCCGTACCGCTTGGTGACGCCCTCGGCGTGCAGCCGGACCGGCCCGGGGCGTGGTCCCGGCGCGGTGCCGATGCTCTCCACGACCGCTCCCGCGTACTGCTGGGGTGGACCGAAGACGACCAAGGGGTCGCCGCCCCCCTCGCGCAGGTGTGTGGCGGCTTCCGCGACAACGTGCCGGGCGGCATCCGCCGCGACTCGGCGCTGGTGCAGCTCGGCCGTGAGCGTTCGCAGCCAATCGTCGGCGTTCACCGGGCGACCCCCTTCGTGACGATGTCGTTCACCGGGCCGACGAAGGTGAGCCAGGCACTGCCGCCCTCGCGAAGCGCCGCGTACCCGTCGTTGGTCAGCCGGTAGTACTTGCGGGCCGGCCCGGCGCTGCCCTCGCGCCACTGCGCGGTCACCAGGCCGGTCTTCTGCAGGCGCAGCAGCACGGGATAGAGCGTGCCGCCCTGGATCGGCCCGACGCCCGACACGTCGAGCGCCTGGGCGAGCTGGTAGCCGTAGGACTCGCGTTCGGCCAACATCGCCAGGACGCAGATGTCGAGCACCCCTCGCAGCCACTGCCCACGGCGGTCGGAATCCACCCGCCGGACACTAGCGGTGCAACCTAGATGGCACAACTACGTAGTGAGCCCGGCGGAACCCACCCGGCCGGTCCGGTGAACCGTCGAGCGGGCCGTACGGGTCAGCGGGTGACGACGTCGGAGACCACGACGGTCACGTTGTCCGGCGCGCCGGCGTGGTGGGCGAGCTTCACCAACTGCTCCCCGCATTGCTGGCGGTCGGAGTACATGCCCAGCGCCGCCGCGATGGCGTCGTCCTCGACGTAGTCGGAGAGCCCGTCGCTGCAGAGCAGCAGTCGGTCGCCGGGGACCACGGTGAGCACACCGATCGCCGGTGGGGTGTCGGCCCCCTGCACGGCCCGGGTCACGAGAGACCGCTGCGGGTGGTGGCGGGCCTGCTCGGGGGAGAGGGTGCCCTGGTCGACCAGCGCCTGAACGAAGGTGTCGTCCCGGGTGAGCTGGGTCAGCTCCCCGTCGCGCAGCAGGTAGCAGCGGGAGTCGCCGACCTGGGCCAGCACCAGCGTTTCCCCGGCCAGCAGCGCCGCGGTGAGCGTGGTGCCCATCCCGTCGCGGCTCGGGTCGACGGTGATGGCGGCGTGGATCCGTTGGTTGGCGGTGCTGACCACGGCACGCAGGGCGTCGGCGGCGCCGTCGGGCTCGGTGGGCGGGGCCAGCTCGTCCAGGATCCGGATCACGATCTCGCTCGCCACCTCGCCCGCGGGCAGCCCGCCCATGCCGTCGGCGACGGCGATCAGGCGGTCACCGGCGAGGGCGGAGTCCTCGTTGTTGGTGCGAACCAAGCCGATGTCGTTGAGGATGACCGAGCGGAGGATCAGCGTCATGGGGTCAAGCTTGCCAAGAACAACCCGCATTCGTCTCTACGCCTACTGCGTAGGGTCGAGAAATGATTGCGATCTTCGTCGTCGGAGCTGGCGAACCGAGGCCGATCGGCCGGTCCTCAGTGGCGTGGATAACGCAGTAGCAGGCTGGCGGCGACCTCCTCGTCACCCACCGCCGCGTACGTGTGCGGCACGTCCGAGACCCAGCGGAGGTGACCGCCGGCCGGGGCGGTCAGCGGCGCGTCGGCCGGGCCGGCGCGCAGCACCCCGGCGAAGACGGTGACGTGCTCGGTGACCCCGGGCTGGTGGGCGGGGGAGAGTTGCCCCGGGCCGGGCGTGACCCGCATCCGGTACAGCTCGTAGGTCGCGTCGGTGTCGGTGAACACCTCCAGCAGGGTGGCGGTGACCGCGGTGCCGTGCACGGTGGGCTCGGCGGCCGGCTCGGCCAGCACGGCGGTCAGCGGTACGCCGAGCTGCGCGGTGACCGCCCAGAGCGTCTCCAGGGTCGGGTTGCGGGTGCCGTGCTCCAGGCCGGAGAGGGTGGCCTTACCGACGCCGGCGAGCCGGGCCAGTGTGGACAGCGAGATCCCGCGCTCCTCGCGCAGGGCGCGGACCCGGCGGCCGACGACGGAGGGATCCACGTCGAGGCCCGGACGGCGGGCTGGTGGTGGGTGCGGCACCCGGCTATCGTGCTACACACTGTCGTTCCGTAAACGGAACAGTCGGGAGGGTGGGATGGCCGGACGCGTCCAACCGGTGCTGGCCGGCGCGGTGACCGCCCTGGTCGGCTTCGCCAGCTCGTTCACCGTCGTGCTGGCCGGGCTCCGGGCGGCCGGCGCATCGGACGCGCAGGCCGCCTCCGGCCTGCTCGCCCTCTGCGTGGCGTGCGGGCTCGCCGCCGCCTGGCTGGGCTGGCGGCACCGGATACCGATGAGCGTGGCCTGGTCCACGCCGGGTGCGGCGCTGCTGGTGGCGACCGGGCCACCGCCGGGCGGGTGGCCGGTCGCGGTGGGCGCCTTCCTCGTCTCCGGCGTGCTGATCGTGGCGGCCGGGCTGTTCCCGCCACTCGGTCGTGCGGTGGCCGCCATCCCCAAGCCGGTGGCCGGTGCGATGCTCGCCGGGGTGCTGTTGCCGCTGTGCACCGCTCCGGTCCGCGCGCTTGTCGAGTTGCCCACGGTGGCCGGCCCGGTGGTGGTCGGCTGGTTGCTGCTGCACCGGTTCGCCCGCCGCTGGGCGGTGCCCGGCGCGTTGCTGGTGGCGGTGATCGCGATCGCGCTGACCGCGCCGCCGACCGGCCTGACCGGTGCCGCGTTGGCTCCGTCGATCACCCTGACCGCGCCGGCCTGGAACGCGTCCGCGCTGGTCGGTCTCGCCCTACCGTTGTTCCTGGTCACCATGGCCGCGCAGAACGTACCCGGCATGGCGGTGCTGGTCGGCTACGGCTACCGGCCGCCGTTCGGCGCCGCGCTTCGGGCGACCGGCCTGGCCAGCCTGGTCGCCGCCCCGGCCGGCGGGCACGCGGTGAACCTCGCGGCGATCACCGCCGCGTTGGCCGCCGGCCCCGACGCCCACCCGGACCCGGAACGCCGCTGGGTCGCCTCGGTCACCGCCGGTGTCGGGCTGGCCCTGCTCGGCCTGGGCGCCGGCGTGGCCACCGCGCTGGTCGCCGTCGCGCCGCCGATCCTCATCGAGGCGGTCGCCGGGCTGGCCCTGCTGGGCGCCCTCGCCACCGCGCTCGCCTCGGCGGTGACCGACCCGACGACCCGCGAGGCCGCCGTGGTCACCTTCGTGGTGACCGCCTCCGGGGTGACGCTGATCGGCGTGGGCGGAGCGTTCTGGGGCCTGGTCGCCGGCTGCCTGATGCTGCTGCTCTTCCACCGCCGCCCACCCGTCGTGCCGGCCGCCGCACCCGAAAGATCAACACCAGAGCGCGAAGATCGCGTCCTGCCCACCGACCGGACACCCCAACATCACTGATCTGGTACTCCAGATCGCCGACGTGGCGGTATCCCCGTCGCTGAATACCGCCACGTCGCCGATATGGAGTCGATCATTCCTCTGGCGGTAGGTCGGCCACGCCCACGGCGAGGAGGACCCGGCCGTCGGCGACCGAGCCGATCCGGTCGGCCGGTACGTAGACCGCCCCGGTGCGGGTCAGATCGGTCGAGACCTTCAGGTAGCCGCTGTGCAGCAGCCGCGCCGCCAGATCGGCCGGAACGTCCGGCTCCTCGACCGCCGTGGCCTCGATCAGCTCGTCCAGGCTGCTGCCCGGGTCGGCGGTCGGCGTCTGGACGGTCACCGCGTTGGGGTCGGCCCGCTGGACGAGGTCCACCGTGCCGACTTCGGTGCCGGCTGAGTCGATCACCGGCATCCCGGTGGTGATCCGCGAGATGGTCGCCTGCTGCTCGTCCTGCTGGTCCATCCCATTGCGGTTCCCGGGGCGGTACGCCGCTAAACGCCGCCGCCGACCCGCCCAGCGCTCGGCCCGGAGGTCAGTCAGCCCGGCAGCCCGCTGGCCCGGCGGCGACCGTTCAGCTGTTCGGAAGGGTCCAGCCACCCGGCGGGCGCGGGGACAGTTCCCGCCACGTGTCCGGACCGTCGAGCAGCGCCCGGACCGTGTCCTCGGCTTCGTCCGCACTGCCGTACTCGTAGAACCGGGAGATGCCCTCGGCGCCGCCGGCCCGCTGCTCGACGTGCCACCGGTCGGCGTCCACCCGCAGGAATACGTCCCGCCGGGCCAGGCGCCCCCACTTCCCGTTCCACCAGTGCTTCCGCTGCTCCATGGCGGGACTCTATCGAACACACGTACGAGAAGGTGCGGCCCCTGCGGGAATCCCACAGGGGCCGATGTGCTTCCGCTCGGGTCAGCGCTGCGTCGGCGGCTCGGTGCGACGGCCCAGCACGTCGTCCAGCGCCCCGCGCTGCTGGCCCGGGGTGGTGTGGCCGGCGGAGACCAGGGCGTCCCGGATCTCGGTGAGCAGCTTGACCTCCTCGCTCGGCGCCGAAGGCGGCGGCTCCTCGCCCCGCTTGCGCCGCTCGGCCAGCCGGTTCATCGGGTAGACGACCAGGAAGTAGAGCGCCAGCGCGGTCAGCAGGAAGGTGATCACCGCGTTGACGAAGGAGATCCAGTCGAAGGCGATGCCGCGGAACTTGGGCGCCGTTCCGGCGAGGCCCTTGTCGCTGCCCGTGATGAGCAACACGAAGACCCGAATCAGCGGATCCAGGAACGACTTGGTGAGTTGGGTGACCACGCCCGTGAACGCGGCGCCGATGACGACACCGACCGCCAGGTCGACGACGTTGCCGCGCATGATGAAGTCTTTGAAGCCCTTGAGCATCCGTACTCCCGAGGTGTCCGCTTTTCTGTCGGGGACAACCTATGCCCAGGGAGCGGGCTCCAGAAAAGCGCCAGCTTCGATCGCCGCCCGGCCCGGATCGCCGGCCCGGATCGCCTCGACCAGCCGGGTGTGGTCGACGTAGCGCTCAGGTGTGAGCGCTCCCCCCATCGCCTGGGCGACCGTGCTGCGCAGGGCGGCGCCGACCGAGGCGTACAGCTCGGCGAGCATGGCGTTGTGGGCGGCGGCGACCACCGCGATGTGCAGTGCCGCGTCGGCCTCGACGAACGCGTCGACCCGGCCGCCGTGCCAGGCGGCCTCGCGTGCGGCGAGCGCGCCGTCGAGCGCCGCCAGGTCCTCCGGTGTACGCCGCAGCGCGGCGAGCCGGGCGGCCTCCACCTCGAAGGCACGACGCACCTCGATGACCTCGGTCATCCGGTCGTCGCCGAGTTGGCGGGCCACCACCGGCGCCAGTTCGTCGGTGGACACCACGTAGGTGCCGGAGCCCTGCCGGCACTCCAGCACCCCGGCGTGCACCAGGGCGCGGACCGACTCGCGGACCGTGTTGCGCCCCACGCCGAGTGCGGCGACCAGTTGCGGCTCGGTGGGGATGCGTCCGCCGACCGGCCACTCGCCGCCGAGGATCCGGGCCCGGAGCTGCTCGATGGTCTGCCGGACCCGGTGGCCCCGGGGCGGCACCGGCGGCGCGGAGGCGAAATCGACTGACGGTGGCACTGGTTACATCACCGAGCCCAAATTCATCCCATGATTGTAGGTTGGATGCCATGACCCCGCCACCTACCGCCGCTCCGGCGCTGCCCGCTCCCGTCGCCGTCGACCCACACTCAACGCGCGACCCCGGTGCGGGCCGACGGACGCACCCGGCCACCGGTGGCGCGCTCGTGCTGGTCGGGATGCTGCTGGTCGCGCTGAACCTGCGCGCCGTGGTGACGAGCCTCGGCGCCCTGCTCGACGAGGTCCGCGACGGGCTGGGTCTCTCCGGCGCGACCGCCGGCCTGGTCACCACCCTGCCGACCATCGCGTTCGCCGGCCTCGGCGCGCTCACCCCGTGGCTGGTCCGCCGGGTGGCGCCGGCCCGGGTGCTCGTGGTCGCCATGCTCGCCCTCGCCGTCGGCCAGGTGCTCCGGGCCATGACCGACTCGGCCTGGATCTTCGTGCTCACCAGCGCGCTGGCGCTGTCCGGCATCGCGGTCGCCAACATCCTGCTGCCGATGCTGGTCAAGCAGCACTTCCCGCATCGCACCGGCCTGGTCACCGGGGCGTACACGATGGCGCTGACCCTGGGCACGACGGTGGCCGCGGCCTCCGCGGTGCCGATCGCGCACGCCTTCGGGTCGTGGCGCGCCGGTCTCGGCATCTGGGCGGCGATGGCCGCAGTGGCCGTACTCCCGTGGGTGCCGCTGGCGCTGCGGACCCGCCGCGCCGCGCGGCGCGCGACCTCGACGGCGGCCGCCACCGCGCCGGTGCGGGTCCGGCCGGCGCGGACCCGGCTCGGCTGGGCCATGGCCGTCTACTTCGGGGCGCAGTCGCTCAGTGGGTACGCGATCATGGGCTGGCTGGCCCAGCTGTTCCGGGACGCCGGCTACCAGCCGGAGTCGGCCGGGCTGCTGCTCGCCGGGGTGACCGCGCTCGGTGTGCCCATCGCGCTGCTGATGCCCACCGTGGCCGGCCGGATGGCCACCCTGCGCCCGCTGGTGCTCGGGATGACCACCGCGTCGACGCTGGCCTACCTGGGGCTGGCGCTCGCCCCGCACGGCGCCGCGCTGCTCTGGGTGCTCCTGCTGGCGATCGGCCAGGGCGCGTTCCCGATGATCCTGACCGCCATCGGCCTGCGCGCCCGCACGGCCGAGGGGACGGTGGCACTCTCCGCGTTCGCGCAGAGCACCGGGTACGTGATCGCAGCCCTCGGCCCACTGCTGGTCGGCATCCTCTACGAGGTCACCGGCGGCTGGACCGCGCCGATCGGGTTCCTGTTGGGCGCGCTCGCCGTGCAGACGGCGGCGGGCCTGGCAATCGCCCGTCCCCGCTACGTCGAGGACGAGTGAGAAGCAGCAGCGGTCAGGAGGAGGCCGGGGTCGGCTCGCCGGCGACTGCCTCATCCACCGTGGGGTAGGTGTGCAGCACCTCGACCAGCCCGCTCACCTCGAGGATGCGCAGCACACCCCGCTGCGGGGCGGCCAGCCGGACCACGCCGCCGGCCTCGTCGCAGCTGTTCTTGGCGCGGACGAAGACCGACAGGCCGGTCGAGTCGCAGAACGAGACGTTCGCCAGGTCGAACACCAGCCGGTTGCGACCCTTGTCGAGCAGGTCGGTGATCTGGTCCTGGAGCTGCGGTGCGGTGGCCATGTCCAGCTCGCCCGCGACCGACACGACGACCACGTCGCCGCGTTGTTCCGTGTGCACCGTCAAGGACATTCGCCAGACCTCCTGTTATCGGGGGAACGGTATCCCACGACCGGGGTCGGACGCAGAACGGGAGCCGTGATCCGGTGGCCATCATCATTCCGTTGCTACGGGGCAAGTAGTTGGTCAGTCTCCGGTGATAGAGTCCGCCCGGTCCAGGTCAAGGGGGTTCCAAATGGCGTTGAGCACCGAAGAAAGTGGTCGGCTCGCCGAGCTGCTCAGCGGGCAGGCCGACCGGGTGACGTCTCGGTGGACCGAGATCGTCACCAGTTCGTTGCGGGGCCGGCTGAGCCAGGCCGAGCTGCGCCGGCAGGTTCAGGATCTGCACAGCGCCATCGTCACCACCGGTGAGCAGGGTGTCATCGACCTGTCCGCCGACAACGCCGCCGAGCTGCGCGCGGCGCTCTCCGAACTGTCTCGTGGCCGAGCCCGGCAGGGCTTCTCCGCCACCGAGACCACGGTCAGCGTCTTCGCGCTCAAGGACGTGCTGGCCGAGCTGGTGCAGGAGACCGGCGGCGCCAACGCGCTGAACGACTACGTCGCCTTCTCCAAGCTCGTCGACGAGATGGGCCTGTTCACCTTCGAAAGCTTCGTACGCACCCGGGAGAGCCTGATCGCCGACCAGGCCGAGCAGCTGCTCGAGCTCTCCACGCCGGTGGTCAAGCTCTGGGAGGGTGTGGTCGCCGTCCCGCTGGTCGGCACCCTGGACTCGGCCCGGGCTCAGGTCGTGATGGAGCGGCTGCTGCAGACCCTGGTCGACACCGGCTCCCCGTACGCGATCATCGACATCACCGGCGTCCCGGCGGTGGACACCCAGGTCGCCCAGCACATCCTGAAGACCGTGGTGGCCGCCCGGCTGATGGGCGCCGACTGCATCATCTCCGGCATCCGTCCGCAGATCGCGCAGACCATCGTCGCGCTCGGCATCGAGTTCGGCGACATCGCCACCAAGGCGAGCCTCGCCGACGCGCTGCGCCACGTGCTGCGGCTCACCGGGGTGGAGACCGCCCGTCGCCAGCCGCGCCGGGGCGTCTGATGGAGCGGGTGCCGATCCTCAAGATCGGTGACATCCTGCTCGTCTCCATCCAGGTGGACATGTCCGACCAGACCGCGGTCCAGCTCCAGGAGGACCTCGCCGAGCGGATCGTGGACACCGGCTGCCACGGCGTCATCATCGACATCACCGCGCTGGACATCGTCGATTCCTTCGTCGGGCGGATGCTCTCCACCATCGCGTCGATCTCCAAGGTGCTCGACGCGGAGACGGTGGTGGTCGGGATGCGCCCCGCCGTCGCCATCACCCTTGTCGAACTGGGGCTGTCGCTGAACGGCATCCGTACCGCGCTGAACGTCGAGCGCGGCATGGAGCTGATCGCGGCGGCCCACGCCGACGAGCTCGATTACCAGCTCGACGACGATCCGGACGCCGAGACGGCCACGCCGTGACCGCGGGCATCGACCTGGGCCACCCGCAGGCGCAGTCGGTCCGCAGTGATGAGGACGTGGTGCGCGTCCGGCAGTTGGTCCGCGCCGTGGCCGTGTCCGTCAAGCTCTCTCTCGTCGACCAGACCAAGGTGGTCACCGCGGCGAGCGAGCTGGCCCGCAACACCCTCGTGTACGGCGGCGGCGGCTCGGTCGAGGTGGCAACCGTGGAGAACGGCCGCCGTAAGGGCGTCCGGATCGTCTTCGCCGACTCCGGGCCGGGCATCGCCGACCTGGATCTGGCCCTGACCGACGGCTACACCACCGGCGGTGGCCTCGGCCTCGGGCTCAGCGGGTCCCGCCGACTCGTCGACGAATTCGAGATCGAGACGTCTCCGGAGGCCGGCACGCGGATCACGGTTATCAAGTGGTCCCGGTGAGCATCGATGCGGTCACCGACAGTGGCATCTGGTTCCGGGTGGAGGCCAGCAGCGCGGCGAGCGCCGTCCGGCGGGCCGCCGAACGCCTCGGTGCTCAGGTGGAGATGGGTGCGGCACGAATCGCCGACCTGGCCATCGTCGCGGCCGAGCTGACCAGCAACCTGGTCAAGCACGCCGACGAGGGTGTCCTGTTGCTCCGGCCGGTGCGCCGCGCCGGAGAGGCAGGCGTGGAGCTGGTGGCCATCGACTCCGGGCCCGGCATGGCCGACCTGACCGTCTCGTCGCAGGACGGGCACTCCACCACCGGCACGCTCGGTATCGGTCTGGGCGCCATCGTCCGGCAGGCCAGCTGGTTCGACGGATACTCCCTGCCCGGCCGGGGCACCGTCCTCGCCGTGCACGTCTGGCCGGCGGAGACGGCACGGCCGTCCTGGGCCGGAGCCCTCGCCCGACCGCTGACCGGCGAAACGGTCAGCGGCGACGGGTACGCCGTCCGGGTCGCCGACGGGCGGCACCAGGTGCTGGTCAGCGACGGGCTGGGGCACGGCCCGCTGGCCGCCGCCGCCACCGACGCGGCGCTCGCCGCGTTCCGCGACGCCCCGGCCGGCCCACCGGCGGCCGTGGTCGGTCACCTGCACCGGAGCATGTCGCACACCCGGGGAGCAGCGCTCGCCGTCGCCGAGCTGGTCCCGGAGGCCGGTGTGCTGCACTACGCCGGCCTGGGCAACATCTCCGGTGTCGTCGTCCAGGGTGACGGACAGCGCCGAGGGCTGGTATCGCTACCCGGCATCGCCGGCCACCAGCGGCCGACGATCCGGGAGTACGACTACCCGTTCGCCCCGGGCGCCCGACTGGTGATGCACAGCGACGGAGTTGTCGACCGCTGGCGGTTGACCGACTATCCGGGCCTGGTGGAGCGGTCCCCGCTGGTGATGGCGGCGACACTGCTGCGCGACGCCGGTGTGCGCCGCGACGACGCCTGCGTACTGGTCGCGAGGTCCTGGGCATGACCGCCGAGCCGGCCGCGCTGCCGTTGCTGCAGATGGCGCTGCGGGTCGAGCAGGACATCTTCGTGATCCGCCAGCGGGGCCGCGAGGTTGCCGCGGCGGTCGGCCTCGAACACCAGGACCAGGTCCGGATCGCCACCGCGCTCAGCGAGGTCGCCCGGGACCTGCTGCGCACGACCGGAGGCGCGGACGTCTCCTTCCACATCGACGCGGGCCCCGACAGCCGGTTCCACCTGCGCGCCGACCTGGCCCCGGTGACCCCCCTGCCCGACGGCCGCTACGAGCCGCAGTCCGGCGCGGTGTCCCGACTGGTCGACACACTGAGCGTGTCGACCGTCGAGGGGGTTACGGTCGTGAGGATGTCCCGACGAGTCCCGGCCAACGCGCCCATGCCGACCCCGGCGCGGCTCGCCGAGTTCCGTACCGAACTCGGCCGTACCGCGCCGTCCAGCGCGCTGGACGAGTTGACCGTGCAGAACGGGCAGCTCATCGCCGCACTCGACGAGGTGCGCACTCAGCGCGACGAGCTGGCCGTGCTGAACGAGGAACTGGCCGAGACCAACCGCGGTGTGCTGGCGCTCTACAACCAGCTCACCGAGGAGTTGGAGGAGACCAACCGGGGCGTCGTCGCCCTCTACGCCGAGCTGGACGAGAAGTCGGCGCAGCTGCGCGCGGCGAGCGAATCGAAGAGCCGGTTCCTGGCCAACGTCAGCCACGAACTGCGCGCCCCGGTCACCGCGATCATCGGGTTGGGGCGGCTGCTCACCGACTCCGCCTCCGACCCGCTCACCGTCGAACAGGGCCGCCAGGTCGATCTGATCCGCTCCTCCGCGGCGGACCTGCTCGGCCTCGTCAACGAACTCCTCGATCTGGCCAAGGCGGAGTCCGGCCGGATCGAGCCGGACCTGGCCGACGTCGACCTGCGCCCGCTCTTCGGCCAACTGCGCGGCACGTTGCGCGCGCTGGCCACCCGCCCGGAGGTGGAGCTGGTGGTGGAGGAGCCGGCCGCGCCGGCCCTGCTGCGCACCGACGAGGTGCTGCTCGGGCAGGTGCTGCGCAACCTGCTGCACAACGGGTTGAAGTTCACCGAGCGCGGCGAGGTGCGACTGCGGGCCCGCCAACACGGCGACCGGTGGAACTTCGAGGTCAGTGACACCGGGCCGGGCATCGCGCCGGACCTGCACGACCGGATCTTCGAGGAGTTCTACCAGGTGCCCGGTGCCACCCGGGTCGGCGGCACCGGCCTCGGCCTGCCGTACGCCCGGCGGTTGGTGACGCTGCTCGGCGGGACACTGGAGCTGGCCAGCGCGCCGGGTCGGGGTAGCACCTTCACCGTCTCCCTGCCCACCGGCGGGATGTGACGGCGTGGACGGCATGCCGGCAACCGTCCTGGTGGTCGATGACAGTCGTACCAAGCGTTACCTGCTGGTCAGTTGGCTGACCCGGGCCGGGTTCACCGTGCTCGAGGCCGAGAACGGCGCCGACGCGTTGGCCCGGGTCGAGGTGGACCGGATCGACCTGGTGGTCCTCGACGTCCGGCTGCCCGACCTGAGCGGCTACGAGGTCTGCGAACAGATCAAGGCGCGGCACCCGGCGATGCCGGTGATCCACGTGTCGGCGCACGCCGTGGACGTGGCCGACCGGGCCCAGGGGCTTACCCGGGGCGCGGACGCGTACCTCACCGAGCCGATCGAGCCGGAGGAGCTGATCGCCACCACCCGGGCGGTGCTGCGCTACTACCAGGCCCGGCAGCGCGCCGAACTGCTCGCCGAGCGGCTGCTCGGGCTGGCCGACACGACCGTGGCGGTGCACGCCGCCCCCACCTTCGTACGCCTGCTGGAGGCTGCCGCGGAGGGTGCCGCACAGATCTTCAAGAGCCCGGCGGCGGTGATCGCCGAGACGTTCGACGGTGACTGCCTCGCGGGGATCTGCGCCGGTCCGGGCGCGGCCGCCGCCGTGGTGCCGTGGGTCGTCGACGACACCGGCGTGCCGACCGGTGCCACGGTCCGGGTGGAGACCCCGGCGAACTGGGCATTGGTCGACTGGCCGGCCGGCGACACGGTGACGGTCGCCGCCGCCAAGCTGCGCGAGGACCGAGCCCCGCTGTACGTGGTCGTCCCGACCGCCACCCAGACCGCCCGAACCCCGGTGCTGGTGCAGCTCGCCCAGGCGGTGGCCGCCGCCGTGGAGGCGCAACGCTCGTTCGACGAGGAGCACCGGATCGCGGTCACCCTCCAACGCAGCCTGCTCCCACGCGGGCTGCCCACGGTTGCCGGCCTGGACCTCGCGGTGCGCTACGAGCCGGCCAGCGCACAGACCGAGGTGGGCGGCGACTTCTACGAGCTGGTGATGCTCGACGGTCACCTGCTGCTGGCGATCGGCGACGTGGCCGGCCACTCGCTGCACGCGGCGACCGTGATGGCCGAACTGCGGCACGCGGTGCGGGCGTACGCCGTGGAGGGGCACCAGCCCGGCGAGATCCTGCACCGGGTCAACGAGCTGATGCGGACACTGCTGCCGAACGAGATCGCCACGCTCTGCGTACTGCTGCTGCACCCGCCGACCGGCCGGGTCCGGCTGGCCAGCGCCGGGCATCTTCCCCCGATGCTCAGCAAGGACGGCAAGGTCGAGTTCGTGCAGCACTCCGCGCCGCTGCTCGGCGTACGGGCGCCTCGCCCGGCCGACCTGGAGTTCGTGCTGCCGGCCGGGGCGACGCTGGTGTTCTACACCGACGGGCTGATCGAGCGACGGGACGCCACCATCGACGAAGGGCTGGCCGCGCTCGCCGCGATCTCCGCCACGGTCGACGACGACCTGGACCGCTTCTGCGCCCGACTGCTGGTGGAGTTGGCCCCACCGGAGATCCAGGACGACGTCGCCGTGGTCGTCCTGCGCCGACGCTGAGCCGGCTGTCCTGCCTTGTCGGGCTCGGTGCGTTGTCGGCTCATCGCATCGAGCGGGCGTACGCGGCGGGTGACACCCCGGCCACGGCGGTGAAGTCGCGGACCAGGTGGGCCTGATCGCTGTAACCGAGGTCGGCGGCGAGGTCCGCCCAGTTCAGCGGACCACCGGCGGCCTGTTCGACGGCCTCCTGGAGCCGGTAGCGGCGGATCACCCACTTCGGCCCGACCCCCACGTACTCCATGAACAGCCGCTGCAACCGGCGGACCGGAAGGTCGTGCCGCGCGGCGAAGTCGTCGACCCGCAGCGCCGTCCGGTCGGTGCGGATCGCCTCGGCCAGCCGGACGGCCTCCTCGATCATCGGGTCCGGCTCCGGCTCCCAACCGGTGAGCAGGGTGTCCAATGCGTGGCAGCGCTCGTCGTCGGTGGTGGCCGCGCACACCGCCAATTCGGGGCCTGCCAGCCGACCGGCGGGCAACGGCACCCGGCGGCCGGTCAGCTCGGTGACCGGCCGACGCCAGAACGCGTGGAAGCCGCCCGGGCGGAACTGCACCCCGCACACCCGGCCGGTGCCGGTGAGCGTGATCCGGAACAGGTCACGGCCCACCCCGGCCACCTCGCCGAACTCGGGCCCGTCGCCGTCACGCCGGAACACCACGTTCACCGCCGGGTGCGGCACGATCCGCTGCTCGAACGGTGTGCTCAACGCCCAGTCGATCAGCCAGTAGTGCTCGACCCAGGGGCGGAGCGACTCCACCGGCAGGTGCCGACGGAAGCGCACCTCGCGCAGCATGCGCTCCGGGTCGAGTATTCCCCGGCTGTCGCCACGCGGTCGATGTCGCATTTATTCAAGACCGCCCTCATACGCTGGTCCTATGACCACTCAGACTAGCGATCTGCTGGCGGCTGCCGCGCCGCGAACCGTCGATGTGGTGCGCGGTATCGCCGACCATCAATTCGACCTGCCCACGCCGTGCCGCGACTACGTGGTTCGTGATCTGCTCAACCACCTGTTCGAGGTGGTGGTCAACTTCCAGGACCTGGCCTTGAAGCGGCAGGTGGAATGGGCCGAGAAGCCCGACCACCTGGTCGACGGCTGGCGGGACCAGTTCGAGGTGGAGACCGGCCGTCTGGTCGCCGCCTGGGCCGATCCCTCCACCCTGGAGGGTGTGTCGCCGGGGATGGGTATGCCGCAGGCCGTCGTCGGAGGCATGGCTCTGCTGGACCTGACCGTGCACGGCTGGGATCTCGCCGTCGCCACCGGTCAGCCGTACCAGCCGGCCCCGGAGGCAGTGGCCGAACTGCACGGGCTGGTCGAGCAGTTGGGCCCCACCGCCCGCAAGATGGGCGTCTTCGCCGAGCCGGTATCGACCCAATCCACCCCACCCCCCACTCCCGACCTGGCCCACCTCCTGTCCCAAACCGGCCGCACCCCCACCTGGCCCACCCCCTAACCCCGGCCCCGGCCCTCCGCCCCCCGGCCCTCGGCCCCCCGGCCCCGGCCCAAGGTCTCCCCGGTTGATCATGAAGTTATTGCCGGCTGGCTCGGCGTGTCGTGGCAATAACTTCATGATCGCCGCGCTGGGCGCTGGGCGCTGGGCGCTGGGAGCCGCGCTGGGCGCGGGGTGCGGGCGGGTGGCTTTTGGGGCTGTTTGGGGTGGTCAGGTTGGGGAGTGGAAGAGGCCGGCGGACCAGGAGATCAGCAGGCCGACGGCGGCGGAGCAGCAGCAGATGGCCAGGGCAGCGGTCACCACGGCGAGGATCATCCACGCGGACATGCGCCGGGCCGCACCCGGCGGTGCGTCGGTCCCCGAGCCGGCCTCGTCGTTCACGCCGGAAGTCTAGGCGCGCTGATCGCGCTGATTCCCGGATGTAGTGGCCTCGACGGGCGGTCGAGGCCACTACATCCAGGATCGAGCGCGATCATGTCGACCCGACGGGTCAGGCGCGGCCGAACCGGTCCAGGATCCAGGCGTTGATGAACGCCTCCTCACGCCAGGCGTCGTAGCGACCGCTCGGGCCACCGTGCCCGGCACCCATCTCGGTCTTGAGCAGGTAGTCGCCCTCCGGGGCGGTCGCCCGCAGTCGCGCGACCCACTTCGCCGGCTCCGAATAGAGCACCCGCGTGTCGTTGAGGCTGGTCACCGCGAGGATCGCCGGGTAGTCCACCGCGGCCACGTTCTCGTACGGCGTGTAGGACTTCATGTACGCGTACACCTCGGGGTCCTCCAGTGGATTGCCCCACTCCTCCCACTCGGTGACGGTCAGCGGCAGCGACGGGTCGAGGATCGAGGTGAGCGCGTCCACGAACGGCACCTGCGCGACGATGCCGGTGAACGCGTCCGGTGCCAGGTTCGCCACCGCGCCCATCAGCAGGCCGCCGGCCGAGGCCCCTCGGGCGACGAGCCGGTCGCTGGCCGTCCAGCCGGCCTTGACCAGATGCCGGGCGCAGGCGACGAAGTCGGTGAAGGTGTTCTTCTTGGCCAGCAGCTTGCCCTGGTCGTACCAGCGCCGACCCAGCTCACCGCCGCCCCGGGTGTGCGCCACGGCGAAGACCACGCCCCGGTCCAGCAGCGACAGTCGGGCCACCGAGAACCACGGGTCCATGCTGGCCTCGTACGAGCCGTAGCCGTAGAGCTCGCACGGCGCCGAGCCGTCCCGGGGCGTGCCGACCCGGCAGACCAGCGAGATCGGCACCCGGGTGCCGTCGTCGGCGAGCGCCCAGTCGCGGTGCTGCTCGTACTCGCTCGGGTCGTACGGTCGCCCGTCCGGCCCGGGCAGCACGGGCTTCTGCTTGCGCAGCACCATCTGCCGGGTGACCAGGTCGTAGTCGTAGACGGAGTCCGGGGTGATCAGCGAGGAGTAGCGCAGGCGGACCTGCCCGGTGCGGTATTCGGGATTGGCGTCCAGTCCGACGCTGTACAGCGGCTCGGGGAAGTCGATGTCGTGGGCGTCGTCGCTGCCCACCGGCATCACCCGCAGCCCGGTCAGCCCCTCGGTGCGCAGCGACACCACCAGATGGTTCGCGAAGGCGTCGACGGCCTCCAGCCGGGTGCCGGGGGTGTGCTCGATCAGCGGCACCCAGTCGCCCGGCGCGTCCGCCGAGGTGAACGCCAGCGCGAAGTCCTCGGCGCCGTCGTTGTGCAGGATCAGGAAACGGTGGCCGTGGTGCTCCACGGCGTACTCGATGCCCTGCCGGCGCGGCGCGATCACAGCGGGCGCACCGGTCGGGTTGCCGGCGGGGATCACCAGCACCTCGCTGGTCACCTTGCTGTGGACGTCGATCAGGATGAACTTCTCCGACCGGGTCAGCTCCACGCCCACCCAGAACCGCTCGTCGTCCTCCTGGTGGACCACCACGTCCTCGGTGGCGGCCGAACCGACGGCGTGTCGCCAGACCCGGTTCGGTCGCCAGGCGTCGTCCACCGTCACGTAGAAGAGCACCGAGGCGTCGGTCGACCAGGCGGTGCCGTAGAACGTGTCCGGGACCTCGTCCGGCAGCAACTCGCCGGTGGTCAGGTCCTTCACCCGCAGGGTGAACCGCTCGTCGCCGGAGAAGTCGGTGGAGTAGGCCAGCCAGCGACCGTCGGGGCTGACGTCGAACGCGCCCAGCGAGAAGAAGTCGTGCCCCTCGGCCAGCAGGTTGCCGTCGAGCAGTACCTCCTCGCCGTCGAGCGGGGCGCCGTCCGCGCTGACCGGCGGGTCGGTCTCACCGTCGCGGACCGCGCGCCGGCACTGCACCCCGTACTGCTGGCCCTCGACCGTCCGGGTGTAGTACCAGTGCCCGCCCTTGCGGGTCGGCACGGACAGGTCGGTCTCCCTGGTCCGTCGACGGGTCTCCTCGAACAGCTCCTCACGCAGCGCGGCGAGGTGCGCCGTACGCGCGTCGGTGTACTCGTTCTCGGCGGTCAGGTAGGCGATCGTCTCCGGGTCGTCCTTGGCGGCGAGCCAGGCGTACTCGTCGACGACGGTGTCGCCATGGTGGGTGCGCTCGTTGGGCACCCGCTTCGCCGCGGGCGGGGCAGTCTCGGTGGTCACGGCGGCCACGTTACCGGCCGCCAGCTGCTGTGCGCCGGACCAGCGGCATCCCGATAGTCGCCGCCACGTCTTTAGAACACATGTACGATGAGCGCCATGGCGGCAGCAGCGAGTTCCCTCGGCCGATCCGGAGCCCTCGAGATCACCCGGCGGTTGGCGGCGATCTGCGGTCCACCGTTCTCCCGGCTGGCCGGTCCGGCCGACGAGGTGGCGGGGCGGCCGGCGCGCTGGGTGGCGGTGCCGGGCGGTCCGCACGCCGCGGCGGAGGTGCTGCGGCTGGCCGCCGCGCACGATCTGGCGGTGGTGCCCCGGGGCGCCGGCACGAAGATCGACTGGGGTGCCACTCCCGTCCAGGTCGACATCCTGCTCGACACCGGCCGGCTGGCCGGGATCGGTCACGAGCCGGTCGGCGCGCCGGTGGCTGAGGTGGGTGCCGGCACCCCACTGCGCGCCGTGCAGGCCACGTTGGAGCGCACCGGGCAGCGGCTGGCGCTGGACGCCCCGTCACCCGGTGCGACCCTGGGCGGGGTGCTCGCCGCCGGCGAGGCCGGCCCGCTGTGCCACCGCCACGGCAGCCCTTGCGACCAACTGCTCGGTGTCCGCTACCTCGCCGCCGACGGTGAGCTGGTCAGCGCCGGGGGTGGCGCACCCGGTCTCGACCTGGCCCGGCTGCTCTGTGGCTCGCAGGGTGCGCTCGGTGTGCTGGTCTCGGCGAGTCTGCGGGCGCAGCCGATGCCGGCGAGTCGGCTCTGGGTGTCCCGTCCGGTGTGGACGCCGCTGGAGGTGCACGACCTGGTCCGGACGATCCTCGCCGCCCGCCTGGAGCCGGCGGCCATCGAGCTGGACCTGCCCGGGGGAACCCCCCGGCCCCGTACGCCGTACCCGCCCGGCCACCCCGCCGCCACCGCCCGGGAACGCCATCCGTCGATGTCCGGGCGGGCCGGCATCCCGTCTCGGGCGGGCAGCCTGGTGGTGCTCCTGGAGGGTGGCCGCGCCGACGTCACTGAACGCGCCGAGCGCCTGGTTGGTCTGCTGCACGGGGAGGCGACGGTCGCCCACTCCGCGCCGACGTGGTGGCGCCGCTACCCGTTCGCGCCCGGCGACACGGCGCTGCGCCTGGAGGTGCCGATCGGCGACCTGCACGCCGCCGTCTACGCGCTACGTGACGCCGCGGGCGCCCCGGTGCCGGTGCGCGGGTCCGCCGGGCTGGGCGTGGTGCACGCGGCACTGTCCGGAGCGCTGGCTCCCGCCCGGGTGGCGTCCATCCTGGCCGCCGTCCGAGGGGTGTTGCTGGCCCGGCAGGGCCGCTGCGTGGTGGTCTCCGCTCCCGCGGCGGTCCGCCAGGCCGTCGACCTCTGGGGTGAGCTGGCCGGCCTGGCTCAGCTGCGGGCGGCCAAGGAACACCTCGATCCGGAGCACCGGCTCGCCCCTGGCCGCCTCCCCGGCGGCCTCTGACACCGCCACCGACGGTTGCCCGGGTTGATCAGTCCAACCACCACTGGTGCATGTCCAGCAGCGGCGGCGTAAACCGGAGCACCAACATCAGCAGGGTGCCGGCCGCGCCGGTCAGCAGCAGCACCCGGATTGTCCGGGAGAGGGCTTCGCGCTCCCGCGCGACCAGTGCCACCGCGACGACCGCCAGCGGCGGCCCGAGGAACGCCCCCGTCACGTAGAGCACCCCCAGCACGCCGTAGACCCAGTAGGACAGCATGTCCTTCGGGTCGTACGCGCCGGTCAGCATCTCGGTCGGGCCGACATCGGCGGCCGCCATCCGACCCAGATAGAGCAGCACCACGACGAGGAACGCTCCGGTGGTCGCCAGCTGTGCGGTGGCCAGGACACGGATCGCTGGCCGGGCGGAGGGCGTGGCCTGCGCGACACTCGACATGACCGTCAATCTACCGAGTGGAACCCGACCCCCCGGGGGGCGCGTGACGGTCAGATCGCGTCGTTGCGGAGCACCAGGATGGCGATGTCGTCCCGGGGCGGCTCGACCGAGAAGTTGATCGCGGCGGAGCGCAGCCTGGCGGCCACCACGTCGGCCGAATACCCGGCCAGGGGCGCGGCCGCGTCCCGCAGTCGGTCCGTGCCGAACAGCTCCCGGCCGCGCCGCCGCTCGGTGACGCCATCGGTGTAGAAGATCAGCGAATCGCCCGGAGAGAGCACGATCTTCGCCGTCGGCGAGGTGATCGTGTCGAGCAGACCGAGCGCGGTGCCGCTGGTGCCGACGAACCCGGCACCGCCCGCTCCGGCCAGCAGCACCGGCTGGTCGTGCCCGGCCAGATGCAACGACACGTCCAACTGGTCGCCCTGGCCCGGCCCGACCGCCGCCAGCGCCAACGTGCAGTATCGCCCGCCACCCCGCTCGACCAGCGTCTCGTTGAGCCGCGCCAAGACCTCCGGCAGCGGTTTGCCGTCGCCGACCAGCACCCGGATCACGTCGCGGACCAGCCCGGTCACCGCGGCGGCCTGGACACCCTTGCCCGAGACGTCGCCGATCACCACGAGCCAACGCCCGTCGGGCAGCGGCACCACGTCGTAGAAGTCGCCCCCCACCTCCGCGTCGTCACCGGTCGGGACGTACTCGGCGGCGAAGCCGATCCCGTCCACGAGCGGCAGCACCGGCGGCAGCAGGGACTGCTGAAGCGTCTGCGCCACACGGCGGCGCTCGGCGTGGATCCGGGCGTTCTCGATGGCCAGAGCGGCCCGCCGGGCCACGTCCTCCAGGACGGCCACCTCGTCCGGGTCGTGCCGGTGCCGCTGGTGCCGCCCCACCGCCAGGGTGCCGAGCCGCTCCCCCCGTGCGATCAGGGGGACCGCGAAACCCTCCATCGGCCCGCCCAGGGGGATCTGCGCGGCGCTGCGCGACGCCTCCCGCAGGCGGGCCTGGATCGAATCCTGCCCGGTCTCCGCCAGCACCTTGTGCAGTTGCGGAAGCATCGACTCGTCGGCGTGGCTGGCAGCCGCCAGTCGGAGTCGACCCCACTCGTCGGCCGTGTGCACCGCGCACCACTGGCCGAGCCGCGGCACCACCAGCTGCGGGACCAGGGCCATTGTCAGGTCGACGTCCAACGACTGGGCCAGCAGTTCGCTCGCCTCGGCCAGGAACGTCAGCCACACCTGCCGCCGGACGTCGGCCCTGCGCAGCCGGTCGTTCTCCAGGTGCAGCGACAGCCGCTCGGCGGTGAGCACCGCCAACGGCCGGGCGTACGCCGACGGCGCGGCGTCCAACTCCAACTCCCCGCCGTACGGGCGGTGCACCGTCAACGGCACCCGGAGCAGCTCACTGCCCGGGCGGGGTGGCCGACCGAAGCGGGCCAACACCTGCCGGCCCTGCCCGTCGCCCCGGTCCAGGCGGATAGTGCCGCCGGCCGCCCCCACCATCTCGGCGACCCGGCTGAGCAGGCTGGTGGCGAAGTCGGGCAGCGGATCGTCCGCGTACAGGTCGGGGGCGGTTTGCATGAGTTCGCTCATCGCGCTGGCGCTCGGCGAGGACCGGTCGGTGCTCACCCGCGGGTCGCCGTCGGCGCCTTCGTCCGGCGCGTCGGCGCCGGGGCGGTCCAGCCGGAACCAGACGCCCTTGCCGGTGGGCAGGTACGTGGTGCCCCAGCGGCTGGCGAAATGGTCGACGAGCAGCAGGCCTCGGCCCCGCTCCGAGACCTCGTCGATCTCGGTGGAGTCGTTGCGGGTGCCGACGGTCAGCTCGTCACCCGAGCCGGGCGCGAAGTCGGAGACGGTGACGGTCAGCCCGACCGCGTCGGCGACGACCTCGATGTCCAGTTCGGTGCGGGCGTGCTCGACGGCGTTGGTGGTCAACTCGGTGGTGAGCAGGAGGGCCTCGTTGGCCAGCTCATCCAGGTGTGACTCGGTCAACACCGAGCGGACCACGGCGCGGGCGGCGGCCGGCGTACGGCGGTCGGCGGGCAGGCGGACACGCCGGATCGCCCCGTCCGGGGCTCCGGCCGTCGCGGGCCCCGCCTCGGCTGACACCCTCGTATCCTCTACCGTCCCCCCACCAGGTGCCAAGCCGATCATCATTCGCGCGCCTCCTCCGCCCAGGACGAGAGGAAGGGAACCCGGTGGGGCGGCCGCCCTCGATGCGTCCGTCGCGTGGGTTGGGCACCCCTGCGAGGTGTGCGACGCGGCGTGTCAGCCCGGCGTCGATCGGGCGGATCCGATGTCGAATCGGGGCCACCTGGCGGGTCGCGAGCCCTGGCACTACGGCGCGCGCGGGCACAATATGGGGTGCCGGTGTGTCCGCACGGACCGGCAGCCCCCAAGTTGAGCGAGGAATGATGACCACGGCGAAGCAGTCGGTGGCGGATCCGTCCGCAGCCGACCACGAGGCGCTCCTCGGTGAATTGACCGAGGCACTGCGACGGGTCCGTCGCGGCGACCTGAAGGTCCGGCTTCCCCGCCGCGCCGGCAAGGCCGGTGAGGTGGCGGACGCCTTCAACGAGGTGGTCTCGTCCCAGGAGCGGCAGTACCTGGACCTGCGGCGGATCAGCCGGATCGTCGGTCGCGACGGCCGGCTCACCGAGCGGCTCGACGACGAGGGGCTGGACGGCTCCTGGGCGGAGGGGCAGCGGGCCATCAACTCGCTGATCGACGACCTGGGCCGACCGACCACCGAGATCGCCCGGGTCATCGTGGCGGTCGCGGACGGCGACCTGTCCCAGCACATGGCGCTGGAGATCGATGGTCGGCCGCTGCGTGGTGAGTACCTGCGCATCGGTCGCACCGTGAACACGATGGTGGACCAGTTGTCGTCGTTCGCCGACGAGGTGACCCGGGTGGCCCGTGAGGTGGGCACCGAGGGCAAGTTGGGCGGTCAGGCCGACGTGCGGGGCGTCGCCGGCACCTGGAAGGACCTCACCGACTCGGTGAACACCATGGCGTCGAACCTCACCTACCAGGTGCGGTCGATCTCCCAGGTGTCGACGGCGGTGGCCAAGGGCGACCTCTCGCAGAAGATCACCGTGTCGGCCAAGGGTGAGGTCGCCGAGTTGGCGCACACCATCAACTACCTCACCGACACCCTGCGGCTCTTCGCCGAGCAGGTGACCCGGGTGGCCCGCGAGGTGGGCACCGAGGGCAAGCTGGGCGGCCAGGCCGAGGTGCCGAACGTGGCGGGCACCTGGAAGGACCTGACCGACAGCGTCAACTCGATGGCGTCGAACCTGACCGCTCAGGTCCGCAACATCGCGCAGGTCTCCACGGCGGTGGCGCGCGGTGACCTGTCGCAGAAGATCACGGTGGCGGCGCAGGGCGAGATCCTGGAGCTGAAGGACACCGTCAACACGATGGTCGACCAGCTGTCGTCGTTCGCCGACGAGGTGACGCGGGTGGCCCGCGAGGTGGGCATCGAGGGCAAGCTGGGTGGCCAGGCCCAGGTGCGTGGCGTCTCCGGCACCTGGCGCGACCTCACCGAGAACGTCAACCAGTTGGCCGGCAACCTGACCAGCCAGGTCCGCAACATCTCCCAGGTCTCCACGGCGGTGGCGAAGGGCGACCTGTCGCAGAAGATCACGGTGGACGCCCAGGGCGAGATCCTGGAGCTGAAGAACACCGTCAACACGATGGTCGACCAGCTGTCGTCGTTCGCCGACGAGGTGACCCGGGTGGCCCGTGAGGTGGGCACCGAGGGCAACCTGGGCGGTCAGGCCCAGGTCAAGGGCGTCAGCGGTACGTGGCGGGACCTCACCGACAACGTCAACTCGATGGCGTCGAACCTGACCAGCCAGGTCCGCAACATCGCCTCGGTGACCACGGCGGTGGCGAAGGGCGACCTGTCGCAGAAGATCACGGTGGACGCGCGGGGCGAGATCCTGGAGTTGAAGTCGACGGTCAACACGATGGTCGACCAGTTGTCGTCGTTCGCGGACGAGGTGACCCGGGTGGCCCGTGAGGTGGGCACCGAGGGCAAGTTGGGCGGTCAGGCGCAGGTGCGCGGGGTTGCCGGCACCTGGCGCGACCTGACCGACAACGTGAACTCGATGGCGTCGAACCTGACCGCCCAGGTCCGCAACATCGCCCAGGTCTCCACGGCGGTGGCGAAGGGCGACCTGTCGCAGAAGATCACGGTGGACGCGCGGGGCGAGATCCTGGAGTTGAAGTCGACGGTCAACACGATGGTCGACCAGTTGTCGTCGTTCGCCGACGAGGTGACCCGGGTGGCCCGTGAGGTGGGCACCGAGGGCAAGTTGGGCGGTCAGGCGCAGGTCAAGGGTGTCTCCGGCACCTGGCGGGACCTCACCGACAACGTGAACTCGATGGCGTCGAACCTGACCAGCCAGGTCCGCAACATCGCCTCGGTGACCACCGCCGTGGCGAAGGGTGACCTGTCGCAGAAGATCACAGTGGACGCCCAGGGCGAGATCCTGGAGTTGAAGTCGACGGTCAACACGATGGTCGATCAGTTGTCGTCGTTCGCCGACGAGGTCACCCGGGTCGCCCGTGAGGTCGGCATCGAGGGCAAGTTGGGCGGTCAGGCGCAGGTCAAGGGCGTGTCCGGCACCTGGCGCGACTTGACCGAGAACGTCAACCAGCTCGCCTCGACGCTGACCACGCAGCTGCGGGCCATCGCCCAGGTGTCCACCTCGGTGACCCGAGGCGACCTGACCCAGCGGATCGCGGTCAAGGCGCAGGGCGAGGTCGCCGAGCTGAAGGACAACATCAACCAGATGATCGTCACCCTCCGGGAGACGACCAAGAAGAACGCCGAGCAGGGCTGGCTGGACTCCAACCTGGCCCGGATCGGCGGCCTGTTGCAGGGCCAGCGCGACCTCGGCGAGGTCTGCCGCATGATCATGACGGAGGTGACGCCGCTGGTCGACGCCCAGCTCGGTGCCTTCTTCCTGGCCGACGACGCCGACGGCAGCATGCGTCTGCGGCTGACCTCCTCCTACGGGTACGTGGCGCGGGGGCACGACGTCACCTTCGGGCCGGGTGAGGGGCTGGTCGGGCAGACCGCGCTATCCCGCCGCACGATCCGGGTCAGCGCCTCCCCGAACAGCCGGCTCACCCTGCGCTCCGGCCTGGCCGAGACACCCCCGTCCGACCTGGTGGTGCTCCCCGTGCTGTTCGAGGGTGAGCTGCTCGGGGTGATCGAGTTCGCCAGTGTGTCGGCCTTCTCCGAGCTGCACCTGTCGTTCCTGGAGCGGTTGGTGCTCACCATCGGCATCGCGGTCAACACCATCCAGGCCAACCGGCGTACGGAGGAGCTGCTGGCCCAGTCGCAGCGGCTGGCGCACGAGATGCAGGAACAGTCGGCGGAGTTGCAGCGCACCAACGCCGAGCTGGAGGAGAAGGCCACTCTGCTGTCCGAGCAGAAGGGCAACATCGAGACGAAGAACCGGGAGATCGAGCTGGCTCGGCTGGGCCTGGAGGAGAAGGCACAGCAGCTGACCAGGGCCTCGGCCTACAAGTCGGAGTTCCTGGCCAACATGAGCCACGAGCTGCGTACGCCGCTGAACTCGTTGTTGCTGCTGGCCCGTCTGCTGGCGGAGAACTCGGAGCAGAACCTCAGCCCGAAGCAGATCGAGTTCGCCCGAACCATCCACGGGTCCGGCTCGGACCTGCTGCGCCTGATCGACGACATCCTCGACCTGTCCAAGATCGAGGCGGGCCGGATGGACGTCGAGCCGACCGAGATCCGCTTCGCCGAGCTGCGCGGCTACGTCGAGCAGGCGTTCGCCCCGCAGGCGGAGGAGAAGAACCTGGACTTCCAGGTACGCGTGAGCAAGGATCTGCCGCCGGCGCTGGTCACCGACGCGCAGCGGTTGCAACAGATCCTGCGCAACCTGCTCTCCAACGCGGTGAAGTTCACCGACAACGGTGCGGTGACCCTGCGGATCGCTCCGGCGGCGGAGAACGCGGTCTTTGACGTGCCGGCGCTCACCAACGCCCAGCAGGTGATCGCGTTCACCGTGATCGACACCGGGATCGGCATCTCCGACGACAAGTTGTCGATCATCTTCGAGGCGTTCCAGCAGGCGGACGGCACGACCAGTCGCCGCTACGGCGGCACCGGCCTGGGCCTGTCGATCAGCCGCGATCTGGCTCGGCTGATCGGCGGCACGATCACCGTGTCGTCCGCGCCCGGCCAGGGTTCCACTTTCACCCTGTTCGTGCCGCAGGTGCTGGCCCCGGACGCCGTGGTCGCGCCCCAGCTTCCGTCTCCGCAGCGCGCCGGCCTGCCGTCGTCGCTGCTGATGCCGCCGCTGGAGCTGCTGGCGGAGCGCCCGGAGGCGCCGGCCACCCGTCAACTGGACGGCGCCACCGTGTTGATCGTGGACGACGACGTACGCAATGTCTTCGCCTTGACCAGCGCGTTGGAGCTGCACGGGATGACCGTGCTGTACTCGGACAACGGGGCGGACGGTGTCCGCCTGTTGGCCGAGCATCCGGAGGTGGACATCGTGCTGATGGACGCCATGATGCCCGACCAGGACGGCTACGAGACCACCCGCCAGATTCGCCGCAACCACCGGTTCGCCGACCTGCCGGTGGTCTTCCTGACCGCGAAGGCGATGCCGGGCGACCGCGAGTCGGCGCTCGCTGCCGGGGGCAGCGACTACATCACCAAGCCGGTCGACCTGGACGACTTGATCGAGTTGATGTCGTCCTGGATCAACGGCAGCCGGACCGAGGAGACTTCGTGACCCAGATCGCCAAGGCGCTGCTCGTGGACGACCGGCGGCAGAATCTGACGGCTCTGGAGGCGATCCTCCAGGGCCTGCCGGTCCAGTCCGTCGCGGTGGAGAGCGGCGAGGCAGCGCTCAAGCAACTCCTGGTGGACGACTTCGCGGTGATCCTGCTGGACGCGCAGATGCCGGACATGGACGGCTTCGAGACGGCGAGCCACATCAAGCGCCGGGAGCGGACCCGGCATGTGCCGATCATCTTCCTCACCGCCGCTGACCGGGACGCCCAGCTCGCCCTCCGGGGTTACCAGGTGGGCGCGGTGGATTACCTGACCAAGCCGTTCGACCCGTGGGTGCTGCGGGCCAAGGTGTCGGTCTTCGTCGAGCTGTGGGTGAAGACCCGGCAGTTGGCCACCCAGTCGGACCTGGTCCGGGAGCGCGACAACCAGTGGCGGAGGCTCACCGACGCGGTCGACGAGGCGACCACCCTGCTCCGTTCCGACGACTCCGAGGCCCGCGACCGGGCGGTGCGGATGCTCGAGCAGGCTCGCTGGGGCAACACCGCCTGACGCTCAGGCCTCGCCGGGCCTGACGTGGCCGGTGGCGGCCCGCCGGGCCCGCCAGCGCTCGCCCAGTGAGTCGATCTCCTCCTGCACGAAGAGGAAGAAGTCGCGCATCTCGGCCACCCGTTCACCGGCTCGCGTCTCGGCGCCGAGGGCGGCCACCCCGGCCTCCGCCACGTCGATGAACGTCTTGTAGATCCCGGTCTTGGTGATGGTCGCCTCGTACCAGGGATTGTCCGGCATCCGGTAGCGGTCCCGGCGGGACCGGGGGACCGGCTCGCGGATCAGCATGCCGAACTGGGTGAGGTAACGGACCGCGCCGCTGACCGCCGCCGCGCTCACCCCGAGCCGCTCGCCGATCTCGGCGGCGGTTAGGGGGTCGTCCGAGCTCATCACGGTGAACAGCACCCGGGCGGCCATCCGCGGGGAACCCACCTCGGCGAAGGTCAGCGCCATCCGTTCGACGAAGAGGTGCACCGGGTCGTGGCCGTCAGCGGCTGCCATGACGATCTCTCCTGCCTGTTCGTGTGGCGTCGATGGTGCCCCGGATCTCACAGTCTTCACAACTTTGTGAAACGAGTGTAGCTTCCGATACATGGAAACTCCCATTGAGGTGTCCGGCCTGGTCAAGACCTTCGGCCGGACCCGGGCGCTCGACGGTCTCGACCTGACCGTCCGCGCCGGCGAGGTGCACGGCTTCCTCGGCCCGAACGGCGCCGGCAAGTCGACCACCATCCGGGCACTGCTCGGACTGCTGCGGACGGACGCGGGGGCCGTCCGCCTGCTCGGTGGTGACCCGTGGCGCGACGCGGTCGCCCTGCACCGTCGGCTGGCGTACGTGCCGGGCGACGTGACGCTCTGGCCCAACCTGTCCGGCGGCGAGGTCATCGACCTGCTCGGCCGAATGCGCGGCGGTCTCGACCCGGGCCGCCGGGCCGAGCTGTTGGACTCCTTCGAGCTGGACCCGCGCAAGAAGGGGCGGGCCTACTCCAAGGGCAACCGACAGAAGGTCGGGCTGGTGGCAGCCCTCGCCTCGGACGCCGAACTGCTCATCCTGGACGAGCCGACCTCCGGGCTGGACCCACTGATGGAGGAGGTGTTCCAGCACTGGGTCCGCCGCGCGAAGACCGACGGTCGCACCGTGCTGCTCTCCAGCCACATCCTGGCCGAGGTCGAGGCGCTCTGTGACCGGGTGACGATCATCCGCAACGGGCGGGACGTGGAAACCGGCACCCTGAGCGAGCTGCGCCACCTGCGCCGCACCGCGATCGAGGCTGAGCTGACCGGCCCAGCGGACGGGCTGGGTCAACTGGCCGGCGTCCACGACCTGCGGGTGGACGGGCACCGGGTGCGCTTCGACGTGGAGAACGCCGCGCTGGACGCAGCGCTGCGCCGGCTCACCGAGATCGGCGTACGGAGTCTGGTCAGCCAGCCGCCGACACTCGAGGAGCTGTTCCTGCGGCACTACCAGGCCGAGTCGGCGGCGCGGTCATGAGCGCCTTCACCGGGACCTGGCATCTGGTGCGCCTCATCCTGCGCCGGGACCGGGTGCTGCTGCCGATCTGGATCCTGCTGCTGACGGTGCTGCCGGCCGGCTACGCCAGCACGTACGCCGGGCTGTACCCGACCGAGGCCGAGCGGGCCGCGTACCTGGCCGGCACGGCGAGCAATCCCTCGATCGTCGCCCTGCTCGGCCCGGTGTACGGCGACAGCGTCGGCGCCCTCACCGTCCAGCGGGCCGGCCTCCTGGCGCTGATCGTCGGGCTGATCGGCGTGCTGACCGTGGTCCGGCACACTCGCACCGAGGAGGAGGCCGGTCGGCGGGAGCTGCTCGGCGCCACGGTGCTGGGCCGGTACGCCGGGCTGACCGCCGCGCTGCTGGTGACGTACGCCGCGAGTGTGCTGCTCGGCCTGCTCACCGCCGGCGGCCTGGTCGCTGCCGGCCTGCCCGGCGCGGGTTCGGTGCTCTTCGGCGCCGGCGTGGCGCTCACCGGGGTCGCTTTCGCCACGGTCGGCGGGCTGACCGCGCAGCTCACCGAGAGCGCGAGTGGCGCCCGTGGGATCGGCCTGGGCGTGCTCGGGCTGGCCTTCGTGCTGCGGCTGGGCGGCGACGCCGGTGGTTCCGGTGGCACCGGCGGGAGCGCGGAGTGGCTGAGCTGGCTCTCGCCCCTGGGTTGGGCGGCACGGGGTCGGGCCTACGCCGATGAGCGCTGGTGGGTGCTGCTGCTGCCGGTGCTGTTCAGCGTGGTGGTCGCGCTCGTGGCGTACCCCGTCTCGGTCCGCCGTGACCTCGGCGCGGGGGTGTTCCCGTCCCGGCTCGGCCCGGCCACCGCCGGTGCGGGGCTGGCCGGTCCGTTCGGCCTGGCCTGGCGGCTGCACCGGGGCCAACTGCTCGGCTGGACCGTCGGCTTCGGGCTGCTCGGCCTGGTGCTCGGCGGTGCGGCGGACGCTGCTGGCGACGCCGTGCAGGGCAACCAGCAGCTCGCCGAGATCCTTTCCCGGCTCGGTGGCAGCTCGGCGCTCGCCGAGGCGTACCTCGGTGGGACGTTGAGCCTGACCGCGCTGGCGGCTGCCGGTTACGGCATCCAGGCCGCGCTGCGGGCACGGGCGGAGGAGACCGCCGGGCGGGTCGAACCGCTGCTCGCGACGGCGGTGAGTCGGCCCCGGTGGCTGGCGGCGCATCTGGTCTTCGCGTTGCTCGGACCGGCGGTGGTGCTGGCCGTTGCCGGGCTCGCGACCGGGCTGGCCTACGGGATCAGCGTTTCCGACGTCGGCGGCGAGCTGCCGCGGCTGCTCGGTGCCGGGCTGGCCCAGGTGCCCGCGGCCTGGGTGCTGGCCGGGCTGGCGGCGCTGCTGGTCGGCTGGCTGCCCCGTCTCTCCGGGGGCGCCTGGGCGGTGCTCGCCGGCTGTCTGCTGCTCGGTCAGCTCGGAGCGGTGTTGAAGTTGGACCAGTGGGCGCTGGATCTCTCCCCGTTCACCCACACCCCACAGGTCCTCGGTCAGGACTGGTCGGTCACCCCGCTGGCCGCTCTGACCGCCGCAGCAGCCGCCCTCCTGACCCTGGCCCTACTGACCTTCCAAAAACGCGACATCCCAACCACCTAACCCACCCCCACCCCCCCTCCTCCGCCTGCCCCCTGCCTACCCTCGTCGATCATGAAGTTATTGCCCCGACACGCCGAGCCGGATGGCAATAACTTCATGATCAACGGGGTTAGGCAGGGGGGTGGAGGCCCGGGGGGCCGGGAGAGGCGGGGTTAGCCGGTGGGCTGGTCGTTGCGGATCATCAGGGCGCTGCGGAGGCCGGTGATGTCCAGGACTCGGATCAGGAAGTCGCCCACGTGGGTCAGCATCAGCAGGCTCTGCGCGTGGCTGGCCTTGCGACTGAGCACGACCAGTGTGCCCAGGCCCTGCGAGTCGCAGAAGGTGACGCCGCCAAGATCGAGCACGATCTTCGGTGGCGGGTCGGCCAGCACCTCGTTCACCACCGTGGAGAGCTGGGCGGCCGTGAGCATGTCGATCTCACCGGCCAGGCGCAGCACGGCTTCGTCGCCCGTTCGGTGTAGCGTGATGGACAGTTCGGCACGATCCACCCGGTCAGCCTAGCGCGATCCGCCCGACCCGGCCTGTTGAGGCGGCGAGCCGTCGCCTGGCGGAGCCGCGAGCCGCACCCACCGAGGTCACGAGCGTCGCCCCTGGCCTCGCGTCGTCGCCGCTGGCAGGCACGGACCGTGGGTGAGCCCGGTAACCCCGGCGCGGGGTGGGTGCTGGTTGGCCGTCCGGCGCTGACACAATGGCCGCATCGTGACCGACATCTTTCCAGCCGGATCCGGCCGTTACCCGGCCGAAGCGCCGGCCTCCGAGGCCCTGTTCGACCGCGCCCGCGCCATCGTGCCGGGCGGGGTCAACTCCCCCGTGCGCGCCTTCCAGGCGGTCGGCGGCACCCCACGCTTCATGGTTCGTGGCGAGGGTCCGTGGCTGTTCGACGCCGACGGCCGCCGCTACGTCGACCTGGTCTGCTCCTGGGGTCCGCTGATCCTCGGGCACGCGCACCCGGAGGTGGTGGACGCCGTTCAGGCCGCCGCCGCGCTGGGCACCAGCTTCGGCACTCCCACCCCGGGTGAGGTGGAGTTGGCCGCCGAGCTCGTTGCCCGGACCCCGATGGAGCAGGTCCGCCTGGTCAACTCCGGCACCGAGGCGACCATGTCGGCGATCCGGCTGGCCCGCGGCTTCACCGGCCGCTCCAAGATCGTCAAGTTCGCCGGGTGCTACCACGGGCACGTCGACGCGCTGCTCGCCTCCGCCGGGTCCGGCGTGGCCACCCTGGGCCTGCCCGACTCGCCCGGCGTGACCGGGGCGGCGGCCAGCGAGACGATCGTGCTTCCGTACAACGACATCCGGGCCGTCGAGGAGGCCTTCGCCGCCGAGGGTCCGCACATCGCCGCGGTGATCACCGAAGCCGCCGCCGGCAACATGGGCGTGGTGGCACCCCGCGACGGCTTCAACCAGCAACTCGCCCGGATCGCGCACGCCCACGGCGCCCTGCTGGTGGTGGACGAGGTGATGACCGGGTTCCGGGTCTCCCGCGCCGGGTGGCACGGCCTCGACCCCTCCGACGCCGACCTGTGGACGTACGGCAAGGTCATGGGCGGTGGCCTGCCCGCCGCCGCGTTCGGCGGGCGCGCGGACATCATGGCGCGACTCGCCCCGGCCGGCCCGGTCTACCAGGCCGGCACGCTCTCCGGTAACCCGCTCGCCTGCGCCGCCGGCCTGGCCACGCTGCGGCTCGCCGACGACGCGCTGTACCACCGCCTCGACTCCACGGCCGCCGCCGTGGGCAAGCTGGCGTCCGACGCGCTGGCCGCCGCCGGGGTCCCGCACCGACTGTCGTACGCGGGCAGCATGTTCTCGATCTTCTTCACCGACGCCGACGTGGTCGACTACGACAGCGCTCGCACCCAGCAGGTGCCGGCGTTCAAGGCGTTCTTCCACGCGATGCTCGCCGCCGGCGTCTACCTGCCGCCGAGCGCGTTCGAGTCGTGGTTCGTGTCGGCGGCGATCGACGACGCCGCTCTGGAGCACATCGCCGACGCGCTGCCCACGGCGGCCAACGCGGCGGCAGCGGCTGGTCACGGGGGGTAGCGTGCGCGCGAGGAGTGAGCCGGTTCTGCGAGCCCCGCAGTCGCAAACGAAGGGGGCGCAGCGGTGAGCAAGACGGTGGTCCACGTGCTTCGGCACGGCGAGGTGTACAACCCCGACCAGATTCTCTACGGCCGGCTGCCCGGTTTCCGCCTGTCCGAGCTGGGCGTGCAGATGGCCAAGGCCGCCGCACAGGGCCTGGCTGAGCGGGAGATCGAGCACGTGGTGGCCAGCCCGCTGGAGCGCGCCCAGCAGACCGCCGAGCCCATCGCCGCCCAGTTCGGGCTGCCGGTCGGGGTGGACGAGCGGCTGATCGAGAGCGCCAACTGGTTCGAGGGCAAGAAGGTGTCCCCCGGTGACGGGTCGTTCCGCGACCCGCGTAACTGGTGGGTGCTGCGCGACCCGGTGACCCCGTCCTGGGGTGAGGCGTACCGGGTGATCGCCGAGCGGATGTTCGCCGCTGTGCACGCCGCACGGGTCGCCGCCGAGGGGCGCGAGGCGGTGCTGGTGTCGCACCAACTCCCGATCTGGACGCTGCGCCGCTACGTCGAGCGCAAGCGGCTCTGGCACGACCCGCGCAAGCGGCAGTGCGGGCTGGCGAGCCTCACCTCGTTCCACTTCGACGGCGCGAAGGTGGCGGGCATCGGCTACAGCGAGCCGGCAGCGCACCTGATCGCCCTCTCCGCGACCGCCCGGACGGCCAAGGGGGCCTGATGAACGCCCGGAGGTGGACCGCCGGTCTGCTCGCCGCCGTCGCCGCGGTGGCGCTGGTCGGCTGCACGTCGAAGGGGCAGGAGAAGACCTGCACGACCACCACCGACGGGATCTTCGAGTGCGCACCGGACCAGCGCTCGGCACCTCCGAAACTCGCCGGTGAGCTGCTCGCCGGCGGCACCTACGACGTCAGCCAGGCCCGGGGCCAGGTCGTGGTGCTCAACTTCTGGGGCTCCTGGTGCGCGCCGTGCCGTGCCGAGGCGGACGACCTGGAAGCCACCTACCAGGCCACCAAGGCCTCCGGGGTGACCTTCCTCGGCGTCAACGTCCAGGATCAGCGGGACAAGGCCAAGGCGTTCGAGAAGGGCCGGGTCACCTATCCGAGCCTGTTCGACCCGCCGAGCAAGCTGGCGCTCGCCCTGGACATCCCGCCGAACTTCGTCCCGGCGACGGTGGTGCTCGACCGGGCGGGCCGGATCGCGGTGGTGATCCGGGCCGCCGTCAAGCAGGAGGGCCTGCAACCGATCGTCGAACGGATCGCGGCCGAGAAATCGGCGTCGAGCTGATGGGCGAGACCTTCAAGGACCTGGCCCTGAGCGGGCCGCTGCTGCTCGCCATTGGCGCGGCGGTGCTCGCCGGCCTGGTCAGCTTCCTCTCCCCGTGCGTACTCCCACTGGTCCCCGGCTACCTCTCGTACGTCACCGGCCTGGCCGGCGCCGACCTGGAGGGCCGTCGACCGGCGGCTGACAATGCGCCCGAGGGCACCGGTGGTGTCGCCGTCCGGGAGCGGATCGCGCGGGCCGGCGCCGTCAAGGGCCGGGTGCTCGCCGGGACGCTGCTCTTCATCGCCGGCTTCACCGTCGTCTTCGTCGCCACCGCGATCCTGTTCGCCGGCATCGGCCGGGTCTTCTTCGACTACGAGCGCGAGCTGCAGATCGGCGTCGGCGCGCTGATCATCGTGCTCGGTCTCGGCTACCTCGGGATGATTCCCGCCCTGCAACGCGAGTTCCGGATCTCCCGACTGCCGTCGGCCGGGCTGCTCGGCGCACCGGTCTTCGGCGCGGTCTTCGCACTCAGTTGGGTGCCCTGCACCGGCCCCACGCTCGGCGCGGTGATGGGGATGGCCGCCACGAGCGGCCAGAGCGACCGCGCCGTGGTGCTCGCCGTGGCGTACTGCCTCGGGTTGGGGATACCGTTCGTCGTCTTCGGGCTGGGCTTCGAACGCCTGCTCGGGGTCTTCCGCGCCGTCCGGCGCAACAGCCGCTGGGTCACCCGGGTCGGCGGCGCCCTGCTCATCCTGATCGGCCTGGCGCTGGTCACCGGCGGATGGCAGAGCTTCGTGATCTGGTTGCAGACCACCGTCGGGGTGGGCGAGGTGAGTATCTGATGACGGTCGTCGACGACCGGCCGGAGACCGCGGCCCCGGCGCCCCGGCGCCGGCCCAACCGGCTGCTGGCGCTGCTGCGCAACTCGTGGCGGCAGCTCACCAGCATGCGTACGGCGCTGATCCTGCTCTTCCTGCTCGCGGTCGCCGCCATCCCCGGCTCGGTGCTGCCGCAGCGCGGGATCAGCCCGGAGAAGGTCAACCAGTACTTCACCGACCACCCGGACCTGGCTCCCCGGCTGGACCGGATCGGCGCGTTCGAGGTCTTCGGTTCGGTCTGGTTCTCCGCGATCTACCTGCTGCTGTTCACGTCGCTGATCGGCTGCATCACGCCCCGGCTGCGGGATCACATCCGGGCGCTGCGGTCCCGTCCGCCGGCCGCGCCGAAGCGGATGGCACGGCTGCCGCAGCACACCGTGCTGCCCGCCCCGCCCGGCGGCGCGGCGGCCATCGCCGAGGTGCTGCGCAAGCGCCGCTGGCGCGTCGAGGTGCGTGGCAACGAGGTCTCCGCCGAGAAGGGCTACCTCAAGGAGACCGGCAACCTGCTGTTCCACACCTCGCTCATCGCGGTGCTGATCGGCGTCGCGCTCGGCTCGTGGTACGGCTGGAGCGGCAACCGGCTGCTCGTGGCGGGCGCGGACAACTCGTTCTGCAACACCCGGCAGCAGTACGCCGAGGCGAAGCTCGGCCCCCGGGTGGACAGCGCGGACCTGCCCCGCTTCTGCCTGCGGCTGGACGACTTCCAGGCCCGGTTCCTGGCGTCCGGCCAGCCGGAGTTCTTCAACGCCACGGTCACCGTCGACGGCCCGGACGAGCCCACCCGCAGCGCGAACTTCTCGGTGAACGCACCGCTGCGCCTGAACGACGCGAGCGTCTACCTGCTCGGCCACGGGTACGCCCCGGTGATCCGCTACACCGACCGTTTCGGCAACAGTCAGATCAGTGACGAGCCGTTCCTGACCACCGGCGACATGGGCCTGACCAGCGAAGGGCTGGCCGCCTTCCCGGACGCGAACGTCGACCCGGCCACCGGTCAGCGCAAACCGGACGAGCAGATGGCGTTCACCGGCATCTACCTGCCCACGGCACCCGAGCAGCCGCCGATGGTCCGCTCGCAGTACCCCACCGAGCGCAACCCGGTGCTGAACCTGGTCGCCTACCGGGGCAACCTCGGCCTGGACGCCGGCATCCCCACCTCGATCTACCAACTCGACCAGCGGCAGGTGCGGACCGGCAAGGTCAAGGAGGTCGGCACCAAGCTGCTCCGCAAGGGCGAGACCTGGACGCTGGACGACGGCACCACTGTCGAGTTCCTGGGCACCGAGCGGTACGTGACGCTCTCCATTCGGCACGACCCGGGCGCGACGCCGCTGTTGATCAGCTGCGGCTTCCTGCTGGTCGGGCTGATGGGCTCGCTGTTCGGGCGGCGCCGTCGGGTGTGGTTCCGGGTGACCTCGCCCGACCCGGCGGAAGGATCTCCGACGGGCGGTAGTAGCTTGATGGAGGCCGGTGGGTTGCCGCGCACCGACTATCCAGGGTTCGCCGAGGAGTTCGCCCAGCTCATCGCCGCGGTCAACGGTGACGAACGGGCGGCTGAGCGGGCCGGCGTGAGCGCTGACTCCAGTGACCGGGCCGGCGTGCGAGAAGGAGCCGAGTGATGTCCGCACTCTCCGACAATCTGGTGACCTCCGCGATCCTGGCGTACCTGGTCGCGATGATCGGCCACGCCGTGGAGTACGCGCTGGGCAACGCGCGTACCCGAATCGCCGCGGCGGCTCCGGCCCGTGAGCTGGTGGGCGCCGGCGGTCCCGTTCCGACGTCGCCCGCGCCGGTCCCGCCGTCGACCGGGGACGGCCGGTCGAAGCGGCGTGCCCGCCTTGCTGGCCTGATCGCGGTGGGTGCCACCGCGGTCGCCGCCGTGCTGCACCTGGCGGCGCTGGTCACTCGCGGCCTCGCGGCGGACCGGATGCCCTGGGGCAACATGTACGAGTTCGTGCTCACGGTGACGTTCATCGGGGTCGCCGCGTGGCTGGTGGTGCTCTGGAAGCGACCGTCGCTGCGCAAGCTCGGGCTGTTCCTGACCCTGGTGATGGTGCTGCTGGTCGCCACCGCCGAGCTGGTGCTGTACGTACCGATCGTGCCGCTGGTGCCGGCGCTGAACTCGTACTGGTTCGTCATCCACGTCTCGACCATCGTCTTCGCGTCCGGCATCTTCCTGCTCGGGGTGGTGCCGGCGGTCGGCTTCCTGATGCGCAACGGGTACGAGCAGGGCAAGCGGAGCTTCCCGTACACCCTGGCCAAGCGTCTGCCCGGCGCGGTCGGCCTGGAGCGGTTGACCTTCGCGCTGCACGCCTTCGCGTTTCCGATCTTCACCTTCGCGGTGATCGCCGGTGCCATCTGGGCCGAGGCGGCGTGGGGTCGGCCGTGGGGCTGGGACCCGAAGGAGACCTGGGCGTTCATCTCCTGGGTCGTGTACGCCGGTTACCTGCACGCCCGAGCCACGCCCAGCGTCAAGCGCAACGTGGCCACCTGGCTCGCGGTGCTCGGCTTCCTCACCATGCTGATGAACCTGTTCGGCGTGAACATCTTCTTCACCGGCCTGCACTCGTACGGCGGGCTCGACTGACGTCGACGCCCGGGGTCAGTCGGGCACCGGTCGCCAGGCGCAGCGTCCGCTCGACCTGGATGGTGACCTGATAGGACACCTCCGGCAGGTCGGCCAGTTCGATCCGCTCGGCGCGCAGCGCCAGTTGGGCGTGCAGCTCCCGGGCGATGGCGTCGCGAAGCTCGACCAGCAGGGGTGACAACCCGTCCGGGTTGCCGACGACGTAGGCATCCGACATGGCTTCGAGCCTGCGCCTGGACCAGGGCGGCACGCCAGCGTCGGTGAGATGTGTCCGCCCGGCTTGACCCGGCTTGATCCACTCCAGGTCGGCGCGGTGGCGGTATCCGGCGACCCGGAACCGCCACATCGGCGACCTGGTGTCGATCAAGGCTCGACGCCGGCGGGCAGGCGACGGGGCGAGCCTTCGTGGCGCGGTCAGCCGCCGAGCCAGCCCGGCACGTCGAGGCGGAACCAGTTGGCGGCGGCCATCGTGCGCAGGTCGTCCTCAAGGGCGTCGACCCGTTCTGGGCCGAGGGTCTCGGCCCAGCGCTCGCGCAGCCGATCGAAGATCTCGGCCGAGCGGCGTAACCCGTCGGCGCCGCGCGCCGTCACCCGGACCAGCCGGCGGCGGGCGTCCTGGGGATCGTCGACCCGCTCCAGGTAGCCGACGGCGACCAGCCGGTCGACCGTCTTGCCGGCGGCCTGTTTGGAGATGCCCAACCGCTGACCCAGCTCGGTGGCGGTGGTGCCGTCCACCCCCACGGCCTGGAGCACGAAGCCGTGCAACGGTCGCAGCTCCGGATGCCCCTCCCGGGCCAGCTCGGCGTGCAGGTCGTCGATCAGCGTCCGGAAGCCGGCCAGCAGCAGGAGCGGCAACTGGAAACCGGGACGCGCGGGGTCAGCGGTTGCCATCTTCGTCAACCACGTTTACTATTTCGTCAACCACGTTGACGATCCTACGGGATGCGTCCCGCCTTCCTTATCGACCCTCCGAAAGCAGGCAACCGTGTCCGTCTTCACCGCACACACCGCCGACACCGCCCCCGCCGCCGCCCGTCGGTCCATCGAGGGAGTACGCCGCAGCTTCGGCTGGCTGCCGACCCCGGTGGCGCTGATGGCCGAGTCCCCGCAGCTGCTCACCGGCTTCCTCACCGCCAACGCGGGCTTCGAGCAGACCGACCTCGCGCCACTGGAGCGGGAGGTGGTCGTCTTCGCCGTCGCCACCGTCAACGAATGTCACGTCTGCGTCGCCCTGCACACCGGCAAGCTCACCCAGCTCGGTGCGACCACCGACCTGATCACCGCGCTGCGCGCCGGCACGGCCCTGCCTGAGCCACGACTGGAGGCGCTGCGCCGGTTCACGCTGGCTGTGCTGGAACACCGGGGCGCGGTGCCCGACGACGAGCTGGACGACTTCCTGGCCGCCGGCTACCAGCCCCGGCACGCACTGGACGTGGTGCTCGGAGTCGGGGCGTACACCATCTCGACCTTCGCCAACCGGCTCACCCGTGCGCCACTCGACCCGCCCCTGGCCGCCCACGCCTGGGCACCCGCCGCCTGATCGGGTGCGCTCGCGGGCCGCTGCTCAGGCATTTCCGAGGAAGTCGCGCAGCAGGGCGACCATCTCGTCCGGGCGTTCCTCGTACAGCCAGTGCCCGCAGTCCTCGACCACTTCGCCGCGTACCGAGTCGGCGTACCGGCGAACCTGCTCGGCGACCTGCCCACCGAGGCTGGCCGCTGCGCCGACGGCCAGCACCGGCATCGCCAACTTCGTGCCCCGGTACGCCGCGTTGTCGGCGATGTCCTGATCGAATGCCCGGAAGTAGGCGAAGCTGGCCCGCAGGTGCGCGGGGTCACGCAGGTGGCTGGCGAACTCCTCGATGTCGGGCGGGGGGATGCTGCCCTTGCGCACCATCAGAGCGTCGGTGAACCGGTCCACCCAGAGCGACTCCCGCCCGCTGACCAACTCCTCCGGCAGCCCGTTGCCGATGGAGAAGTAGCCGAAGTTCCACACCCCTGGCCCGGCCGCCGTCAGTGCGGGGAACGTGTAGATGCTCTCGTCGGGGATCGGGGCCTCGGTGAGCACCAACCGACTCACCCGCTCGGGATGGGCGGCGGCGTACGCGTACGCCACCATGGTCCCCAGGTCGTGCCCGACAAGCCGGAGGTCGCTCGTCAGGCCGAGTTGGTCGAGCAGCGCGCCCAGGTCGGCGGCGACCGTCTTCTTGTCGTACCCGCCGGCCGGGGCGTCGCTGTCCCCGAAGCCCCGAAGGTCGGGCGCGACCACGTCGAAGGAGCGACCCAACTCGGGCAGCAGGTGCCGCCACATGTGCCAGCACTGCGGATAGCCGTGCAGGAGGATGAGTGGCGGACCAGTGCCGCCGCGGACGTAGTTCATCGCGATCTGGCCGGTGCGCACCCGTTGTTCGGTAAACCCCGCTGGAACCCGCTCCCCGCCCATCATCGCCTCCGTCCGCAGGCTGCCCGGCTACCCGCTCAACCGCCCGCCATGCCGTGGGAGGTGGCCCTGCCCGCCGTCGGGCCCCGGCCCATCGCGGGCGTCACACCACCCGGCTTGGGCCGTACGGCACCCGGTGCGGGAGACTGGCGGGTATGGCGGCTCGTGGCTTCCCGTACACCGATCTCAAGGACTTCCTCGCTGCGCTCGAGCGCGCGGGGGAGCTGCGCCGGGTCGACGTCCCGGTCGACCCCACCCTGGAGATCAGCGAGGTGGTCACCCGCACCGTGCGAGCCGGCGGCCCGGCGTTGCTCTTCGAACGTCCGACCCGGGGCGAGATGCCGTTGGCGATCAACCTGTTCGGCACCGAGAAGCGGATGGCGATGGCTCTCGGCGTCGACTCGCTCGACGAGATCGGTGCCCGGATCGGCGCGCTGATCAAGCCGGAGCTGCCGGTCGGCTGGTCCGGTATCCGCGAGGGTCTCGGCAAGGTCATGCAGCTCAAGTCCGTGCCGCCGCGCAAGGTGAAGACCGCGCCCTGCCAGGAGGTCGTCTACCGGGGCGACGACGTCGACCTGGACCGACTGCCGGGGCTGCAGGTCTGGCCCGGCGACGGTGGGATCTTCCACAACTACGGGTTGACCCACACCAAGCACCCCGAGACCGGCAAGCGCAACCTGGGCCTGTACCGACTTCAGCAGCACGGCCGCAACACCCTGGGCATGCACTGGCAGATCCACAAGGACTCCACCGCCCACCACGCGGTCGCCGAGCGGCTCGGGCAGCGCCTGCCGGTCGCGATCGCGATCGGTTGCGACCCGGTCGTCTCGTACGCGGCCAGTGCGCCGTTGCCCGGCGACATCGACGAATACCTGTTCGCCGGGTTCCTGCGCGGCGAGCGGGTGGAGATGGTCGACTGCCTCACCGTGCCGTTGCAGGTGCCGGCGCACGCGCAGATCGTGCTGGAGGGCTACCTGGAGCCCGGTGAGCGGCTGCCCGAGGGCCCGTTCGGCGACCACACCGGCTTCTACACCCCGGTCGAGCCGTTCCCGGTGCTGCACATCGAGGCGATGACCATGCAGCGCAAGCCGGTCTACCACTCGATCGTCACCTCGCAGCCGCCGCAGGAGGACCACGGCCTCGGCAAGGCCACCGAGCGGATCTTCCAACCGCTGCTCAAGCTCATGATCCCGGACATCGTCGACTACGACCTGCCGGCCGCCGGTGTCTTCCACAACTGCGCGATCGTGTCGATCCGCAAGCGCTACCCGAAGCACGCCCAGAAGGTGATGAACGCGATCTGGGGCGCGCACCTGATGTCGCTCACCAAGTTGATCGTGATCGTCGACGAGGACTGCGACGTGCACGACTACAACGAGGTCGCCTTCCGCGCCTTCGGCAACGTCGACTACGCGCGCGACCTGCTGGTCACCGAGGGCCCGGTGGACCACCTCGACCACTCGTCGTACCAGCAGTTCTGGGGCGGCAAGGCGGGTGTCGACGCGACCCGCAAACTGCCCACCGAGGGGTATACCCGCGGTTGGCCGGAGGAGATGAAGATGAGTCCGGAGGTCACCTCCCTGGTGGACAAGCGCTGGAAGGAGTACGGGATCTGATGGCCACCGCCAACAACCCCCGCGATCTTGCACTGACGGCCCCCGATCCGTCCCCTTCCGTCGGGACACAAAGTGCGGGATCGCCGGGGAAGGTGCGGGCATTCCTGGACCTCGTCAAGATCGAGCACTCCGTCTTCGCGCTGCCGTTCGCGTTCCTCTCGGCGCTCGCCGCCATGCAGGTCAACGGCGGCCGGGTGGGCTGGCTCGACCTGCTGCTGATCACTGTGGCGATGGTCGGGGCGCGGACGTTCGCCATGGCCGCCAACCGGATCATCGATCGGCAGATCGACGCGCGGAACCCGCGTACCGCCGGCCGGGAACTGGTGACCGGGGCGGTGAGCGTGCGGACGGCCTGGACCGGCGCGGCCGTCGCGTTGGTGGTCTTCCTCGCCGCCGCCGCCCTGCTCAACCCGCTCTGCCTGGTGCTCGCGCCGCTCGCCGTGGTGCCGCTGGTCGTCTACCCCTATGCCAAGCGGTTCACCAACTGGCCGCACGCGATCCTCGGGGTCGCCCAGGCGGTCGGCCCGGTCGGTGCGTGGCTGGCGGTCACCGGCACCCTGAACGGCTCCGGGCCGGCCTGGCTGCTCGGCGCCGCGGTCGGGCTGTGGATCGGCGGCTTCGACCTGATCTACGCCTGCCAGGATTCCGAGATCGACCGGGAGATCGGCGTGCACAGCGTGCCCGCCCGGTACGGTCGGCGCTTCGCGCTGCACGCCTCCACGGTCGCGCACGTGGTGACCTTCGCGCTGTTCGTCTGGTTCGGCGAGCTGATCGGCCTGAGCTGGCTCTGGTGGATCGGGCTTGCGCTGACCGCGGTCGCGTTCATCTACCAGCACCTGGTGGTCACGCCGACCGACCTCAGCAAGGTCAACCGGGCGTTCTTCACCGCCAACGGGTTCGTCGGCATCGTGCTGTTCGTCTTCGCCCTGCTCGACCTGGTGATCCGGCTCGACCTACGACCCTGAGGCTGGTGGGGCGGTGCCGACGGGGTAGCGGGCACTTTCCAAGGTCCAGTCGATGGTGCCGCGGACGGCGTACGCGACCCCGTCGAGATGGTCGGCGACCGCCTCGTCCAACGCCGGGCCGAACGACGGCACCGCGGCCCGCAGCGCGACGAAGCGCCGCATCGACTCCCGCCAGCGCTCGGCCGCCCGCTCTACCGCCTCCGTCGACGGCACGGCAAGCTCGCCCTGGATGGCCAGGACCAGGTTGTGCCCGCCCGCCGTGGCCCGGTCCCGATCCAGCGAGGCCAGATCGTTGTACCAGGAGAGCAGGTCGTTGCCGACGTCGCCGATCTGGCGCAGCAGCGGGTGATGGTAGACCGGGTCGGGCAACGGTCGACCACCGACGAACTCCGTCAGCGCGTACGACACCTCCGCCGCCGAGGTCGCCCGCCGCAGCTCGACGTACTCGTCGACGTTGGGTCGGTGGCCGGCCTCCTTGTTCACCATCTCCTGCCAGGTGCCGTCGAGGTGCCGGCCCACCGCGTCGGCGAAGCGCAGCCGCCACCGTGACGGCATCCGGCCGCGCGGTTCGCGCCACGCCAGCACCAGCAGCCGCCGTAGCGGGCCGTTGAGGCCGGCCGGCCGCAACCGGGGGCCGTCGTTCAGCAGCGCCAGCGTGCCGTTGCGCAGTGCCCGGATCTGCTCCGGGTCGAGTCGGCCCGGCCCGTCGCAGGCGTCATCAACCAGGAAGAACCAGGTGAACAGGGCAGTCAGCACCCGCAGGTCGGCCTCGGTCGCCTCCGGGTAGAGCCGCCCGGCGTACCGGGCGAAAGCTCCCCGGGCCAGCCGCTGCAACGCGGCGTCGTCCAACGGGAGGCCAAGCTCGGGCAGCAGGCTGAGCAGCCACTCCTGCACGCGGTCGGCGTGCGGTGAGAGCCGGGACGGGATCGGACATTCGGCACGCAGCGCCCAGAGGATCTCGTCGGTCGTCACCGATGCCTCCTGTGCGAGATGGTGTCGGTGCGAATCCCCAGCGGCAGCATGTCAGGTCGACGGGATGCCTAGCTACTGCGGGACAGGTCGGACGGGCCATCTCGGGGGTGCTCACCAGTGGACCAGCCGGACCAGGCAGGCTGGGGGCATGCGGGAACCATGGGTGGTCGGGGTCTCCGGGGCCTCTGGCACGCCGTACGCGGCGGCTGTCATCGGAGGACTGCTCGACGCGGGCGAGCCGGTGGACCTGATCGTGTCCCGGGCGGCGCGACTCACCGTGCTCGACGAGACCGGCCGGCCGTTTCGCGACGGACACTGGGCCGAGGACCTCACCGCCTGGCTCGGCCGGGACCTGACCGGGGCGGATGTGCGGCACTGGCCGGCTGGCGACCTGGCCGCCGGGCCGAGCAGCGGCTCCTACCGGGTACGCGGGATGGCCGTGGTCCCCGCCAGCACGGCAGCCTGCGCGGGTATCGCGATCGGGCTCTCCAAGGACCTGTTGCAGCGCGCCGCCGAGGTCAACCTCAAGGAACGGCGGCCCGTGGTGGTGGTCCCCCGGGAAACGCCGGTGACCCGCAGCCACCTGGAGCACCTGATCGCGTTGCACGACGCCGGCGCGGTGGTGCTGCCGGCCAGCCCTGGCTTCTACGGGGCCGGAGCGGAGGCCAGCGCCCAGCAGTTGGTCGACTTCGTGGCCGGCAAGGTGCTGGATGCGCTCGGCGTCCCGCACACCCTGTTCCGTAGGTGGTCCGGTCAGCTCGGCGCGGCCCGGAGCTGAGTCGGCAGCTCGGGGCGTGTCGTGATGCCGCCCGGCCGGCTGGCCGAAGCGGGACGCGGACCGGACTGGTGCCCGGTCCGCGCAGCGTTTGTCCGCACCAGTTCAGTACATGCCGGCGTTGGCCGGACCCGGCCCAGTGGATGCGGCCGGTCCCACATTGCGTGGCTTTCCGACCTCGTCCACTTCGTCCAGCATGCCCTCCCCCTCAAGCAGGGCTCGCACCTCGGATTCCCGAAACCGGCGATGCCCGCCTGGAGTCCGGATGCTTCCTATCCGGCCGGCCGCCGCCCATCTCGTCACAGTCTTCGGGTCCACCCGAAACAGCGCGGCGACCTCACCCGGTGTCAGCAGGCGATCTCCAGTGTCCACAGCCCCCTCCTCGCGTCGACGAAGCCCCTGGCTGAACACACTGCCCCCGGCTGGTGCGAGCCCAGAGCCGTCATGAGGGACGTATGGCAATTACAGCACCAGGGACCTGGCCTGTCCGCCAAACGCGAAAAATGCACTGACTGGGAAGTTAGTAAATGCTACTGGTGCAACCCCTGCCTTGACCGTCTGTTTGTGAACAGTTACTCACTGCTCAGTCCAACGGATGCCGAAGGCGTCGCGTTACGCCTAACCGGTTAAGGTCACTCTCCGTGGACGCCATCGACCTGAGCCTCGTCGACCTGCTGCGCGGCAACGCGCGCCTCTCGTACGCCGAGTTGGCCCGACAGGTGGGCCTCTCGGCCCCGGCCGTACATGAGCGGGTCGGCAAGCTGGAGAGCAGCGGCGTGGTCCGCGGCTACCGCGCCGACGTGGCCCCGGAGGCGATCGGGCTGGGAGTGACCGCGCTGATCGGCATCGTCGAGGACTCCGGTGCCGACAGCGACGACATGCTCGAGTCGCTGCGGGTGCTGCCCGAGATCGAGTCCTGCTACTTCATGGCCGGCGTGGAGTCGTTCCTGCTGAAGGCGCGGGTTGGCACGATCGCCGAGTTGGAGCAGCTGATCGTGCGGCTGAACCGGACCCCCGGGGTCGCCTCCACCCGCACCGCCATCGCGCTCTCCACCAAGTGGGAGAACCGGCCCCAGCCGGTCGGCCCGCCCGCGGCCTGACAGCCGCGTACCCCTGGTGTCGCCCGGTCGGCCGGCGGTAGCGTGCGCCGATGACCCCGCCGGGACGTCGAGTGGCCGTGGTGACCGGCGCTGCCGGAGGTCTGGGCCGCGCCATCGCCGCCGCGTTGCACGCCGACGGCTGGTCGGTGCTGCTCACTGACCTCGACGCGGCGGCGGTGGCCACCGCCGCAGCACCGCTCGGCGGATGGTCGGCTGTCCTGGACGTCCGGGACGAGGACGCCTGCGCCGGCATCGCCGCGACCGCGGCAAGCCGGGGCGACCTGGCTCTCTGGGTCAACAACGCCGGCATCCTGGTCACCGGGCCGTCGTGGGAGCACGACGGCCCGACCCGCCGCCGGGTGCTCGACGTGAACGCCCTCGGCGCCATGAACGGCACCCTCGCCGCGCTGGCCGTCATGCGCGGGCAGGGTCACGGCCACGTGCTCAACGTCGTCTCGCTGGCCGGGCTGGTCGCCGCGCCCGGCGAGACGGTGTACGCGGCCAGCAAGCACGCCCTGCTGGCGTTCAGCCTCGGCACCCTGTCCGACCTGCGGATGGCCGGGTACCGGCGGGTGCACGTCTCCTGCCTGTGCCCGGACGGCATCTGGACCCCGATGCTGCACGACCGACTGGACGACCCGGGGGCACTCGCCTCCTTCACCGGGTCGATGCTGACCGCGCAGCGGGTGGCTGCCCGGGCAGTCCGGCTGGCCCGTCGGCCACGCCCGGTGGTCAGCCTGCCGCGCTGGCGAGGGGCACAGGTGCGTCTGCTGGACGCCCTGCCTGGGCTGGCCGTCGCACTGACCCCGCTCGTCCGGGCCGCCGGCCGGGCCGGTCAACGCCGCCAACGCCGCCGGACCGCGTCGCCGGACCGGCGCTGACCCCCTCTGGCCTGCTTGCTACGTTTCCGGCGTGACTCATCTCGACCGGTGCGACGCGGCCAGCCGGACCTGGGTGACGGAGGCGATCGCCGCCGTCGAGGCGGACGCGAACCGCTCGGCCGACACCCACCTGCTGCCGTTCCCGCTGCCCCGCGAATGGGGGGTCGACCTCTACCTCAAGGACGAGTCGTCGCACCCCACCGGCTCGCTGAAGCACCGGCTGGCCCGCTCGCTGTTCCTCTACGGGCTCTGCAACGGCTGGATCGGGCCGAGCACCACGATCGTCGAAGCGTCGTCGGGCTCCACGGCCGTCTCCGAGGCGTACTTCGCCCGGATGCTCGGGCTGCCGTTCATCGCGGTGATGCCCTCCTCCACCTCGCCCGAGAAGATCGCGCAGATCGAGTTCCAGGGCGGCCGGTGCCACCTGGTGGACGACCCGGCGACGGTGGTGGTCGAGGCCCGCTGGCTCGCGGAGGACTCCGGCGGGCACTTCATGGACCAGTTCACCTACGCCGAGCGGGCGACCGACTGGCGGGGCAACAACAACATCGCCGAGTCGATCTACGCGCAGTTGGAGTTGGAGCGGCACCCGATCCCGGCCTGGGTCGTGGTGGGTGCCGGCACCGGGGGCACCAGCGCGACCATCGGAAGGTACGCCCGGTATCGCCGGCTCCCCACCAAGCTCTGCGTCGTCGACCCGGAGAACTCGGCGTTCTACCCGGCGTGGCTGGCCGCCGACTGGTCGGTGCGTACCGGGAAGGGCTCCCGGATCGAGGGAATCGGCCGGCCCACCGTGGAGGCCTCGTTCCTGCCCTCGGTGGTGGACCGGATGGTCCAGGTGCCGGACGCGGCGTCACTGGCCGCCATGCGCGCCGGCTCGGCCGTGCTCGGCCGCCGGGTTGGCGGCTCCACCGGCACCAACCTGTGGGGTGCGTTCGGCCTGATCGCCGCGATGCTCGCCGAGGGCCGGACCGGCTCGGTGGTCACTCTGATCTGCGACCCGGGCGATCGGTACGCCGACACCTACTACGCCGACGACTGGGTGGCCGCCCAGGGCCTCGACCTGACACCGCACCTGGCCACGATCGAACGCTTCCTGACCAGCGGCACCTGGCCCGCCTGAGCCCTGCCGGCGCCGTCCAACCCTCGTCCGTGCCGTTCAGCGCGGGTCGATCCGTTCGGCCAGCCCGGGGTAGCGCACCACGTAGCCGCTGTCGTCGAGATCGATGTCTGCGGTGAAGGTGCCGCTGGCGAACCGCACCCGACCCGGCCCGAGCCCGGTGTAGATCTGCTCGGCCGGCACCACCTCCAGGCCGGGCAGCAGCACCCACGCGACGGTGATCCGATGCGCCAGGTCGGCCGGCTCGGCGGCCAGCCCGAGCCGGTGGACCGGCAGGGTGTTGAACAGCGGCGAACCACTCAGGTCGACGTCGAGCGCGTCGGCCAGCCGGTCCGGGTCATCGGTGCCCGGCAGGCCCGCCCGCGGATGACCGGCCGCGACCAGCGCGGCGTCCAGGTCGCCCTGCTCGGCGGTGGTCACCCGCCACCGGTCCGCGGCCCGCTCCAGCCTCACTCGGCGCAGCCAGCCCAACCCCTCCGCCTCGACCTCGACGCGGGCGGTGGCCCAGTCCGGCGTGGTGGTGAGCGGGTAGCGGGCGGTCCAGGGGATCGGGTCCACGGCGAGCAGGGTGCCCCGGGCCGCCAATCCGTGGCCGTCGTCGAGCAGCACCTGCTCGCTGCCTGCGGTGTCCGTCCGGGACCAGAAGATCGACTTCGGCATGGTCGGCATGAGCCGGACGTTACGCGACCGGGCCGGCATCGGCAGGGCATGCGCGAACGCCGCCGCGAAGACTGGGCTCCGCGACGGCGTTCGGTGGATCAGTGGATCAGTGGATCAGTGGGTACGTGCCGGCGGCCGTCCGCCGAAACCACGCCGGTCGTCGCGCTGCCGGTCGTCGCGCGGTCGCTCATCTCGCGGCCGGTCGTCCCGACCACGACTCTCCGGGCGGAAGCCACCCCGGGTGTCCCGGTCACCGAAGCGCCGCTCGCCGGTCGGCCGGTCACCCCGGCCGTCCCGGTCACCGAACTGCGGCCGGTCACCGAACCGGCGCTCGCCCTGCGGCCGGTCGCCGTAACCCCGGGTGTCCCGGTCGGCGTAACGCCGCTCGCCGGTCGGCCGGTCGCCGTAGCCCCGGTCGCCGGTCGGCCGGTCGCCGTAGCGCCGCTCGCCTTGCGGGCGGTCGCCGTACTGGCGGTCACCTTGTGGGCGGTCGCCGTAACGCCGCTCGCCCTGGGGACGGTCGCCGTACTGGCGGTCACCTTGTGGGCGGTCGCCGTAACGCCGCTCGCCCTGGGGACGGTCGCCGTACTGGCGGTCACCTTGCGGGCGGTCGCCGTAGCGCCGCTCGCCCTGGGGACGGTCGCCGTACTGGCGGTCACCCTGCGGGCGGTCGCCGTAGCGCCGCTCGCCGGTGGGCCGGTCGCCGTAGCGGCGCTCGCCGCCCGTGCGGTCGCCGAACCTACGCGGGCCACCGGCCCGGTCGTCGAATCGACGCGATCCGCCGGAGCGGTCGCCGTAGCCCCGAGGCTCCGCCTCGACGCGAACCGGGACGCCGCTCGGCTCGCGGGCACCGACCAACTCGGCCAACGCCGCGTCGCCGACCCGGACCCGGGTCTCGGCCGGCGCGACGCCGGCCTTCTCCATCATCGCCAGGGTGGTGCGGCGCTGCTTGGGCAGCACCAGCGTGGCGACCGCGCCAGACTCGCCCGCCCGGGCGGTGCGCCCTGCGCGGTGCAGGTAGTCCTTGGGGTCCTTCGGCGGGTCGACGTGCAGCACCAGGGTGACCCCGTCGACGTGGATGCCCCGAGCCGCCACGTCCGTGGCGACCAGCACGTTCATCCGGCCCTCACGGAACTCGGCAAGCGTCTTGGTGCGCATCCGCTGGGTCTTGCCGCCGTGCAGCCCACCGGCGCGTACGCCGACCGCCGCGAGCTGCTCGACAAGTCGGTCCACTCCGAGCTGGGTGCGCGCGAAGACCATGGTCCGGCCGTCACGGGCGGCGATCGAGGCCGCCACCGGGAACTTCTCGTGCGGCGGGATCAACAGCATGTGGTGGTCCATGGTGGACACCGATGCGGTGGACGGCGCCGTGGAGTGGGTCACCGGGTCGGTCATGAACCGCTTGACCAACGCGTCGACGTCACCGTCCAGGGTGGCCGAGAAGAGCAGTCGCTGACCGTTCGCGGGCGTCTTCGCCAGCAGGTCGGTCACCTCGGGCAGGAAGCCCATGTCGGCCATCTGGTCGGCCTCGTCGAGGACCGTGACCTCGACGTCGTCGAGCTGGCAGATGCCCCGCTCGATCAGGTCGCCGAGCCGACCCGGGGTCGCCACGATGATCTCCACGCCGCGCCGCAGCGCGTCGATCTGACGGTCGTACGGAACACCACCGACGGCGGTCTTCAGGAAGATGCCGACGGCCTTGCCCAGCGGCATCAGTGCGTCGTTGACCTGCATGGCCAGCTCGCGGGTGGGCACCAGGACCAGGGCGCGCGGACGCATCGGCCGGGCCCGGTTGCGGTTGGCCAGCCGGGCGATCATCGGCAGACCGAAGGCGAGCGTCTTGCCCGAACCGGTCTGCCCGCGGCCCAGCACGTCCCGACCGGCGAGCGCGTCCGGAACGGTGGCCCGCTGGATCTCGAAGGGGCTGGTGATGCCCTGCTGTGCCAGCGCGCGAACCAGCGGCTCGGGCAGGCCGAGGGAGGCGAAGCTGATCGGATCGACGGTCTCCGGCGCAAGCTCTGCCGGCTGGGCGGCGGCTGCTGCCGACGCGGTGCCGGCCTCGCTCGGGGAGGCGTCAAGCAGCTCCCCGGTGGTGTCGGTCGTCGGGGCCGGGTTGGAAACGGACGTAACGGTGCTGGGGTCAGCAGAGGTGGTCAACAAAAGCCTTTCGAGCGGGGCGCATCTTCGCGATGGCCTGCCGCGGCTGTGCCGCCGGATCGCCCGCAAGATCGCCCAGGGGCGCGCACCACGCGCGCCGGGTCAGTGATCTCAGCCAGTGTACGGCGATCCGGCGGAGCCGCCAGCCGGTTGCCCGACGGTAGTGGGCGGACTCACCATCGTTGCGACCCGGCGGCTCACCCGTTGAGCACGTTGCCCACCAGGCCGTCCAGGGCGTCCCCGGCGAGCAGTACGACCATGACGCTGATCGCCACCAGCAGCCCCAGAGCGGCGGCCAGAACGATCATCACCCGGGCGTTACTGGACCGTTCGGCCGGCGTGTCCGACCAGCCCTGGGCCAGGATGTGCCCGGTCAGCGAGCCGGAATTCTCCACCGCGTTGGCGGGCATCGCGATCGTGGTGAAACCCGGCCCCTCGCCGCTGCCGTAGACGGTGCCGGCCAGGTCAGAGCCACCGTCGCGCCGCCCACCACGGGCACCGGCCGTGCCCTTCCCGGCGGAGCCACCCGAAGGGTTGCCCGCCGGGACGGTCAGGCGCGAGTTTTCGCCGCCGTTCCCGGTCGAGCGGGGAGCGCCGACGGTGGACGGCGGCCAACTCGGCAGCGCAGGCGCGGGCACCACCGGCGGCGCGGAGACGGGTGTCTCGGCCCGTCCGCCGCTGGACGTCGGGCGTGCCGTCCCAACGGTGGGCGACCATCCGGCCGGCGGTGCGGAAACCGACGCGGTGGCCCGTACGCCGGGCGTGTCGGTCATCGCCGGCGGCGGCGGAAACGGCGGTGCCGGCATCGGGCCGGGCGGGCCTGGTGGCGTGGGCACCGGCGGGCCGGGTGGCGGCACGGGCGGGCTCGGGATGGGTGGTGCCGGCGGGCCCGGGATGGGCGGCATCGGCGAAGGCGGCGGTACGGGTGGACCCGGGACGGGCGGAACCGGATTGGGTGGTGGCGGCGTGGGTCGAGGCCCCGGCGTCGGCATCGGGCTGGGCGGGTACGGCCCCGGGGTCGGCGCGGGCTCCGGTTCGGGTGGCGAAGGCTGGGTCGGCCCGGGGCCGGGTGGCGTGGGTTCCGGCTCCGGGGTGGATGGCGTCGGCGGCTGGGTCGGCTCGGGCCGCTGGGCCGGCTCGGGACTCACCGGCGCGGCTCGGTAGACGGCCGGCGTGCCCTCCCGGGGGGTCGGGTTGCCGATGGCACCGGCCGTGACCCGGCTGCTGCCGGGAACCGTGGCGCTGGCCCGGGCCGGTGCGGTCGACTCGTTGCGCTGGCCGGGCAACGAAACATCGGCCGAGCCGGTCGCACGGTAGGTGGTTGCGGTAACCGGGGCGCTGGCCGGCAGATCACTGCGGAGAGCCCCGGCGGTCGCGACGCTGGCCCGGGCTCGTACCGGCGCGGCAGCCGGGTCGGGGCGATCGTCGCTGCGTGCCGGCTCCCCGGCGGCCGGGTCGACAGCCGCCGGTTGCCCGGTGCCCGACTCGGAAACGTCATCGGCGACGTCCGTGGCGACGTTCGTGCCGACGTTCGTGCCGACGTTCGTGCCGGCGGAGGCAGCGGCGGCGGAGCCGTCGTCACCGGTGTCGGTGGAGGCATCGCCGGTGGCCGGGGTGCCGTCAGTGGCGGCCGAAGCCGTGCCGCCGGCAGCCGGGCCGTCGTCGGAGACAGCAGGGCCTGCGTCGATGACAGGAGAGCCGGCGTCGGCGGCAACCGGGCCGGCGTCGGCGGGAGGCACCGGGTCGGCGCCCGGCCCTGGCGGGCCGGTTTGGTCGACCACGGGGTCGACAGTCTCCGCCGGATCACTCTGCTCGGCCATCTCCGCCCTCCGCGCCATGCTCGCACCCGGACCCGTGACGTCGAGCCGGATGTGCCTGGTTGTCACGGTGCCACAGATCTTCCCGAGCGGACAGCCGGAGCGGGTCGTGGCGGATCAACCCGTGGCGCTGGGGCTGCCCGTCGCGCTGCCGCTGCCCGTCGCGCTCGTGCTGGCCTTCGGCGTGGTCGTCGGGGCGGTGCTGCCCGGAGCGCTGGTCGGTGCCGAGGGGAGCGGCGGCGGCGTGTTGCTCGGGCTGCCCGTCGGGCTCGGCGAGGTGCTTTCGGTCGGCGTCGGCGTCGGCGTGGGCGTCGGCGTCGGCGTTTGCGTCGGCGTCTGCGTGGGCGTCGGGGTGGCCGACCCCGTCGGCGTTGGCGTGGGCGTCGGCTTCGTGGTCGGCGTGGGCGTCGGCTTCGGCGTCGCGCTGGGCGTGGTGACCGGCGGAGTTGGGACAGTCACGATCGGGGGCGCCGGCACCGCGCCGATGACGCGGGTGGCCGCGTACAGCCGGGACCAGCCGACGACCGAGATCTTGACGACGTCGCCGGTGGTGGGCGCCTGCACCATCTTGCCGTTGCCGATGTACATGCCGACGTGGTGGATCGTCGTCCAGCTGCTGCCGGATGCGAAGAAGAGCAGGTCGCCAGGGAGCAGCGCACTCTGCGACACGGTCCGGGTGCGGGTGGCGGCGTACTGGTCGCGGGCGACCCGGGGCAGGTCGAAGTAGTCGGCGCCCGGGGACCGGTATGCCGCCCACATCAGGCCGGAGCAGTCGAACTGGTCCGGCCCCTCCTCAGACCACTTGTACGGGTCGCCGAGCTGAGCGAGCGCGTACCGGACCGCGGCCAGTGCCCGGGGGTGCGCGGCCATGCCGCTGATGTTCTGGTTGTTGACGTACCCCGCGCCGATCTGCTGCTCGCTGGCTTCCTGCAGGCGTTCGATGGCGATCAGCTGCGTGGCGTTGTCCCGGCGCAGCTTGAGCAGGCTTGCCTCGGCCGTGCGGAGCGCCGTCTCGCCCGAGGTGAACTCCGCCTCGGCGAGGGCGAGCAGATCCTTGGCTTCGGTGTGCTTCTGGTAGGCGGTCTGCTCAGCGGCACGGGCACGGGACAGATCCCCGGCCACTCCGGTGGTGCCGCCGTCGACCTTCTCGCCACGGGTGATCTGCTGCAGGCGGCTCAGCCCACGGATGTCCTGGGCGAGGTCGCCGGGCGGCAGCGCGGCGGCGGCCTTGACGGCGTCCGCGGCGGCCGCGTCGGCCGCCTGCTGGGCCCGGAGCAGGGCGTCCTGCGTGGTCGCGAGCACCTTGCCGGCAGCTTCGAGCTGGGCCTGCGCGTCGGTGCGTTTCTGCCGGCTCTTCAGGAGCGCGTCACCGAGCGTGCCGACCTGGGTCTCGCCGGCGTAGATCTGCGCGGCCAACGGGCCGGTGCCGATGTTGCCGACCGGCGGGGACGGGATGCCGGCGACGGGTGGGCCGCCGGGCAGTTGGAGCGCGCCGACCGCCGGCGGGCGGGCGCCGATGTCCGGCACCGTCGTGGGCACCGCCGGATCGGCGTACGCGGGGGTGGACAGCACTGCGGCGGCGATCGCGCCGAGCAGGGCGGCCCAGAGCTTCGGGCGCAGCACCGGCGAGATCACCGGGCTCCGTCGTCGCTGCCGTCGCCCGCGCTCGCTGTCGACCATGCCGCTCCCCGTCTCGCCGCTCGTCGCCGCGCTCGGTGGGCGCGGCCGTCGGGACGGTACCAGTGTGTGTGTTCCGCCCCACCTTGTTACTACCGCACCTCGCCACCCTTGTCGATGCGTGGTCGGGTTACGGGAGGCTGAGAGTTCGGTGAAGTAGGTCGCTGTCGCCGACCGTGCCGCCGGGGCCGTCGGCCCCTCGACGTAGGCTCGATCGATACCGCAGGTGGAAGGGACGTGCCATGGACGCCGGACTCAAGCGTGAGCTCGAAGCGAAGGTGTACGCGGGTGAGCGGCTGACCCGGGAGGACGGGGTCGCCCTCTACGACAGCGACGACCTGACCTGGTTGGGGCGGCTCGCCCACCACAAGCGCACCGAGCTCAACGGCGAACGGGTGATGTTCAACGTCAACCGGCACCTCAACCTGACCAACGTCTGCTCGGCGTCCTGTGCCTACTGCTCGTTCCAGCGCAAGCCGGGCGAGAAGGACGCGTACACGATGCGCATCGACGAGGCGGTCCGCAAGGCCAAGGAGATGGAGGATGAGCAGCTCACCGAGTTGCACATCGTCAACGGCCTGCACCCCACGCTGCCCTGGCGTTACTACCCGAAGGTGCTGCGCGAGCTGAAGGCGGCGCTGCCGAACGTCAAGCTCAAGTGCTTCACGGCGACCGAGGTGCAGTGGTTTGAGAAGATCAGCGGTCTGAGTGCCGACGAGATCCTCGACGAGCTGATGGACGCCGGCCTGGAGTCGCTGACCGGCGGTGGCGCGGAGATCTTCGACTGGGAGGTCCGCCAGCACATCGTCGATCACGCCTGCCACTGGGAGGACTGGTCCCGCATCCATGCCCTCGCGCACAGCAAGGGCATGAAGACCCCGGCGACCATGCTGTACGGCCACATCGAGGAGCCCCGGCACCGGGTCGACCACGTGCTCCGGCTGCGGGAGCTGCAGGACGAGACCGGTGGTTTCGCGGTCTTCATCCCGCTGCGCTACCAGCACGACTTCGTGGACTCGGCGGACGGCAAGATCCGTAACCGGATCCAGGCGCGTACCACGATGGCGTCGCCGGCCGAGTCGCTGAAGACGTTCGCCGTCTCCCGGCTGCTCTTCGACAACGTGCCGCACGTGAAGAACTTCTGGGTGATGCACGGGCTGTCGGTGGCCCAGCTCTCGCTCAACTTCGGTGTGGACGACCTGGACGGGTCGGTCGTCGAATACAAGATCACGCACGACGCCGACTCGTACGGCACCCCGAACACCATGCACCGCGAGGACCTGCTGCACCTGATCTGGGACGCCGGTTTCCAGCCGGTCGAACGGGACACCCGCTACAACGTGGTCCGGGAGTACGACAAGGCGCCGTCGCTGGCCGAGCGGCGCGCCGAGCCGCAGCAGGTCTGGGCCTGAGCCACCACGTACCCTCGCAGTCGATGACCGAGCAGCGCAGTTCTGAGCAGCAGAGTGGGTTTCCCCGCCGGGACGCCGAGGGGCGCGTCCGTACCCTGGGCGATCTGCTCGGGGTGTGCCTGGCGGGTCTGGTCATCGGCGTGCTGGCGTTGGTGCTGTTCGAGTGGGGGTTCGCCTCGGCTGGCGCCGGCGATTTCGGGCACACCAACGGCTGGCTGGCGGTGATCCTGCCCGCCTGGCTGTTCTGGGACGATTTCCGAGCCTGGGGGTTCGGTGCGGCCCGGGTGGTGGCGGCGGTGGTCGCCGCTGCCGTCGGGGTGTTCGTCGGGCTGCTGATCGCCGGTCTGGGCGCCGGGCTGCCGCCGCTGCTCTCTGGCGCGTTGGCGGCGGGGGCGTTCACGGTGGCGTACGCGACTGTCTGGTTCCCGGGCGTCCGCTGGCTGGCCCGCCGGACCGGCTGACCGTGACCGCCCGTCGGGCGGATCGACATTTTCCGCCGGAACCGGCGGGCGACGGAGAGAACGGAGTGGTGCAGGTGAGCGCCGCGCTGAAGTACACGCTGGGCCGGATCGGGCTGTTCGTCGCCGTCCTGGCGGGCCTGTGGCTGGTCGACATGGACGTGTTCCTGAAGCTGATCCTGGCACTGGCCTTCTCTGCCGCGCTCTCCTTCCTTCTGCTGCGGGGCTGGCGGGACGAGATGGCCGAGGAGATGGCCAGCGCCGCCGAGCGCCGCCGCACGGAGAAGGAGCGCCTCCGCTCCGCCCTGGCCGGCGACGACCCCAACCAGAACCCCCCCACCGAGAACCCCGACTCCCCCACCGACCAACCCTCCCGTTGATCAAGAGGTTTGCGTCACCTGAGGCCGATTCGGTGACGCAAACCTCTTGATCACCCGCTGGTTGGGTGGGGGTGGGGCGGGGTTGGTTGTTACCAGTTGGTGGAGCCGGGGACCTTGGGCCAGGGCTTGTGGAGCGGCTTGATCAGGTACGCGATGCCGCCGGAGCCTCCGGAGACCCCGCCGCTGGCATTGGTGCGCTTGGTCCGCAGCCAGATCTGCTCGAACTGCGCACGCTTGTAGACGTTGCGCACCACGTCGTTGCTGGACGAGGCGGGGTCGTTGACGATCACGTCGCCGTCGGCGGTGAAGCCGACCACCACGAAGAGGTGCCCGGAGGTCCCGTAGTTCGCGCCGTCCAGCTCGCTGGCGAGGAACGACTGGCTGGTCACCACGGGGATGCCGGCGGCGATGAAACGCTCCAGCTCGTCCAGTGAGTGCAGTCGGGTCACCCGACCCTCCAGACCGGGGAAGCTGGCCGCGTACGCGGTGTTGAACGGCCAGTTGCCGGCGCCGTCGTACTCGTAGTCGTAGGTCATCCGGGCGGCGTGGTTGACAGTCGGGTCGGGGTAGGTCGGGTCCACCCAGGAGGTGTCGGCCTTCGACGGCTTGCGACCCCAGTACTCGACCACCATCTCGGTGGAGGTTGGTGAGCACCACGCCTCGCCGCCGCCGTCGTACTCGGGGTAGTGCCCTGCGTGCACGTTCTGCGAGTAGCGCGGCACCGGCAGCTCGACACCCCAGGCGATGTGTCCGGCGCTCGGCGGCACGGTGAACCGGTCCGGCACGGTGGAGCTCATCGCGCCGAGCATCCGCACCACCGGCGCGGCGGCCTGCCCGGGCGCGCGGTAGAGGGTCAGCCGCAGCTGGTACGACCGCAGCAGCACCCCGGCGGCGGCGTCGTCGATGCTGAAGGTGTCGGTCCAGATCGTCGAGAAGGGATCACCCTGCCCGTCGAGGCTGGTCCGCTTGATGTCGGCGTCGCCGGACGCCCAGCGACCCATGACGTACCACGGGGTCTGGTCGCCGCTGGTGTACCTGCCCTGCATCTCGACCTGGATCCAGGTGCCGGCGGGGGTCTCCGCGTTCCACGAGGCGATCAGCTCGGTGGCGTCGAACCCGATCCGGGTCACCGGCGAGGTCCAGGTGCCGTACTCCCAGGTGCGGGCGGTGCCGGTGTGCGGGTCGGCGTACTCGGTGGTGCCGGTCGGGCGGGCCAGGGTGAGGCCCGCTTTGGCGCCGGGCACCACGCGGGTGCCGGCCCGGCTGCCCCGGTGCCAGTCGGCGGGCCCGGACCAGTCCTGGAAGGTGATCTGTTCGTCGTGACTGGCGGCGGGCGGACGGGCCGCCGTCGCGGGCGCGGTGGTGGCGAGCAGGGTGAGTGCGGTGACGCCGGCGATGGCGGCCGCGCGCAAGCGGGATCTGGCCATGAGTGCTCCGCGGTGTCGGAAGGGGCATCGTCGCAGGTCAGTTTCCCGCTTGGAGAGAAGTTTCGCCAGATGTTCAAGCATGGAAAATCATTGCCGCAGGGATGATCAGCTCGGGATGCATTAGGCAGCGATCAATATTGATATGACCATGTGACAGGTGGTGAAGTGTCCTTCACCGAGCGGGATCTCCCGCCCATCGAGGAGGTAGTCCATGGCCCTCCGCACGCCCATCCCTCTCCGCCGCGTCCTGGTGCTCGCCGTCGTCACCGGGCTGGGAATCGTCACCGTCGCCGCGGGTCCGGTCGCCGCCCGACCGGCACCGGACCGGACCGCCGAGCCGGCCGCCGCCAGCTACCGGGTCCTCGGCCCTCGAACCCTCGCCGACCGCAACGCGGTGGCCCGCACCGGAGCCGCCATCGACTACTCCGAACACGGGGTGCTGCACATCTCGGCCACCGCGGTCGAGGCCGCCGCGATCGGCAAGCTCGGCTTCCGACTCGAACCGCTCGCCCCACCGCCCAACGCCGAGCGCGGCGCCGACGGGGTGGGCACGTTGGCCTTCCCGCCCGCCGACTCCAACTACCACGACTACGCGGAACTGACCGCCGTCGTGAACCAGGTCGTCGCCGACCATCCGGCGATCGCGCGCAAGATCAGCATCGGTTCGTCGTACGAGGGCCGCGACCTGATGGCGGTGAAGATCTCCGACAACGTCGGCACCGACGAGGCTGAGCCGGAGATCCTGTTCAACTCCCAACAGCACGCCCGTGAGCACCTGACCGTCGAGATGGCGATCTACCTGCTCAACCTCTTCACCGACAGCTACGGCGGCGACTCCCGGATCACCAACATCGTCAACAGTCGGGAGATCTGGATCGTCCCGACGGTCAACCCGGACGGCAGCGAGTACGACATCGCCACCGGGTCGTACCGGTCCTGGCGCAAGAACCGCCAGCCCAACAGCGGCTCGTCCAACGTGGGCACCGACCTGAACCGCAACTGGGGCTACAACTGGGGTTGCTGCGGCGGCTCGTCCGGCAGCACCTCGTCGGAGACCTACCGGGGGCCGTCGGCGTTCTCCGCACCCGAAACGCAGGCGCTGCGCAACTTCGTCAACGGCCGGGTGGTCGGTGGCGTGCAGCAGATCAAGGCCAACATCGACTTCCACACGTACTCGCAGTTGGTGCTCTGGCCCTACGGCTACACCACGGCGAACACCGCGACCGGGATGAGCGCGGACCAGTACAACACCTTCGCCACCATCGGCCAGCAGATGGCGGCCACCAACAACTACACCCCGGAGCAGTCCAGCGACCTCTACATCACCGACGGGGACAGCCTCGACTGGTTGTGGGCCACCCACAACATCTGGGCGTACACCTTCGAGATGTATCCCGGATCGTCCGGGGGTGGCGGCTTCTACCCGCCCGACGAGGTGATCCCGGCGCAGACCTCCCGCAACCGGGAGGCGGTGCTGATCCTCAGCGAGTACGCCGACTGCCCGTACCGGGCCATCGGCAAGCAGGCGCAGTACTGCGGCGGCGGTGGTGGCGGCACCACGGTCTGGTCGGACACCTTCGAGACCGCCACCGGCTGGACCATCAACCCGGCCGGCACCGACACCGCCACCCTCGGGGCGTGGGAACGGGGTGCCGCCCAGGCGACCACGTCCTCCGGCGCCAAGCAGCTCACCCCGTACGCCGGTTCCAACGACCTGGTCACCGGCCGGCTCGCCGGCTCGGCGGCCGGTGACTACGACGTCGACGGCGGCACGACCAGCGCCCGGTCCCCGGCGGTGACTCTGCCGTCGTCCGGCACGCTGACCCTCTCGTTGGCCTGGTACCTGGCGCACGGCTCGAACGCCTCGTCGGCGGACTACCTGCGGGTGAGCGTGGTGCACAACGGCGGCACCACCGCGCTGCTCACCCAGGCCGGCGCGGCGACCAACCGCAACGGGAGTTGGGCGCTGGCCAACCTCAACCTCACCCCGTACGCCGGCCAGTCGGTCCGCATCCTCGTCGAGGCGGCGGACGCCTCCGGTGCCAGCCTGCTGGAGGCGGCTGTGGACAACGTCACCATCACGTCCTCCTGATCGGGTGGGGCCCCGTCCCGCCCCGGCGGGGCCCCACCACCCCTTCCTGATCGCCAGGATCCCGGACATAAGCCCCCCGGCAGCCACTGTGCGGCAGTCCGATGATTCGATTCGCATCGATCGGCCCGTGATCGATTCGGCACGTCCTGGCGGTGCGCTACCGTCTTAACGACCAGTCCGCAGCGAAGCCGGTGCGAAATCCGGCGCTGTCCCGCAACTGTGATGCCCCACCCGACGGTGGGGACGAGCCAGGTCGCCTCGGATCGGTCGCGATACGCGCTCTCGAGGAAGGGCGCCTCGTGGGCGGGCGTACGAAAGTCCCTGTCGGCGAAGCACCACACTCCTCGACCGACAGGAGGCCCCCATGTTCAGACGTACCCCTCGGCTCTTCGCCGCGACCCTCGCGGTCGCCGCGCTCGCCCTCGGCGCCTGCGCCGAGAAGGCCGACGACCAGCCGAGCACCGGCACCGCAGCCGCTGCCTACCCGGTCACGGTCGGCACGCTCACGCTCGACAAGCGCCCCGAGAAGATCGTCGTGCTGTCACCCACCGCCACCGAGATGCTCTTCGCGATCGGTGCCGGCCCGCAGGTGACCGCCGTCGACGACCAGTCCAACTATCCGGCCGACGCGCCCAAGACCGACCTCTCCGCCTTCCAGCCGAACGCCGAGGCGATCGCCGGTAAGAACCCCGACCTGGTGGTGCTCTCCGACGACCGGAACAAGGTCGTCGAACAGCTCGGCAAGTTGAAGATCCCGGTGTACCAGACCCCGGCGGCGACCACGCTGGACGACTCGTACAAGCAGATCACCGAGCTGGGCACGCTGACCGGGCACGCCGACCAGGCCACCGACGTCGCCACCCGGATGAAGGACGACATCGCCAAGCTGGTCAAGGACCTGCCGCAACGCGCCGAGAAGCTCACCTACTTCCACGAGCTGGGCCCCGAGTTGTACAGCGCCACCAGCAAGACCTTCATCGGCTCGCTGTACAGCCAGGTCGGCCTGACCAACATCGCCGACCCGGCCGACGCGGACGGCAAGAACGCCGGCTACCCGCAGCTGTCCCAGGAGTTCATCGTCAACGCCGACCCGGACTTCGTCTTCCTGGCCGACGCCAAGTGCTGCCAGCAGAACGCGGACTCGGTGAAGGCGCGCAGCGGCTGGGCCGGGCTCACCGCCGTGAAGAACAACCAGGTGGTCGCGCTGGACGACGACATCGCCTCCCGCTGGGGCCCGCGCGTCGTGGACCTGCTCCGGGTCATCATCGACGCGGTCGCCAAGGTGCCCGCGTGACCACCGTCAATCGGTGAGCGCCAGGAGTGAGCCGGGTTCGCGAGCCCCGCAGTCGGTTGCCCGGCCTGCGGGGCTGCGTACGCGGTGGCTGGTCATCGGGGTGTTCGCGGTGCTCGTCGCGCTCGTCGCCGGGGTGTCGCTGGGCCCGGTGAGTCTGCCGCCGGGCAGTGTCGCCGCCGAGTTGCTCAACCTGATTCCAGGGGTGCATCTCGACAGCGGGCTGTCCGAGCGGGAGATCGCGATCGTCACCGAGCTGCGGCTGCCCCGGGTGGTGCTGGGCCTGCTCGTCGGCGGCCTGCTCGCCCTTGCCGGCGGCTGCTACCAGGGTGTGTTCCGCAACCCGCTGGCCGACCCGTACCTGCTCGGTGTGGCCGCCGGCGCCGGCCTGGCGGTCACCGCGGTGATCGCGCTCGGCGGCGCCGGCCGGGAGGGTGCGATCTCCGGGTTGCCGATGACCATCCCGCTGGCCGCGTTCGCCGGTTCGCTGCTCGCCGTGACGATGACCTACGTGCTCGGCGCCGCTGGCGGGCGCAGGGGGTCGCCGGCGATGCTGATCCTGGCCGGGGTGGCGGTCTCCGCGTTCCTCTCCGCCGGGCAGACGTACCTGCTGCAACGGCACTCCGACAGCATCCAGCCGGTCTACTCCTGGCTGCTCGGTCGATTGGCGACTGCGGGCTGGCACGATGTGCTGCTGGTGCTGCCGTACGCGGCGCTGACCACCGTGGTGGTGCTGTTGCACCGCCGCGAGCTGGACGTCCTCGCGGTCGGTGACGACGAGGCGAGGAGTCTGGGCCTGCACCCGCAGCGCACCCGCTACCTGTTGATCGCCGCCGCCTCCCTGGGCACCGCGGCGGCGGTCTCGGCGACCGGGCTGATCGGCTTCGTCGGCATCATCGTGCCGCACACCGTCCGGCTGCTGGCTGGGTCGAGCTACCGGGTGATCCTGCCGATGTCACTGCTGTTCGGTGGTGCGTTCCTGGCGTTGACCGATGTGGTGGCCCGTACCGCCGCGGCTCCGAGCGAGGTGCCGATCGGAGTGGTGACCGCACTGCTGGGCGGCCCGTTCTTCGTGATCGTGCTGCGGACCGCTCGGCGGGTGCTCACGTGAGTCCCGAAGCCACCGCTGGTTCGTCCGCTGCCGGCCGGTCGGTCGACGCTGACGTGCCCGCCGTCGAGGTGCGGGGGCTGCACGTCAGCCTGGGCGGCACACCGATCCTGACCGGTGTCGACGTGGCCGTCGCCGTCGGTGAGTGGGTCACCGTGATCGGCCCGAACGGCGCCGGCAAGTCGACCCTGTTGCGCGCCGTCGGCGGCCTGCTGCCCGCGCCGGGGGCGATCACCCTGTTCGGTACGGCGAGCGCCGCGCTGCGCCGCCGGGACCGCGCCCGGATGGTGGCCACGGTGGCGCAGTCCCCGGTGGTGCCGCCCGGCATGTCGGTGCTGGACTACGTGCTGCTCGGCCGCACCCCGTACATCCCGACGCTGGGCCGGGAGTCGACCGCCGACGTCGACGCGGTGCACGAGGTGCTGGGTCGGTTGGACCTCACCGGCCTGCACCGACGCGAGCTGGTCACCCTCTCCGGAGGCGAACGGCAGCGGGTGTTCCTCGCCCGGGCGCTCGCCCAGGGCGCGACGTTGCTGCTGCTCGACGAGCCGACGAGCGCTCTCGACATCGGTCACCAGCAGGAGGTGCTGGAGCTGGTCGACCAGTTGCGCCGCGAGCACGGCCTGACCGTCCTCGCCACGATGCACGACCTCTCCCTGGCGGGCGAGTACGCCGACCGGATGGTGCTGCTCGCCGGTGGTCAGGTGGTGGCCGCCGGGACCCCGCCGGAGGTGTTGACCGAGCACCTGCTCGCCACCCACTACCGGGCCAGCGTCCGAGTGGTTCCCGGCACCCACGGCCCCCTGGTGGTCCCCGTCCGCCCGCCCCGCCCCACGCCTCGATGATGAGGTTGGCGGGGGTCCACCCGGCGCAAGATCGTGCTCGATCCTGGAAACAGGGGGGTCCGGGGTGCGGGAGGCCACTACATCCAGGATCGAGCGCGATCTTAGGGTCGGGGCGAGCACGAGCGCGGGGTCTGCGTCAGGGGCCCAGGTCGATGACGGAGAAGAGCGCGCCCTGGGGGTCGCGTAGGGCTGCGAACCGGCCCGCCGGGATGTCACGGGGTGGCACGAGGATCGTCCCGCCCAGCTCGGCGGCGCGGGCCGCGGCGGCATCCGCGTCGGCCACCGCGAAGTAGACCGTCCAGTACGCGGGCAGGTCGGCCGGGAAGTCGTCGGCCAGCGGCGGCATCATCCCGGCGACGATCTGCGTCCCGAGCCGCCACCCGGTGTACGTCATGGGGCCCACCGCCTGGTCGTCCGGCTGCCACCCGAACACCAGCTCGTAGAAGACCTTCGCGCCCTCGGGGTCGGGGGTGACCAGCTCGTTCCAGCTCATCGCGCCCGGCACGTTGAACACTTCGGCACCGGCCATCGCCAGCGGCTGCCAGACGCTGAACGTCGCGCCGGCCGGGTCGGCGAAGACCGCCATCCAGCCTCGGTCGAAGACCTCGAAGGGCGGCACCACCACCTGCCCGCCGGCCCGTTCGACCCGGCCGGCGACCAGTTCCGCGTCATCGGTCGCGAGGTACGTCGACCAGATGGGCACCTGGTCCGGGATCGCTGGCGGCCCGGCCCCGGCGACCGGCCTGCCGTCGAGGAGGAAGACCGTGTAGCCGCCCGCCTCGGGTTCCGGCGTCACCCGGCCGGTCCAACCGAACAACTCGGGGTAGAAGCGCCGCGCGTCGGTCAGGTCCGGGGTGGCCAGATCGGCCCAGCAGGGCGTACCCGGCGGGACGGTGCTCACGGTCAAGACCCCTCTCGGCCCGGGCGGCCACGACGACCCCCTGCCGGAATCCTGGCACCGTCCCGCCGCGGTCCGGGGCGGAAACGGACGAATCGTCAGCTGAACCGGCGACCCTCGTCTCGCCGGTAGGCCCAGGCTGCGAGCGTGGCGAGCACCACCACCCAGACACCGAGCATGATCACCGCCAGTGGCTGGACGCGGTAGTCCCCGGCCGACGCCCACATCAGCTCCGCCGCTCCCCGGGTGGGCAGGTACGGCGCGATCGTCTCGATGAACCCCGGTGCCTCACCCGGCGCGGAGAGCAGGCCGCCGCCGAACGCGAGCGGCAGGAAGAGCACCTGAGCGATCACGATCGCCGCCTTGCTCGGCAGCGAGTAGCCGACGGCGAGCCCCATCAGCGTGAACGGCACCGAGATGACGGCCACGGTGCCGGCGGCCAGCAGGAACGCCGCCGGGCTGATGCGGGCCGCGGTCAGCGTCGCGCCGATCACCACGACCGGGATAAGCGAGAGGTAGGTCAGGGCCAGGCCGGCGAGCACCCGGCCGGCGAACCGGGGCGCCGGCCCGGCCGGCAAGGTCCGGGTGTACGGGTTCCACGGCTGGTCGCGATCCTCGGCGACACCGATGCCGTACTGGAAGATGTTGGCGCTCATCACCGAGAAGGTGACCATCGACGCGGTGGCCAGGGTGGCGCCGGTCGCGTCGTCCCCCGCGAACGGGACCACGAAGAAGATCATGGCGGCGGCCGGGAAGAACGCGCTACCGAAGACGGCCACCGGAATCCGGATGATCTCCAGGAGCTGGTAGCGGGCGTGGACCAGGGTCAGCTGCACGGTGGCCTCCTCAGACGGTGGTGTGTCGGCCGCCGACAGCGGCGGTGGCGGGCTGGCCTTCGGCGGCGGGCTGGTCCCCGGTGGATTTGTCACCGCTGGTGATGGCGAGGAAGGCCTCCTCCAGCGAGGTCGGCCGTACCTCCAGGTCGCTGAAGGTCGTTCCGGCCCTGACCAGCGCGCGGACCAGCTCGTCGGCGTCGGTGGTGAGCAGGTGCAGCCGGCCGTCGATCCGCTCGGTGCGGACCAGGCCCGGCAGGTCGGGCAGTTGGTCGGCGATCAGGCTGACGCGGCGTACGCCGACGATGCCGCGCACCGCCTCCATCGTGTCGTCGACGAGCACCCGGCCCTGACCGATCACCACCACCCGGTGGGCCAGCGCCTCCACCTCCTCCAGGTAGTGACTGCTCAACAGCACGGTGCCGCCGTCTTCGTGGAACGCGCGGATCGCCTCCCAGAGGGTGTGCCGGGCGGCCACGTCCAGGCCGGTCGTCGGCTCGTCGAGCAGCACCAGCCGGGGCCGGCCGACGAACGCGAGCGCCACCGCCAACCGGCGGCGCTGCCCGCCGGAGAGCCCACCGGTCTGTCGCTTGCCGAGATCGCCCAGACCGAAGCGGTCGAGCAACTCCCCCCGGGGCACCGGGTCGGAATAGTGCGCGGAGACGAAGTCGATGACCTCACCGACCCGCAGCGTGCCCGGCAGGCCGGTCTCCTGCGGGGTGACCCCGATCTGTCGCCGGGTCGCCGGATCGCGAGGGTCGCCGCCGAACAGCTCGACCCGCCCCGAGCTGGGACGGCGCAGACCTACCAGCAGGTTCATCAGGGTGCTCTTGCCGGCGCCGTTCGGCCCGAGCAGGCCGACCAGCTCACCGGCCCGGACTTCCAGGTCGACACGGTCGAGGGCGAGGACGTCGCCGTACCGGCGGCTGGCCTGGTCGGCGCGGGCGAGGGTCATGGATGCTCCTTCGACAGGGTGGGGTCGAGCAGGGTGCGGATCGCTTCGGTGTATTCCTCGAACGCCAGCCGGCCTCGCCGGCTCAGCCGGACCAGGGTCGCCGGCGTGCGTCCACGATGGGTCTTGCTGATCTCCACGTAGCCGGCGTCCTCGAGCTTGCGCAGATGTACGGAGAGGTTGCCGGCGGTCATCGCGAGCAGTTCCTGCAACCGGGGGAACGCGATCCGGTCGCCATCGTTGAGCGCGGAGAGGCTGGCGACGACCCGAAGCCGGGCCTGCGCGTGGATGACCGGGTCGAGTTCGCTCACTGGCGGTGTCGCTGTCGCCGTCGGGCGATCGCGCCAGCGACCAGGATCCCGCCGCCGCCGGCCACCGCGATGACCAGCGCGTGCCAGCCCGGCCCGGCGATCACACCGGCCAGGTTGATCACGCTGATCCAGACGCCGAGCCGGAACAGGTCCCGGTCCAGCCAGACCGCTCCCCCGGCCATGTGCAGCGCGCCGGTCAGCCCGACGGCGGTCGCCGACCAGAGCAGCCCCGCCACGTCCTCCGGCAGGTGCTCGGAGATCCGCCCGAGCCCCGCGTAGATGGTTACCGATCCGAGGGCCCAGGTGCACCCGTACCAGCGCCCACGCCGGGCGGAGTCACCGATCACCTGGCCGTAGGCCCGCGTGCTGACGACTGCCTGGATCGCTCCGGCAGCCAGGAGCAGCGCGAAGAGAACGGTCAGCGGCAGCCAGCCCGGCAGCCGGAGCAGCTCCCGGTCGTCGGGGGAGAACCGCAGGAAGTACAGCCCGAAGCCGACCAGCCAGGCGACTCCCCAAGGCCAGTAGAGCAGACGGGCATCGGGTTCGAGCCGGCGTGCCGTGGCTGACCGCTGGTCCTCGATCAGCCGGAGCGCCGCTGCGGCGTCCGTGGGCGGCAGATCGTCGTCGGGGTTCACGCAAAGAACTTTACGCCGCAAAGTCAAAGCTGGGTGCCCCCGACGTCGCGGGCGGGGTAACCGATTGCGGTGGGAAGTGCCTATGGTGGGGAGGCGTCGCGGCTGATCCGTCGCGCAGGACACAGGGGAGGGTCCGTGTCGAGCCCGAGCAATGAGCTGGAGGTTCAGCCGGAGGCGCTGAAGGCGTTCGCCAAGGCGTCCACCGACCGGGCGGCCCGCTTCCGCGAGCTGCACGGATCGTTCGGCGAAGGGCACGTGCCCCGGCACGCGTTCGGGGTGATGCCGGCGTCGTTCAGCCTCGCGGCGTCGTACGCCGAGCAGTTCGAGGCGTGCCTTCAGGGGCTGGCCGACGGCGCTGAGGTGATGGCAGACATCGCCGACGGGCTTAACGACACCGCCGACGCCTATACCGGCACCGACGTGGCCAACACCGACATGTTCGTGCCCGGCCGCCCCGCCGCTCCCGATGTCATCGCACCGGGCCCCTGGTCGCAGGGCCCCTCGACCCCGGGCGGGCAGGTGTCGGCGTGAGCACCGAGGCGTTGCAGCGCAACAAGACCTACTTCGAGCAGATCGTGTCGGGCACGCCCGACCCGTTCAAGCCGCTGTCCAATGCGGTGCTCTGGCCCTTCGAGCAACTGCTCGAACTGGTCGCGGGCGAGCCGGACGACCTGATGCGCGCCGCCCAGCTCTGCCTGACCACCGGCGAGGCGGTGCGCGAGATCGCCGGTGAGCAGGTCCAGCACCGGGCACGTCTGCGCGGCGCCTGGTCGGGCGATGCCGCCGAGAGCTTCCACGCCTCCATGCAGTCGGTGGAGGAGGCGATCGAGGAGTTGGCCAAGGGGCTGGACGGCACCAAGGAGGTGCTGGTCGACGCGGCCAACGCGGCGGTCGACGCGTTCAACCTGCTGGTCGAGTTGATCCTCGAGTTCCTGCTCTGGTTCCTCACCGAGGTGATCATCGCGGCGGTGGCGGCGGCGCTCAGCGCCGGCATCTCGCTCGCGGCGACGGTCGTCCGGGTGCTGGCGCGGCTCGCCACCACCGTCGGCCGGATGGTCAAGATCGTCGCGCGCTTCGCCGAGATCCTGACGAAGCTCGCCACCAAGATGCAGAAGGTCGCCGAGCTGCTGATGAAGTACCGTCGCGCGGTCCTGGAGATCCGCAAGGCGAAGAAGGCGTACCGGGCCTGGAACAAGTCCGGGTGGACGGCCGAGGCCCGGGCGTTCCAGATCGAGAAGTTCAAGACACTCTTCCCGGGCAAGTTCCTGATCAATCACACGTCGCCGGTGAACATCCCCGGCCTCGGCGGGGCACTACTGGACACCGGCGTCGGTCTGCACGACATCTCCGACGGCACCAAGGACCGCAACTACCTCGTGGACGGCACGTACCGCGAGGATCTGGGCCCCTACACCGAGGGCGTGCAGAATGTCTTCGACTCCATCCTGACCTGATAGGGAGCGACATGACCTTTCCCGGTCTGGACCGCATCGAGGCGCTGGCCCGCAACCTGGACGGTTGGCAGCGCGACCTGGCCAGCAAGATGGCCGAGTTGGAACACAGCAGCGCCGAGGGCGTGAGCGACTCCGGCCTGGTCCGGGTCACCGCCGCGGCGGACGGCACGATCGTCTCGACCGACGTCAACGCCCGGGCGATGCGCCTCGACTCGTACACCCTGGCCGAGGAGTTCACCGCCGCCGCCAAGCGTGCCCAGGAGGCAGCCGCCGCCCGGGTACGCGAGCTGGTCGGCGAGGTGATCGCCGAGGCGCCCGGTGCCCGTCGACCGACGGACGACGGCCGCACCGACGACGACCGTTCGGATTGGTACTGAGCCGATGGCGGACATCAGCTACCAGGAACGACTCGGCCAGCTCGTCGAGCCGGGTGAGCGGGTGCTCGCCGTCGCGAAGGCGGAGATCGCCCAGGGCGTCCTTCCGGCAGATCCTCCGGTTGGGGAAAGCCCGGAGGCGTCCGGTGGCGGTCGTGGCGGCGTTGTCTCCGGGGTGCTGCTCAACCTGATCTCGCCGTTGATCTCCTTCTCGGCCGGGGACCGGATCGTCGACCGCATCACCCACGGGGTCGCCGGGCGGGGAGTTCCGGGCTCGGCAGCGTCCACTCTGCGACACTCCCGACGCCCGGTGCCCCCGGTGACCACGCTCTACGACACGATCCTCGCCGTCACCGACCGGCGGTTGCTGGCGTGCGCATCCGGGCCGGTGAAGCTCTGGTCGAGCCAGACCGACGACGCGCGGGCCGTAGCCGAGACCCAGGTGGTCTGGTCAGCACCCCGGGCTGCCGTGGCGGACGCCCGGGTGGGCTGGCACCGACTCAACCCGAAACGGCTCCGGATCGAGTTCACCGACGGATCCTGGTTGGCGTTCACCGTGCCGATCGCCGAGCCCGGCAAGCCGCTGCGCGAGATCGCCTCAGCCCTCACGGGCCGCTAGCCCCGGGGCGGTCAACAGCGGGGCAGGCAGCGGCTCGCGGTGCAGCACCGCCAGTCGGGACACCGCCCGAGTGAGCACCACGTACAGCCGGTGCAGCCCACGCGGCTCGGCGGCGACGATCGCGGCCGGCTCGACCACCACCACATGGTCGTACTCCAGGCCCTTGACCAGCGTCGCGGGCACCACGGTGACCCGCTCCGCGGCCGCCACGTCGTCGGCGGTCGCGGTCGCGACACCGGCGGCGGCCAGCGCCGCGCGCAGCCCGTCGACCGCGTCGTCCGTGACGATCACGCCGACCGAGCCGTCGTGCCCGAGCGCCGCGCGCACCTCGGCCACCGTCGCCGAGGTCAGGTCGCTCACGGTACGCACGTCCAGGCCGCCGTCGTGACGCAGCGATTCGGCCGGCGGTACGTCCACCGCGAGCGCCGGCAACAGCAGGTTCGCGAACGCGACCACCGCGGCGGGCACCCGGAAACCGACCGTCAACGGGACCACCGCGGCGTCCGGCTTGCCCAGGTGGGCGAGGGACTCTCTCCAGTCCGTCGCCGCCCACGGCGCGGTGCCCTGGGCGAGGTCACCGAGGAGGGTGACCGAGCCGTGCTCGCTGCGTCGGGCAATGGCCCGGCACTGCATCGGGGAGAGGTCCTGCGCCTCGTCCACCACCACGTGCCCGAACCCGGAGAGCCGTTCCAGCAGACCGGTCGCCTCGTCGATCAGCACCGCGTCGGCGGCGGTCCAGCGGGTCGCCTTCGCGGTACGAGCCGGCTTCGCCCAGCTGAGCAGCGCCTGCTCGGTGTCGCTGAGCACCCCGTCCGCCGCGGCGGCGAGTCGGCCCGGGTCGGACAGCAGGCCGTGTACCAGCCCTTCCGGGGTGAGCGCCGGCCAGACCGCGTCCAGGAAGTCGATCACCGGCCGGCAGCGGCCCATCCGACGCAGCCAGGCATCGCTGGGCGACTCCGCCCGCCGCGCCTCGGCCTGCCGTTGCAGCAGGCTCACCACCCGCGCCCGGACCCGCTCCCGGCCCGTGCCGTACGGCAGCCCTTCCCGGCGGGTCTCCTCGACGATCCGGTGCAACGGTTCCAGCCCGATCCGCCACCGGAACGAACCGTCCGACACAGTGATCGAGTCTGTCGGCGTACCAATCTGCGCCTGCACCGCGCGCTGCAGCACCTTCGCCATGCGCACGTCGTGCTTGAGCACCGCGACAGCCGATTCCTCGACCGCCCGGACCGGCACCCTGGAGATCAACTCCTCCACGGTGGCCTGTTCCACCTCGACCTCACCGAGCGCCGGCAGCACCGCCGCGATGTACGACATGAACGCCCGGTTCGGCCCGACGATCAGCACGCCCGCCCGCCGCAACCGCTCCCGGTGCAGATAGAGCAGGTACGCGGCCCGGTGCAGACCGACCGCCGTCTTCCCGGTGCCTGGCGCTCCCTGGACACAGATCGACTCGGAAAGGTCGGCCCTGACCAGCTCGTCCTGCTCCGGCTGGATCGTGGCGACGATGTCGCGCATCGGCCCGACACGCGGTCGCTCGATCTCGGCGGCGAGGATCCGACTGGTCGTGCCGAGCTCTTCGCCCCGGTCCAGATGCTCATCCTCGAAGCTGGTCAGCACCCCGTTGCTGAACCCGAACCGTCGCCGGACCGCCACGCCCTGCGGATCCCGCGCGCTGGCCTGGTAGAACGACCGGGAAACCGGTGCCCGCCAGTCCAGCACCAACGGTTCGCCGCGCTCATCGGCGACGTGCCGCCGCCCCACGTGATACCGCCGCCCGTCATGATTCGTGCTGTTCGCGTCCGCGCCGGAGCCCTCGTCGTGGTCCGTGGTGTCGCGGTCCGTGCTGTCGTGGCCCGTGGTGTCCGGGTCCGTGGACTCGGCGAAGTCGAGGCGGCCGAAGAAGAGTGGCGTGGTCGGGTCGTCGGCCAGTTCGGCCACCCGGCGGGCCAGGGTCCGGCCGAGTGTCTCCGCCGCGTACGCGTCGCCGGCCACCTGGTCACCGGTGGCGAAGAGGTCTTCGGCCCGCTCCCGCATCCGTCGCAGCGCCGCCCGCGAAGTTGCCAGGTGTGCGCGTTCGGCCGACAGATCTGTGTCGAGGTGGGTGTCGAGATCAAGTGCGGGCATGCTGACGTCCCATCGTTCACATCTGCTGCGCGCTCGCGTGTCCGGGGGCGGATGGCCGGCCGCCCGGCGCGAAGACGTCCGTTCCGGTGCAGCTCACCTCGGCCGTCAAGCGGCCTGCAACCCTACGCTCTTCCGCGAATCCTCACTACCGAATTACCCAGGCGACCACCTGTCGGAGTCGGCGTGTCGCCGGGCGGGTCGCTGTTGGGTCGGCGTGTCGGTGCTGGGCCGGCCATCAGTGCGGGGCTGGCCTTTCGGTGCTTGCCGGCATCAGGTGCTTGCCGGCATCAGCAGCGCCGGTGGTAGAGGTTGCGCTGCGGTGTGCGCTGCGCGTCGCGCCAACTGGGCGGGAGGAAGTCGGGCCGACCGTCCGGCGTGATGCGAACCGTCCAGTCGCCGCGGTGGACGAGCCGGTGGTGGTAGCCGCAGAGCAGCACGGCATTGCCCAGTGCCGTCGCCCCACCATCGGCCCAGTGTTGGACGTGGTGGCCGTCGCACCATCGGGATGGCCGATCACAGCCAGGAAAGGCGCAACCACCGTCGCGTAGCACCAGCGCGCGCCGCAGCGGTCCGGTGAAGAGCCGGCGCTGGCGCCCCACGTCGAGAACCTGGCTGTCACCGCCCAGCACGGCAGGCAGCACGGCCGCGTCGCAGGCGAGGCGGCGGACCGCGCCCGGCGTGAGCCGCGCCCCGGTCTCCAGGGTGCCTGCGCGTACGCCGTTGAGCAGCTCGTCCAGCGACACGGTCACCACGAGCTGCGGCCGGTCACCGCCGTTGTCGGGCAGCTGACCGGTGCGCAGCGCCAGCCGGCAGACCTCGCCCAGCGCGTCGGCCCGGCGCTGGCCGGGACTGCGATCGTCGTGCTCGCCGGCCGGGGCGCAGAGCGGATCGATCGCCTCACGTAGCAAGCTCGCGGTCTCGGTGTCGAGGTTTCCGCTGAGGCGTACCCGACCGTTCTGCTGCTCGGAGAGCGTGACGTGCCGACGAGCCTCGGCCCGCTCGGTGGCCCGTTCAAGGGCCGCCAGCTCAGCCTGATCGGCCAGGTCCGGTGCGACGTGCGTGAGGACCCGCTCCCCGAGACGGCTCAGAATGGTCGGATCGAAACGATCGGCCCAGGCGATCAGCAGCTCGGTGGCCTTGTCGGTCACCTCGGGGCCGGCCTCGACCGGCAGGGCCGCGATCGTCTCCGCGGCCACTCGACCCTGCTCGACCGTGATGGCACCGCTGAGAAGCGCCTCGCGCACCGCCGGCGGAGCGGCATCGACGGAGGCGGCGAGCTGGACGAGTTGGCGCGCGGAGCGGCCGGTGATCCGGAGTCGTTCCCGCAGCCAGACGGCGGTGGACGAGGCGCCCTGAGCGATCGCCACGCCGCGAGCGTCCAACTCGCGCACCAGACCGAGCTGGACCGTGGCCAGCCGCTGCGCCAGCACGTGCGTCGCGTCGAGGGAGGCCTGCAGCTGGTCGTCACAGAGCGCCCAGAGCGCGGCCTTGGCACAGTCGTCGACGGCACCGCCTGCCTGCGCCAACGCCCTCAACATGAAGACATGTTAGAACGCATGTACGACACTTTTCCCGGGCCTGGAACGACGGTCTGACGCACTCGTTGCGACTGTGTCGGCGCCTCCCGCCTGCCGCCGCCGGGCCCGCGTGGCGAGCGCATCGCCTCGTTGCGTGGACTCGGCGCGGAACGTGGGGGTGGTGGCGGGTCGGGAGACCTGCCGGGATCATGGGTTCATGACCGAGGCTCGCTCCGATGCGCCCCGGATGACGATCAGTGACCCGCAGGTGATGCGGGCGCTGGCCCATCCGGCGCGGATTGCCATCATGGAATACCTGGGTAGCCGCGAGAGCGGTGGGACCGCCACCGAGTGCGCCGAGATTGTCGGGTTGTCGCCGAGCGCGACCAGTTACCACCTGCGGGCGCTGGCGAAGTTCGGCCTGGTCGAGCAGGCGCCGAGCCGGGGCGACGCGCGCGAGCGGGTGTGGCGCGTGGTGAGTGCGAGTTGGATGGTCGACGCGGGGCGCGACGCCGAGCCCACGGCGCGTGCGGCCGAGCAGGCGGTGGTGGAGGCGCACGCCGTCCTGGGGATGGAGCGGATCCGGGACTGGTCGCGGCGCGCCGGGGACGAGCCGGCCGAGTGGTACGACAAGGCGCTGTTCAACGACACGCTGCTGCTGCTCACCGCCGAGGAGTTGGCGGGGCTGAACGAGGCGGTCCTGGCGCTGCTCCGGCCGTACCGCTTGCGGGGGCGTCAGTCTGATCCGCCGTCGGGGGCGCGTACCGTCGCCGTGCACTACCGGACGGTGCCACTGGCGTAACTGAGGCTTGCGCCGACCAGTTGTGAAGGATTATTTTCGAAGTATGTCCTTCACAACTGTCGAGTCGCGCTGGCCGGACGTCTGGCTCGCCGCCACTGCTCGGGGCATCACGATCTGCGGTGACTTCCTCGCCGCCACCGCTCTCGCGCTTGCCCTGCAGGGTGCTGGCGCCGGAGGGCTCGCCGTGTCGGGGCTGCTGCTGGCTGCCACCCTGCCGCTGGTGGTGCTCGCCCCGCTCGCTGGCCGGCTCGCCGACCGGGTGGACAGCCGTACCCTGCTGGTGACCATCGGACTGCTCCAGGCCGCGATCTGCGCGCTCCTCGCCGTCGTCGATCACCCGGTCCTGGTGGTCGGGCTCGTCACCCTGCTGGCCTGCGGGCTCGCGGTGACCCAGCCCTGCCTGGCAGCGCTACTGCCGGCGATGGTCCGCCCGGCCGACCTGCCGCGGGCGAGCGCGATCAGTCAGACCGCTGTCTCGCTCGGCGCGCTCGGCGGCCCGGTGCTGGCGGGCCTGTTGGTGGGGCAGTTCGGCACCCGCGTACCCCTGCTTCTCGATGCCGCGACCTACCTGGCGCTCGTGGTCGCGGGCCTGCTGCTGCGGACCCGGCGGGGCGGTCGGCGGCCCGCCGCCGCACCGCGCGGCCAGGCCACCCCCGACGGCGCGGCCAGCTCGACCGGCGCGGCAAACCCAGGGGGTACGACCAGCGAGTGGCGGCTGCGCCGCGACCCACTGATGCTCGTCATGGTGGTGAGCACCGCCGTGGTGATCGCGGCGATCGGTGGCATCAACGTGATCGAGGTCTTCTTCATCCGGGAGACGCTGGACGGTTCACCAACCACGTACGGCCTGGTCAGTGCTGCGTGGATGGCCGGCATGCTGCCCGGCGCCTGGCTCGCCGCGCGAGTCGCCAACCGGCTCCAGGACGACGGTGCGCTGGTACGTGCGGTACTGGCCACTCTGGGCGTGTGCAGCCTGATGGTGCTGCTCGCCGCGACGGTGCCGGCGGCGGGTCTCCTGGTGCCGCTCTGGCTGGTGGGCGGCGCGGCCAACGGCGGTGAGAACGTCTTCGCCAACCTGCTCACCACTCGTCGCGTCCCGGAGGCGGTTCGCGCTCGGGCGTACGCCAGTTACGGCGCGGCGGTGCAGGGTGGCTCGATGGCCGGCTTTCTGATCGGCGGGTCATTGCTCGCGGCGGTCCAGCCCCGCCCACTGATCGCCGGCGCGGGTGTGGCCGGGCTACTGGTGGTGCTGGTCTTCGTGCCGGTCGTGGCCCGGGCGGTACGACGCCCGCCGTCCGGGACGGATGGGGATTTGGCCACTCCGGGCCGGCCCGCCGAGCCGGGTCCGAGCGCCGGGGATACGGTCGGGTCATGGTTGAGCGCATCGAACGCCCGCGGGTCGGGCACATCCAGTTCCTGAACTGCCTGCCGATCTACTGGGGCCTGATGCGCTCGGGCACCCTGCTCGACGTGGACCTGCACAAGGACTCGCCGGACCGGTTGAGCGCGTCGCTGATCGCCGGCGACCTCGACATCGGCCCGATCACGCTGCTCGAGTACCTGAAGCACGCCGACGAACTGCTCCTGCTGCCGGACCTGGCGGTGGGCAGTGACGGACCGGTGCTCTCGGTCAACATGGTCTCCACCCGACCCCTCGCCGAGTTGGACGGCGCCCGAGTGGCGCTCGGCTCGACCTCGCGGACCGGGGTGATGCTGGCTCAGCTGCTGCTCGCCGAGCAGTACAACGTGCGGCCGGAATACTTCCGCTGCCCACCGGACCTGACGCAGATGCTGCTGGAGGCCGACGCCGGGGTGCTGATCGGGGATGTGGCGCTACGGGCGTACTACGAGGCGCCGCAGCGGGGGCTCATCGTCACCGACCTCGGGCAGGCGTGGCGAGAGTGGACCGGTCTGCCGATGGTCTTCGCCGTCTGGGCGGTTCGTCGAGACTTCGCAGCCGCCCATCCGGGCCTGGTCAAGGAGGTGCACGAAGCGTTCCTGCGCTCCCGGGACCTCTGCCTCGCCGAGCTTGACCAGGTCGCGGAGGCTGCCGCCCGTTGGGAGACGTTCGACGCGGCGACGCTGGCCACGTACTTCCGGACCCTGGACTTTTCTCTCGGTGACCGGCAGGTCGCCGGGCTACGCGAGTGGGCCCGGCGAGCGGCCGCGATCGGCGAGGCCCCGGCGTTGCCGGAAGGCGGCCCGGAGTTCTTCGCCGGCTGACCGACCGGCACCAGCCAGAAGGGCTCAGACACCGGGGCGCAGAAGCGCCTCGGTGATCTTCTGGCAGTTCTTCATGCCGTAGTCGTAGCCCATGTTGATCGGGTACTTGACCATCACGCCCATCGTCCAGGTGTCACCGATGGCCAGGCAGTTGATGTGCATCTCCTGCTCCTGGGTCCGGTCGATCCACCCGTTCTTGATGGCGATCTGCTTCTGCTCGGCGGCCGGGAAGGCCTTGCGAATGCCGAAGTCTCCCGCGCCGCGCACCAGCTTCATCTCGTTGAGCAGCCACTTGGTCCACTTCGGGCCGGCGGCGGTGCCGGTGGCGATGCAGTTGCCGAGGCGGGCGGTGTCCCGGGGGGAGAGCGCCGTCCGGGACCAGCCCTTGTCGGGGGCGACGCTGCTGTCGGTCAACTTGCACATGGAGATCAGCCGCTTGATCGAGGCGTCCCGGCCGACCAGGTTGTAGAACTGCTCGGCTCGGGTGTTGTCGCTGTCCCGGATGATCCGCGTCGCGTCGGCGAGCTTCGCGTCGCTCGGCGTCTGGCCGGCGTCGGCGGTGCGACGCAGGTAGTCGGCGACGATCCAGGACTTGATCATCGAGGCGGTGGTGCTGGTCTCGCCCATGTTCTTGGAACCGATGATCGCCCCGGTCCGGCGGTCCAGCACGCTCCAGGAGTACCAGCCCTCGATGTCCAGGTTGAGGTTCTTCGCCACGAACGGCAGGGGCTCCAGCGACGGGCTGGGGCTCGGCGACGGTGAGTCGGGCTGGCGGGCGCTGCGGTTGGTGGCCCCACTCGTGGACCGGTCGCTGGTGGTCGTGCCGGCGTCGCCCCACTTGGCTGCTGCGGACGACTCGAACGGCGACCCGGGCAGCAGCCGCAGCGACACCAGGACCAACCCGATCAGGATGACCGCGATGGCGACCAGCCGCAGCGGAGAGGTTTCACCGCCGCCGCGCCGGTCGGCCCGACGATTGCCGGCCATCAGAGCTTCCCGACCGGCTGCTGCGGCACCTTGAGCGCGGCGCCCGGCTGCGGGGTGACCAGCTGGGTGGCCACGCTGGCGCAGACCTGCGCGCCGTAGTCCAGCCCGTACTTCTTAGACGGGTAGCGCAGCATCACCGCGAGACTCCACTTGTCAGTGACGGCGAGGCAGTTGACGTGCCAGTTGCCGTCGTAGTTGATCTCCGTCCACCCGTTCTTGATGCTGACCGGGCCCTGAGCGGTGATCGACTTCGGCAGGCCGTCGATGATCCCCCAGCGGCCGCCCCCGGACTCGGTCTTCTGGTCCTTCGCCGCAGTGGTGCCGCGAACCTGACTCATCTCGCTCAGCACCCACTTGGTCCACTTCGGGCCGGCGGCCTTGCCGTCGGCGATGCAGTTCCCGACCCGGACCGCGTCACGGGGAGACATCCGGGTGAAGCTCCACCAGCCCTCGTACTTTGGCACGTTGCCGCGCCTCGTGTCGGTCAGCCCGCAGATCTTGATCGCCCGCTGGATGACCGGCCCGGGCTGCCCGTTCGCCAGCGCCGTGTACGAGCCACCCGCAGCGGCGTAGACCTTGTTGGCCGCGACGTCGTTGCTGTCCCGGATGGCGAGGCTGGCCGACTTCTTCAGCGCTGCGGACGGCTCCTTGTCACCCAGTTGCCGCAGGTAGTCGGAGACGATCCAGGCCTTGATCATCGACTCGGTGGAGCTGGTCGCGGCCATGTTCGGCGACCCGGCGATCTTGCCGGTCTGTCGATCCAGCAGCGCCCAGGAGAAGAATTCGCCGTTGAAGTTCACCGACACCGGTCCGGCCGCCAGCGTGGGCGGTGGCGGTGGCGTGGGTGATGGCGCGGCGACGGTCGAGGCGGCACCGCCTCCGCCTCCGCTGCTGTCGCCGCTGGAGAGGCGGGCGTACGCGGCGGGGACCAGTAGGACGCCGCCGAGCAGGACCGCCGTGATGGCGAGCACCATGGTCACGCGGGATCGCATGAGTGGGTGAGCTCCAGGTGTCAGGGCCGGGGGGACCGGCTTGTTGTCCGGACGGATCGGTCGATCGCCGAGGCCGGGGGACGTGGCCTCTGTCTGGCGGCGGTCAGCTGCAGCCGATCGGTGTGACGGCGGAAAGTCTACGTCCGGTTGGGTGACCCGTCAGGGCCCGACACTAGGCAATCCGCGATAAAGGCGGGATATGCGACCGGTATGCGGTTCTTGCGGGGATTCACCTTTGTTTCGTGGGCTAAGTCACGGCAGAAGTCTGGTGTCCAGGTTGCGCAAAGCGCTCATTCCGTCACTGATGGGATCCTCGGTTTCCTGTTACACGCTCTGGTTTCTTGGGTCGCAAGCTGTAACACTTGTCCCATGTATGGCAACGACTTCTCGACCCCGGCCGAAGCGCCGGGCGGCGGCCTGCTGGGCGAGGTCGAGGCTGCCGAGGCGGAGCTGCGCGCGGCGGCACAGCGCGGGCGGCGTGGCGGACCCGCGCCCGACGAGGACCTCGCGGCGTACTTCACCGAGGTGGTCGACGCCGAGCAGAAGATCGAGCCACGCGACTGGATGCCCGACGCGTACCGCCGGACGCTGATCCGGCAGATCGCCCAGCACGCCCACTCCGAGATCATCGGCATGCAGCCGGAGGGCAACTGGATCAGCCGGGCGCCGTCGCTCAAGCGCAAGGCGATCCTGCTGGCCAAGGTGCAGGACGAAGCGGGCCACGGCCTCTACCTCTACGCCGCCGCCGAGACCCTCGGCATCAGCCGTGACGAGCTGGTCCGGCTGCTGCTCGACGGCCGGCAGAAGTACAGCTCGATCTTCAACTACCCCACCCTGAGCTGGGCCGACGTGGGCGCGATCGGTTGGCTGGTGGATGGCGCGGCGATCGTCAACCAGGTGCCGCTGTGCCGCTGCTCGTACGGCCCGTACGCCCGCGCGATGATCCGGGTCTGCAAGGAAGAGTCGTTCCACCAGCGGCAGGGCTACGAGATCCTGCACACCCTGTCGCACGGCACCCCGGGGCAGCAGGCGATGGCCCAGGACGCGGTGGACCGCTGGTGGTACCCGTCGTTGGCCATGTTCGGCCCGCCGGACGGCGACTCCACGCACTCCACCCAGTCGATGGCCTGGAAGATCAAGCGCTTCTCGAACGACGACCTGCGGCAGCGCTTCGTCGACATGTGCGTCCAGCAGGCCGAGATCCTCGGGCTCCGCATCCCCGACGCGGACCTGCGCTGGAACGAGGAGCGGCAGGCGTACGACTACACCCAGCCGGACTACGACGAGCTGATGCGGGTGATCTCCGGCGACGGGCCGTGCAACCGGGAGCGGCTGGCGCACCGCCGGGCCGCGCACGCCGACGGCGCATGGGTACGCGAGGCCGCCGCGGCGTACGCCGCCAAGCGGACCGAGAGCAAGGAAAAGGTGGCAGTCGCGTGAGTACCGAACATTCGCCGCTCTGGGAGGTCTTCGTGCGGGCCCGGCGGGGGTTGTCGCACACCCACGTCGGCAGCCTGCACGCCCCCGACGCGGAGCTGGCCCTGCGCAACGCCCGGGACCTCTACACCCGTCGCCAGGAAGGCGTGTCGATCTGGGTGGTGCCGGCCGCCGCGATCACCGCGTCCAGCCCGGACGAGAAGGACGCCTTCTTCGACCCGGCCGCGGACAAGGTCTACCGCCACCCCACGTTCTACGAGGTGCCGGACGGGGTGGCTCACCTGTGAACGGGCCCTTCGACTTCGCTCTCGCCCTCGGCGACGACGCGTTGGTCGCCGCCCAACGCCTGGCCGAGTGGACGACGCGCGCCCCGGAGATGGAAGAGGACATCGCGCTGGCCAACATCGCCCTCGACCAGCTCGGCGCGGCCCGCCTGCTGCTGTCGTACGCGGGTGAGCTGGAGGGCGCCGGCCGCGACGAGGACGCGTTGGCGTACCTGCGCGACGACCGCGAGTTCCGCAACGCGCTCCTGGTCGAGCTGCCCAACGGCGACTTCGCGGTGACGATGGCGAAGCTGTTCTTCCTGGCGGCGTACCAGCTGCCGCTGTACACGGCGCTGGCCGGTTGCTCGGACGAGCGGTTGGCCGCGATCGGCGCGAAGGCGCGCAAGGAGTCGGCGTACCACCTGGACCATGGCGCGCTGTGGGTGAAGCGGCTCGGCGACGGCACCGAGGAGTCGCACCGTCGGATGCAGGCCGCCGTCGACGAGGTGTGGCCGTACACCCACGAGTTGTTCGCCGCGGACCAGGCGGCGCCGGTCGACCCGGCCACCCTGCGTCCGGCGTTCGACGAGACCGTCGGCTCGGTGCTGGCCGAGGCGACACTGACCCGGCCGGAGAGCGGCTGGGCCCCGGCCGGCGGGCGGACCGGCGTGCACACCGAGCACCTGGCCTACCTGCTCGCCGAGATGCAGGTGCTGCACCGCGCCCATCCGGGGGCGAAGTGGTGAGCGCGAGCCCCGCGATCGAGGCCGGCACGGTGAGCGCGCGGGAGGCCGCCGCCAGCGTGGTGGACCCGGAGATCCGCGTGATCACCATCGACGAGCTGGGCATCCTGCGGGCGGTCGAGGAGGACTCCACCACCGGCCGGATCACCGTCACCATCACCCCGACCTACACCGGCTGCCCGGCCATGGACGTGATCCGGGCGGACATCCGCCGTGCGCTCGCGGTCGCCGGTCACCTCGACGCCGAGGTCCGCACCGTCTACAGCCCACCGTGGAGCACCGACTGGATCTCCGAGGGCGGGCGGGCCAAGCTCGCCGCCGCCGGGATCGCCCCGCCGGCCGCCGTGCCCGCCGCCGGCGTCGTGCCGTTGACCCTCGCGGTCCGCTGTCCGCAGTGCGGCTCACCGGAGACCGAACAGGTCAGCCGGTTCGGCTCCACCGCGTGCAAGGCGCTGTGGCGTTGCCGCTCCTGCTCCGAACCCTTCGACCACCTGAAGGCGCTGTGACTGTCACGATCACCCGCCCGGTCCGTCGCCGGCCGGTCTTCCACCCGTTGTCGGTCGCCGCCGTCGACCGGCTCACCGACGACGCCGTGGCGGTGACCTTCGCCGTACCGGAGGAACTGCGGGAGACCTTCGCGTTCCGGGCGGGCCAACACCTCACCGTGCGTCGCGTGGCCGAGGACGGCGCGGACGTGCGCCGGTCGTACTCGATCTGCTCCACCCCCGACGACCTGGCCCGGCACGGCCGGCTGCGGATCGGGGTGCGGGAGATCCCCGGTGGCGCCTTCTCGGCGTTCGCGTGCGGGGCGCTGCGTCGTGGCGACCTGGTCGAGGTGCTGCCGCCGCTGGGCACCTTCACCACGGCATTCGCGCCGGACCGGGTGCGGCACTACGGCGCGGTCGTCGCCGGTTCCGGGATCACCCCGGTGCTCGCGCTGGTCGCGACCGCACTGGCCGTCGAACCGGCCAGCACCTTCACCCTGGTGTACGGCAACCGCACGGCGAACACGGTGATGTTCGCCGAGGAGTTGGCCGACCTGAAGGACCGCTATCCCACCCGGCTGCACCTGGTGCACGTGCTATCCCGCGAGCAGGGCGAGTCGGCGCTGCTCTCCGGGCGGATCGACGCCGAGCGGCTGGGCCGGTTGCTGGAAACCATCGTGCCGGGCGACGTGATCGAGGAGTGGTTCCTCTGCGGCCCGTACGCCATGGTGGTCGACGTCCGGGACGTGCTGACCGCGGGCGGGCTGCCCGAGTCGGCGGTGCACACCGAACTGTTCCATGTCGACGCGCCGCCCGAGCCGGTACGCCGTCCCGTCGACCAGGCCGGTGCCGGGGCCGAGGTCACCATCGTGCTGGACGGCAGGTCTTCGAACTTCACCATGGGTCGCGAGGAGCGGGTGCTGGACGCCGCGCTGAAGGTGCGGGGCGAGTTGCCGTACGCCTGCAAGGGCGGTGTCTGCTCGACCTGCAAGGCGAAGGTCGTCGACGGGGCGGTCACGATGGCCCGCAACTACGCCCTGGAGCCCGACGAGCTGGCGGCCGGCTATGTCCTGACCTGCCAGTCCAGCCCGACCACCGACAAGCTCACGGTCGACTATGACGCCTGAACACCTGAGTGCGTGCCGAGCTGATCACAGCCATCAGCACCCCTCAGGGACAAGGCGGTCGGTCGGCGTACGCTCGGGGGCGTGACGGTGAGCCGGGAGATCGACGACATCCTGCAGCGTGGCGCGGACGGCGGGCGGGTCACGCCCGAGGAGGCCCTGCTGCTCTACACCGAGGCGCCCTTCCACGCCCTCGGCGAGGCGGCGGACGCGGTGCGCCGGCGGCGCTACCCGGACAACATCGTCACGTACCTGATCGATCGCAACATCAACTACACGAACGTCTGCGTGACGGCGTGCAAGTTCTGCGCGTTCTACCGCGCGCCCAAGCACAAGGAAGGGTGGACCCACCCGACCGAGGAGATCCTGCGCCGTTGCGGCGAGGCGGTCGAGCTGGGCGCCACCCAGGTGATGCTCCAGGGCGGGCACCACCCGGACTACGGCGTGGAGTACTACGAGGAGCTGTTCTCCTCGGTCAAGCAGGCGTACCCGCAGCTGGTCATCCACTCGATCGGCCCCAGCGAGATCCTGCACATGGCGAAGGTCTCCGGGGTGAGCCTGGACGAGGCCATCGCCCGGATCAAGACCGCCGGCCTGGACTCGATCGCCGGTGCCGGCGCGGAGATGCTGCCCGAGCGGCCGCGGAAGGCCATCGCGCCCCTCAAGGAGTCGGGCGAGCGCTGGCTGGAGGTCATGGAGCTGGCCCACCGGCAGGGCATCGAGTCGACCGCCACCATGATGATGGGCACCGGCGAGACGCACGCCGAGCGGATCGAGCACCTGCGCATGATCCGCGACGTGCAGGACCGCACCCGCGGTTTCCGGTCCTTCATCCCGTGGACGTACCAGCCGGAGAACAACCACCTCAAGGGCCGCACCCAGGCGACCACGCTGGAATACCTGCGACTCGTCGCGGTGGCCCGACTCTTCTTCGAGACCGTGCCGCACCTGCAGGCGTCCTGGCTGACCACCGGCAAGGACGTCGGCCAGCTCGCGTTGCACATGGGCGTGGACGACCTCGGATCGATCATGCTGGAGGAGAACGTCATCTCCTCCGCCGGCGCGCGGCACCGTTCCAACCTGCACGAGCTGATCGGCATGATCCGCTCGGCGGATCGGATCCCGGCGCAGCGCGACACCCTCTACAACCGGCTCGCCGTGCACCACACGCCGGCCGATGACCCGACCGACGAGCGGGTGGTCTCGCACTTCTCCTCGATCGCGCTGCCCGGCGGTGGGGCGGGCAAGTCGCTGCCACTGGTCGAGGTCAACTGACGCCTGTCGACGTCCGGCCGTTCGGCTGACCGCCGGTCCTGCTCCCGCCGGAACGCCCTGGCGGTACGGGTGGTCCCCGTCACCGCTTCGTCAGGCTGCCCGGCGTGGGGGTGGTGGAGATGATCATCAGCGGCTAGCGTCGCCCCTCGCAACCAATTCTTTCTTCCTACCCCCCGGGGGACTGATGGCAGTGTTCCACCGCTCGGCCCTGGCGCGTGCTGCCGTTGTGGCTCTGCTCGCGGCCGGTGGCCTGGCCACCGTGGCCGCCCCCGCGCAGGCCGACGACCAGGCCGATATTACCGTTGGACCGGTCAGCCAGGAACTCGCCATGGGCGTCACGCAAGCCAAGGCCAAGCCGTTCATGTTCCGGGTCGACAACAGCCTGCGCAGGGTTGCCGCCAAGGATGTCAGCTACACCGTCGACACCAGCTTGTTGAAGAAGGACAAGGTTGGCGTCGTGGTGCCCGACGGCTGCCAGGTGAAGGACGAGACGTTCACCTGCCAACTCGGCGATCTGCCGGCCGGTGCCGGCGTGTGGTTCGGCATACCGCTGTTCTCCACCGGTGGTCCTGGCGACGCCGGCACGTGGGTGGTCACCGTCAAGTCGACCACCGCCGACCCCGAGCCTGACAACAACACGGTCTCGCGCAAGATCACCGTCGCCGAGCCCGGCCAGGACCTGAACAGTTGGGTGCAGGACGTCCAGGCCAACGTCGTGGTGAACGGCGTCCGGGGCGACGATCCCGACCTGCGCCCGGTGCGGCGGGGCGAGACGGTCCCGTTGGACTGGGTGTTCTACAACGGCGGCAGCCGCAAGGCGACGGGCATCCGCTACATCCTGCTCCTGCCGGAGGGCGTCACCTTCGCGCAGAAGCCGGAGGGCTGCCGCGAGCAGTTGTTGGAGCGTACGCCGGTGTTGACGTGCGAGGATGCCGGTGCGGTCTTGGAGCCAGGGGAGTACTACTACACCGCGGATATCCGGGTGACCGTCGGCGACGACGTGACCGAGCCGATGCTGGGCTTGGGTGACCTCTACGCGGACACGCTGGTGGACCGCACCGCAGAGGTCGACGCGTGGGACAACCACATGAACTTCGAGGTGTTCGTCGACCTGACCGCCGCGCCGACGCCCACGCCGACTGCGACGCCGAGCGGTACGCCCACTCCGTCCGGGACGTCCACCCCGGGAACCACCACCTCGCCGGCTGCCGGCGGCGGTGGTGGCGGCGATGGGTTGCCGGTGACCGGTGTGCAGGTCGGCCTGATCGGTGGCATCGGCGCGATCATCCTGCTCGCGGGCGGTGCGCTGCTGGTGCTCTCCCGCCGGCGCAAGGTCGTCCTGGTCGCCCCCGGCGACGAGAAGTCGACCGACTGACGTATCCACTCCGAGGCCGCTTGGACGAGAGTGGCGGCAGGCTGGCACGACGCGAGGGCGGGGTGGGCGACCACCCCGCCTTTCGCGTGCCCGGGGCGCGGGCCATGCCACCCTCCGAGCGTCGGTCGCAAGTTGCTGCCACTGGTCGAGGTCAACTGACGCCTGTCGTCGCCCGGCCGTTCGGCTGACCGGGGCTCATGCTCTCGCCTGGCGGCGTCGGCGGTACGGGTGGTCCGCGCCGCCGCAGCGTCAGGCTGCCCGTCGCGGGGGTGGTGGAGATGATCGTCGACGGCTAGCGTCGCGGCTCGTATCCGTCGCCAGCGTGAACCGGCGAAATCAGCGCGACCGTGCTGGTGGCGGGTGGTCTGATGGTCCTGTCGTGAGGGCTGTCCTCCATCGGCCCGTTGAGGGTCGTTCATATAACGCACGGCGGTACGGGCGGGATGGGTGACCATCCCGCCCGTACCGTCTGCCCACCTCGGGCCGGACGGATGAAAAGAGGCTCGCACCCTGGCGTGCGTGATCGACCTCCGATAGCGTCCGCTCGTTCCGTAACCATTCTTACTTTCCCTACCCCCGGGGGACTGATGACAGCGTTCCACCGCTCGGCCCTGGCCCGCGCCGGCGTTGTGGCCCTGCTCGCGGCCGGTGGCCTGGCCACCGTGGCCGCCCCGGCGCAGGCCGCCGACAAGGCCGATCTGGCGCTGGTGCCGCTCAGCTACGACCTGGCCAAGGGCGTCAAGGCGGCCAAGGCCAAGCCGTTCAAGTTCCTGGTCGACAACACCCGGAGCACGGTCGCCGCCAAGGGCGTCAGCTACACCGTGGACACCAGCCAGTTGAAGAAGAGCAAGGTCGGGTTCGTGGTGCCCGACGGCTGCCAGGTGAAGGGCAAGACGTTCACCTGCCAGCTCGGCGACGTGCCGGCCGGGACCAGCGAAGACTTCGGCATCCCGCTCTTCTCCACCGGTACTCGCGGTGCGGCCGGCACGTTGGTGGTCACCATCAAGTCGGCCACCGCCGACCCCAACCGTGACGACAACACGGTCGAGCACGACATCACCGTCACCAAGCCCGGCTACGACCTGACCAGCTGGGTGCAGGACGTCCACGCGAACGTCGTGGTGAACGGCGTCCAGGGCGATGATCCCGACCTTCGGCCGGTCAAGCTCGGCGAGACGGTGCCGCTGGACTGGGCGGTCTACAACGACGGCAGCCGCAAGGCCACCGGCCTGTCCTACGTGCTCACGCTCCCGGCCGGCGTCACCTTCGCCACCCTGCCGGACACCTGCACGTCGCAGACCGTCGGCGGTGTCGCCCAGGCGCTCTGCCAGGACGACGGCGCGGTGATCCAGCCCGGTGAGTACTACACGGCGGACGTCAAGGTGACGGTCGGCGCGAACGTCACCGAGCCGGTGCTGCGGGTCGGTGAGCTGGTCGCGCAGGGTCTCGACGCTGCGGCCGGGCAGCCCGAGGAGCAGGCTGAGCTGGCGACCAGCGCCCAGCGTAAGGCCTTCACCGAGGTCGACGAGAGTGACAACCAGGCGATCTTCGACGTCTTCGTCGATCTGACCGCGCAGCCGACGCCGACCCCGACGCCGACCGCCACCCCGACGCCCACCGCCACGCCGACCCCGGGCGGGACGGCCACCCCGACGCCGGATGGCACGCCGAGCCCGAGCGGCACGACGACGCCGGGCGGGACCACGTCGCCGACTGCCGGTGGTGGCGGCTCCGGTGGTGGTGGCCTGCCGGTGACCGGTGTGCAGGTCGGCCTGATCGGTGGCATCGGCGCGATCATCCTGCTCGCGGGCGGTGCGCTGCTGGTGCTCTCCCGCCGGCGCAAGGTCGTCCTGGTCGCCCCCGGCGACGAGAAGTCGACCGACTGACAAGAAGCGCGTTGCGAAAGGGCGGGGTGGGCGACCACCCCGCCCTTTCGCGTACCGGCCGGGGGCGCACCACCCAGCGAGCGCGGGTCGGTGGTCGGCTGGCAGAGTGGAGGGGTGAGCCGTACCCCGAAGGGCCAGCGCGCCAGCCTGGACAAGCAGCCGCACGAGGTCGCCGCGATGTTCGACGGCGTGGCAGAGCGTTACGACCTGACCAACACGGTGCTCTCCTTCGGCCAGGACCGCTCTTGGCGTCGGGCCACCAGAGCGGCGCTCGGGCTACGGCCGGGCGAGCGGGTGCTGGACGTGGGCGCGGGCACCGGTGTCTCGACGCGGGAGCTTGCGCAGTCCGGGGCGTACGCGGTCGGGCTCGATCTGTCGCTGGGCATGCTGCAGGTTGGCAAGCGGGCTCGTCCCGAGGTGTCGCTGCTGGCCGGGGACGCGCTGCGGTTGCCGTTCGCCGACGCCAGTTTCGACGCGGTGACCATCTCCTTTGCGCTGCGCAACGTCAACGACACCGACGCGGCCCTGCGGGAGTTGGCTCGGGTGACCCGGCCCGGCGGACGGCTGGTCGTCTCCGAGTTCAGCACTCCGGTCAATCCGGTCTTCCGGACGGTCTACCTGTCGTACCTGATGCGGTCGCTGCCGGCGGTCGCCCGCGCGGTGTCGAGCAACCCCGAGGCGTACGTCTATCTCGCCGAGTCGGTCCGGGCCTGGCCGGCGCAGGCCGCGCTGGCCGGGCGGCTCGCGGCGGCCGGGTGGGGGCGGGTGGCGTGGCGCAACCTGACCGGTGGCGTGGTGGCCCTGCACCGGGGGATCCGCGAGTAGCAGCGGCACGCGTCGCACGAGACGGGCACGGACATTATTCAGGTTTCGTGAATATCGGTCTTTAGTCCACTTTGCCCCGTACGCTCGTTCGCATGACCGGATCAGACCCGGCGGACCCGGTGGCCGCCACCGACGACGACGCGGCCGAACTCATCGCGCAGTTGCGCGCGTTGGCCGGAGCCGACCCGGTGGAGGTCCGGCAGGTGGTCGCCGAGGTGTTGGCGGCGCTGGATCGGGCGGCGGGCGGTGCGCTCCGTGAGCATCTGCCGGAGACCATCCGGGTCGATGCGGGTCTGGACGCTTCCAGCCCGGCCTGACACCTGACCGCTGTGGACGGTCATGTGCTGTCACATCGGCGAGTTAGGTACCCCTGATCCTGCGCAGGTATGACGCCGGTCATACACTCGTCCCGTCTGGCTTGTGAAGCATTTCACGAGCGTGCGGGAGGAGGCGCGAATGACCGCGGTGGAACACGATGCCGACGTCATTGTCGTAGGCGCCGGTCCCGGTGGGTCAGCGACTGCGTACCACCTGGCCCGGCACGGCGTACGGGTGTTGCTGCTGGAGAAGACCGAGTTCCCACGGGAGAAGGTCTGCGGCGACGGGTTGACCCCGCGCGCGGTGCGCCAGCTCATCCGGATGGGTGTCGACACCTCACCCGAGGCCGGCTGGCTGCACAACCGAGGTCTGCGGGTCATCGGCGGCGGTGTACGCCTCGAACTGGACTGGCCCGAGTTGGCCAGTTTCCCCAACTACGGCCTGGTGCGAACGAGGCTGGACTTCGACGACCTGCTCGCCCAGCGGGCGGTGGCCGCCGGTGCCAAGCTGCGGACCAGCGTCAACGTGCTGGGCCCGGTGCTCGACGGTGACGGTCGGGTCACCGGCGTCGAGGCGGAGGTCGGCCCGGGCAAGGAGCCCGCCACCTTCCACGCACCGCTGGTCGTCGCGGCCGACGGGGTCTCCGGTCGGTTCCCGCTCGCGCTCGGGCTGGCCAAGCGGGAGGACCGGCCGATCGGCGTGGCCGTCCGCCGCTACTACCGCTCGCCGGCCAAGGCCGACGACAACTACCTGGAGTCCTGGCTGGAGCTGCGCAGCAAGGACAGCGGCGACAACCTGCTGCCCGGGTACGGCTGGATCTTCGGCCTCGGTGACGGGCGGGTCAACGTCGGCCTCGGCGTGCTCAACTCGTCCTCCGCGTTCGGCAAGACCAACTACCGCCGGCTGCTCACCGACTGGCTCGCCAACACTCCCGAGGACTGGGGGATGACCGACGAGGCCAACGCCGACGGCCCGATCCTCGGTGCCGCACTGCCGATGGGCTTCAACCGGGTGCCCCACTACACCCGCGGTGTGTTGCTGGTCGGCGACTCGGGCGGCATGGTCAACCCGTTCAACGGTGAGGGCATCGCGTACGCGATGGAGTCTGGCGAGCTGGCCGCGGAGGTCATGGTCCAGGCCCTCGCCCGACCGGCCGGTCCGGAGCGGGAGCGGGCGCTGCTGGCGTACCCGAACGAGCTGAAGGCCCGACTCGGCGGCTACTACCGGTTGGGCGGCATCTTCGTGAAACTGATCGGCCGTCCGGAGATCATGCGGCTCGCCACCAAACACGGTATGCCGCACCCGACGCTGATGCGCTTCGTACTCAAGCTGTTGGCCAACCTGACCGACCCGCGTGGCGGGGATGCGATGGACCGGGTCATCAATGCGATGACGAAAGCCGCGCCAGCCGTGTAGCGCGAGGAGTGAGCTTGCGAGCCCCGCAGTCGCGAACGAAAGCGGGAGCCGTATAAGTAGGACGGCATCGGGGCTGGTCACAGCCTCGCGCCGACAAAGATCGACCCCCGCCGACTGCCACTGCGAGGGACGTGAATAGTGTGATTTTCGTCAAGCACCGAGGGCAGGGAAGGACGAGCAGGAGAAAACGATGTCGCTCTCGCCTTACGCACCGATCATCGGGCTGTTCGCCCTCGCCGCGGCGTTCTCGCTGTTTTCCGTTGGCGCCGCCCGCTTCGCCGGTCCCCGTCGCTACAACAAGGCCAAACTCGAGGCTTACGAGTGCGGCATCGAGCCCAGCCCGCAGCCGGTCGGCGGCGGCCGGTTCCCGATCAAGTTCTACCTGACGGCGATGCTCTTCATCGTCTTCGACATCGAGATCATCTTCCTCTACCCCTGGGCGGTCTCGTTCGACGCTCTGCCGATCTTCGGCTTCGTGGAGATGGTCCTGTTCATCGTCGCGGTCTTCGTTGCGTACGCCTACGTGTGGCGGCGCGGCGGCCTGGACTGGGACTGAGGAAGGAACGTCAGATGGGCATCGAGGAGAAGCTTCCCGCCGGCGTCCTGCTCACCTCGGTGGAGAAGCTGGTCAACTGGTCCCGGAAGTCGTCCGTGTGGGGCGCTACCTTCGGCCTGGCCTGCTGCGCCATCGAGATGATGGCCGCCGGTGGTCCGCACTACGACATGGGCCGCTGGGGCATGGAGGTCTTCCGGGCGTCGCCCCGGCAGGCCGACCTGATGATCGTGGCCGGCCGGGTCAGTCAGAAGATGGCCCCGGTGCTGCGCCAGATCTACGACCAGATGGCCGAGCCCCGCTGGGTGCTCTCGATGGGCGTCTGCGCCAGCAGCGGCGGCATGTTCAACAACTACGCGATCGTGCAGGGCGTCGACCACGTGGTGCCGGTCGACATGTACCTGCCCGGCTGCCCGCCCCGGCCGGAGATGCTCATCGACGCGATCCTCAAGCTCCGCGAGAAGATCATGTATGAGCCGCTGGGCCCGAACGGCCGCAAGATGCTGGCTGCCCGCCAGGAGCGCGGCGACGTTCCGGTCGTGCCGTACGGCTCCATGCCCTCCTCGTACCGCAGTGACAAGGCGCGGCGTGCCGAGTGGACCCGGGCGGTCCGCGAGGGCCGCGAGGAGCAGTTGCGGATCGAGAACTGGATGAACGCGCAGAACCACCTCCACCCGCAGGTAGGCCCCAAATGAGCGACAAGCCCAACGACGGCGGCGTACCGGTGCCGGTGGTGCCGGCCGGCGCCTCCAGCGGTGCCCCCGCCGAGTTGCCGCCGGCCAGCCCGGCCGGGCGCGGCATGTTCGGCAACCACGGCACCGGCGACGTGTCCGGCTACGGCGGCCTGGTCCGCCAGCGCCAGCCCATCGAGGAGGCCCCCCGGCCGTACGGGGGCTACTTCGACGAGGTCCGCGACGCGTTGGAGGAGGCGTACCCGGCCTTCGCCGACGCGATCGAGAAGGTCGTGGTCGACCGGGGTGAGCTGACCCTGCACGTACGGCCGGAGCGGATCGCCGAGGTCTGCCAGGTGATGCGGGACGACCTGGCGCTGCGGTTCGAGCTGTGCTCCTCGGTGTCCGGTGCGGACTACCTGGGCGCCGACGAGCGCCGACTGCACGTGGTCTACCTGCTCACGTCGATGACGTACCGGCGGCGGGTCCGACTGGAGGCCGCGGTCTCCGTCGAGTCCCCGCACCTGCCCAGCGTGACCGCGGTCTACCCGACGGCGGACTGGCAGGAGCGGGAGGCGTACGACATGTTCGGCATCGTCTTCGACGGCCACCCCAACCTGACCCGGATCCTCATGCCGGACGACTGGGAGGGCCACCCGCAGCGCAAGGACTACCCGCTCGGCGGCGTCCCCGTCGAGTACAAGGGCGCGGAGATCCAGCCGCCGGACAAGCGGAGGTCGTACCAGTGACGACGTCGAACTACGCCAGCGAGCGCGAGACCGACGAGGGGCGGGTCTTCACCGTCACCGGCGGGGACTGGGACACGATCGTCGCGGGCACCGACCCGATCAACGACGAGCGGATCGTGGTCAACATGGGTCCGCAGCACCCGTCCACGCACGGGGTGCTGCGGCTGATCCTGGAGCTGGAGGGCGAGACGGTCCGCGAGGCCCGCTCCGTCATCGGCTACCTGCACACCGGCATCGAGAAGAACCTCGAGTACCGCAACTGGGTCCAGGGCTCGACGTTCGTGACCCGGATGGACTACCTCGCCCCGATCTTCAACGAGACGGCGTACGCGCTGGCGGTCGAGAAGCTGCTCGGCATCACGGACGACGTGACCGAGCGGGCCACCACCATCCGCGTGCTGATGATGGAACTCAACCGGATCTCGTCGCACCTGGTCTGGCTGGCCACCACCGGCATGGAGCTGGGCGCGATCTCGATCATGCTGTACGGCTTCCGCGAGCGGGAGTACATCCTCGACATCTTCGAGACCATCACCGGTCTGCGGATGAACCACGCGTACGTCCGGCCGGGCGGTGTGGCTCAGGACGTGCCGGACGAGGCGATCGTCAAGATCCGCGAGTTCCTCAAGATGATGCCGAAGAAGCTCAAGGAGTACGAGGACCTCCTCTCCGGTCAGCCGATCTGGACCGAGCGTACGAAGAACGTCGCGGTGCTGGACGTGACCGGCTGTGTGGCACTCGGCATCACCGGACCGGTGCTGCGCTCCGCCGGCCTCGCGTGGGACCTGCGCAAGACCATGCCGTACTGCGGCTACGAGACGTACGAGTTCGACGTGCCGACCCACCCCGACGGTGACGTGTGGGGCCGCTACCAGGTCCGGCTCGCCGAGATCCGGGAGTCGATGAAGCTGGTCGAGCAGGCACTGGACCGGCTCCGTCCGGGCCCGGTGATGGTCGCCGACCGCAAGATCGCATGGCCGGCGCAGTTGGCCATCGGTGTCGACGGCATGGGCAACTCGCTGGAGCACGTCGCGAAGATCATGGGTCAGTCGATGGAGTCGCTGATCCACCACTTCAAGCTGGTGACCGAGGGCTTCCGGGTCCCGCCCGGCCAGGTGTACGTCGCCATCGAGGCGCCCCGCGGCGAGTTGGGCGTACACGCGGTCTCCGACGGTGGCACCCGGCCGTACCGGGTGCACTACCGGGAGCCGAGCTTCGTCAATCTCCAGGCCCTCCCGGCGATGGCCGAGGGCGGTCTGATCGCCGACGTGATCGCCGGCGGTGCCTCGTTGGACCCGGTCATGGGCGGGTGTGACAGGTGAGTGCGAGGAGTGAGCTTGCGAGCCCCGCAGTCGCGAACGGGAAGGCGACGCCGATGAGTGTTTTCACTGACGAGACCCGGGAGCGGGCGCGCGAGATCATCGCCCGTTACCCGGCGGACCGGTCCCGCTCGGCGCTGCTGCCGCTGCTGCACCTGGTGCAGGCCGAAGAGGGGTACGTCTCCCCGGCCGGGGTCACGTTCTGCGCCGAGGTGCTGGGGCTGAACAAGGCCCAGGTCGGAGCGGTGGCCACCTTCTACACGATGTACAAGCGGAAGCCGACCGGTGACTTCCTGGTCAGCGTCTGCACCAACACCATGTGCAATGTGCTCGGTGGCCAGGAAATCTACGACACCCTCTCCGAGCACCTGGGCGTCGGGCACGACGAGACGACCGCCGACGGCACGATCACGCTGGAGCACGCCGAGTGCCTGGCCGCGTGTGACTACGGCCCGGTCATGACCGTCAACTACGACTTCTTCGACGGCGTGGACCCGTCCACCGCGGTCGGTGTGGTCGACGAGTTGCGGGCGGGTGGGCGGCCGATGCCGACCCGCGGTGCCCGGCTCTGCACCCTCAAGGAAATGGCGGTGCAACTCGCCGGTTTCGCCGACGATCGCGACGGCGCGGTCGCCGACGGTGGCCCGGGCGAGCCCACCCTGCGCGGGCTGCGGCTCGCGCAGCAGCACGGTGTCTCGGTGCCGGGCTTCGACCCGAACACCCCGATCCGCAGCAAGGCCGAGGCGGACCAGGCGGCGGCGAAGGCGAAGGCCGCCGAGGCCGCCGCGAAGCCCGCCGTCGAGCCCGCCACGCCGGCCAGCCCGGTGAAGGGTGGCGACGGCGCTTCCGCCGCGGTTCCGGCGGAGACCTCGCCGCCGGTCCCGCGCGACGCGCAGAAGGCGGAGGCGGCCGGTGTGGCGGCCAACGAACCCGCCAGCGACGGCAAGCCCGCCGGTGATGCCACTGGCCCGCAGGAGCGCAACCTCAACGAAGCGTCGGCGAGCGCCGGTGGCGCGAATCCCGCCGCCGCGAGCGAAACGGGGGCCCAGAAGTGACCACTCCCCGCCCGGAGACGCTGGCCAAGCTGACGCCGGTGCTGACCAAGCGCTGGCTGTCACCGGACGCCTGGCGCATCGGCACGTACGAGCAGTTGGACGGCTATGCCGCGCTGCGCAAGGCGCTCAAGGCCCACCCGGACGACCTGATCCAGCTGATCAAGGACTCGGGGCTGCGTGGCCGAGGCGGCGCCGGCTTCCCCACCGGCCTCAAGTGGGGCTTCATCCCGCAGGGTGATGGCAAGCCGCACTACCTGGTGGTCAACGCCGACGAGGGCGAGCCGGGCACCTGCAAGGACCTGCCGCTGATGACCCACGACCCGCATGCGCTGGTCGAGGGCGTGATCATCGCCTCGTACGCGATCCGGGCCAACCGCGCCTACATCTACATCCGCGGCGAGGCGGTGCACGCCGCGCGCCGGCTGCGCAACGCCGTCCAGGAGGCGTACGACAAGGGTTACCTCGGTCGGAACATCCTGCGCAGCGGCTACGACCTGGAGCTGGTGGTGCACTCCGGCGCCGGGGCGTACATCTGCGGCGAGGAGACGGCGCTGCTGGACTCGCTGGAGGGTTTCCGGGGTCAGCCCCGGTTGCGCCCGCCGTTCCCGGCGACCCACGGCCTGTACGCGAGCCCGACGGTGGTGAACAACGTCGGCACCATCGCCAGCGTGCCGCCGATCGTGCTCGGTGGGGCGGACTGGTGGAAGTCCATGGGCACCGAGAAGTCCTCCGGGCCGATGATCTACTCGCTGTCCGGCCGGATCGCCAACCCGGGCCAGTTCGAGTGCTCGATGGGCGTCACGCTGCGCGAGCTGCTGGAGCTGGCCGGGGGGATGCAGCCCGGGCACAACCTGCGGTTCTGGACCCCGGGAGGATCGTCCACTCCGCTGCTTGCCGCCGAGCACCTGGACGTACCACTGGACTTCGAGGGTGTGGCGGCGGCCGGCTCGATCCTGGGCACCACGGCCACCCAGATCTTCTCCGACCAGGACTGCCCGGTGTACGCGACCTACCGGTGGCTGGAGTTCTACCACCACGAGTCGTGCGGCAAGTGCACCCCGTGCCGCGAGGGCAACTACTGGATGGTTCGGGTCTACCGGCGGATCCTCGCCGGTCAGGGCACCCACGAGGACCTGGACACCCTGCTGGACACCTGCGACAACATCCTCGGCCGTTCGTTCTGTGGCCTGGGTGACGGCGCGACCAGCTCGGTGACCTCGTCACTCAAGTATTTCAAGCAGGACTACCTCGACTACATCGAGGGACGGACCGCACCGAAGCTGTCAGAGAAGACCCTGGTAGGGGCGCACTGATGACTGATGTAGCCAAGCAGACCGAGACCGTCACGCTCACCATCGACGGCGTCGAGGTCACCGCCCCCAAGGGGACGCTGCTGATCCGGGTCGCCGAGCAGATGGGCACCGAGATCCCCCGGTTCTGCGACCACCCATTGCTGGCCCCGGCCGGCGCGTGCCGGCAGTGCCTGGTCGAGGTGGAGGGGCAGCGCAAGCCGGTCGCCTCCTGCACCCAGACCGTCGCCGACGGCATGGTCGTTCGCACGCAGGTCACCTCCCCGGTCGCCAAGAAGGCGCAGGAGGGGGTGATGGAGCTGCTGCTGCTCAACCACCCGCTCGACTGCCCGATGTGTGACAAGGGCGGCGAGTGCCCGCTGCAGAACCAGGCGATGTCCACCGGCCGCACCGACTCGCGCTTCCACGAGCACAAGCGGGAGTACGAGAAGCCGATGGCGATCAGCAGCCAGGTGCTGCTGGACCGCGAGCGCTGCGTGCTCTGCCAGCGGTGCACCCGGTTCTCCGAGGAGATCGCCGGCGACAAGTTCATCGACCTGATGGGCCGGTCGTCCGCCGAGGAGATCAACATCTACCGGGACGACGCGTACGGCGAAGAGGGCGACGCCGGGGATGTCCCGTTCAACTCCTACTTCTCCGGCAACACGGTGCAGATCTGCCCGGTGGGCGCTCTGACCGGCGCCCAGTACCGTTTCCGGGCCCGCCCGTTCGACCTGGTCTCCAGCCCGAGCGTCTGCGAGCACTGCTCGGCCGGCTGCGGGCAGCGCACCGACTGGCGGCGCGGCAAGGTGCTGCGGCGGCTGGCCGGCGACGAGCCCGCGGTGAACGAGGAGTGGAACTGCGACAAGGGCCGGTGGGGCTTCCAGTACACCCGGGCCACCGACCGGCTGACCACCCCGCTGGTCCGCGACGAGCACACCGGTGAGCTGCGCGAGGCCTCCTGGAGCGAGGCGCTCACCGTGGCTGCCGAGGGGCTGCACGCGGCACGGGAGAGCGGGCAGGGCACGGCGGTGCTCACCGGTGGTCGGCTGACCGTCGAGGACGCGTACGCGTACGCGAAGTTCGCCCGGGTCGCGTTGAACACCAACGACATCGACTTCCGGGCCCGGCCGGTCTCCCGCGAGGAGGCCGACTTCCTGGCCAGCTCGGTCGCCGGGGTCACCGACGTCACCTACACCGACGTGGAGAACGCGCCGGCGGTCGTGCTTGTCGGCCTGGAGCCGGAGGAGGAGTGCCCGATCCTCTTCCTGCGGCTGCGCAAGGCGTACCTGAAGAAGACCCTGACGGTGTACGCGCTGGCGCCGTTCGCCACCCGCGGCCTGGAGAAGCTCGGTGCCAAGCTGGCCCGGGTCGTGCCGGGCGAGGAGGCCAGCGTGCTCGCCGAGCACGCCACGGTCGCCGAGGCGCTGAGCGCACCGGGCGCGATCCTGATCGTCGGCGAGCGGCTGGCCAGTGTGCCGGGTGGCCTCTCCGCCGCGGCGGACGTGGCCCGGCGTACCGGCGCGAAGCTTGCCTGGGTGCCACGGCGCGCGGGTGACCGCGGCGCGGTCGACGCGGGCTGCCTGCCCAACCTGCTCCCCGGTGGACGGCTCGTCACCGAGCCGGCCGCCCGGGCCGAGCTGGGTGAGGCGTGGGACATCCCGGCCGGGGTGATCCCGAGCCAGGCTGGTCGGGACACCGACGGCATCCTCGTCGCGGCGGCCAACGGTCAGCTCGGCGCGTTGGTCGTCGGCGGTGTCGACCCGGCGGACCTGGCCGACCCGCGACTGGCCGAGTCTGCCCTGGACGCGGTGCCGTTCCTGGTCAGCCTGGAGCTGCGCAGCAGCGCGGTGACCCGGCGGGCGAACGTGGTGCTGCCGATCGCCCCGGTGGTCGAGAAGGCCGGCAGCTTCCTGGACTGGGAGGGCCGGCTGCGCCCGTTCGAGCCGGTGCTGAACACCGCGGCGATGACCGACGGTCGGGTGCTCGACGCGCTGGCCGCGCTGCTCGATGTGCGGCTCGGCACCGCGGATGTGCCGAGCGTGCGTCGCGAGCTGGGCACGCTGCCGGCGACGCGCACGACTCGGCCGGCCGCGCCGTCGGTGGCGCCGGGCCGGGTGCCGCACCCGGGCGACGGGGAGGCCGTGCTGGCCACCTGGCACCAGCTGGTTGACCTCGGCACCCTGACCGACGGCGACGAGAACCTCGCCGGCACCGCCCGCCCGCCGGTGGTCCGGCTGGGCAAGGGCACCGCCGAGGCGCTCGGTGTCGTCGACGGTGACGCGGTCACGGTCGGCACCGACCGGGGGGCACTGACCCTGCCGGCCGAGCTCACCGAAATGCCGGACGGCGTGGTCTGGCTGCCGACCAACTCACCCGGCTCGACCGTGCGACGCAGCCTCGGGGCGACGTCCGGCGCGGTCGTCCGGATCTCGGTCCCCGCAACGGGTACGGCCATCCCGGCCGGGCGCGTGGCGGCCGACGAGACCGGCCTCCCGGGTCCGCTCCTCAACTCCGGGGGTAACCAGTGAGCGCGCGGAGTGAACGAGCGCAGCGAGTGAGCCTCGCAGTCGCGAACGAAAGGCGGGCACAGTGACTCCGTCAATCCTGGCCCAGGATCCGACGCTTGCCGACTTCGGCCGGGATCCGTGGTGGCTGGTTCTCGGCAAGATCGTCTTCGCGTTCGCCTTCGGTCTGCTGGCCACCCTGCTCGGTGTCTGGTTCGAGCGGCGCGTGGTCGGTTACATGCAGGTGCGGCCCGGTCCCAACCAGGTCGGTCCTTTCGGTCTGCTGCAGACCCTCGCCGACGGCCTGAAGATGGCCTTCAAGGAGGACATCCTGCCGAAGGCGGCCGACAAGGTCGTCTACTTCTTCGCGCCGACCATCTCGGTGATCTGCGCGGTCACCGCTCTGTCGGTGGTGCCGTTCGGCCCGATGGTGAGCATCTTCGGCCACCACACGCCGTTGCAGGTCACCGACGTGCCGGTGGCGGTGCTGCTGCTGCTGGCCTGCTCCTCGATGGGCGTCTACGGCATCGTGCTGGGCGGTTGGGCCTCCGGCTCGACGTACCCGCTCCTCGGCGGTCTGCGGTCGAGTGCCCAGATGATCTCCTACGAGGTCGCCATGGGGCTGAGCATCGTGGCGGTCTTCATGACGGCGGGCACGATGAGCACCAGCGGGATCGTCGCCGCTCAGGGCGACGCCACGCGGCTGACCATCAACGGCTGGGAGATCCCGGCACCGGGCTGGTACGCGATCCTGCTGCTGCCCAGCTTCGTCATCTTCTTCATCGCCACCGTGGGTGAGACCAACCGGGCGCCGTTCGACCTGCCCGAGGCCGAGTCCGAGCTGGTCGCGGGCTTCATGACCGAATACAGCTCGCTGAAGTTCGCGCTCTTCATGCTCAGCGAGTACGTCGCGATGGTGACGATGTCCGCGGTCACCACCACGCTGTTCCTCGGTGGTTGGCGAGCGCCGTGGCCGATCACCATCTGGGAGGGCGCCAACTCCGGTTGGTGGCCGATGCTCTGGTTCTTCGGCAAGGTGATCGCGCTGGTCTTCGTCTTCGTGTGGCTGCGCGGCACGCTGCCCCGGCTGCGCTACGACCAGTTCATGCGCCTCGGCTGGAAGGTGCTGCTGCCGATCAACCTGGTCTGGATCCTGGTCCTGTCGGGCCTCCGGTCCATCGAGGACTGGGACACCCGCGGCAAGGTGATCGCCGTCGGCATCCCGGCCGGCCTCCTGCTGATCGCCACGCTGTTCTGGCCCAGCCGCCGGCCGCAGCCGAAGCCGACGGCACAGGAACAGGTCGACAACCGGCCGTACGGGAGCTTCCCGCTGCCGCCGATGGATCTTCAGGTACCACCGAGCCCGCGTATCACGCGCGTGGTCGCCGAGCGGGAGCCGGCCAACATCGTTGCCGGCTCGGACTCCAGGGAGGTGTGACGTGGGCGCGATCACCGGAACGTTCAAGGGATTCGGTGTCACCTTCTCGCACATGTTCAGGAAGGTCGTCACGACCGACTACCCGTTCAAGCCGCCGGTGTCGGCGCCGCGCTATCACGGGCGGCACATCCTCAACCGGCACCCGGACGGCCTGGAGAAGTGCATCGGCTGCGAGCTGTGCGCGTGGGCCTGCCCGGCGGACGCGATCTACGTCGAGGGTGGCGACAACACCGACGAGGAGCGCTTCTCGCCGGGTGAGCGGTACGCCAGCATCTACCAGATCAACTATGCCCGGTGCATCTTCTGCGGGCTGTGCATCGAGGCCTGCCCGACCCGGTCGCTCACCATGAGCAACGAGTACGAGTTGGCCCGGGACAACCGGCAGGACCTGATCTTCACCAAGGAGCAGTTGCTCGCGCCGCTGCTCGAGGGCATGGAGCAGCCGCCGCACCCGATGCGGCTGGGTGACAGCGAGAAGGACTACTACGTCGGCGCGCTGGACAACCCGGGGACCTCCGCCGGTGCGGAGAAGTCCCCGATGAGCCCCGGCGGCTACCAGGTCGAGGAGCACCCCGGGGTGACGTTCCCGGGCGCCGAGCAGGCCGCCCAGCGCGTGGCGGCCGGCAAGGGAGAGGGAGCATGACCACGTCTACGGTCCTCGCCGCGGCGGGCTCGGTGTCCGGCGGCGAGGCGGTCACCTTCTGGATCCTGGCCCCGCTCGCGCTGGTCGGCGGGATCGGGATGGTGGCCGCGCGCAACGCCGTGCACTCGGCGCTCTGGCTGGTGCTGACCATGCTCTGCCTGGGCGTGTTCTACGTGCTCCAGGCCGGTCCGTTCATCGGCATGGTGCAGATCATCGTCTACACCGGCGCGATCATGATGCTGTTCCTCTTCGTGCTGATGCTTGTCGGCCGGGACTCCACGGACTCGCTGATCGAGACGCTGCGCGGCCAGCGGGTCGCCGCGATCGTGCTCGGCCTGGGCTTCGCCGGCCTCGTCGGCACTGGCGTCTTCCAGGCGCTGGGGAAGACCACCGCGGTCGGCCTGGAGCAGGTCAACGCGGAGGGGAACGTGCAGGGCATCGCCCGGCTGCTGTTCACCAAGTACGTCTTCGCGTTCGAGCTGACCTCGGCGCTGCTGATCACCGCGGCGGTTGGCGCCATGGTGCTGGCTCACGTCGAGCGGCGTAAGCAGGACAAGATCGACCAGCCGTCGACCATGCGGGCTCGCTTCGCCCCGGGCAACTACCCCGGCCCGAAGCCGGGCCCGGGCGTCTTCGCGACCTCCTCCTCGGTGGCCACCCCGGCCCGGTTGCCCGACGGCCGCCTGACCGACCGCAGCACCCCGGCGATCCTTCCGCAGCGCGAGCTGACCGCCGAGGAGACCTCGCTGAAGGGGACGAACAACTGATGGATTCCTTCTTCTCGGTCGAGCCGAACTACTACCTGGTCCTCGCCGCGGTGCTGTTCACCATCGGCGCGGCCGGCGTGCTGATCCGGCGCAACGCGATCGTGCTGTTCATGTGCGTGGAGCTGATGCTCAACGCGGCCAACCTGACGCTGGTCACCTTCAGCCGGATCAACGGTGACCTCAACGGCCAGATCATGGCGTTCTTCGTGATGGTGGTGGCGGCGGCCGAGGTCGTGGTCGGGCTCGCGATCATCATGTCCATCTTCCGGACGCGACGCTCGGCGAGTGTCGACGACGCCAACCTGCTCAAGTACTAAGGGGCCCACCGGTGGAAGAGACTGTGGAATACGCCCAGGCCACGGGGCTGCTCGGGAGCGTCTGGCTGCTGGTGGCGATCCCGCTGCTCAGCGCGGCCGTCCTGCTGCTGCTCGGCCGGCGCGCCGACCGCTGGGGGCACTGGTTGGGCGTCGCCGCCATCGGTGCCGCGTTCGTGCTCGGCCTCTCGTTCTTCTTCCAGTTGCGTGGGCTGGAGAACAAGTCGGTCGAGCTGAGCCTCTGGGACTTCATCGCGGTCGGTGACCTGCGCGTCGACTTCGGCCTGCTGTTCGACCCACTGGCCGCGGTCTTCGTGCTGCTGATCACCGGGGTGGGCTTCCTGATCCACCTGTACGCGGTGGAGTACATGGCGCACGATGCGGGCCGCCGCCGGTTCTTCGCGTACTTCAACCTGTTCGTCGCGGCGATGCTGCTGCTGGTGCTGGGCAACAACTACGTGATGCTCTACTTCGGCTGGGAGGGCGTCGGTCTGGCGTCGTACCTGCTGATCTCCTTCTGGTACGGGCGGCCGAGCGCGGCCACCGCCGGCAAGAAGGCGTTCCTGATGAACCGGGTCGGTGACACCGGCCTGGCCATCGGCATCTTCATCATGTTCGCCACTCTGGGCACCACCCAGTACGACGAGGTGTTCAACGGCGTTGGCGCGATGACGAGCACCACCGTGTTGGTGCTCGGCCTGTTGCTGCTGCTGGGCGCGGCCGGGAAGTCCGGTCAGTTCCCGCTGCAGGCGTGGTTGCCGGACGCGATGGAGGGCCCGACCCCGGTGTCCGCGCTCATCCACGCGGCCACCATGGTCACGGCGGGTGTGTACCTGATCGCCCGGTCCAACCCGATCTTCTCCGCCAACTCGACGCTCCAACTCGTGGTGCTCAGCGTCGGCGCACTCACCCTGCTGATGGGCTGCATCATCGGCGCCGCGAAGGACGACATCAAGCGGGTGCTCGCCTGGTCGACGGTGAGCCAGATCGGTTACATGTTCCTCGGCGTCGGCCTGGGCGGTGGCGCGTACGCGCTGGCGATCATCCACCTGCTGGCACACGGGTTCTTCAAGGCCAACATGTTCCTGGGCGCCGGCTCGGTCATGCACGGCATGAAGGACCAGGTGGACATCCGGCGGTTCGGTGGCCTCTGGAAGCACATGAAGATCACCTGGCTGACCTTCATGATGGGCTGGCTGGCGATCATCGGCCTCCCGCCGCTCTCCGGCTACTTCTCGAAGGAGCCGATCATCGCGAGCGCCTTCGAGCGGGAGGACTGGACCGCCTGGCTCTACGGCGGGGCCGCGCTGCTCGGCGCCGGGCTGACCGCGTTCTACATGACCAGGCTGTTCGTGCTCACGTTCCACGGTCCGAAGCGGTGGACCGAGGACATCGAGCACCCGCACGAGTCACCGATGCTGATGACCATCCCGCTGATCCTCCTGGCCGCCGGGTCGGTGGCGGCCGGCGGACTGATGGTCCTGAACGGCGGGGTCGCCTCCTGGTTGAGCCCGGTGCTCGGCGAGGAAGCCGCCGGTGAGGCGCACGGGGTGCTCTCCCACGAGGTGATCACGTTCCTGTCGCTGCTGGTCACGGTGCTCGGCGCGGGGCTGGCCTGGTTCCTGTTCCGGGCTGGCACGGCCACCGCGCCGCAGCCGGCCGGGGTGCTGGTAACCGCCGCCCGGCGCAACCTCTACACCGACGCGGTCAACGAGGCGGTCTTCGAGAAGCCGGGCATCTTCCTCACCCGGGCGCTGGTCTACCTCGACAACCGGGGCATCGACGGGCTCGTCAACGGGCTAGCCGCCGCGGTCGGCGGTGGCTCTGGTCGGCTCCGGCGGTTGCAGACCGGCTTCGTCCGCTCGTACGCCACCTCGATCCTGGCCGGCGCGCTGCTGGTGATGGCGGCGTTCCTGGCGGTGCAGGCGGGGTGGTTGGCGTGATCGACCTCTTTCCGGCCGCCCGCGCCGGCGGACCACGCAGTGACGACGGAGGTAAGGCCGCATAATGTCCAACTTCCCGTTCCTCTCGGTGCTCACCGTGGCGCCACTGGTGGGCGCCCTGGTGGTGGCCTTCCTGCCGCGAAGCCGGCCGGACCTGGCCAAGCAGGTGGCGTTCGCCTGGTCGCTGCTGGTGCTGGTGCTCTCGGTGGTGATGTGGGTCAGCTTCAACGCCGGCGGTGACCGGTTCCAGTTCCGCGAGTCGTACTCGTGGATCCCGAACTGGGGCGTCAGCTTCACCTTCGCCGCCGACGGCATCGCGCTGGTGATGCTGATGCTGATCGCGGTGCTGGTGCCGCTGGTGATCCTGGCGTCCTGGCACGACGCGGAGTCGTCGAAGCGTTCGGTGCCCGTCTACTTCGCGCTGCTGCTGGTCCTCGAGTGCACGATGATCGGCGTCTTCGCCGCCGCCGACGTCTTCCTGTTCTACGTGTTCTTCGAGGTCATGCTGGTCCCGATGTACTTCCTCATCGGCAGCTACGGCGGCCACCAGCGGCAGTACGCGGCAGTGAAGTTCTTCCTCTACTCCCTCGTCGGCGGCCTGTTCATGCTGGCCGCGGTGATCGGGCTGTGGGTGGTCGGCGGAAAGACCTTCGACTGGCAGGCGCTGTCGCAGGTCGACATCAGCACCGGCACCGAGCGTTGGCTGTTCCTCGGCTTCTTCCTCGCGTTCGCCATCAAGGCACCGTTCTTCCCGTTCCACACCTGGCTCCCCGATGCCGGTGGCGCGGCCCCGGCGGGTGCCGCGGCACTGCTCGTCGGTGTGCTCGACAAGGTGGGAACGTTCGGGATCCTGCGCTACTGCCTGCCGCTGTTCCCCGAGGCGTCGAAGTGGTTCGCACCGTGGGCGCTGGCGCTGGGCGTGATCGGCATCGTCTACGCCGCGCTGCTGGCGGTCGGTCAGAACGACCTCAAGCGGCTGGTGTCGTACACCTCGATCGCGCACTTCGGTTTCATCGGGGTGGGCATCTTCGCGTTCACCACGCAGGCCGGCACCGGTGCGGTGCTCTACATGCTCAACCACGGCCTGGCGACCGGCCTGCTGTTCCTGGTGGTCGGCATGTTGATCTCCCGGCGGGGCTCGGCGCTGATCAGTGACTTCGGTGGCGCCGGCAAGTTGGTCCCGGTGCTCGCCGGGGTGCTCTTCTTCGCCGGTCTCGCCTCGCTCGCGCTGCCGGGGACCGCGCCGTTCATCTCCGAGTTCCTGGTGCTGATCGGCACCTTCACGGTGAACAAGCCGGTGGCCGTCATCGCCACGCTCGGCATCATCCTGGCCGCCGCGTACGTGCTGTGGATGGTGCAGCGCACCACGCAGGGCACGCTCAACCCGGCGTTGACCGAGGTCGACGGCATGCGCCGGGACCTCAACCTGCGCGAGAAGATCGTGGTCGCCCCGTTGATCGCACTGATCGTGCTGCTCGGCTTCTTCCCCAAGCCGGTCACTGACGTGATCAACCCGGCCGTCCAGGCGACCATGGACGACATCGGCAGAACCGACCCGGCCCCGTCCGTTGGGGGCACCGTCCAGGAGGCAGGCCGGTGAGCGCGAGGAGTGAGCTTGCGAGCCCCGCAGCCGCGAACGAAAGGCTGGCCCCGTGACCGAGCTGAACCTGCCGTCGATCGACTACGCGGCGCTCTCTCCAATCCTGATCATGCTGGGCACCGCCTTGCTCGGTGTGCTGGTCGAGGCCTTCGTGCCTCGGCGCTGGCGGCACGTGGTGCAGTTGACGCTGGCTCTGCTGGCGGTGCTCGCGGCGCTGACCATGGTGGTCCTCAACGCCGACGAGCGGATGATCACCGCCGGCCAGGCCATCGCGGTGGACGGGCCGACGCTGTTCCTCCAGGGCGCGATCCTGGTGCTGGCCGCGATGGCGCTGCTGCTGATCGGTGACCGCTCGGTCGAGCGGGGCGGGGCGTTCGTCGCCCAGGCCGCGGTGACCGCCGAGTCGGCCGACGACCGGCGACAGGCCGAGGGGCGCAACGGCCTCACCGAGGTCTACCCGCTCATCACGTTCGCGATCGGCGGCATGCTGATCTTCGTGGCGGCGAACGACCTGCTGACCATGTTCATCGCGCTGGAGGTCTTCTCCCTGCCGCTCTACCTGCTCTGCGCGCTGGCCCGTCGCCGGCGCCTGCTGAGCCAGGAGGCGGCGATGAAGTACTTCCTGCTCGGCGCGTACGCCTCCGCGTTCTTCCTGTTCGGCGTGGCCCTGATCTACGGCTTCACCGCCGGCATTCCGGGCCGTACGGCCGGCGTCGACTTCGCCACCATCAACGCGGCGGTGAGCGAGTCTCCGGCCAGCCAGGTGCTGCTCTTCGCCGGCATGGCGCTGCTCGCCATCGGCCTGCTCTTCAAGGCCGCGGCGGCACCGTTCCACGTCTGGACCCCGGACGTCTACCAGGGTGCGCCGACGCCGGTCACCGGCTTCATGGCGGCCTGCACCAAGGTCGCCGCGTTCGGTGCGCTGCTGCGGGTCTTCCACGTCGCGTTCGCCGATGCAGCCTGGGACTTCACGCCGGTGCTCGGCGCGGTGGCGGTGCTGACCATGCTGGTCGGTGCGGTGCTGGCGGTCACCCAGACCGACATCAAGCGGCTGCTCGCGTACTCCTCGATCGCCAACGCCGGCTACCTGCTGGTCGGTGTGCTGGCACCGAGCCGTGACGGGCTCTCCGGCACGATGTTCTACCTGGTCGCGTACGGCTTCTCGGTGCTGGCCGCGTTCGCGGTGGTGACCCTGGTGCGCGACGCCGACGGGGAGGCCACCCACCTGTCCCGCTGGGCCGGGCTGGGCCGACGGTCGCCGTTCTTCGCCGGGCTGTTCACCTTCATCCTGCTCGCGTTCGCCGGTATCCCGCTGACCAGCGGTTTCACCAGCAAGTTCGCCATCTTCGGGCCGGCGCTGGACGGTGGTCAGGCCTGGCTGGTGATCGCCGGTGTGCTGACCAGCATGGTGCTGGCGTTCCCGTACCTGCGGGTCGTGGTGATGATGTGGCTCTCCGAGCCGGGCGAGTCCACCCCGACCGTCACGGTGCCCGGTGGGCTCACCGCCGCCGCGCTGATGATCGGTGTGCTGGCCACTCTGGTGCTGGGCGTCGCCCCGGCACCGCTGCTCGATCTGGCCACCGGAGCTGCCGAATTCGTTCGTTGACCGAGGGTTCGATCACTGGGGGTCGGCACGTGTTCACGTGCCGGCCCCCAGTGCGTATCCCCGGCCCGGAGCAGGTCGAACGCATGTGGCATGGTTGATAGCGTGGTGAATCCGGCGGGCGAGCGTTCAGGTGCCTCCGGCTCCGGCGGTCGACGGGGTCGGGCGAGCACGAGTCAGTTTGGCGCGGTCGGTCTCAACCTCGTCGATCCTCGCGTCGAGGCGTCCGTGCTGGGTGTGCTGGACACGGTCGAGGTCGAGCTGCGGGCCAGTGTGGCCAGCGCCGACCCGTTCGTCACCGAGGCTGCCCGGCACCTCGTCGAGGCCGGCGGGAAGCGCTTCCGGCCGCTGCTGGTGGCGCTCGGCGCCCAGTTCGGTGACCCCAGCGGCCCGCAGGTGGTCCCGGCCGCCGTGGTGATGGAGCTCACGCACCTCGCCACCCTCTACCACGACGACGTGATGGACGAGGCTGCCGTCCGCCGGGGCGCGCCGAGCGCGAACTCCCGCTGGACCAACTCGGTCGCCATCCTGGTCGGCGACTACCTCTTCGCCCGTGCGGCGGACATCGCCGCCGATCTGGGCCCCGAAGCGGTCCGGTTGCAGGCGCGCACCTTCGCCCGGCTGGTGCACGGCCAGATCGCGGAGACCGTGGGTCCGCGCGCCGGCGACGACCCGGTGGCCCACTACCTGAACGTGATCGCGGAGAAGACCGGCTCGCTGATCGCCACGTCGGCCCGCTTCGGCGGCATGTTCGGTGGCGCCCCGGTGGAGCACGTCGAGGCCCTCGCCGGGTACGGCGAGACGATCGGCGTCGCCTTCCAGCTCTCCGACGATCTGCTGGACATCGCCTCCGAGTCGGTGCAGTCGGGCAAGACGCCCGGCACGGACCTGCGCGAGGGTGTCCCGACGCTGCCGGTGCTCTACGCCCGCGCGGCGGACGACTCCGACGCGTCCTCGATGCGTCTGCGGGAGATCCTGGCGACCGGCCCGCTGACCGACGACGCCCTGCACGCGGAGGCGTTGGGGCTGCTCCGGGAGAGCCCGGCGCTCAAGCGGGCCCGGGAGACCGTTCGCAGTTACGCCGAGGACGCCCGCGCACGCCTGGCCCCGCTGCCGCAGGGTCCGTCCCGCCAGGCTCTCGAATCGCTCTGCGACTACATCGCCGACCGCACCAGCTGATCCACGCCCTGGCTCGCGCCGGCGGATACGCGGGTCAACAGGCGGCTGCCGACGAGCATGAGGGCGGCGGCGAGCAGCATCGCCACCGCTGCGGTGGTCCACATGGCGGGGTAGCCGAGGTGGGCCGCGAGTGGGCCGAGGCTCAGCGGGCCGAGACAGCCGCCCGCGTACACCCCGGTCTGGGTGATCGAGGTGGCGGCGGCCGGTGACTGTGGGTGGAGCCGGACCACGGCGAAGTTCATCAGGCCGGGCCAGGCCCAGCCCAGGCCGAAGCCGAGCACCACGCCGACCATCAGCGGCACCGGGCCGGTCAACGCGAGCAGGCCCAGGCCGGCCGCGCCGACGACCAGCATCGCGGCGATGAGGGCGACGTGACCGGTGTCGCGGCGATCGGCCAACCAGCCAGCACCCACCCGGGCCGCCACGCAGACCGCGCTGCCCAGGGTCAGGGTGAGGCCGGCGAGGCCCGGCGACAGCCCCCGCGCCGCGGCGGAGTCCACCAGGAAGGTGCCCAGCGCGTTGGCGGCGGCTGAGGCCAGCGTCGCCGCCGCGCCGATCACCACCAACGCCGTCGTCGCCCGACCCGCGCGCGAGGCGCCAGCCCGCCGCGCCAGGCCGGGCAACTGCCGGGGTACGGCGGGCAGCGTCGTCAACGCGGCGACGGCGGCGGCCACGAACGCCCAGCGCCAGCCGACGGTGAGCGCGATGGTGGGCACCGCCACGCCGGCCAGCAGGGTGGAGACCGGAATGGCGGCCTGCTTGATGCCGAACGAGAGCCCCTGTCGTCGGGCCGGCACGTGCTGGGCCAGCGCGGTGTTGCTGGCCAACTGGCCGAGCGCGTTCGCCGTCGCGCTGAGCGCCAGCAACCCGACCAGCACCGGGTACGACCGGGCGAGAGCGGCCACGGCCAGCATCGACCCGGCGGCCAGCACGATGCCGCAGCGGGCCATCAGGGCCGGCCCGTACCGCTCGACCAGGCGGCCGGAGGGCACCGAGGCCAGCGCGCTGACCCCGAAGTAGACGGCCACGGCCAAACCCAGGCCGGCCGGGGAGAAGCTCAGGTCCGCGCCCATCTGCACGGCGAGACCACCGAGCAGGAAGACGGGCAGTACGCAGGCCACGGTGGTGGCGACTGCGCTGGCGCTCGCCTTGATCGGCCGGGGCCGGGCGATGGTCGACTCGGGGGTTGGGACGGTGTTGGTCATCGTCCGGCAAACTTACGCGAACCCTGCTCAGAGCACTCATCGTGACCGGTGGGGCACATCCTGTGGATGGTGATCTGGCATCCTCCACCCGAACAGGCATTTCGCACCGGGCCTGTTTTTCATATGGTGTAAGTCCCCGGCGGCGGAGGTGGTTGTGCGCGACCCCTTGGCAGAACCTTCGGACCTGATCCGCAGCGTGTCCCGAGCGCTGCGGGTGCTGGAGTCGGTCGGTCGCGCCCCGAAGGGCCTGACCGTCAAGCAGATCGCCCGGCGGTGCGAGTTGACCGTGGCCACCACCTACCACCTGGTCCGCACGCTCGCCTACGAGGGCTACGTGATCCGTCGCGAGGACGGCACGTACATCGTGGGGCTGGAGGTGGCCGACCGCTACCGGGAGCTGGTGACCGCGTTCCGGGGCCCTCCAGCGGTCGGTGAGACGCTGCGGCGGGCTGCTCTGGACACCGGCTACAGCCACTACCTTGGTCGCTTCGTCGGCGGTCAGGTGGCCCTCACGGCGGTTGCGGAGGGGCACCGCTCGCCGTACCTGGAGGACCTGGTCCCCGGCTTCGACGAGGGGGCGCACGCGACCGCCCTCGGCAAGTCGCTGCTCGCCACTCTCACCGCGGACCAGCGCCACCGCTATCTGCGGGAGTACGGCATGCGCCCATTCACCACGGCCACGCTGACGACCACTGAAACGTTCGAGGCCGACCTGGCCGCCGGTGACCGGCGCGGCATGCAGTTGGAGATGGGGCAGTTCCGCCAGGGGGTGGCCTGCGCGGCGGTGCTCGTCGCGCCGGACAAGGACATGGAACGCCGCGTCGTGCTGGCCTGCGCCTTGCCGGCCAGCGAGATGATGACCTCCGCCCGGGTGGTACGAGCCAAGCTGCTCACCGTGGCCCGCAGCGTCGCCGACGGCATCGCCGCCGACACCTGACCGCACCAACACCGAGAGGCCCTCTCCCAGGCTGGGAGAGGGCCTCTCGTGGCGGTCCAGCGCCGGACCGCCTGAGTAACGTCAGCGACCTGCCGGCCGCAGGGGTAACGTCAGCTCCCCACCGGGCCGCCGTCGAGGCGCCAGGTGACCACCACGCCCGGCTTGGCGTAGTCGCCGTCGGGCCAGTTCGAGGCCGGGTTCTCCACCGAGGCGCCGGTGATCTCACCCGGGTGCTGTACCGCGACGAAGACCGAGCGGTTGTCGCCGGTGATGAACGGCCCGCAGGTCTCCGCTCCGAGCGGCACGGTCAGGAACTGCTTGAGGTGACCCCGCTCCGGGCCCTCCAGAGCGGTGGCGAACAAGCCGTCGTTGCTGCCCAGCGCGTTGCCGTCGGTGGAGATCCACAGGTTGCCGGTGGCGTCGAAGGCGACGTTGTCCGGGCAGGAGATCGGGGAGACCTTGGTCTTGTCGTACCCGGCGAAGAAGGTCGACGAGTCGGTCGGGTCGCCGCAGACGATCGGCAGTGACCAGGCGAAGGTCTCGGCGGCGTTGTCGTTGCGATCCTCGACCAGCTCCAGGATCTGCCCGTGCTTGTTGGCGTTGCGCGGGTTGGCCTCGTCGGCGGCTGCCTTGTCGGCCTTGCCACGGTCGGTGTTGTTGGTCAGTGCCACGTACACCTTGCCGGTGAGCAGGCTCGGCTCGACGTCCTCGGGGCGGTCCATCTTGGTCGCGCCGACCTTGTCGCCGGCGAGCCGGGTGAAGGTGAGCACGTCCGCGGTGGTCATCCCGTCGACGAACGACCGGTTGCCGCTGACCAGCTTGATCCAGCGACCGCGGCCGTTGAACGCGCCATCGGTGGGGAGCTTGCCCGAGCCGTCGATCTCGGCGGCGCTGGTCTGGTCGAGCTTCGCCACGTAGAGCGTGCCGGACTCCAGCAGGGTCAGGTTGTGCTTGCGGGCAGCCCAGGAGTTGCCCTTCATGAACTTCTTGTCCGAGACGAACTTGTAGAGGTAGTCGAACCGCTCGTCGTCGCCCATGTACGCGACCACGTGACCGTCCTTCGCGACGATCACGTTCGCGCCCTCGTGCTTGAACCGGCCCATCGCGGTGTGCTTACGCGGGCGGCTCTCCGGGTCGAACGGGTCGATCTCGACGATCCAACCGAACCGGTGCGCCTCGTTGGGGTGCCTGGCCAGATCGAAGCGCTCGTCGGCACGCTCCCACTTGCGGCTGCCGCTGGGGTAGCGGCTGGCGGTGCTGATGCCGTACCGGTCCAGCTTCGGCTTCAGCTCGGCCGGGGCGGCGTCCGCACCGACGAAGTACTGGTTGAAGTTCTCCTCGCCGGAGAGCACAGTGCCCCACGGGGTCACGCCACCGGCGCAGTTGTTCAGCGTGCCGACGACCGTACGACCCTTGGGGTCGGCGGCGGTCTTCAGCCAGGCCGAGCCAGCGGCCGGGCCGGTCAGGTCGAACTTGGTGCTGAGCGCGGTGACCCGCCGGTTGTACGGCCGGCGGCCGTTGTCGACCGGCTTCCACTGCCCGGTGCCCGCGACCCGCTCCAACTCGACCACGGACATGCCGTGCGCGGCCATGGCGGTGCGCAGCTGCTCCACGGAGAGCCCGTCCAGGCCGGGGAAGCCGGGGAACATCAGGTCTTCGTTGGTGTACTCGTGGTTGACCACGAGCAGCGCCCGCTTGCCCTGCTTGTCCAGCGGCAGCACGCCCACGAAGTCGTTGTTGTAACCGAACTGCTTGGACTGCGCCGCAGCGGTCTGGTGGTGCAGGTTGAACTCCGGCGCGCCCGGCAGCACCGGGTCACCCCACTTGATCACCACGGCGTGGTCGTAGCCGTTCGGAACGACCAGGGTGTCCAGCTTGTTCGGCGGGATCGGCTTGAAGGTGAGCGCGCCGTTGCCGACACCGGTGCTGGGACGACCGAAACCGAAGGCCTCCGGGACGTCCGGGGTGGTGGGGGCCGCCATGGCGGGGGCCGCCCCGGCCAGCGCGCCGGCTGCCGCGCCGCCGAAGCCGAGGACCAACGCGCCGACCGCGCCGGCCCGGACCACGCCGCGCCGCGAGACCTCCGCGTTCACCACGTCTCCGAAGTACGCGTTGTCGGAGTTGTTCGGGACCGGGTGGTCACAGGCGTTTCCGCAGCGGTACAGGCAGGTCATGGCGTCACGGGTGCCGTGACGGTTGCCGGTCAACAGGGGGAGCAGCCGGGGACGGTCGCTCATGGGAGAGGCCTCCAGAAAAGTCGGTGGCACGACAGGCGGCGTACCAGGCGGACGCTAGGAGGACGTGGTGAGCGCTCGTCGGCCACGATCTGAACCGTGCGTGAACACCTCTGCCGATGACACACCACCCAACCGGTCTGACCTCGGGCTGAACTGATCGGCGTGACTGCACGTATTTCTGAGCGGACGCACCGCCGGACGCGCGCCGGAAGCGAGGAGACCGCCATCAGCGACCACGACGCCCAACTGCTGCGCGCGCTGCACGACGAGCACGCGGAGGCGCTGTACGCCCATGCCCTGCGGCTGGTGAACGGGGACCGGCAGCGAGCCGAGGACCTGGTGCAGGAGACACTGCTGCGGGCCTGGCGACACCCGGAGTCACTGGACCCACGACGCGGCTCGGTACGGTCCTGGCTCTTCACCACCGCCCGCAACCTGGCCATCGACGCCTGGCGGCGGCGGTCCACCCGGGTCGGCGAGGTGTTCACCGACGACCTGCCCGAACCGCCCGAGGTGATCGACGAGGCCGAGCGGGCGGTGGAGGCGTGGACCGTCGCCGAGGCGCTGAACCGGCTCAGTCCGACCCACCGGGAAGTGCTGGTGGAGTGCTTCTACCAGGGGCGGTCGGTGGCCGAGGCGGCGTCCCGCCTGGGCGTACCACCAGGGACCGTGAAGTCCCGCACCCACTACGCGCTGCGGTCTCTACGGTTGGTCCTGGCTGAGATGGGAGTGACGGGATGACCCGGTGCGAGTTCGCGCACGACGATGGCGCGTACGTGCTGGGTGCCCTGGCCCCCGCCGATCGGGCGGCCTACGAGCGGCACCTTGGCGGCTGCGACTCGTGCCGGGAGGCGGTCGCCGAGATCGCCGTCCTGCCCGGGTTGCTCGGGCGTCTCGATCCGGCAGGTTTGGAGCAGATCCTGCCGCCGCCAGCCCCACCCCGGGTGCCGGCGCTGCTGGAGGAGGCCCGGCGTCGCCGGCGTCGGGAACGCGCCGCGGACCGGCGCCGGTACGCGCTGACCACGCTGGCCGCCGCCGGGCTGGCCCTGATGGTCGGCGTGGGCGCCGCCGTGGTGCTGCCCGGGCCCACCGGCCCGTCCGGCCCTCCGGGGGCGCAGGGCAGCACGCCTGCGCCGCAGGTGTCGATGGTCGCCATGCGCCCGGCGTCGGCCGAAGGGCCGGTGCACGCCGACATCGGACTCACCGGCACCGAGTGGGGCACCGAGGTGACCATGCGCTGCGGGTACGACGCGCGGACGAGCTACGGCAAGGCGTACCCGTTCCGGCTGGTGGCTCGCGGCCCGAACGGCGCCAGCGAGCAGATCGGTTCCTGGCTGGCCGCACCGGGCGACGCACTCCAGTTCACCGGTGCCACGAGGTTCACCGACGCAGAGCTGGTCAGCGTGGAACTCCAACGAGCCGACGGCACCCCCATCCTGACCTACGCCGTCCCCTGACCCCGTCCCTCTTTTCCTCGCGATCTTGCACTTTCTGTCCTGCCATAAGGGGCATAGCGCCGATATCGGCGACAGTAACTGCAAGATCGCGGCGGACCAGGGTGGGGTCGGGGGCGGGTTAGGGGATTAGGGCTGGTTGTTTGGGGGCTTGGGTTCGGCGGGAATGGCGGGCGTTGCGGACGGCGTCGGCGGTGAAGACGACGAGGGCGAGCCAGACCAGCGCGAAGCCGGCGAGGCGGGCCGGAGGCATCGGCTCGTGGAAGATCAGCACGCCGCAACCGAGCTGAAGGATCGGCGCCAGATACTGGATCATGCCGAGGCTGCTCAGGGGCAGCCGGTTGGTCGCCCCGGCGAACAGGAGCAGCGGGATCGCGGTGGCCGCACCGGCCAGCACCAGCAGCGCGGTGTGCCCGGCCGAGACGTGCCCGAAGGTGGATTCGGCACGACTGGTCAGCCAGGCCAGGTAACCCAGCGCCGGTAGTGCCAGCACCGCCGACTCGACGAAGAGCCCCTCCGCCGGCGGCAGCCCGAGCCGCTTCTTGACCAGGCCGTAGCCGGCGAAACTGAACGCCAGAGTCAACGCCAACCAGGGCAGCCGGCCGTAGTCCACGGTGAGCACCACGACCGCCGACGCGCCGATTCCCAATGCCGCCCACTGTGCCGGACGTAGCCGCTCCCGCAGCACCGTCACCCCGAGCAGCACCACGACCAGCGGGTTGATGAAGTAGCCGAGCGCCGTCTCCACCACCCGGTCGGAGTTGACCCCGTAGATGTAGGCGCCCCAGTTGACGGCGATCAACGCGGCGGCGACGACGATCCCGGCCACCGTCCAGGGGCGTCGCAGCAGGGCCCGCAGGAAGCCGACGTTGCGCAGCGCGGCCAGCAGCAGGGCCACGAAGATCACTGACCAGACGATGCGGTGGGCCAGGATCTCCAGCGGGCCAGCCGGCCGCAACAGCTTGAGGTAGAGCGGAAAGAAACCCCAGAGCAGGTACGCGCCGAGCCCGTAGAGGTATCCCAGGCGGAGTGACGTCACGCCTCCACCGTAAGGGGCATGCCGGCGCTTTACTCCTTTCCGGTGACCGGGGTCACCGGCGGGCGCTGGTCGAGCTGCATCCACCGCTCCGGTACGTCCAGGGGCGTGAAGCCCACGCGCGCGTACACCTGGTGTGCGTCGTTGGTGCAGAGCAGGATCCGGCGTACGCCCAGCTCGGCCAGGTGGTCGCGGACCGCGCCGGCCAGCCACCCGCCCAGTCCGCTACCCCGGGAGGCGCGGTCGACGTACACGTCGCAGAGCCACGCGAAGCTGGCGCCGTCGGTGACGACCCGGGCAACCGCCACCTGGCGGCCGTCCCCGGGCCGGTAGACGCCGAACGGCAGCGAACCGGCGAACGCCCGCGCGACGGTCTCCCGGTCCCGGCCGAGTGCCCAGTACGCGTCGGTGGACAACCAGAGGTGCACCAGGTCCAGGTCGAGCCGGGCGGGATCGGTGCTGAGCAGATGGCCGTCGGTGCGCGTCAGCGAGAACACCCCGCGACGCTAACCGTCGGGATGGACTCCCGCACTGACCAATTCCCGAACTCTGGTCATCGGCCCGCCGGGGCCCCGGCCTTGGTCGGAGCCCCGGGCGGGCCAGTTTGTGCTGGCCGGTGGACGGTCAGTCCCGGTCGAGGACGGCGCCGAGGATCCAGGTCACGATGCTCACGAAGAGCGCGCCGAACACGGCGGCCGGCCAGAAACCATCCACACTGAACGGCAGCCCGACCTGGTCGGCGATCCAGCTGGTGAGCAGGAACAGCAGCCCGTTCACCACCAGCGCGATGAGACCGAGGGTCAGCAGGTAGAAGCCGCAGCCGACGGTCTTGATGATCGGCTGGAGAACCGCGTTGACCACGCCGAAGATCACCGCCACCAGGAGCAGCGTGGTCACCGTCTCGACGGCGGAGTTGGACTCCAGGTGGATGCCTGGAATGAGGAATGTGGACAGCCAGAAGGCCAACGCCGTGCTGGCCAGCCGAATCAGCAGACCTTTCAGAAAATCCATGGCGGGATCGTGCCACGGACCTGGCACCGACGTAACCCGGCGGACGGCGATCCTGGTGGATCACCCCCGCGCTGGCCGCCCGATCAGTTGCGACTCGATCGGGGTGGGAGTGAGCAGCGCCCAGCGCAGGGCCCGCCGGTTGACCACGGCGACCATGTCGTCCCGGATCCGGGTCAGCCACTCGGCCGAGCCGCCCAGCCCCAGCGCCGCGCCGGCCAGCGCGGCCTCGGCCGCGTTCAGCGGTTGCAGCAACGCCAGGTCGGCTCGGCTCAACGCGTCCACGTCCGCCGGGGTCAGCTCGTCCCGCACCACCAGGGTCGCCCGCCAGGGCGGGCCCGGCTCGGCCTCGGCCGGCACCGGCCCGGCGTCGACGACCAGCAGCAACGGACGCAGCGCGGTGCCCACTCCGTCGGCGACCGGCCGACCGGGTGGGATCAGCGGGATCATCCCGCCCGGCGCGCCCACCCCCACCCCGCGAACGAACGGCTCCCAGGCGCGCGGTCGAGCGGTCTGCACCACCACCAGGGCACCGAGGGCCAAGGCGCGCAGGGCCACCAACTGGCCGGCGCGCACTCCGCCGACCAGCAGCACCCGAGTGCTCTCCGGCCGGAACAGTCGCACGGTGACGGCTCTGCCGTGCCGGTTCGTGCCGACCATCAATCCCGCGTCGCCCAGCGTCAACTCCCAGTCCTCGACTGCGGGACGGGGCTGCGCCCCGGGTGCGGTCAGCGCCAACGGCAGCGTGGCGGCCAGCCCGAACAGGTGTGTGCCGTCGAGCCGTTGCAGCTCCCCGCCCAGGTCGGTCACCAGACGATTCAGCGCCTCGGCGGCTGCGGCCAGCCCGGTCGCCGTCTCGGCGGCCACGCGTACGGTCAGCTCGGTCGGCACTCCGCTGGCCCCGGTGATCGGTGCCGGACCCGCGGTGATCGACACCGTCGTCGCGGTCGCCGGCAGCGCAAGCAGCCGGGGCACCAGCCGCCGTCCACCCGTACCACCCGCGTCCGGCCAGTGGATCAGCCGGAAGGTGGCCTGGAACAGGGTGCCGGTCCGGAGCGCCGGCCAGGACTCCCGGACCGGATGGCCGTCGTGGTGGGCCAACTCGCCCAGGACGCGCAGCGCCGCGGGCACGCCGAGTGGCCGCGCGGTCAGCGAGCCGAGCCGGCGGACGATACGGCGTACCGTGCCGGCGAGTACGCGGCGCAGGTCTTCCTCGGACCACCCGTCCACCCGCAGCACCCGGACCGCCACCACCGCCCGCTCGTGCCCGGCGAGCCGCCCGTCGGTGAGTTGCCGGTACGACGTGCCGACCGTGCCGCCCGCGGCCGGCACCGGTGCCGGCGCCCCGGCGAGCAGCAGTTGCACCCGCAGCGGCGGCACGTCCGGCCCGGCCGGGGGTAGCAACGCGGAGGGCGCGGGAATCGCCCGGGACACGTCACCGAGCAGGTCGCCGGGGTCGCCAAGCTCCAGTAGCGCCACCATGCCCGCGGTGTCCTCCAGGACAGCCGCCGGCCCGCCGGTCAGCTCCGTCGACCGTACGACGGTGCCCGGGGCGACCAGGTCGAGCAGTTCCGCCGCTCCGGCCGGCCCGGCCAGCGCCCGACGTCGGGTCAGGTGCCCGACCGCGGTGCCCAGCCACTCGAAGAGCCATCGGCCCCGCAGTCGGACCCCGGCGACCATCACCAGCAGCGCGGCAACGAGTGCGGTGGCGGCGATGACGGGTGCGGGCCGGCCGAGGGCGGTGAGGACGAGCGCCACGGCGACCTGCGCGGTGACCAGTTGGCCGGCCCGCACTCCGGCGCCCGCCCGTCGACCCGGCGCGACCCAGCGAGCGACGGGCGGCCGGCGACGAGGGGTGCGCTGGCCGGCGGAGCCGGGGCTGCCCGACCCGGTCGGCTCGCCCGCCCCGACTGCTCCCGACACGGCGTCTGGCCCGGACCCGGCCGGGAGCGAGGGGTGCGGCCCTCCGGTGGTGATCGCCGGCACCGTGCCTCCTCGACCTGTGGGGACCGTGTCGGCGGCCGGCCGCCCAGGCGGCCCGTCACACGCCGCGACGTGGCTGCCGCACATCGTAAGCGACCGATGGCTGCCGTGGTTGTCCACAGGGGATGCGCGGGGGGTAGCAGAACCGCTACGAGGCCGCTACCGTCAGCCACGAAGTCCGTCGCTGACCCGCGTCTACCAGTGCTCGACGACCGGGCCAAGCGAACGACGCGTCCCCAGAGTGGGCGCGTCGACGGCCAAGGTGCGAGCGAGGAGACGAGGTGACGTGGGGGTGTCCCAGACCCAGGCAGAAGCCGCGGTGATGCAGCAGACCGCCGCGAAGTTCGAGCAGGTGGACCAGTCGTTGCAGTCCATGCTGACCGGCCTGCTGGCCGAGCTGCAGGTGTTGCAGCAGGCCTGGCGTGGTGCCGGTGGCCGGTCGTTCGAGCAGGTCAAGCAGCAGTGGTCACAGGACCAGGCGGCGCTGCACCGGGCGCTGCGGGAGACCGCCGGCGCGATCCGCACCGCCGGCCGGCAGTACGACGTGTCCGACGACGACGTGGCCAGCCGGGTGGCCGGCACCAACCGCGGCGGCATCCAACTGCCGCTCTGATCCCGCTCGGGAGGGGAATCCGATGGACCACGGTGTGCTGGTCGTCAACTTCGCCGCGCTTCAGCAGGCCGGCGCGGACATCCAGAAGGCGCTGAACACACTCGACTCGCAGCTCGGCCAACTCGAACGAGATGCGGCCCCGTTGGTGGCGAGTTGGACGGGTGAGGCGCGGCAGGCCTACGAGCAGCGGCAGGCGCGGTGGCGGGCTGCCTCGCAGGACCTTCAGGCGATGCTGCGTGACATCAAGTTGGCGGTTAACGACTCCGCTACCGACTACCTGGACACCGAGAAGAAGAACACCGGGCTGTTCCAGTGACCGCGGTGAGCCGGGAGCGCTGACCGTGTCCGAGTCAGCGCTCCGGCCGCTGCGGTTCAGGGGTCGGGGCGGTCCGCTCGCAGGGTCAGGCCGGGTCGGCCGGGCGCCAGCGTCGGCGGGCACCACGAGGCAACACCAGGGCGAGCAGCGTCACGGTGGCCGCGGTCATGCCGACCACCGCACCGACCAGCAGGGCCCGGTCCCGTGCGGTCGCTCGGCGGGCCTGGCGGGCGCGCAGCGCCGGGTCGGCCCGGTCGTCGGCGAGCACGGCGACCGGCTGCGGGTCGGCCGGGCGGCCGCCGCTGGTCTCGGTGACCGCGCGGTACGGGTTCAGCACGCCGGCGCCGTACCCACTGCCGTGTCCGGCGCCGGGAGCTGGATCGGCGGTGGCGATGATGCGTTCCGCCACCTGGGCAGCGCTCAACTCGGGCCGGTACTCGCGCAGCAACGCAGCGGTAGCGGCCACGAAGGGTGCCGCGTAACTGGTGCCCTCGACCTGATGATGGCCTGCCCTGGGTGCCGCGGCCAGCACCTCGCTGCCCGGGGCGACCAGATCGACGTACGAGCCGGTCTGCGAGAAGGTCGCCCGCCCACCGTCCGCCCCGATCGCCCCCACACCGAGCACCCCGTCATAGCTGGCGGGAAACGGTTGGGGGTCCCCGCTGTCGTGCAGGTTGCCAGCGGCGGCCACGAGCACCACGTCCCGTTCGACGGCGTACCGCACGGCCGATCGGACTTCCGGGTCGTCCGCGTACAGCACCACGGACAGGTTCACCACGTCGGCGTCGTGGTCGACGGCCCACCGGATGGCCCGGGCGAACTCGCCGGCGCTGACCGTACGCCCCGACTCCCGCCCCTGCACCACCTGCTGCTCACTCACCCGCACCGGCATGATCCGGGCACCTGGCGCCAGGCCGCGGAAGGCGACTCCGGGCTGGGGTGCCGCCGCGATGATGCTCGCCACACCGGTGCCGTGTCCGGCGCAGTCCTGACTGCCGTCGCCGCCAGGGTCGAGCAGGTCGGTGCCGGCCAGCACGCGCCCGGCCAGCTGAGGGTGCACCCGATCCACCCCGGAGTCGACCACCGCGACGGTCACCCCGGCACCTGTGGCCAGCGGCGCGAGCCGGGCGGGGTCGTACCGTTGCTGTGGCCACGGCGCGGCCGTGACCGGTTGGACGGGGGCGAGTGGCGTGGCGCACGCCGGTGCCGTCCGGACCCTGGCGGTGGCGGCGACGGTCGGGAGGGCCGGTACGGTCAGCAGGCTGGCGGCGAGACCTGCAAGGACCGGGCGCGTGATCGATCGAGACATCGACAGCCTCCGTATCGTGTCGGCTCCGGGACGGGATGTTATCGCCTCGCCCGCGCCCCGGCAGACCGCTGACGGCCAGCCATTGTGATCTTGGTACCACCTTGTAGGTTGTACGCGATACCTGTGGCCTGTTCTCGGAAGGAGAGGTGGCCGTGACCGAATGGGAGCCGGCCACGGAGGCCGAGGTGGCGATGCGCGACGCGCTGCGCGCCAACGACCAGGAGCTCTACTTCCGCCTCCTGTCCCGCAGCGACCTGTTGCTGCCGGTCTCCGCGCCGGCGCAGCCCGGCCAGACACCGGCGGGCTGGGGCACCTGGACCACCGGTGGCCGGACCCACGTGCTGGCTTTCACGTCCGCCTCCGCACTGCGGGCCTGCCTCGGCGAGCACCCCGGAAGCAACCGCCGCATCCCCTTCGCGGACCTCGCGGTCGGCTGGCCCAACCAGGAGTGGTGGCTCGCCGTCAACCCGGGTCTGCCGGTCGAGGGCTACCTACCGGCCTGGTTCGTGTCTCAACTCTCCCGGGGCGACGTGCGACTGCCCGGCCGCGCCATGGGCGCCCGCGCCCGCCTGGAGAGGGCGGAGACCCTGGCCCGCACCCGGACCGGCACGTCCGGCCGGGACGCCGGGCCAGCCGCTGGATCGCCTCCCGCGACGGGTGCGGCGCCGCCCGGGCTCGCTCCGACCCCGCCTCCCCCCGTCCCGCCCGCTTCGATCCCACCTGCTTCGATCCCACCCGCTCCGATCCCACCCCGGAGGGCCGCGCGGGGTGCGATGCCCCGGGCGGCGGGCGCGCCGCCGGCGCCCGGCCCGGCCCCCCGGATGCCCGGCCCCACTGAGCCGTCGCGCCGACCCGGCGAGGAGGATCTGCCCGCCGCCGGTCAGCGGTACCCGAGCGACCCGGCCCGACCCGGCGCGTCAGGCCCCGGCACACTGCCCCGCACCGGCCGGCCGTCCCGGTTCGCACCATTGACGCCCGCCGACCGTCCCGGTGTCGGCCCGGCAGATCAACCGGGCCCGGGCATGGGCTGGCCGGCAGCGAATCGGCCGGGCGACGTCGACGGCCCGGCCGCGAGCAACGGCAACGGCGGGCCCCAGGCCGCTCGGCGCTCCTTCTTCGACCCCACCCCCGCCCGGGACCGGGTGTCCGACCCGACGTCGAGCGCGGGCCGATCCGGTGACCGCGCGGCCCCACCAACCCGATTCGGTCGGGGCAGCCAGCCCTTCCCCCGCCGCCGCCCGGCCGACGCGCCGGCCGAGGAGACCGCGACACGGGCCTTTCCGATGGCGGATCCGGACGCCACCCGCCCGTTGCGGCAGCCGGCAGGCGACCTCGGTGCGTCCCGAGGGTTACGCGCGCCGGTATCCGGCGAGGAAGTCACCCAGCCCTTGCCTCCGCGCCGGCCCGGTCCGGTGGCAGACGAGCCCACCCGCGCCTTCCGGATGACGGGCGAGCCGCCGCCGATGAGGGCCGCGCAGCGGCCCAGCCCTCCGGCGGACGAGACCCAGGCGATCCCGCCGAGCCGGTTCGGGCCGGTGGAGGAGCTGTCGCCGTCCGTCGCGGAACCGGTCTCCGGCCCGCCCGCGCCGCGCCGCGGCTTCACGCCCATCGTCATCGAGGGCACCATCATCGAGTCCCGCGACCTCACCGACCCGGTCGAGGCAAGCGGTCCGTTCGACGCGACCCCGCCGCCCCGCCCCGCCGAGGCCGCCCCGCCGTCGTTCGGTTCGGCCCACTCCGGCCCGGGCCTGTTCAGTCCGTCGTCTTTCAGTCCCAGCCGGTCCGGTCCCGCGTCGTTCAGCCCCAGTCGGCCCGATCCTGGCCCATCCGCTCCGCCCTCCACGGGCCCGGCGGAGACCGGCCACCCGGCCGCCGGCTTGAGCGGCGGCAGCGTGGGCGGCGTCGGCCTGGGTGGTGTGGACACCGATCACCGCGATGGCAGCCCGGTCGGTGGCGATCGCGCCGACCTCGGCGGTTCGTCGGTCGGCGCGACCGGCTCGGATCAGACCGTCAGCGGCGAGAGCACGATCGCGGACGGCGACGGGCAGCGCCCGCCCGCTGACCAACCGGCACCGGTCGAGTTCGTTCCGGCCAACACCGTCGAGGAAGACCTGCTCGGCGCTGCCGGTGCCGGCAGCACGGACACCTTCCTGTCCACCCTGTTGCTGGCCCGGGTGCTGCTGCCGGCGGCACCGGACTCGGTGCGGGGGAGCCGCCCCGGTGACTCGGGCTTCGTCTGGCGTACGGCGCAGCTCGACGACGAGACGTACGTCGTGGTCTACACGTCGCCGGAACGCCTCGCCGACCACGTCGAGGGCGAGGTCGACACGGTCCGGGTGAAGTTCGCCCAACTGATCCGGCGTTGGCCGGACGAGGACTGGTCGTTCGCCGTCAACCCGGGCACTCCGGTCGGTGCGAAGTTGCCCGGGGAGCAGATCGTCGCGTTGGCGAACTGGGCCGCCGAGGTGGGGCTCGGTGACGACCTGGAGGTGGACCCGGAGGAAGCTCCGGCCGTGGCGGAGCCCACCGCCCGCCCCCGGTACGCCCCAGCGGCGGTCGACCCGACCCGCCCGACGGTCATGCAGAAGGCGATCGCGCCCAGCCAACTCGCCTACTACCTGGACCGGGGATACGACCGGGTCTCCGGCTTCGTGCACCGGGCCGGTGAGCTGGCCCACCTGACCACGCCGGCTCAGGTGCACGACGCGCTCGGCCTCAGCTACCCCGGGTCGCCGTTCGCCCGCGACGCCGAGGAGATCTACGTGCTGCGCTGGCCGGCGCACCGGCCGAGCCTCTACCGGATCCCCTACGGCGGTCAGAACGAGCCGGCGATGCGGGCCATGGAGGGCTGGGTCATCGAGCGGCCGCCGTTCCGGGGCAACGGCTTCGCCCCGGGGGAGAGCAGCGACGTGGTGGCGGAGTTCAAGGTGGACAGCGCGCGCCTTCCGCACGGCACGCAGTTGTGGCGGATCGGCGCGGACGGCACCGAGCGGGTGGTCGCGGAACTGGACACCGACGCGGTGGTCTGGCGACGGGTCGGTGAGGCGTGATGCGCGACGGTTACGTGGCCCGCTGGCAGGGCCGGGAATACCAGGCCAGCCCGGATGGCGACGACATCCGCCTCTACCAGCCCGAGCCGGGCGAGGGCTTCGAGGAGGTCCGCGCGGGCCGCTACGTCCGCGTGCTGCCGGCGAGTGAGATCGAAGATCTGGCGTACGTGCGGACCACCTGCACCTGGCAGGGCCAGCCATTCATCGTGCTCGGCGAGCACGACGCCTGGCTGCGGGTGGAATACACCGGTGGCCGCTGGCCGGTGGCCGAGGCGATGCGGCTGGAGGTCTTCGACTTCGGCGTCTACCAGGGTTGGGCGCCGGCCTCCGAGGTCACCGACCTACGGGAGCAGCGGGTCTGAGCGGCTAGCTCTTCGCCCAGCGCAGGATCTCGCCGAGCACCAACTCCGGTGCCTCCAGGTGCGGGAAGTGCCCCACCCCGTCGAGCAGCCGCCACTCGTACGGGGCGACGACGTAGCGGCCGGAGCCCAGGGCGGTACGCGGCAGCGACGCGACGTCCAGAGCGCCGTGCAGTTGCAGGGTCGGGGTGGTCAGCGGCTTCTGCATCAGGCGGACGAACCGGTAGCCGTGCAACCGCAGCAGCGAACGGAACGCCCAGCGGTACCCCTCCATCGCGCAGAACGCGGCCTGCGGAATGCACATCGCCTCCCGGCACCGCTCGGCGTACGCCTCGAAGTCCGGCCCGGCCACCCACCGTGGGCCGCCCCAGCGGCGCAGGATCTCCGCGACGGCCGCCGCGCCGTCCCGGGTCAGGACGTGCTCGTAGCGGGGTAGCTGGAACTTCAGCGCAGGGGTGGAGGCGGCGAACTGCCCGCGCGGGTCGGCGAAGATGCCGGCGCGTAGCCGCAGCGGGTGTGGCGCCCCCAGCACGACGAGCCGGCGGACCAGGGCCGGGTGGAACGAGGCCACCGTCCAGCCCACCATGCCGCCGGCGCCGCCGCCGACGATCGTCGTGGACCGTTCACCGAGGGCCCGGATCAACCCGGCGATGTCGGCGGCGAGGGTGTAGCCGTCGTACCCCCGGGGTGGTTTGTCGCTGGCGCCATACCCGCGCAGGTCGACGGCGACCGCCCGGAAGCCGGCGTCGGCGACCGCCGGCAGCATCTGGTGCCACGCCCACCAGTGCTCCGGGAAGCCGTGCAGGAAGAGCACCATCGGCCCGGTGCCGGCCTCGACCACATGGAACCGGGTGCCGTTGGCGCCAACGAAGCGGTGCGTCCACGGCCCCTCGGTGAGGACACAGGACTCGTCGACGACTCCGCCGCGCTGGTCGGTCATGGCAGACAGCCTAGGGCCCGGTTGCCGCCGACGGCCCTGGTGGTCGCGTTGAACAGGGAGAAGCCCGGGTTGTCCCCTACCGGGCGGGAGGCGTAGTCAGTGCGCGATGAGGCTGGCGCGGATGCTCGACAAAGGGCGACGCCCGGGCAGATGACCTGCCCGGGCGTCGCGTGATGAAGCGGAATCAGTGTCAGCTGATCCGGATCTTCATCGAGGTGCCGTCCTGCTCCAGAACCTTGACCTTGACACCGGTCGCGGGGAGCTTGACGCCGTGGTTCGGCAGCTCCTCGTAGAAGTACTTCTTGGTGTCGTCGAACTGCGGCTCGGCAGCCTGGCCACGGATGTACTGCGGCTGGCTGTTGAGGTGCAGGGTGAACGAGTCAGCCTTGTTCAGGCTGAACGGTGCGTCGTACACCTGGACGCGGGCCCGCCACGGAGCCCCGGTCAGGTTGTAGATCGGGCGCGGGTGCGCGTCGATGTACAGGTTGCGACCCTCACCCGGGTGGGCGACCGTGTTGTTGTCGGACCAGCGGGTGTTCCAGTACGAGATGAGCAGGCCCTCCTGGTACGCGTAGTGGTCCACCCAGTCCGGGCGGGTGTTCGCGTAGCCGAAGAAGTACGGGCCGGTCTTCAGGTACTTGTCGTACGACACGTACGACCGGTTACCCGCGATGTAGAAGTTGTCGAACAGCCGGGTGTAGGTCGCCCCGACCACCTGGAACTTGTCGAGGGTCCAACCCGCGTCGGTCTCGGCACCGTCGCTGAGAACGGTCTGACCGTCGGCGGTCACGGTGATCGCGTCACCGAAGAAGCCGCCCTCGGAGACGCCACCGTCGGTGACGTAGTGCAGGCGGACCTGCGCCACCTTGCCGGCGATCGACGTCAGCGGGATGTTGATGTCCGCCCAGGCGCCATTGCTGGTGCCGGCGAGGGCCGGACGGCCCGCGCCGTCAACCCCGATCGGCGTGCCGTTGGCCGTGCCGTCCAGGTCGGTCCAGGTCTGACCGCCGTCGGTCGACGCCTCGAAGTAGAGGTAGTCGTAGCCAGCCTCGATGCTGTACTTGCCCTTGAGCGACAGTGCCGCCGTGGACTTACCGGTGAGGTCGAACGTCCTCGTCATCTTGCTGTCGAGGTTGTCCTCGTTACCGGAGAAGTACTGCTTGGAGCCCTCGAACGGCGCGCCGTAGTCGAAGGTGTATTCCCTCTGGGGCAGCACGACCACCGCGGCCTGCGCTTCCTTCGAGTTGTACTCCTGCGGGCCGAGCTTCAGCGTGCGCTTGTCCCCGGCGACGACCACCTCGTAGTCGAGCCAGCCGAGCTGGAGCTTGTTCCACGCGCCGAGGTCGCCGCCGCGGTCGCCGATGCCCACGTCGTTCTTGGCACCGAGCCGGCTCTGGGCCATCAGGGTCCAGTGCTCGTTGTTGTTGTCCGCGGGTCCGTAGTCGTCCGGCAGGCCCAGGTCGTGGCCGTACTCGTGGTAGAAGACGCTGCGGCCGCCGTTTTCCGGCTGGATCGTGTAGTCGCGGATCCAGACGCCGGTGTTGCCGATCTGGGTGCCGCCGATCGGGAAGTTCGGCGGGCCGACGGGCGAGCTGTTGAAGGCCGACCAACGGTGGCTCCAGATGGCGTCCTCACCCTGCTGCGGGTCACCGTCGGCCTGGTCGCCGCCGGAGTGGACGATCTGGAAGTGGTCGATGTAGCCGTCCGACTCGTTGAAGTCGCCGTCACCGTCGAAGTCGAACCGGTCCCACTGGTCGAAGGACTTCATCTCCGCGGCGATCTGCGCGTCCGTCCGGCCCTTGGCCTTCTGGTCGACGACCCACTGGTTCGCGGCGTCCTGGATCAGGTTCCAGGTGTTCGAGCAGACGTTGTCACCACAGACGGCCCGATCGTCCCGCGGGTCCGCCGGCTGGCCGGGGGGCGGGTCCGGGATCGGGTCGTCGGAGCGACCGTAGCGGGCCTCGTTGTACCGGACCTTGACCCAGTCGGTCACCTCACCCTCAACGGTGTAGCGACCCGAGGACTGAGCCTCGTAGTACTGCTTGAGCGACTCGTCGCCCGGGTTGGTGCCGAAGTAGACCTGGCGGAAGTGCTCCGGGCTGAAGTCCGGCTGCCAGATGGTGGAGTTGTCCACGGCCCGGTTGGGCTCGGGGATCTTGTTGTGCAGCGGCCCTTCGAAGGTTGCCGGCCCGGCGATGTCCGGGTTCATGTCCTTGTCCGGGTAGGACGGGTGCCGCTCGTCACCGAACTCGGCGAGGATCACGAAGATCTTGTCGGTCTGCTCGCGCTTGAGCTCGACGTACTGATCCTTGGTCTTCTTCGCGCCGGCGGCGGCGCGGGCGTTGGTGCCGCTCGTGCCGCTCGTCTCGCCGACCTTGACGACCGTGCTTCCATTGCGCTCGATCGGCTTGCTCCGACCGCTCAGCACGTCGCTGAGACCCTGCTGAAGCAGCGCGCGGCGCTTGTCCTCGAGCTTGTCGGGGAGTTCGTCCTTCAACGCCTGCGGCTCGGCGGCGGCCGGTGCCGCCGGCAGTTTGGGCTGAGGCGCCGCCGAGGCGGACGGGCCGTAGAACAGGCCCGTCGCCGTCAGTGAGAGCCCGAGCAGACCCACTGCGACTTTGCGCACGTGGTACCTCCGGTTTGAGGGAACCGGCCCAACGGGGGTACAGGCCGGTGGGATATCGATCCCACTAGTGGGACCAAAGGTGAACATAGACACTGCTGCGACGGGTGGGAAGATGCCCGCGTCGATTTGTTGCAAGATTTTGTTGGCAATGCTTTTCACCGTCACACACCCGGGCTTCATCAGCCACGCTGACCAGCGGAGACCGGACGACACCGTATACAACGACTATTATCGATCAATTTGGTCGGCGTACGACAGTGGGGCCGGTGGCGTCTTCGCCACCGGCCCCACCGACCCCGCTGTTATCGGTTAATGCTCAGCCGAACTGTCACTTTTTCGACGGGGTGACGAAGATCGTGGCGGACGAGTTGTCCCGCGCGGCCTTCTTGATGGTGAGCGAGACGCCGTAGTTGACGCCCTGGTCACCGGGGTTGCCGGTGCCCAGCACGATCGCGCCACCGCTCAGCGTCACGCCGTAGAACTCCGGCGCGGGGCTGCCGTCCGGGTGGGTGACCCGGGTGGTGTACGGCGCGTTGTTCCGCGACGGCAGCACCACCGACGCGTCGTTGTCCCGGGCGTAGGGAGCGCCGTCGCGCATCTCGATGCCCGGGTACCAGCCCTTGGCGTCGGTGAACGCCTTCACCGGCGGCTGCGCCTTGAACTTCGTGCAGTATGCGCTGTACGGCTCGCCGGCCGCCTCCAGGCACTCCGTGAAGGGGTACGTCTTCTGCAGCGTGAAGGCCGCGTTCGCCGACTGCGGGCGGCTGGGCAGGTTGTCCGTCACCGACGGGTCCTTCGTAGCCGCCACGCCCGTGCGCCGGAGCGGGTCGAAGTGCGAGTCGACGATGAGCAGCCCGCCCTTCGCGCCGTAGCTGGGCAGTGCGGTCATCTGCCCGGTGACGTGGTTGACGTCGCCGAGCGCGGTGTCCCGGTACCAGACCAGCATGCCCGGCGCGTTGTACGAGATCCGGTCGACCTTCCACGCCTCGTGCGAGTAGATCGTGTCGTAGGCGTACTGCAGGCCCTTGTCGAAGCCGTCGAAGTTGCGCCACTCGGCCAGGTAGTACTGGGCGTGGACCTCGGTGCCGCTGGAGACCTTCCAGCCCGCGCCGGTGGTGTCGACGAAGGTGCCGCCGGTGGCGGTCCAGCCGTTGTCGCCGCCCTCGACGTCGTCACTCCACGTGGTGGCACCGCCGCCGGTGACCGAGAAGTCGTCGACGAACCAGTTGCGCTCTTCGAACGCCTCGTCGGTGGCCAGGCGCAGCCGCACCTGAACGGTCGTGCCCGCGTACGCCGACAGGTCGACGTAGTCGTGCCGCCAGCCGTCGGTGCTGCCGGTCAGGCCGTACTTCTTGCCGCCGAAGTCGTTCATCCGGCCGTTCGGGTCGGCGTAGCCGTCCGGCGTGGTGACCACGATGCCGGCCTCGTCGTACACCTTCTGCTCGGTCCAGGACGTGCCGCCGTCCGTCGAGAGCTCGACGAAGCCGTAGTCCCAGTCCTCCTCGATGATGTAGTTGTTCCACATCCAGAACTTCGAGTCCGCTGCCGCCGGTACGTCGACCGAGCGACTCAGCTTGACGTCAGCCCACTCCTGGTCGTTGCTGCTGTGCCACATCTTCGTGCCGCTGTGCGGGGTGGCCAGCGTCGTCACCTTGTCCGGCAGGTCGACCTTGATGCCGTCCTCGGAGTCGATCGGCGTCCGCGACGTCTGGCCGAGCTTCACCTCGCGGGGGTTCGACCCGGGGCGGATGGTCAGCGGGTCGGCCCAGCCGAGCACCCACTTGTCCCAGATGCCCATGTGCGTCGGCAGCGCCTGGAAGATCTCACCGGAGTGCGAGCCCGACGCCATCAGGTCCCAGAAGTCCACGTCGGAGTCGGCGTTGCCGGACGTGTCGTAGAGGTCCGGCAGGCCCAGGTCGTGACCGAACTCGTGGGCGAAGACACCGACACCGGCGTCCTCCGGCTGCACGATGTAGTTCGACACCTTGAGGTTGGTGCCCGGGATGCTGTAGCCACCGGCGACGGTGGAGGAGTGCGCCCACACGGCGTACACGCCCTCGGCGCCACCGCCACGGGACTTGCCCTGCCCGGCGTGCACCAGCACGAGGTGGTCGATCACGCCGTCGGGCTCGAAGACGTTGCCGTCACCGTCCCGGTCGGCCTGGTCCTCGATGTCGTAGTCCGCCCACGGGAAGCTCGGGTCCTTCGCGGCGAGCGCGTCGATCGCGTCGGTCGCGAGCCGGCCCGCGCCGGCTGGGTTGTCCGGGTGACCGTTCATCGACTGCTCACGGCCGGGCACCCAGGCGCCGGTCTCGTCCTGGAAGCAGCGGTTGGCCGCGTACCAGCCCTCCGAGTGCGGCACGGTGATCCACGGGCTGGCCTGCCCGGCCACCGTGTACGCGTTCTTCGACATCTCCAGGTACATGTTGTGCATGGTGCGCCCGGACAGGTCGATGCCCTTCTTGTTGTCCGGGCCCTTCAGGTCCTTGCGGACGCGCTCGGTGATGCCCTGCTTGCTGTAGAGCATCTTGTTGTAGTGCGTCGGCGAGAAGTCCGGCACCCACATCGAGTTGTTGTCCTCGTACCCGAGGGTCGCGGGGTTCGGGATGTTGTTGTGCTTCGGGCCGTTCTGCACGGTGCCGGGGACGCAGGTCCGGTCCTCGAACACCGTCTTGGGGACCATCACCCCGGTGAAGTCGTCGTTCGCCTTGTCGTTGAACTCCACCAGCAGCGTGAGCAGCTTCGCCGTCTGGGTGGTCGGCGCCTTCTTGAACTGGCGGGGGTTCTTGCCCGTCTTCAGCGACTTGGCTTCGTCCTTGGCCAGCTGGCGCGCGGTGACCGGGTTGCCCCGGGCGTGCTTCTGGTCGAACTCACGTGCGGATTCCGCGGCAGGGGTGTAGACACCGCCCTTGCCCTTGACCTCACGGCCGGTGGTGTCCGGCTGCACCTCGGGCTCGGCGTAGTTGATGTAGTGCTCATCGGCGCCGATCACCGCCCGGGGGGTGCCGGACGACGACTGGGCGGCCGCGCTGCCACTCACGGTCAGTGACGTGGCCGCGAGGGCGATGACGGGTAGCGCGACGAGTAGTCGTCGGCGCGACCCCGGATGGGAGGATCTGTTCATGCCACTCCGTTCTCGGGCAGAGGACGTCGGCCGGCTCCGGGCGCGGTGAGGCGCATCGACACCGCCCGACGCGCGTGAAACTAAATGAGAATCAACGCGCACGGCGGGATCGTGATCGATGCGTTATCCGTTCGGTCCGAGCGCTGCGGGGCGTACCTCCACACAAGACAACGGTGGGTGACGGTCCGTCCGGACCGCCACCCACCGCCGGGGTACGTCTGCCGTCAGTCCTCGTCGGACTTCGCGCCGGTCATCCCGGAGGAGATCAGGTCCATCACCGACGAGTCCTGCAAGGTGGTCACGTCACCCAGTGACCGGTTCTCCGCCACGTCCCGCAGGAGCCGGCGCATGATCTTGCCGGAGCGGGTCTTCGGCAGCTCCGGCACCAGCATGATCTGCCGCGGCTTGGCGATCGGGCCGAGCGTCTTCGACACGTGGTTGCGCAGGTCGGCGATGAGCTGCTCGCCCGCATCGCCGGTGATGTCCGTGCTGCCCCGCGGGATGGCGAACGCGACGATCGCCTGACCGGTGGTCGGGTCGGTGGCGCCCACCACCGCCGCCTCGGCGACCGACGGGTGCGACACCAACGCCGACTCCACCTCGGTCGTCGAGATGTTGTGCCCCGACACCAGCATCACGTCGTCCACCCGACCGAGCAGCCAGATGTGCCCGTCGTCGTCCTTCTTCGCCCCGTCACCAGCGAAGTACATGCCCTCGAACCGAGACCAGTACGTGTCGATGAACCGCTCGTCGTCACCCCAGATGGTGCGCAGCATCGACGGCCACGGCTCCCGCAGCACCAGGTAGCCGCCACCACCGTTCGGCACCGACTGGCCCTGGTCGTCCACCACGTCAGCCACGATGCCCGGCAGCGGGGTCATCGCCGAACCCGGCTTGGCCGCGGTCACACCCGGCAACGGGGAGATCATGATGGCGCCCGTCTCGGTCTGCCACCAGGTGTCCACGACGGGCAGTGCCCCGCCACCGATGTGCTCCCTGTACCACATCCAGGCCTCGGGGTTGATCGGCTCACCGACGCTGCCGAGCAGCCGCAGCGACGAGAGGTCGTGGCCGGCCGGGATGTCCTCGCCCCACTTCATCATCGTGCGGATCAACGTCGGCGCGGTGTAGAGGATGCTCACCCGGTACTTCTCGACGATGTCCCAGAAGCGGCCCTTGTGTGGGGTGTCCGGAGTGCCCTCGTACATCACCTGGGTGACGCCGTTGGAGAGCGGGCCGTACACGATGTAGGAGTGCCCGGTGACCCAGCCGATGTCGGCGGTGCACCAGTAGACGTCCGTCTCCGGCTTGAGGTCGAAGACCGCGTTCGCGGTGTACGACGCCTGCGTGAGGTAGCCGCCCGTGGTGTGCAGGATGCCCTTCGGCCGGGCCGTGGTGCCGCTGGTGTAGAGGATGAACAGCGGGTGCTCGGCGTCGAACGGCTGCGCGGTGTGCTCGGCCGACGCGGTCTCGACCGTCTCGTGCCACCAGAGGTCCTTCTCCGACCACGCCACCTCCTCGCCGGTGCGGCGCACCACCAGCACGTGGTCCACCGACGGGCAGTTCGCCACCGCCTCGTCGACGGTCGGCTTCAACGCCGACGGCTTGCCCCGCCGGTAACCACCATCGGCCGTGATCACCACCTTGGCGCTGGCGTCCTGGATCCGGTTGCTCAGCGAGTCGGCCGAGAAGCCGCCGAAGACCACGCTGTGCGCGGCGCCGATCCGGGCGCACGCCAACATGGCCACGGCCGCCTCGGGGATCATCGGCAGGTAGATGGCCACCCGGTCGCCGGCGGTCACACCCAGGTCGGTGAGCGCGTTCGCCGCCCGGCACGTCAACTCGTGCAGATCCGCGTACGTGATGGTGCGGGTGTCGCCTGGCTCGCCCTCCCAGTGAATCGCCACCTTGTCGCCGCGGCCCGCCTCGACGTGCCGGTCCAGGCAGTTGTACGCCACGTTGAGCTGCCCGCCGACGAACCACTTGGCGAACGGTGGGTTCGACCAGTCGAGCACCTCGTCCCACTTCTTCGACCAGGCCAGACGGTCGGCCTGCTTCGCCCAGAAGGCGAGCCGGTCGCCCTCGGCCTCGGCGTACGCGTCGATGGTGACGTTGGCGTGCGCGGCGAGTTCGGCCGGCGGCGGGAACTGGCGCGTCTCACTCAGCAGATTGGCCAATGCCTCGCTCATGCCGTGACTCCTCGTCCTCGGGGTGACCTGCGTCTCGATGGCACGAGGGTAGTCGCGGGGCCCTCGACCGGCGACGGCTGCCCACTCCGTCGCGCCGAGCGGCCCCCGCTACGCGCCCGACGGCCGTCGCAGCCCGCACCAGCCCCCGCGCTTCCCGGGCGCGCCTGCCTCGCGGGTCTGCGTCGCGGGTCTGCGTCGCGCTTGATCGACACCAGGTCGGCGATGTCGCGGTATCGAGGCGGGTGGGACACCCCCACTTCGGCGACCTGGTGTTGACCTTGCCCTGATCGCCGGCTGGTGCAGCCGCGGTCGGTGGCGGGGGCCGCGATGCGGGCGGGTGCGGCCCGGTCGGCCTAGACGGGTCGCTAGCGTGGCGGGGTGACCACCGACCCGCTCGCACCCCTGCTCGCGCTCGCCGACATCGCCGCCACCGTCGAGCGTGCCCGCGAGCGGTTCGACCAGGCACTCGGGCACCGGGCGCTGCGCCGGCACGGCGGACAGGTCGCGGCCGAGGTCAGCCTCCGGTCAGCGGTGGCCAGCGCCGCCCTCGAGGGGGCCGTGCACGAACGCGAGGCGGTCCGTGCCGGCACGGTCACCGATCCGGTGCTCCAGGGGGCGCTGCGGGTCGCTGGGGCGCTGCCCGGCCTGAGTGAACTCTGGCCGAAGGCCCCCCGGCAGGCGCTCGCGAAACTGCACGTGCTCGCCGCCCGGGACATGGTGTCCGAAGCCGAGCTGGGCCGTCCGGTAGTCGACCCCGTGGTCGCCACCCGCCTGGACGGGCTGGCCGGGCTGGTCGCCGGTGGCACGAAGGTCTCCCCACTGGTGCTCGCCGCCGTCGTACACGGGGAGTTGTTGAACCTGCGCCCGTTCGCCGGGCCGTCCGGCGTGGTGGCCCGTGGGGCGGCCCGGCTGGTGCTGCTCGCCAGCGGCCTCGACCCGCGGGGCCTGCTCGCCGTCGACGTCGGCCACCGTGAGCGGGAGCCCGAGTACGTCGGCTCGGCCGGCGCCTTCGCCACCGGCACCCCGGACGGGCTGCGCTCCTGGCTACGCCACTACATGGCCGCCGTCGAGGTGGGCGCCGACCAACTCACCGCCATCGGCGACGAGATCCTCGCCGCCGCCTGACCGCTCAGGTCACGCGCTGGCGGCGGCGCGGGTACGACGGTGCCGGCCGTACCACGCGATGCCGATGGCCACACCCACCCCGACCCCCAGGGCGGCCGCAGCCACCGGGACGGCGGGCCGCTCCCGCAGGCGGCGGCCCAGCGGGATCGGGTGCCGGAACTCCAGCACCGGCCACGCGTTCTCCGAGGCCAGTTTGCGCAGCTGCCGGTCCGGGTTGACCACGCTGGGATGGCCGACGCACTCCAGAAGCGGGCGATCGCTGTACGAGTCGGAGTAGGCGTACGAGTCGGCCAGGTCGTAGCCCCGGGCGGCAGCCAACTCGCCGACCGCCTCGACCTTGCTCGGACCGGCCGCGTAGAACTCGACCTCGCCGCTGTACCGGCCGTCCTGCACCGCCATCCGGGTGGCGATCACGTCGGTTACCCCGAGCAGCTCGCCGATCGGCCGGACCATCTCCTCGCCGGACGCCGAGACCAGCACCACGTCCCGCCCGGCCGCCTGGTGCTCCTCGATCAGGGCGGCGGCTTCGGCGTACACGTAGGGGTTGATCAGCTCGTGCAGTGTCTCCGCGACGATCTGGCGGACCTGCTCCACCTGCCAGCCCTTGCAGAGCGCAGCCAGGTAGTCCCGTGTTCGGGCCATGGTCTGCTCGTCGGTGCCGCCCAGCCGGAACATCAGCTGCGCGTACGCCGACTTGACCACGTCACGCCGGGTGATCAGCCCGTCCCGGTAGAACGGCCGACCAAACGCCAGGGCGCTCGACTTGGCGATGACGGTCTTGTCTAGATCGAAGAAAGCGGCACTTCGGCCCACGGCGCGAAAGTCTAGCCGGATGGTCTATCGTCGGCGGGTGCCCGGGGTCAGGCCACCCCTCGGACCTGCGGGCTGGCACCACCAACTCCGCTCCGCGTGATCGTGATCACACTCTGCGAGGAGATTTTCGCAGTGAGTGGAGTCGGCACCACTCGACGTGACGGGCCCGCTCAGGCAGACTTATCCGTACGACGAGCCTTCACATCCTCGAAACAGACAGACTCTCAGCGGTTGCACCCCCCGTGACCGCTGAGTGGTTCGGCTCGACCCCCCCGGAGCCGAACCTCCGACGACCCCCGTCTCCCCCCGACGGGGGTCGTCCCTTTCCGCTGGCAGCGCAGGTCACGCCGCTTCTGATCCACCGCCAAGGCGACTCTTGAGCTTCTTTCCCAGATCCCAGGACGGATCCTGCATCTTCTCGACAAGGCAGGTGAGGCCGAAGGCGAGGGGCCAAGAGGCCGCGTGCCGGTATGTGGGTGGAAGAAGGTCGAGTGGATTCACCGCCGACCAGTCGAGAACTGGAGGCAGCCGTACGGCCGCCACGTCGCCCACAAAAGAACGCTCATCAGGTCGAATGGGTTTCCGCAGGATTTGATCTGCCGACTTGTTCAGCAGTGCGAGCCCGCAGAACTCCGGCATTGCCCCTCGGCTTATCCACCTGCCGTAGCCGATCACCTCGGCTTCGCCTTCGAAGTCTTCCTGCTCGAGGTGGCACTCCTCGCGGAGTTCCCTGAGCGCCCCGTTGAGGATCGTTCGTTGAAAACTGCCGGCCCCGCCGCCAGCCAGGTCACAAGGCTCCAGGGCGCCCGAGCCCGACGGGGCGACCAGGCCAGGGCTGCCGGCGACGTCGAGAGTCTGAGAGGCCAGCAGCAACTTGCCCTCGGTGGTGAACGCCAAGACGGACACGCCGACCACGTTCGCAAGTCTGCTGAGCGCAAGCTGTCGAAGGTGCCCTCGGCTATCGAAGATCAAACTGCGACCACGAAGCAGTGGCTCCTGACGGCCAACCTCACCGACGTCGTAGGGGGACAGCAGGTTGGTCGAGACAAAGTGGTAGTAACGAACCGGGCGAAATATTGCAGGCATGTTCGGCGTAGTGGGAATATCCGCGTCCAGCCCCAGCGTCAAGCCATCAAATATCACCGAACGGCGCATGCGATGAGACAGGAACAACAATGAGAACTGCTCGATATGAGGGTGGACGGTGAACGGCTCCTGGTTCACTTCCGCCTCGACCGGATGATTTTGGAGGAAGTCCGTTTCCGCAGCCATCCGGATGCCTACGTCTCGAGGGGTGCGGACGACCTGACCGGACTTCTCGTATCGTGACAACAGGTCACGGTAATCATCCGCCTCCCGCCGCTGGAAGCGGATCTTCCGGGATCGACGCACGTTCGAGAGTATCTCCATGCTGGATACAACGATGCCGGCGAGCGCGGCGACGACGCTGAGCGCAGTGGGCGGATCACTGAACGCAGTCGCCGCCCCAAGCGCGGTCAGGCAGACGCCCATGGCTGTGACCTGGTAACGGCGCATGCGCCTCCGGCCGATGTAGAGCCTCGCCGTCAACCGCCTCAGTGCGCTCCGCAAGAGTGCTCCCACCCCCAACGCCTTTCACAGCCCCAGGCGTGCCCGAGCGGCACAGCTAGATGGTCGGCGGTGATGTCAAGCAGTGGGAAAGCTGTCAGGGGTAATCATCGGCCCCAGCGCGACACAAGCCAGGGTGAGAGTCGCCGAGGCTATGGGGGTTCGGGTGGGTCCACCGGGAAAGCGGGACGAGGGCTGGTTCACCAGCCTCTACGCCGCCGAGTACGCGCACATCGTGAGGTACGGCCTGCGCCGACTCGCTGACGGCGATGCCTCAGCGGAGCTGGCTCAGGAGGTCTTCGTCGTGGCCTGGCGTCGGCGCGGCGAGGTGCCGGACCGCAGTCTGCCCTGGCTGTACGGGGTGGCCCGGCGCCTGTTGGCGAATCAGTGGCGGTCGCGCCGTGGCACTCCCGATTTGCTGCCGATCACCGAGGTCGACCTGGCGCGGATGGCTGGCTCGTCCGGTGCCGACGTGACCGTCGGGGTCGCTGACGTCCGGGCCGCACTCGCCGTCCTCAGCGAATTCGATCAGGAGATCCTCCGGCTGGTCGGCTGGGAGGAGTTGACGGTGTCCGAGGCGGCCAAGGTTCTTGGCTGCACCCGGGCGGCTGCGGCGGTGCGCCTGCACCGCGCCCGCCGCCGGCTCGCCGAAGCGATGTCGGACCGTCCCATTCACGCCCGGCGCCCGGTGTTGGTGACCACTCGGAAGGATCTGTGATGTTCGGAGCAGAACGCACCCGTAATCTCCTCGGCCCGGTCGACCCGGCCCGGTCCGTCTCCGTCGCGCCGCCGCCGGTCTCGGCACGCGAACTGATCGACCGTGCCGGCGGCACCGAAATGGTCGCCGGGCGCCGTCGCGTACGCCCGTCGCGTCGCCTGGTCCTGACGGCCGGGACGTTGGCGGTCGCGGCCGGCGCCGTGGCGGTCCTCCAGCCTTTCGACGGGCCGGCACCGGACGCACCGGGCGGGCCCGGCAACTCGGCGGGACTGGTCCTCGTGCCGGTCGCCTACCAGTTCGACGCGGACCCGCCGGAGGCTGGCCCGCAGCTTCGCGCCCTGGCCGACAAGATCAAGGACGCGGAGTACGACCACCGCGGCGGGCGCTACATGTATCACCACACGAAGCTGTGGGGCGACCCGGTGATGACCTCGGCCGACGGCCGTCACCACGTCGCCTTCGCTAGCGAGTCGAAGCTCTGGCAGGCCGCCGACGGGACCGGTAACCAGATCAGGACCCAACTGGAGCCGCAGTACCCCGACCAGGAGTCTCGGGACTACTGGCAGCGCGAGAGCATTGGGCGACCAGCAGCCACCGGCACTCCCGCACCGGCCGTCACTCCGCTGTCGCCCGAGGAGCTCAGGCCGCTGTCGGCCGACCCGTCGGAGCTGCGGGAGCGGCTGAAGGTCGAGTACGGCGCGGGGGCGGCGAGCAAGTGGGTCGGCACGCTCTACGGGCAGTACGTCGTGCCGCGTGCGACCCGAGCTGCGGTCCTGCGGGTCCTCGCCGACGTGCCCGGCTTCCGCTGGCGGGGACAGGTCACGGACCGTGCCGGCCGCAATGGAGTCGCCGTCACCTTCGACGACCGCGAACACGACCAGCAATCTCTTCTGATCTTCGATCCGAAGACGGGCGAATTGCTCGCCCATGAGCTGTTGACGCTGTCGCCCGTGCGGATCAGCTCGTACGAGGTGATCCTCGATGTCGCCTGGACAAATCAGCCCGGCTGACCATCGACGTGCGGGGCCGTTCCTTTCGGGAGCGGCCCCGCTGTTCTTCCCGCAGCTGCGCTAGCTGTGAAGTTGCCCGCGCCCGTAGCAGATCAACTGCCTTCGCGGGCGTTATCCACAGCCCACCAAGTTGTCCACAGGCGGCGACATCGGGGCGGTCTGCGGGGCGGTTTCCGAGCAGGGTCGGCGGCACACCAGAGCCCGACCGCTGGAGGCCGCGATGCCATCCCGTACCTCGGTTCCGCCGATCCGCCGGCTTCCGCTGGTCGTCACCGGCGACGACGATCTGCTCGACGATGTGCTCCGGCTCGCCGCTGCCGGCGGCACCGAGGTGGAGCTCGCCGCCGACCCAGCGGCCGCCCGTACCCGCTGGCAACCCGCGCCGCTGGTGTTGCTCGGCGCCGACCAGGCGCAGTCGTGCCTGCGTGCCCGGATGCCGCGGCGGCCCCGGCTGGTGCTGGTCGGCCGAGCCGGTCAGTTCGACCCCGGCTGGCAGATCGCCGAGCTGATCGGGGCTGAGCATGTCGCCATGCTGCCCGCCGCGGAGCCGTGGTTGGTGGATCGGTTCGCCGAGCACGGACCGGACCGTTTGGACGGCGTCGGCGCCCGGGTCGTCGCGGTGTTCGGTGGTCGGGGCGGTGCAGGCGCGAGTGTGCTCGCCGGGGGTCTTGCCGTGACCGCCGCCCGGGCCCGGTTGCGCACTCTGCTGGTCGACGCCGACCCGCTCGGTGGGGGCCTCGACCTCGTGCTGGGCTGGGAGCAGTTGGAAGGCTTGCGTTGGCCGTCGCTCACCGGTGCCGACGGGCGGGTGGACGCACCTGCGCTGGTGCAGGCCCTGCCCAGCCGGGGTGACCTGGTGGTCCTCTCCTGGGACCGTGGCGAGATGCTGGCGCTGCCGGCGGCGGCGATGGCGGCGACGGTGGACGCCGCCCGGCGCGGGCGGGACTTCGTGGTGGTCGACCTGCCCCGCCAGTTGGACGACGCGGCCGTGGTGGCGTTGCAGGCTAGCGACCAGGCGTTCGTCGTCGTCCCCGCCGAGTTGCGTGCCACTGCTGCGGCCGCTCGGGTGGTGGCCGCAGCCGCCCCGCACTGCGCTGCGCTCTCGGTTGTGGTGCGCGGCCCCGCTCCGGGCCGGCTGCGCGCCACCGAGGTGGCACGGGCGCTCGGGCTTCCCCTGGCCGGCACGCTACGCCCCGAGCCGGGGCTCTGCCGTGGGCTCGAACGCGGCGAGGCGCCGGCCGCCGCGGGCAAGGGTCCATTGGCGGCCCTCTGCCAACGGATCGTCACCGACCTGACCGGCGTGCCCGTGACGGGTGTGGCATGACCGGCCGTCCTGAGGACGGCACCCTCGCCGCCCGGGTGCGGCAGCGGATCGCCGCCGCCACGACCCCGGTGACACCGGCGGCGATCGTGTCCGCGGTACGGGCCGAGCCAACCGCCGTGGTGCTCGGTGACACCGCCGTTCTGCGGATCGCCGACCGGGTGCACGACGATCTCGTCGGCGCCGGGCCGCTGGCCCCGCTGCTCGCCGATCCGGAGGTCACCGACGTCCTCGTCAACGGGACCCGGGTTTGGGTCGACCGTGGTTCGGGGCTGCAGCAGGTCGCGGTCCCGGTTGGCTCGATGGAGGACGTGCGCCGGTTGGCGCAGCGACTGATCGCCAGCGCCGGCCGGCGGCTCGACGACGGTTCCCCGTACGCGGACGCCCGGCTCCCCGACGGCACCCGGCTGCACGCTGTGCTGCCGCCGGTGGCGACCGAGGGTCCCTACCTGTCCCTGCGGACCTTCCGGCACCGGCCGTTCACGCTCGACGAGTTGGTGCGTCACGGGACCGTGCCGCGGCCGGTGGCACCGCTGCTCTCCGCGGTCGTCGCTGCCCGACTGGCCTATCTGGTGACGGGGGGCACGGGGTCGGGCAAGACGACCCTCCTCAACACGCTGCTGGGGATGGTGCCGGCCACGGAGCGGATCGTGCTGGTGGAGGACGCCGCCGAGTTGCGCCCGGGGCACCCGCACGTGGTGGGGCTCCAGGCGCGTACCGCCAATGTGGAGGGCTCCGGCGTCGTCAACCTCGGTGACCTGGTCCGGCAGGCGTTGCGGATGCGCCCGGACCGGCTGGTGGTCGGGGAGTGCCGGGGCGGTGAGGTGGTCGACCTGCTGGCCGCGCTCAACACCGGCCACGACGGGGGCGCTGGCACGCTGCACGCCAACACCCCGTCCGACGTGCCGGCCCGGCTGGAGGCGTTGGGCATGCTGGGTGGGCTGCCCCGCGCCGCGCTGCACGCCCAGGTGGCTGCCGCGTTGCAGGTGCTGTTCCAGGTGCGACGTGGCGACCGGGGACGCGTCCTGGAGTCGGTCTGCCTGCTGCTGCCCGAAGGGCCCGAACGGCTGGTGACCGTGGTGCCCGCCTGGGTACGCGGCAGCGGGCTCGGGCTGGCCGCCCGTGCACTCGGGGCGTTGCTACGGCAGCGTGGGGTGGCGGTGCCGCCGATCCTCAGCGAGCCGTGGCCCGGATCGGCAGGCCCGGCATGACCGGCGGAACGATGCTGGTGGCGGCGCTGCTCCTGACCGCTGCCGCCCTGGTGGCGTGGCCCGTGCAGAGCATCCGGGCCCGCCGACGCCGGGTGCTGACGACGGGACGCGGGGGTGGCGGCGCCGATCCCGATGACGCCCTGGTGGAGTGGATCCGGGAACTCGGCCGCACGCCGGACGGACCGACCGACGGGCCCGGCGACCTGCCGGCCCCGGGGCACCCGGCCGGCGTCGCGTACCAGCCGCGAACCAGTGCGGGTTCGATCGGGAGTCGGACCGCGCTCGGTTGGCCCAGCCGGGACGTCACCGGCAGTCCGAGCTGGCTCGGGGTGGCGGGCGGGTCGGTGGGGTCGACCCGTCCGGCAGGCCCGAAGCGCCCGCCGGACCGTCGGGATTCCCGGCGCCCGGCCGGCACCGCCAGGCCGGAGGCCACGACCGTGGACGCAGGGCCGCATGGTGGCGGCTCCGTGGCCGTGATCGCGATCGACGGTAGCGATGTCGAGGTGGACCGTCCGGACGACACGACCGGCGTGGCAACGGCTGAGGGGCGCGGGGACGTCGTCCGCGGTGACGACCGGTTCGTCGGCGCAGTCGACCTGACGGCCGCCGGGCCGAGCGCGGGTTCGTCGGGACGGGTCTCGCGGTCGACGAGGCGTGTGCTGCCGCTGGTCGGTGTGCTGGGAGGCGGAATCGGTGCCGTGGTCGGTGGCCCGGTGGCTGCGGTCGCGGTAGGCGGGTACGGCGCACTGGCCGTACGGGCTGTGCTGCGCTGGCGACTGAACCGGACCGCCGAACGAAACCGCCGACGTGGGCTGGACGAGCTGTGTGGCCTCGCGGCGGATCTCCGGGCCGGCCTACCCGTTCAGCACGCGCTCGAGGCCGCCGCCGTCGGGCGGGACGGGTCGGACCGGCTGCGCCGCCTGACCTCGGCCGCGGTGCGACTGGCCGACCGGACCGGTGCGCCGCTGGCCGAACTCGTCGAGCGGATCGAGGCGGACGCTCGGGCGACCGACCGGGGTCAGGCCGCCGCGGCGGCCCAGGCGGCCGGCGCCCGGGCCACGGCCTGGTTGCTGGCGGCGCTGCCGGTCGGCGGGATCGGCCTCGGGTACGGGATTGGCGTCGACCCCGTGGCGGTGCTCCTGCACAGCACGGTCGGCGGAGCGTGTGCGGTTGTCGCGGTCGCCCTGCAGGTCGTGGGCCTTCTCTGGGCGGAACGGCTGGGTGCGACGCCGGGGCGGGCCGGATGATGTCGCGGGGTCCAGCGAGCCGGCGTAGCCCAGCCGGTCGGCGGCGGCCGGACGCGATCCGGCTCGCCGCGGCGCTGGGCGGGCTCGCTGTGGCCGTGGTCGTGGAGGGCTGGCTCGGGCTGCTCGGTGCGGTCCCGGCCGCGTTCCTGCTGGATGTCCTGCTGCGGCGGATCGAGCCGCCGGGCGTACGCAGACGGCGGCTTCAGGAGGCCGTCGACCTGCCACTCGCTGTCGACCTGTTGGCCGCCGCGATGCGGGCGGGCGCCCCGGTGGATCGCTCGGTGCTGGCCGTCGCCGAGGCGTTGGACGGGCCGCTCGCCGGCCGGCTGGTCCGGGTCGGTCGCACGCTGCTGCTCGGCGGTGGCCCGGCCGAGGCGTGGTCCGCGCTGGACGGGGTGCCCGGCGCGGAGCGCCTGACCGCAGCGGCGTTGCGCTCGGCCAACAGTGGTGCCGCCCTGGCCGGTGCACTGACCCGGCTCGCTGACGACCTGCGCGCCGACCGGGCCACCGCTGCCGAGGCGTCGGCCCGCCGGGCGGGCGTGCTCATCGTCCTGCCGCTGGGGCTCTGCTTCCTGCCGGCGTTCATTCTCGCCGGCCTGGTGCCGGTGATCGTCGCCGTCCTCGGCGATGTGCTCTGATCCATCGAGAAGGGAAACAGCCATGCGCAAACTCATCGCCCGCCTGCACGGCGACGCCGGAATGAACACGGCCGAGTACGCCGTCGGCACGCTCGCCGCAGTCGCCTTCGCCGGGATCCTGTTGAAGGTGCTGACCTCCGGCAACGTCCAGTCGGCGCTGACCGCCGTCATCGACCGGGCGCTGAAGTGATCGGGCGCCGGCGGGCCGGCTGCGATCCAAGGTCTGGGCCTCCTGGCCTGGCGGCTGGCAGCGGGCGGAGATTCCCCGCTGCCGCACGGGCCGCCGGCGGGGACCGAGGGTCGTTCACCGCCGAACTGGCGGCCGGCCTGCCGGCGCTGCTCCTGCTCCTACTGGCTGGGCTGACCGCGGTCAACGCCGTCAGCGCCCAGGCGAGCTGCCTGCACGCCGCCCGGGAAGCGGCGCTGGCCGCCGCCCGCGGCGCGGACGGCAGCGCGGGCGGCGGGCGTGCGGCCCCACCGGGAGCCGAGGTGGCGGTGTCCGTCGACGGCGACCGGGTTCAGGCGACGGTACGAGCGCCCGTCCGCACACTGGGCGGCCGGCTACCGCGGATCACCGTGGTCGCCACTGCCGTCGCCGCCGTGGAACCCGGCGCTGACGAGGGGAGTTGGTGATGCGACGACCTGACGTTCGCTCACTCCACCACAGCCACGGCGACGGCGACGGCCATGGCGACGGCGACGGCCACGGCGACGGCCACGGCCCGAACGCCGAGCGGCTGGATGGTGGCCCGCCGGACGCGGAGCGAGGTGGCGCGACCGTCCTGCTGCTGGCGACAGGCCTGGTCTTCGTGCTGGTGGGGACGTTCGGTGCCGCCGTCGCCGCAGCCGGGATGGCGGGTCAGCGGGCGGCGGTGGCAGCCGATCTCGGCGCGCTGGCCGGGGCCGCCCGGGCGCTCGACGGCGATGCGGTGGCTTGCGCGTCCGCTGCCGACCTTGCCGGCCGCAACGGTGGTCGGCTGGTCGGTTGTCGCCTCGATGGACTGGACCTGCTGGTGACCGTCGAAGTGGCGTTCAGGCCGCTCCCCGGCCTGACCCGCGTCGCCGCGTCGACGGCCCGCGCCGGCCCGGTACGCGGCTGAGCCGACGACTGTCGGTGGGTTCTACCGACGGCCTGCCGGCCGGGACCACGGCGAGAGGGCCCTGTCCCGGCCGGCGGCCGACGAGTGGGTGCGCCGGGGTTTTCAGCGGGCCTGGAGCGCGTCGAGAGCGACGGCCATCGCGATGACCAGGCGGCGGTCGATCTGCGGGTGCTGCACCTCGACGATGTACTTGTCGCGCAGGCCCCACTTCTTGACCACGGTGAAGACCGGCTGGCCGCCAGCGGTGAAGTCGAAGTGGTACGGCAGCCAGGACAGCGAGTCGACGAACCGGCGCAGCAGAGCCACCGGCAGGCTGCGCTCCTGGCCCGTCACCTGCGGCAGGCCGTTCTGCTCGACGTGCCAGGTCGACCGGAGCAGCGACTGGGCGAAGTCCTTGCGGAACAGGCCGATCGGGCTACCGGCCGCGTCGGTCACGTCGTACGTGGCGCCGAGGTCGAGGCGCTGGCGGGCCTTGAAGCCGAGCAGCGGCTGCTGCTTGGAGTCGTCCGTGTAGATCGTCACCTGCTCCTTGAACGCGAGCCGCTTCTGCTGCGCGAACGCGAGCAGCTCACCCTCCGTGCCGTCGGGGGAGACGGCCCGGACCTCGTACTGGTTGACCATCATGCGCAGTCGCTGGCGGACGTGGAACTGGTGCTGGCTCTGCAAATTGTCGAGCTGCATCTGAACTCCTCAGGGGGTTGGTCCGCCGGAGTCTCGCACAACCGGGCACTCGGTGCCGGCTCGCTTCCGCTCGCCACGATCACGTTCCCCCTGCCAGAGGTCAGCGGCCCTCGACCGTCGCGCGGAGCGCCCACCCGTTGAGGACCTGGTGAATGCCGCGTAGTTGCTCGTTGATCTGCTCCAGACGTTCCGCCTGGGCCAGGGCGGCCAGCGCGGACCCAAGCGCGATCTGCTGGTCGAGGGTGAGTCGATCCTGGTCGATGGTGTAGAGCAGGTCGACGGTCTCGGCAATGGTGTCGGCCACGGCTTCTCCTCGGGCACGGAGGGGCGATCAGCAATAAAGGCATCGATGGAAGCGCTCCCATATCATTGTGCCCCGTGCCGTGCCAATTCATGCAACCCGCTCACTCGGGCAGGTTCGCCAACACCACGTCGAGCACCCGGATCGCGTCCGGTTTGGAGAGCGGGTTGTTGCCGTTGCCGCACTTCGGCGACTGCACGCAGGACGGGCAGCCGGTCTCGCAGCCACACTCGGCGATCGCGTCCCGGGTGGCACGCAGCCACGCCGACGCCGTCCCGTACGCCCGCTCGGCGAACCCGGCGCCACCCGGGTGCCCGTCGTAGACGAAGACGGTCGGCGCTTCGGTGTCCGGGTGAACCGCGGTGGAGAGCCCGCCGATGTCCCACCGGTCGCAGGTGGCCATCAGCGGCAGCAGGCCGATCGCCGCGTGTTCGGCAGCGTGCAGCGCACCCGGTACGTCCGCCGACTGGACCCCGGCGACAGTCAGTGACTGCGGCGAGAGGGTGAACCAGACCGCCACCGTCCGCAGCTCCCGGGTGGGCAGGTCGAGCGGCCGGGTGTCGATCACCTCGCCGGTGGCGATCCGCCGCCGCTGGTACGACACCACCTGACTGGTCACGTCCACCTCGCCGAGGAACATGCCGACCGGTCCGGCGTCCACGTAGGAACGCACCGACACCACCGACAGGTCGGTGACGTCGCGGGCGTGGGTGGACCAGTCCGGCTCCTCGGCGTGCACCAGCGCACAGCCGTCGGCGAGGTCGAGATCGTCGACCACGTACGAGACTCCCTGGTGCAGGTAGACCGCGCCGGGATGGAGCAGGAAGTGCGACGAGCCGCCGTCGACCGTGCCGAGCAGCCGGCCCGTGGCCGATTCCACGACGGCGACCGGGGCGCCGCCCTCTCCGCGCAGGTCCACCTTGGGCCGCTCCCGGTGCCGCCAGTACCAGCCGGTGGGCCGCTGCCGCAGCGCCCCGGCCGCCACCAGCTCGTCGACCGCCTCCTTCGCCCCGTCGCCGAAGAGCGCTAGGTCGGCCGGCGTGAGCGGCGCCTCGACGGCGGCGCAGGCGAGCTGCGGTGCCAGCACGTACGGGTTGGCCGGGTCGAGCACCGTCGCCTCGACCGGCGCACCGAAGATCGCCTCCGGGTGGTGCACCAGGTAGGTGTCCAGTGGGTCGTCCCGGGCCACCAGCACAGCGAGGGCCTCCTGCCCGGAACGCCCGGCGCGGCCCGCCTGCTGCCACAGTGACGCCCGGGTGCCCGGATAACCGCAGATCAGCACCGCGTCCAGCCCGACCAGGTCCACGCCCAGCTCCAGTGCGTTGGTGGACGCCAGGCCGAGCAGGTCGCCGTGCAGCAGCGCCCGTTCCAGCTCGCGCCGCTCCTCGCGCAGGTAGCCGCCCCGATAGGCGGCCACCCGGTCGCCGAGCCCTGGCACCGCGTCGTCCAGCGACCGGCGCGCGTTGGCCGCCACGACCTCGGCGCCCTTGCGGGAGCGGACGAACGCGAGCGTGCGTACCCCCTCAGCGACCGTGTCGGCGAGCAGGTCCGCGGTCTCGCGCAGCGCCGACCGACGGACCTGGTGGAGGTCGTCGTGGTCGCCCGTGGCCTGCGGGGGCACCGGGGTGGAGGAGCCCGAGTCGGGGGGCAACAGCGGCGGCTCCCAGAGCGCGAAGGTCACCCCGCCGCGCGGTGACGCGTCCTCGGTGACCGCCGTCACCGGCAGGCCGGTCAGCCGCCCGGCCGCGGTCGCCGGGTCACCGGAGGTCGCCGAGGCGAGCACCAACACCGGGGTCGCCCCGAACCGGGCGCACTGCCGGCGGAGCCGACGCAGCACGTGCGCCACGTGCGAGCCGAACACGCCCCGGTAGGTGTGGCACTCGTCGATCACCACGTACGCGAGGCGGCGCAGGAAACCGGACCACTGGGCGTGCCCGGGCAGGATGCCGTGGTGCAGCATGTCGGGGTTGGTCAGCACGAACCGGGAGTGTCGGCGGATCCACTCCCGCTCGGCACGCGGAGTGTCCCCGTCGTAGCAGGCTGGTCGTACCCCCTCCAGCTCCAGCGCGGCGACGGCTCGCAGCTGGTCGGCGGCGAGCGCTTTGGTCGGCGCCAGGTAGAGCACGGTGGCCCGGGGGTCGGCGAGCAGGGTGGCCAGGGCCGGGAGCTGGTACGCCAGGGACTTGCCCGACGCGGTGCCGGTGGCGACCACCACGTGCCTGCCCTCGTACGCCAGGTTGGCCGCCTCGGCCTGGTGCTGCCACGGCGCGACGACCCCGCGTTGGGCGAACGCCACGCGCAGCTCCGCCGGCGCCCACGACGGCCACGGCGCAGGCACCCCGGCACGGGCCGGCACCCGCTCGACGTGGGTGACCGGGTCGCCGGCGCCCCGGGCGCGCAGCCGGCGCAGCAGGTCCGTCGGCGATGGTCCGGGGCCGGGACCAGCGGATACGGTGGCCGCGGACGACGACTCCAGGCCGGTGCGCGGCGTGCGCTGCGGCGAGCTGAAGTCGTTGGAGGTCACGCCCTGCACTCTCGCACTGGTGTTCGGAGATGAAAAGTCGGGCCGGAGGGTAAGGGGAAGCTCCGCTGGCGTCCGCAGGCCGCACCGGCGGTAGTGGTTAGATGCCCACGAGAGTTTACGGCTCTGGCGAGGAGGACCGATGGAGCTGTCGCTGGCGACCCGCACCGTGGGCGAGCACACGGTGCTCGAGGTCGGTGGTGAGGTGGACGTCTACACCGCGCCCCGGCTCCGCGAACGACTCCTCGAGTTGATCGATGGTGGAGCCCGTCACGTGGTGGTCGACCTCGGTCGGGTGGACTTCCTCGACTCCACCGGGTTGGGCGTGCTGGTCGGCGCGCTCAAGCGGCTCCGCTCGGCCGGCGGTTCGTTCGCCCTGGTCTGCGACAAGGAGCCACTGCTCAAGATCTTCCGGATCACCGCACTGGACCAGGTGTTCCCGCTGCACCCGACGGTCGACGCGGCGATCAGCGCCGACCCGGCGGGCGCCGGCGCGTGATGGCGACCGTCAGGCTCTCGTTCTCGCCCGCGCCGGTGCACGTTCGCACCGCACGACTGGTCGGCGTCGCCGTCGCCCGGCGTGCCGGGGTCCGGGAGGACCTGCTGGACGAGGTGCGCCTGGCCATCGGTGAGGCGTGCACCCGGGCCGTGGCCCTGCACCGGCAGTACGGCCTGGCCGACCCCGTGCTGGTGGAGATGTCCGACGGCGGCTCGTACGCGGTGCGGGTGGTGGACCGGGCGCCGATCGAGGCTGGCATCGGTCTGACCGCGCTGCCGCCAGACGAGCTGGCCAACGAGTCGCTCACCGATGAGGCGCTGACCACCGGCGTCGGGTTCGCGCTGCTCGCCGGCTTCGTCGAGGACCTGCAGGTGCGTCCGGTCGACGAGGGCATCGGCACCGAGGTGCGGATGGTGTGGCCGGTCGGCCGCTGACCCGAACCGCTTCGTAGGCCGCATCCCCAGTGGGGGTGCGGCCTCGTTTTCATGGATCGGGCCCTATATCAGATTTCGTTTCATAACACAGCGACGAAGATCATCGCGACACGGTGGCACCTGCGTGTGACCTCCGACACTGCGGAGGGCTACAGTACCCGGGTTGTCAGCAAGTGATCCATCCCGCAGCCAGCGGGTATGGGTGTTCATCGCTGGTCCGCTGGGGTGGGTTGGCGCGCGCTTGCGAGTCCGCATCCAGGCGTCGGTCGGTGCGTCTCCACTCACCGGCGCGAGTGTTCGGTAACAGGAGGACACAGATGTCCGAGACCTTGGCCGCCGACGGCGGCGGGCTTTCCCTTACCGGAAGCAATGTCACCTACGTCGTCATCGCCGCGGTTGTCGCGCTGGTGGCGCTCGGTTTCGCTGCCGCCCTCACCAAGACGGTGCTGGCCGCCGGCAAGGGCACCATCAAAATGCAGGAGATCTCGGGGGCGGTCCAGGAGGGCGCCTCGGCCTACCTGCTCCGCCAATTCCGTACCCTGGCGATCTTCGTCGTCATCGCCGTGGTCCTGCTCTTCCTGCTGCCGGTGCACGACACCGATGGCAGCGAGACCGCGGTGAAGATCGGTCGCTCCCTCTTCTTCGTGCTGGGCGCCCTGTTCAGCGCGTTCATCGGCGGTGCCGGCATGTGGCTGGCCACCCGCGCCAACCTGCGCGTGGCCGCCGCCGCGAGAGAGCGGGAAGGTGGCCGCGAAACGGCCATGAAGATCGCGTTCCGGACCGGTGGAGTCGTCGGCTTCCTCACCGTCGGTCTCGGCCTCTTCGGCGCGGCGCTGGTCGTCCTGGTCTACCGGGGTGACGCGCCGACAGTGCTGGAGGGCTTCGGCTTCGGTGCCGCGCTGCTCGCCATGTTCATGCGGGTCGGCGGCGGCATCTTCACCAAGGCCGCCGACGTCGGCGCCGACCTGGTCGGCAAGGTCGAGCAGGGCATCCCCGAGGACGACCCGCGCAACGCCGCCACCATCGCCGACAACGTGGGCGACAACGTCGGTGACTGCGCCGGCATGGCCGCCGACCTGTTCGAGTCGTACGCGGTGACGCTGGTCGCCGCGCTGATCCTCGGCCGCGCCGCGTTCGGCGAGGAGGGCCTGGTCTTCCCGCTGATCATCTCCACCATCGGCGTGCTGATCGCGATCGTCGGCGTCTTCATCACCCGGCTGCGCGCGTCCGACCGTAGTGGCCTGACCGCGATCAACCGGGCGTTCTACCTCTCGGCTGTGCTCTCCGCGGTGCTGGTGGCGATCGCCGCCTACGCGTACCTGCCGGCGACCTTCGGCGAGTTCGCCGGCGGCCTCACCGACGCCTCCGGCAACCCGCGGCTGGTGGCCATCGGCGCGGTGGTGATCGGCATCGTGCTGGCCGCCGCGATCCAGGCGCTGACCGGCTACTTCACCGAAACCAACCGGCGACCGGTGCAGGACATCGGCAAGAGCTCGCAGACCGGCGCGGCAACCGTGATCCTGGCCGGCATCAGCATCGGCCTGGAGTCGGCGGTCTACTCGGCGCTGCTGATCGGCGCCGGTGTCTTCGGGGCGTTCCTCCTCGGCGGCAGCTCGATCACGCTGTCGCTGTTCGCGGTGGCGCTGGCCGGCACCGGTCTGCTGACCACGGTCGGCGTGATCGTCGCGATGGACACCTTCGGGCCGATCTCCGACAACGCCCAGGGCATCGCCGAGATGTCCGGCGACATCGACGAGCACGGCGCTCGTACGCTCACCGAGCTGGACGCGGTGGGTAACACCACCAAGGCGATCACCAAGGGCATCGCGATCGCCACGGCGGTGCTCGCCGCGACCGCGCTGTTCGGCTCGTACACCGACACGCTCACCACCGCGTACGCGGACGCTGGCGTGGGCGACGTCGGGACGGAGATCCTCAACGCGCTGAACGTGGCGAACCCGCGCAACCTGGTCGGCCTGATCATCGGTGCCGCGGTGGTCTTCCTCTTCTCCGGGCTCGCCATCAACGCGGTGTCCCGCTCGGCGGGTGCCGTGGTGATGGAGGTCCGCCGGCAGTTCCGTGAGCTGCCCGGCATCATGGACGGCACCCAGCGCCCGGAGTACGGCAAGGTCGTCGACATCTGCACCCGGGACGCGCAGCGTGAGCTGATGACCCCCGGCCTGCTCGCCATCCTGGCGCCGATCGCGGTCGGTTTCGGCCTCGGGCCCGGCGCACTCGCGGCGTACCTGGCCGGTGCGATCGGTGCCGGCACCCTGATGGCGGTCTTCCTGTCCAACTCCGGTGGGGCCTGGGACAACGCCAAGAAGATGGTCGAGGACGGCGCGTACGGCGGCAAGGGCTCCGAGGCGCACGCCGCCACGGTCATCGGCGACACCGTCGGTGACCCGTTCAAGGACACCGCCGGCCCGGCGATCAACCCGCTGATCAAGGTGATGAACCTGGTCTCGCTGCTGATCGCGCCCGCCGTGGTGGCCTGGAGCGTCGGCGACGACCGCAACGTCGGCCTGCGGGTCGGCATCGCGCTGGTCGCGACGCTGATCATCGTGGCGTCGGTGGTGTTCAGCAAGCGCAAGGGCATCGCGATGGACTCCGACGCCGATGGCAACACCGGCGCGGGCAGCACCGATCACCGGCCGGAGACGGTCAACGCCTGACCCGGCACCGGCACAGGTCCCCGGTCGACGTCCGCGTCGACCGGGGACCCCGGCCGTCCGGCCCGGTGCCACACCTGCCCAAAGGCCGTACGCTGCAACGCATGCGTACGTGCCGGGCGTCTGCCGCCGGAAAGCTCACGGTGGTCCTGGCCACGGTTGTCGTCGTCCTTGCCGGCTGCGGTGGAGGCCCCAGCCCACGGGCCTGGGCGGCCTCGGTCTGCGGGGCGCTCACCCCGTGGCGCTCCGAGATCAGCAAGTTGACCAGCAGCACGGACGAACAGATGACCGCGCAGACCACGCCGGCACAGGCCAAGGAGAACCTGGTGCGGCTCTTCGGTGGGGCCGAGCAGGCCAGCGAGGCCGCACGCCGCAAGGTGGAGCAGGCCGGCGTCCCGGAGACCGACAACGGCGAGGCCATCTCCGCCGGTTTCCGCAGCTCACTGGGGAAGATGCGGGACGCCTACGGCCGGGCCCGCGACACCATCGACGGCTTGGGCATCGGCGAGCCGACCGTCTTCTACGACGGTGTGCGGGCCGCGGTGGAGACCCTCAACACGGAGTACGACGCGAGCGCGCTGGACACCAGCAAGCTCAACTCCGAGGAGTTGAAACAGGCCTTCGACGAGGTGCCGGAGTGTCGCTGAGCGGGCTCGGCGATTCCCCGGTGGCACAGCCACCGGCGCTGTTTCCCGCCCCCGAGCCCGGCGAGCCGACACCAGGCACGTCGGCGTCCGGCGCCTCGCGCCGCCGTGGTGGGTCGGCCCATCCCGGCCCGGCGCAGACCGAGGACGCGGGCCGGCAGCTTGTCTTCTTCGGCGCGGAGGCGGCCGAACCGACGGTCGCCGACCTGGCCGGGCTGCTCGCCGGGCCGGGCGAGGTGGTACGCATGGGCGGCACCGCCCGCCTCTCGGTGCAGGTGGACGCCGCCTGGCGGGTGCACGTGCTCGTCGCCGAACTGGCGTCGCGTGGGCTGGCGGCGAGCTGGGAGCCGACCGAGGGCGAGCGACACGCCGTGCGCACGTCGTACACGCGGGTCTTGAAGCCGCTCGCGGCGGCCTGGCTGCACGGTCCGGCGAAGCGCCCGCCGGCCACCTTTCACCTGACCGGCCGGCGGCTGCGGCTGTGGCTCGCCGCCGCCGGGACGCCGGAGCCACCCGGCGGCTTCCTGTTGCGGCTCGGCGCGGACGACGCGGAGTGCTGGGAGCGGATCGGAGTCGCGCTCGCGGCGGCCGGGCTCGCTGGCACGCTGGTCAGCCCAGGTGAGGGTGGCCCGGCGTTCCGGATCACCGGCCGCCGACGGCTGGGCCGGCTCGCCGAACTGGTCGGCGGGGCACCTCCCGCAGCACCCGCCGACGGCTGGCCGACTCGACCCTGAACCGGTCATTTCGCCCAGGTTGCCGACCCTGCCGGGGCGACGGCCGGGTGTCCGGTGCCGGACAGCCGGCGGGCCGATCCAGGCGGAAAACGGGCGGGTCGGACCTCGGCCGTGGGTCCGCCATCGTCACAGTGACCCGCTTCGAGCCCTACCCACGGTGTACGGTGGCGCCGTCCGGCACTCCGAGCGCGGCGGGGCGAGAGTCGACCATCGCGCCGGGGCGGTTTGCGGCCCGCGAAACCCGAAACGCGGGCGGCGCGTTACGTTGGACATCCGGACCGCCGGTGCGACGGCGGGGTCGAAAACGGTCGCTGTCCGAGCGCCGGCAGGCCACGAGCAGGAGTGAGGTCGGGGAGAGACGTGCCGAGCAACGCTGGAACCACCCGTCTGGTCATCGTCGAGTCACCGGCGAAGGCCAAGACGATCTCGGGCTACCTTGGCCCGGGGTACGTCGTGGAGGCCAGCTTCGGTCACGTCCGCGACCTGCCGCGCAACGCCGCCGATGTGCCGGCCAAGTACAAGAAGGAACCCTGGGCCCGCCTCGGGGTGGACGTGGACAACGGCTTCCACGCGCTCTACGTCGTCTCCGCCGACCGTAAGCAGCAGATCAGCAAGCTGGTGAAGCTGGCCAAGGAGGTCGACGAGATCTTCCTGGCGACGGATGAGGACCGCGAGGGCGAGGCGATCGCCTGGCACCTGGTCGAGACGCTCAAGCCGAAGGTCCCGGTCAAGCGGATGGTCTTCCACGAGATCACCAAGCCGGCGATCCAGGCGGCCGTCGCCAACCCCCGGGAGATCGACCGCGACCTGGTCGACGCCCAGGAGGCCCGGCGGATCCTCGATCGGCTCTACGGCTACGAGGTCTCCCCGGTGCTGTGGAAGAAGGTCATGCCGAGGCTCTCGGCCGGCCGGGTGCAGTCGGTGGCGACCCGCATCGTGGTCGAGCGGGAGCGGCAGCGGATGGCCTTCCGCACCGCCGAATACTGGGACATCCTGGCCACCCTCGCGGTGGCCAACGCCGGCGAGGGCCCGCGCGCGTTCAACGCCACCCTGATCGCCCTGAACGGCGACCGGATCGCCACCGGTAAGGACTTCGAGCCGACCACGGGCCGGGTGAAACCCGGTGCCGGTGTCGTGCACCTGGACGAGAACGGCGCCCGGGGCCTCGCGGCCCGACTCGAGGGACGGCCGTTCACGGTCACCCGGGTCGAGGAGAAGCCCTACCGTCGCCGCCCGTACGCGCCGTTCATCACCTCGACCCTGCAGCAGGAGGCGGCCCGCAAGCTGCGCCTGTCGTCGCAGCAGACGATGCGCACCGCGCAGCGCCTGTACGAGAACGGCTACATCACCTATATGCGTACCGACTCGGTGAACCTGTCGGAGACCGCCATCTCGGCGGCCCGTCGACAGATCGTCGAGCTGTACGGCGAGCGCAGCGTGCCGCCGGAGCCGCGCCGCTACACCGGCAAGGTGAAGAACGCGCAGGAGGCGCACGAGGCGATCCGCCCGGCGGGGGACAACTTCCGCACCCCGGGCGAGGTGGCCAAGGAGTTGTCCGCCGAGGAGTTCAAGCTCTACGAGCTGATCTGGCGGCGCACCATCGCCTCGCAGATGACCGACGCGGTCGGCTCCAGCGTGTCGGTCCGCATCCGCGCGGTCACCACCTCCTCGGAGGAGGCCGACTTCGGCGCCACCGGCAAGACCATCACGGACCCGGGCTTCCTGCGCGCGTACGTCGAGTCCAGCGACGACGAGAACGCCGAGGCCGAGGACGCCGAGCGCCGGCTGCCGACCCTGGTCAAGGACCAGCCGCTGACCGCCGACGAGCTCGCCGCCCAGGGCCACCACACCCAGCCGCCGTCGCGCTACACCGAAGCGTCGCTGGTCAAGGCTCTGGAAGAGCTGGGCATCGGCCGCCCGTCCACCTACGCGTCGATCATGCAGACGATCCAGGACCGGGGGTACGTCACCAAGCGCGGCCAGGCGATGATCCCGACGTTCCTGGCCTTCGCGGTGATCGGGCTGATGGAGCGGCACTACCCGCGCCTGATCGACTACGACTTCACCGCCACCATGGAGAACGAGCTGGACGAGATCGCCGGCGGCGACCACGCCGCGGTCGACTTCCTCACCGCGTTCTACTTCGGCAGCTCCAATGGTGCCGGCGACCAGGACATCGCCCGTTCCGGCGGGCTCAAGAAGCTGGTCACCGAGAACCTCAGCGACATCGACGCCCGCAGCGTCAACTCCATCCCGCTCTTCACCGACGATGACGGCCGCGAGGTCGTCGTGCGGGTCGGCCGGTACGGGCCGTACCTGCAGCGGGAGCTGCCCGGCGGCGAGCAGCCGGCACCGGCTGCCGAGGGCGAGGAGGGCGGTGCCCAGGGTGACCGGGCGCCGATCCCCGAGGGCCTGGCCCCGGACGAGCTGACCCCGGAGAAGGTGCACGAGCTGTTCCTCGGCGGCAGCGGCGAGCGCAAGCTCGGCGACGACCCCGCGACCGGCGAGCCGATCGTGCTCAAGTCCGGCCGGTTCGGCCCGTACGTGTCCAGCGGTGAGCGGAAGTCGTCGCTGCTGCGTACGCAGACACCGGACTCGCTGACCCTGGAGGAGGCGCTCAAGCTGCTCAGCCTCCCCCGGCTGATCGGTGTCGCGCCGGACGGCGTCGAGGTCTTCGCCAACAACGGCCGCTACGGCCCGTACGTCAAGCGGGGCGAGGAGTTCCGTTCGCTCGAGTCCGAGGACCAGATGTTCACGGTCGGCCTGGACGAGGCGCTGGCTCTGCTGGCCGCCCCGAAGGCCCGGGGACGGCGGGCCGCGGCACCGCCGCTGCGCGAGATGGGTGTCGACCCGGCGACCGAGAAGCCGCTGGTGATCAAGGATGGGCGCTTCGGCCCGTACGTCACCGACGGGGAGGTCAACGCGTCGCTGCGGCGCGGGCAGACCCCGGAGGCGCTGACCATCGAGGAAGCCTCCGAGATGTTGGCCGAGAAGCGGGCGAAGGGTCCGGCGCCGCGGAAGAAGGCGGCGGCGAAGAAGGCCCCCGCCAAGAAGGCCACGGCGACGAAGAAGACGGCCGCTGCCACCAAGTCCACCGCCGCGAAGAAGACCACGACGGCCAAGGCGACGACCGCCAAGGCGGCGGCCAAGAAGGCTCCGGCGAAGAAAGCCGCCCCGCGCAAGGCGGCCACCAGCACGGAGTGATCCCGCGCCACGAGTTCAGGTGAACGGCCCCTCCGGGGGCCGTTCTGCTTTCCGGCGGCGGCCGTACAACCGGGGCAGCCGATGGGGCCGTGCGCGGCTTGAGGGTGCGTCGCGTCACAAGCCAAGGTCGTGGCCTACTCGTCAAATCGGTACCGCCGTACCGTACAACCGTGCCGATGACCCGTAGAAGGCGTGCCGGCGGAGAGAAACGGACCGCCGTTCTCGACGCCGTGGCAGCCGTGCTCGCTGCCCGTGGATACGAGAACACGCGGTTCGCCGACGTATCAGCGGCTGCCGGGGTCGCGATCAGCACCCTCCAGACCTACTTCGGTTCGCGCGAGGACATGGTCATCGAAGCCATGCAGGTGTTCACCGACCGGGAGGTGGATGCCCTGCAAGCCGTGTCCGCCGCCGAAGCCGACCCGTGGCGACGACTGGTCGCGCTGGTGGACCGGAGTCTGCACAACTCGGAGAGCACCCGGCAGGTTCTGGTCGAATTCTGGCGATCTGCGATGCGCGACGACGAACTCCGCGCCTACAGTGCCGAAGTGGAGACGCGTTACCGGGCGCCCTTCCTGGCCGCCGTACGGGAGGGCGCTGAGCAGGGCGCGTTCACGCTGGCCCACGACGCCGAGCCGGTGACGGACTTCCTGCTCGCGGCTCTGGCCGGTCTGATCGTCTCGCGCGTCCAGCACCCTGCCACGCCGTCACCCGCGAACTTTCGCGACGTCCTGCTCACCCAGCTCAGGCTGATGCTGGGCGTCCAGGGCGCGGATTCCAGTACCCGAACGGATTGAGGACGATGACCACCGTCGAGATCACCCGCTTCCGGGCGCCCGCGGAGCGCACCGATGCCCTGCTGGCCGCACGCCCGGCGATGCTGGGCGACTTCCAGGCCGACCGTGCCGGCTTCCTCGGCGCACGGCTGATCCGACTCGAGGCCGGGGAGTGGCTGGACATCGTCTTCTGGGCCTCGCCCGAAGACTTCGCCGAGTCCCGGCGTCGGGGCGGGAACCGACCCGGCATCCAGGCGTTCTTCGCCCTGATCGACGAGGTGATCAGCTCCGAGGAGGGCACCACGACCGACCCGGTGGGTGCGTGATGCGCGCAGCCTGGTACGACCGGCAGGGCCCGGCCCGCGAGGTTCTCCAGGTCGGTGAGTTGCCCGATCCGTCGCCGGGTGCCGGCGAGGTCCGGGTCCGGGTGTCGGTCTCTGGAATCCACGTCGGTGACCTGGGTAAACGGCAGGGCTGGTGGGGGTCCACCATGTCGTTCCCCCGGGTGGTGCCGCACGGCGACGGGGCCGGAGTGATCGACGCCGTCGGGCCGGGTGTCGATCCGGCACGGGTCGGTGAGCGGGTCTGGGTGTTTCTCGCCCAGTCGTACCGCCCGTTCGGCACGGCGGCCGAGTACACCGTGGTGCCGGCCGGGCACGCCGTGACGCTGCCCGATGAGGTGCCGTACGAGCAGGCGGCCGGACTCGGCATCCCGGGCATCACGGCCCACCGGGCGATCTTCGGCGACGGGCCGGTGACCGGCCAGCGCGTCCTGGTCACCGGAGCCCTCGGGGCGGTCGGGCGGGCCGCGTTGGCGGTGGCCCGCAGGGGCGGAGCCACGGTGATCGCGACGGTCCGCAAGCCGGAGCAGATCGAGCCGGCATTGGCGGCGGGCGCGCACCACGCGGTGGACTCGGCCGGCGGCGACCTGGTCGCCCGGATCCTCGACGTCACCGGTGGGGAGCCGGTCGACCGGGTGGCCGAGCTGGCCTTCGACGTCAACCTCGCGACCAACCTGGAGATCCTGAGGTACGGCGGTGTGGTCGCGGCGTACGCGACCGGGGAGGCCGAGCCGCGGATCCCGTTCTGGCCGCTGGGCTTCAAGAACATCACGGTCCGGTTCCTCAGCAACGACGACTTCCCGGAGCCGGCGAACCAGGCCGCGGCGGCCGACCTGACAGCCGCGCTGGTCGCCGGTGACCTGCGCTACCCCATCGCCGCCCGGCTGCCGCTGGCGGAGATCGCGCAGGCACACGAACTGGTCGAGAGGGCTTCCGCCGGAGGCCGGGTCGTGGTGGACGTCGACGGATCGACGGGACGACCATGATCTGGGCGGCGAGTTTCCGGACGGCGGTGATCAGTCCCTACGAGCAGCTCCAGTTCAGCGAACCGCGTGGCTTCGCCGACCAGACCGTTCGCCAGGTGCTGCACCTGGCCGGCGGCGGGGCCGCTCTTCGCGTACGGCTGACGAATCGCTTCGGTCGTACCCCGTTGACCATCGGGGCGGCGACGGTGGCCGTTGGCGACCGGCGGGCCGTGCTCACCGTCGGCGGCGCCGGGCGGTGGGTCGTCCCGGCTGGCGGGGAGGCCGTGACCGATCAGGTCGACCTTCCCGTGGTGGCCGGCGACGATCTGGTCGTGAGCCTCTACCTTCCGGAGCCGACCGGGCTGGCCACCCACTCCCACAAGCCGGCCGAACGCGCCCTGATAGCCACCGGGGAGCACGTCACGTCGGCCGTCTTCCCAGCGACCGAGCAGCCCGAGGCTCGTTACTTCATCTCGGGTGTCGACGTGCTCGCCCCGGCGGACACGGCCGTGGCGGTGGCCTTCGGCGACTCCTGGTTCGAGGGGGTCGGCACCACGATCGGCGCGAACCGTCGTTCCGTCGACGTCCTCAACCGACGTCTCGAGCGAGGATGGGTCGTCAACCAGGGCATCGCCGGGAACCGCCTCCTGCGCGACACCGTCGGCGAACACGGATTGGGACGCTTCGACCGTGACGTCCTCTCGACACCGGCCGTGACCCACGTTCTGGTCCACTTCGGTATCAACGATCTGGGCCTACCCGGCATGCTGGGCGAACCTCCGGTCAGCGCCGGCGACCTCATCGAGGGCTTCCGCGCGCTGGCCGACCGCGCCCACGGCGCCGGCCTGCGGATTCTCGCCGCCACCATCGGTCCCTTCGCGGGCGCCCAGCCCGGAATCAGCACACCCGACGGACTCGCCGTCCGACGGGAGGTGAACGACTGGATCCGTACGACCGATGCCTTCGACGCCGTCTTCGACGTGGCGCGGGCCGTCGCCGACCCGGACGCCCCCGACCACATCCGCCCCGCGCTGGACAGCGGCGACGGCATGCACCTCAACGACAGGGGCGCCGAGACGATGGCCCAGGCCGTGGATCTGGGCGTTCTCGCGCTCTAGGGTGCCGTCAGGCGCCGAGGACGTGGGTCAGGTGCGGGTTGCTGAAGACGCGATGGGGGTCCAGGCGGTCGCGGACGGCCTGGAAGTCCGCGAACCGGGGGTAGGCGGCGGCCAGCGAGGCGGCATCGCGGTAGTGCAGCTTGCCCCAGTGCGGGCGGCCACCCAGTCCGGTGGCCACCTCCTCGAAGGCCCGGAAGTACGGCTCGTACGGCATGCCGACGTACTGGTGCACGGCGATGTAGGCGTTGTCCCGCCCGTAGCCGTGCGAGAGCCAGATGTCGTCGGCGGCGGTGAACCGCACCTCCACCGGGAAGAGCACCTTGAACGGCAGCCCGTCCACGATCCGCTGGAGCGCGGCGAGCGCCTCGGGCAGCGCCTCGCGGGGCAGGCCGTACTCCATCTCCACGAAGCGGACCCGACGCGGGGTGCAGAACACCCGGTCGGAGCGCCCGGTGTACCGACGCTCGGTGAGGGCGCGAGCGGAGACCGCACTGATCCCCGGGGCCAGCGCGGGCACGGCCCGGCCGAGCCGGCAGGCGCCCGCGAAGACGGTGTTGGCGAGGAAATCGTCGTCCAACCAGCCGCGCCAGCGGGACAGTGGCCGGTCGTTCGCGGGCACCTGGTCGTTGGTCTTGACCTGGACCCGCGTGGTGTAGGGGAACCAGTAGAACTCGACATGGTCGTGCCCGCCGATCAGCGCGGGCAGGTCGCCGAGCACGTCGGCCAGCTCGGCCGGGCGTTCATGCGCGTGCAGCACGAAGGCGTCCACACAGCGCAGGGTCACCTCGACCAGGACGCCGAGAGCGCCGAGTGACACCTGGGCGGCGGCGAGGACGTCGGGATGTTCGTCGGCGGAGCAGCGCAGCACCTCGCCGGTGCCGGTGACCAGGGTGATCGCCTCGACGAAGGTGGACAGACATCCGTAGGCGGCGCCGGTGCCGTGGGTGCCCGTGGAGATCGCGCCAGCGACGGTCTGCGCGTCGATGTCACCGAGGTTGGGCAGCGCGAGACCGTGCCGGGCGAGCAGGCCGTTGAGTGCGTGCAGGGTCATTCCCGCCGGTACGGTGACCAGCCGCTGCGCTACGTCGACGCTGACCATGGTGGCCAGATCGGACAGGTCCATCCGGCGGTCGTCGGCGAGCGCGACGGCGGTGAACGAGTGGCCGCTGCCGGTCACGCGGATCCGACCGCCGGCAGCCGCGGTCGATCGGACGGCTTCTGCGACGTCCGTCGGCGAGCCGGGGCGCAGGATCGCGGTGGCGCTGCCACGCTGGTTGCCGGCCCAGTTGGACCACCCGGGGGTGAGCGGTGCGGTGCCGGCCATGCGCGCTCCCTCATTCATGAATATGAACTGACTTCATATCAGGAACGTTCTACCTGGTAAATACCGCAATTGCGATCCGCTCGTTGTACCGGTAGTCACGGACTCGTGACGTATAGATATGTTCATCCGTCGAAGGGGGGTGGCGCCGAGTGTCCACACCAGCCGCCACGACCGGGCCGCTGCGCCGCGTTCCGGTGCAGGGTCGAAGTGTCGCGCGGGTGCAGCGCATGTTGGATGCCTGCGCCGAACTCGTCGACGAGGTGGGGTACGAGGGGCTGACCACGACCCTGCTCGCCGAGCGAGCAGAAGTGGCGATCGGGTCGGTCTACCAGTTCTTCCCGGACAAACGGGCGATCGTGCAGGCGTTGACCCTGCGCACGATGGAGTCCTACCTCCAGCGCCTCGACGAGCGGTTCGCCTCCGACGAGATGACCCACTGGTGGGATGGCGTCGACGCGGGGATCGACGAGTACATCACGATGCACCGCACCGTCCCCGGCTTCCGTACTCTGCACTTCGGCGACGTGGTCGACCTGCACCTGCTCGACGAGCAGCGGGACAACAACGGCGTGATCGCCGACCAGTTGGCCCAGGTGCTCACCGAGCGTTTCGGGCTCACCGACGTACCGAAGCTGCGGTTCGTCCTGGAGATCGCGGTCGAGGCGGCGGACGCGCTGATCAAGCTCGCGTTCCGACGGAAGTCCGACGGTGACGAGCGGGTGCTGCTCGAGGCGAAGGCACTGATCCGGGAGTACCTGCACCGCCAGGTCGACGGCCCGGACAGCGACCGGTCCAACGCCGTTCAGGCCGAGGCGACCCAGCCGGCCTGAGTCGCGCTCGCGTGGCTCGGGGTGGGTGGCGCGTCAGAGGAAGGCCTGCCCCTCACCCCGGTACGTGGGGACGGTCGCGACGACCGTGTCTCCTTCGACCAGGTGCAGCTCGTTGACCCGTTCACACAGCTCGCCAGCCTTGGCGTGTCGGAACCACACCCGGTCGCCGACGCGCAGGGTGGCCGCCGCCGCGCCGGACAGCGGAGTCTGCACCTCACCGGCACCCTCGGTGCCGACCAATTTGAGCCCGGCCGGTAGCCACGGCCGGGGCAGTCGGCTGTCGGCCGCCGGACCGGAGGCGATCCAGCCGCCGCCGAGCACCGTCGCCAACTCCGGCGTCGGCCGGCGGACCACCGCGCAGGCGAAGAACGCCGCCGGGGTGGGCCGCCAGGCGCGGTACGCGTCGAACAGCGTCGGCCCGTACAGGCCCGATCCCGCGGTGACCTCGGTGACCGCGGGGTCGGCGCTGGTCGCGGCCACACTGCCGGTGCCGCCGCCGTTGACGAACTCCAGGTCGGCGTGCTCGCGTACCGCGGCCACCGCCGCGCCCCGGCGGGCCAGCAACTCGCGGTACGACCCGCGCTGGGTCAGCCTGATCGCGCCAGCCAGCAGCGTCTGCCCCGGTGGCGCGTCGCCCAGGCCGGCGATCTGAGCCTCGTACGACATGAGCCCGACCAGCCGGAAACCGGCCCGGCCGGCGATGGTGGCGGCGAGCGCTCCGGCCGCCCGTGCGCTGTGCACTGGTGACCGGCGGACGCCGACGTGCACCCGCCCACGCAGCGGTCGCCAGGAGGCGTCCAGATCCAGACAGAGCCGCAGCTCGGCCCGCTGCCCGGGGGCGCGGACGTCGTCGATCAGGTCGAGTTGCCCGGTGCCGTCGACCATCAGGGTGATCGCGGCGGCGAGCGTCGGGTCGGCTGCCAGCTCGGCGAGCGCCGCGCGGTCCACGCTCGGGTAGGCGACCAGCACGTCGTCGCTCACACCGGCCCGGACCAGCCAGATCGCTTCGGGCAGAGTGAACGCCATCACGCCCTGCCAGCCTGGCCGGGCGAGGGCTCGGCTGATCAGCTCCCGGGCGCGGACCGACTTGCTCGCCAGCCGGACCGGCTTGCCGGCGGCGCGATCGGCCAGGGCGGCCGAGTTGGCGTCGAAGGCGGTGAGGTCGACCACGGCATACGGCGGGTCGAGGTGGTCGGTCGCCCGATTCAGGCGCTCGCGAAGTTTGTCGCTTTCGATGGCCACGTGTGCACGCTAACTGTCCGACGGGAAATGCGAAACACCCTCGCATACGTCCGGGCTGCGGCCGGTGGCTCCGGCGGCCTAGGCTCAGCGAGCAGGAGAATGTCGCCGGTGGGGCGGCCCCCCACCGGGTCTAGAGTGTTTCACCGGGGGTGCCCAGCGATGGGCCGGCACGTGGAGGTACGGCCATCGAAAGCCAGAACAGCGGCGAGTCGCCCGGCGTGTCGCGCTCGGGGGACCAGTCGGGCAACGCCGCCAAGCAGCCCAGCGGCGGCCAGGTTGATCCGTCCGGTTATGCCGCCATCCGCTCGGTCCTCAGGATCCGGCCGTTCCGGCGGCTCTGGATCGTGCTCGGCGCGGCCTCCTTCGGGGACTGGCTCGGCCTGCTGGCCACCTCGGTCTTCGCCGCCTCCCAGGTGCAGGGCAGCACCGCGAAGGGCGCGGCCTTCGGTGGCGTCATCGCCATCCGGCTGCTGCCCGCGCTGGTGCTCGGGCCGATCGCCGGTGTGCTCGCCGACCGGTTCGACCGACGCTGGACGATGGTCATCTGCGACGTGCTCCGGTTCGTCCTGTTCGCGTCGATCCCGATGGTGGCGCTGGCCGGTGCCAGCGGCGGGATGGTGGTCCTCTGGGCGACCATCGCCACCTTCCTGATCGAGTCGATCACCCTGATCTGGATCCCGGCCAAGGAGGCCGCGGTCCCCAACCTGATCCCGCGCGCCCGGCTGGAGGCGGCCAACCAGCTCACGCTGATCACCACGTACGGCCTCACCCCGATCCTCGCGGCGCTGGTGGCCGCGGCGCTCGACCGCAGCGTCCGGGCCATCGTCGCCGGCGGCGACCTCGGCTGGGCGGAGCCCGCCCAGCTCGCGCTCTGGGTCAACTCCTTCTCCCGGCTGGCCACCGCCCTCGTGGTGGCGTTCGGGATCAAAGAGATCAGCCAGGCGCAGACCGGCGAACGGCAGCGCACCGAGCAGAGCATGCGGCGCCAGTTCGCCGAGGGCTGGAAGTACATCGGCCAGACCCGGCTCGTCCGCGGCCTGGTGCTCGGCATCTTCGGCGCGTTCGCCGGCGGCGGCATCGTGATCGGCACGGCCAAGTTCTTCGCCGCCTCGCTCGGCGCCGGCGACGCCGCCTTCTTCCTGCTCTTCGGCGCCATCTTCATCGGCCTCGCGCTCGGCATCGGGCTCGGCCCGATGGTCGTCAAGGAGATGTCCCGGCGCCGCTGGTTCGGCATGAGCATCGTCCTGGCCAGCGCCGCCGTGATGACCCTCGCCTTCGCCATCCACCTGTCCATGGCGATCGTCGGCGCGATCCTGGTTGGTGCCGGCGCCGGCATGGCCTTCCTGGCCGGCACCACCCTGCTCGGCGGCGAGATCAAGGACGAGGTACGCGGTCGGGTCTTCGCCGTGGTGCAGATCGGCACCCGGCTGGTGCTGATCCTGGCCATCGGGCTGAGCAGCCTGCTGGTCGGCGTCGGTGGCTCCCGCAAGTTGGAGATCGCCGACCTCGGCATCTCCATCTCCTCCACCCGGCTGCTGCTTCTCGCCGCCGGCGCCGCCGGCATCTTTGCCGGGATCAGCGCGTTCGGCCAGATGGACGACAAGAAGGGCGTCCCCGTCCTGGCCGACCTCTGGGGCTCGATCCGGGGCCGTCCGCTGATGCCCTCCGAGCCGTTCGTCTCCGCCGGGCTGTTCGTGGTGTTCGAGGGCGGCGAGGGAGCCGGCAAGTCCACCCAGCTCGCCGCGCTCGCCGATCGGCTGCGCGGCCAGGGGCGCGAGGTCGTGGTCACCCGCGAGCCCGGGGCCACCGCGGTCGGGCAGCGGATCCGGTCGATGGTGCTGGACACCTCCGGCGACGAAGCGCCCTCGCCGCGGGCCGAGGCGTTGCTGTACGCCGCCGACCGGGCACACCACGTGGCCGCCGTGGTCCGGCCCGCGCTGGTCCGGGGCGGCGTGGTCATCAGCGACCGGTACGTCGACTCGTCCCTGGCGTACCAGGGTGCCGGCCGGACACTGCCCGTCGACGAGGTCTCCTGGCTCTCCTCCTGGGCCACCGGTGGGCTCAAGCCCGACCTGGTGGTGCTGCTGGACGTCGAGCCGCGCACCGGCCTGTCCCGGGTGGCTTCCCGCAACACCGGCACCGACCGGCTGGAGGCCGAGTCGATCGCGTTCCACGAGCGCGTCCGGTACGCCTTCCTCGACCTCGCGGCCGCCGACCCGAAGCGTTACCTGGTTCTCGACGCGTCCCGGCCCGCCGATGCGCTCACCGGGCTGGTGGTCCGGCGTGTCGAGGAGATGCTCGGCAGCCCGGGCGGCATCGTGCACCCGCGCCCGGCGCAGGGCCCGGACACCTCGGTGCAGCCTGAGTTATCCGACGCGGAGCTTGTGACGATGGAGCACAAGACCTGATGCCGGAGGTCTTCGCCGACCTGGTCGGTCAGGACGAGGCGGTGGTCGAGCTGCGCCGGGCCGCCGCCGCCGCGGCTGCCGTGCTGCGCGTTGGCGCGGCCGACCGGACACCCGCGCTGATCACCGCCGGCCCGGCCGACGCTGCCGAGTCGGCGCGCACGGCCGGCGATGGCGATCCCGGCGGGGTGGACCCGTCCGCCGGGATGACGCACGCCTGGATCTTCACCGGGCCGCCCGGCTCCGGCCGTTCGGTCGCCGCGCGGGCGTTCGCCGCCGCTCTGCAGTGCGTGCACGGCACCGGCTGCGGCGAGTGCCCTGGCTGCCACACCACGATGGGCGGCACCCACGCCGACGTCCGGCTGGTGGTGCCGGAGGGGCTCTCCATCGGTGTCAGCGAGATGCGCGCGCTGGTGCTCCGGGCGGCCAGCACCCCGTCCGGCGGGCGCTGGCAGGTGGTGGTCATCGAGGACGCCGACCGGCTCACCGAGGCCGCCGGCAACGCGCTGCTCAAGGCGATCGAGGAGCCACCACCGCGTACGGTCTTCCTGCTCTGCGCCCCCTCCACCCACCCGGACGACATCTCGGTGACCATCCGGTCGCGCTGTCGGGTCGTACCCCTGCGGCAGCCGCCGGCCGACGCGGTGGCCGAGGTGCTGGCTCGTCGGGACGGCATCGCGCCCGACGTGGCGCAGTGGGCGGCGGCGGCCGCGCAGGGGCACGTGGGGCGGGCCCGCAGGCTGGCCCGCGACCCGGAGGCCCGCAAACGGCGCGAGGCGGTGCTCGCGGTGCCGCGCCGGTTGACCGGTATCGGCGCGGCGTTCGACGCGGCGTCCGCGCTGATCGAGGCAGCCGAGGCGGAGGCCGAGGCGTCGGTCACCGAGGCCGACACGGCCGAGCGGGCGGCGCTGGAGACCGCCCTCGGCGCGGGTGGCACCGGCCGGGGCGCGGCCGGCGCGATGCGGGGTGCCGCCGGGCAGCTCAAGGAGTTGGAGAAGCGGCAGAAGTCCCGCGCCACCCGCGCCCAACGGGACGCACTGGACCGGGCGCTGGTCGACCTGGCCGGCTTCTACCGGGACGCGCTCACCATGGCGCTGGGCGCGCCCGTCGCCCCGGTGCACACCGACACCGCCGCGCTGGCCGGTGCTGGCGCGCAGAAGTGGGACGCCGAGGGGTCGCTGCGCCGGCTGGAAGCCGTGCTCGCCTGCCGGGTGGCGATCGAGACGAACGTCAAGCCGCGGATCGCGGTGGAGGCGATGATGCTCGCCCTCTGGAAGGGCTGACCCGCAGCTTCCGGCGGTTGTCCACAGCCATCGACACGCCCGATTGCGGTGCGGTACGGTCCGGTGTGCCGTGGTGACGGTGACGGCACGCTCAGTGATGGCTCATCCGGGAGGAGTCGGCCGATGCCGCGGGGGGAGATCGACGAAGCCTGGATCGAGGAGGCGGTGCGGCGATACCGCCGGATCGAGTCGCTCCAGGCCGAGTTCGACCAGGCGGTGTCCACCGTCGAGGTGACCGTCCGGTCGCCGGACGGCCTGGTCGAGGTGGTGGTCACCGCCGGTGGGCGGATCACCGACGTCCGGTTCCTCGGCCCGCTGCACAGCCGCAGCCCGCGAGACGTGGCCGGCTCCGTGCAGGCCGCGGTCACCGCGGCGGCCGATGCCGCCGAGTGGGCTCGAGAAAAGCTGCACAACGAGACGTTCGCCGCCTACCGACCGCTCGCGGGAGCCTGAGATGGACACACTGCGCGCGCTCTCCGCCCGACTGGACGAGGCGAGCGCCACGCTCACTGCCATCGCCCACACCGTCACCGCAAGCGACCCCGCCCAGGCCGCGTTCGGTGCCGACGCCCCGGGCCGCCCCGGCGAGATCGGTCGCGCGCTGCACCGGCAGTGGACCGCCGCCACCGACGATCGGGCCCGGGAGGCGCGCACCGCCGCCGGTCGGCTGGCCGCCGCCGCCTCGGCCGTGTTGGAGGCCGCCGACCGCTACGCCGAGGTCGATCGGGCGGCCCGCCGCCGGCTCGCCGGGGAGCCATGATGGACGCTCTGGACCGCCTCGCCGAGCCTGGCCTCGACCTGCTGCGCCGGGTGGACCGGCTGATCGCCGCCGGCGTCCCGGAGGGGCACCGGGTCTGGCCGCTGCTGCGCCGGATGCAGGTGCTGCCGGGCGACGCGGTCCGCGGCTTCCTCGACCTCCACCCCGCGCCGCTCGCCGGCGCCGGGCACGCGGTGCGCCGGCTGGTCCGGGGGTACGACGACGTCTCCGCCGCGCTCACCGACTCGGTGCTCTGGTCCGGCCCGGCTGCCACGGCGTACGGGCAACAGCGGACAGCGCTGCTGCGGCACCTCGACGAGGGGCCGGAAAGCCTGGTCGGGCGGCTCGAATCCACCGCCGGCTACGCAGACGCGCTCGCCGACTGGGTGGAGGGCAGCCGTCTCGCTCTGGCCCGCACGTTGGCCGACGTGCTCCGCTCGGCCGAAGCGGTCGCCGTGGTCGCTGCCACCGCCGCCGGTGCGTCGACGCGCCCCGGGCCGGTCGGGCCGGGTGTGGCCGATGCGGCTGAGATCGGCGCGCGGGTGCTGGCGGTGCTCTGCGTCGCGTACGACGGCGCGGAGACGTTGCTGCGTCAGTGGGCACCGAGCCTCGCCGAGACCGCGTGGCGGCCGCCGATGGATGGTCGACCCCGCTACGACCAACCCACCCGGGTCGGCTGGTAGCCGGTCCGAGCGTCGCGCGGCCGCGGTTGCCGCCCCCTCTTCGGCTGCGGTTGCCGCCCGGTGTTTCGGCTGCGGTTGCCCTCGGACAGGCCACGGCGTCGCTCACGGGCACCGGACCGGAGCCGGCACCCACGGCGACGCCGTGGTCTTCCCCCTGCACCCCCCGCAGGTCTGCCTTCACTCAACGCCGCCGGGGCGCACTTGTCTCCTGTCCGGGCCCGGAATCAACCGTCCGGGCGAGGAGCAACGGCACGACGGGCCGCCCGGCAATAGGTCGAGTCGACGGTCATGGATGGAAGCGGGGCGTAGTCGTTCGACGACGACCGACGCACCCCCGGGCCGTGGACCGTCGTAGGGTGTGGGGATGGGGATGCTCTGTGCGGTCAGCTTCAACCGGTACGGACGCCTCTACTACCTCGACCCCGGTGAGTTGCGTCCGCAGGTGGGCGACAAGGTGCTGGTGCCCACCGACGACGGGCCCGAGGTGGCGGAGTGCGTGTGGGCCGCGCAGTGGGTGACCGAGGAAACCGACGGCTTTCCCCGACTGGTGGGGCTGGCCGGCGACGACGACCTGCACCGGGACGAGGCGCTGCGTCGCCGTAAGGCCGAGGCCAAGGTGGCCGCGAAACGGCTGATCCGCTCGCACGGCCTGCCGATGAAGGTGGTGGCCGTCGACCATGTGCTCGGCTCCGCCGACGGCGGGGGTGAACGCACCACCGTCTACTTCACCGCCCCGCACCGGGTGGACTTCCGCTCGCTGGTCCGTGACCTGGGCGCCACCCTGCACTGCCGGGTCGAGCTGCGCCAGCTCTCCGCACGCGACTCGGCGCGCGTTCAGGGTGGCATCGGCTCCTGCGGTCGGGACCTGTGCTGCGCGACGTTCCTCACCGACTTCGAGCCGGTGACCATCCGGATGGCGAAGGACCAGGACCTTCCACTGAACCCGCTACGCATCTCCGGGGCGTGCGGCCGGTTGATGTGCTGCCTGAAGTACGAACATCCGCTGTACCAACGCTTCCAGGAGACCGCCCCGGCGGTCGGCAGTCGGGTCTCCACGCCCGAGGGCGACGGCCGGGTCGTCGGCCACAGCGTCCCCCGCGACGCGGTGACGGTCCGGCTGGACGCGGACGGCTCCCGCTGCTCCTGCTCCCGCGCCTCCGTCTGCGCCCCCCGCCAAGCCCACGACCAGCATTACACCCCCTAACCCCCCGGCCCCGGCCCTGCCCCCGGCCCCGCGCCTTGCCCCCGTTGATCATGAAGTTATTGCCATTCCGCCCGGCGTGTCGGAGCAATAACTTCATGATCAACCGGGGGGGGGGGGGTGCGCGGCTGAGGGCTTGGGTTAGTGGAGGACTGTGGGGGGTTCGGCCAGGTGGGGGGTTGGGGTGGTTTTGGGGGTCAGCCAGCTTGCGGTGGGGGACTGGTCGGGGTTGACCTGCCAGTCGCGGGACACCCGGTCCACCGCGATCGGGTAGATGGTCAGCGTCCCGTCCGCGTCGATGCGCAACCGCAGGAACGACTTGGAGTCCTCGATCCCCTGCCCGGCGAAGAGTTCGTTGACGTTCACTCCGAACGAGCCCGCCACCAGCAGGTACGCCGCCACCAACTGGCTCGCGACCAGGCCGATCACCGGGCCGTAGAGCACCGTCGCGGCGACCGCCGGCAGCGGCCACGGCCAGTCGTAGAACGGCAACGCCAACCACGCCCAGGTGCCGGCCGCAGCCAGGGCCACATGTGCGACGCCGTGGGCGACGCCGAGAATCCAGTGTCGCGCGTGCCGCTTGCCGCTCGCGCTCGGTGGCTTGGCGAACAGGGCCGCTGCCAGCACCGTCACGAGCACCATCAGCACCAGCGGAACGCTGAACAGCCGCTGGTCGGTGCTGTCGGCCCAGTTTGCGGTCGCACCCGCCATCGCCAGCATCAGCAGGGTGTGCAGGATCCCGAGCAGGGTGGTGAAGCCGGGGTTGCGCATCGGCAGCCGGGGGAAGATGCCCCAGCCGTAGCGCCGGGAGGCGGCCGCGTCGGGATAACGGGCCACCAGGTCGTACGGCTGGGCGCGGCTGGCCCGCCGGGCCAGCGTGTCCCTCGGCGGCACCTCGAGGCGTTCCGGCAGCTTGTGGGTGGGGTAGAGGTAGGCGCCACCGCCGCCGCACGTGATGAGCTGCCGGTCGGCCCCGGCGTAGCGGGCGTAGTGGTGCAGGTCGCCGGAGAGCAGCAGGCGCACCTGCGCCCCGGTCGGGTCGATGATCGTCCGAATGAAGTAGTCGATCGAGTCGTACGCCGCGGGGTTGTCGGCGGCCTTGACCCAGGTCGGCGCCGGCGCCGCGATGATCACCTTTGCTTCCGGGCCGAGCCGCCGGGCCACCTCGTCGAAGTAGGTCAGCTGCGGGTCGTCCAGGTACGAGCCGGACTGGTCATCCACGCCGAGTAGCCACCAGTCGGCCGGCAACTCCACGGCGAAGTACGACCGTGACTGCCCGGTGGCCCAGCCGGCGAAGTTGCGGTCCCGGGAGCGGACGAACAACCGTAGGAACGCGGTCAGGCCGTCGTACCAGTCGTGGTTGCCCGGCACCGCGAAAAGCGTGGGCTTCTCCGGCGGCGCGGTCGGTAACGCGGCCTGGTAGGGGCCCTTGCACCGGTTCTCGTACTCCTCATAGGCCGCCGACGGGTACACCTGGTCGCCGCCCATCACCAGGGTCTGCGCGCGAGGCAGCCGGTGCCCGTCCACCGTCAGTTCCGGTTGTGCCAGCAGGTACGCCACCGAGTACGTGGCGTTGAAGCCGTCACCCAGGTCGGCCACGTAGTCGAGCCACAGCCCGCCGTCCGGCCCGACCTGGCGGAAGATGTCGTCGCCGAACGCGTTCTGCAACTCGCGCTTGTCCAGGTACGCCCCGAAGAGCATCGCCAGCAGCGTCCGGATGCCGGTGCTGATCAGCAGGAACGGTGCCAGCCACGGCACCGGCTTGCGCGGCGTGAATCCCAACTCCAGCGGGTCGGTGCTGCGCGGCCGACGGGCGGCACGCTCGCTGGCCGGCGCTCGGTCGGGGCGCTCGTTCGGCTCGTCCTGGCGGTCGTGGTCGTCGCGTTCGTCGCTCACCCGCCGCAGCGTAGTCCCGCCCTCGATCATCCGCTGTCCGGCAAACAGCCACATGTCCGTTTGGTGAGGGCGGACGGGTGGGGGTATCCCGTTCGGTCGGGTGCCACGGGGTGCCGTACACTTGCTGATCGTTGCCGCCTTAGCTCAGTCGGCTAGAGCGACGCACTCGTAATGCGTAGGTCGACGGTTCGATTCCGTCAGGCGGCTCGGTACAGAAGCCCAGGTCATCGGCCTGGGCTTCGCCGTTTCCCGAGGTCGATCACACCGCCATCGGTGGTGCCGGTCCGCAGATAGTCCGCACCCCGCGCCGTGAACGCTTCGTCCAGTCGGGTGGCGACCGCGTCCAGGTCGTCCCCGAACAGGCCCGCGTACACGTCCAAGGTCATCGACGCCGACGCGTGCCCGAGCATCCGCTGCATCCGAGAGCCGGTATCGACTCTTCTCGACAAGTGCAGCTACTCGCCAGCCGGATGGTGCGATCTGCGGAAGCGCGGCAGCGGCAACGAGTACGAGTGCTGCGGCTACATCCGAGCCCTTGAAGAAATAACCGCCCTTTGCTTGCAGCTAACTACTTGGTTCCGCGAGGCAAGGGTAGAGATTCTTAATGGCAACAAGGCTGCCCCAGTCCTCAATGAGGACCCGTTCATTTGGCTCCTGAATTTCGCGCCACCCGTAAATTACGAAGAAGCCGTAAAATGGAGAATGGAGGAAATCGAGCGCGATCGCAATTTCCGATTGCGAATCACTCGGGAAAGAAACGAATTGCGGACGAAGGGAGGATCGATGAGCCTGAAGCAGTACGCCTCCGCCGATACCTCAGAGGGCCGCGAGCAGCCTGGATCCACCTGAGTTGGCTGTACAGCCATCCGTACAGCCAAGACCACCTGCCGACGCCGACACCACCCGACAACGACGGACGGGCTGACCAGGTGCGCAGCCACCCGACCAGCCTTCCGCGATCTTCTTCTAACCCTCAGGCCGTGGAGCCTCCTCGGAGATCCGCCAGCGCTGTGGGTGCGTTGCCATTGCCAGCTCGGCCACAATCAGACCTATGGACGGAGCTCCCGACGATGCGAGCGGCAGCCAGCGCAACCGGTCGTCCCGCTGGCTTCTGTGGCGGCCGCGTGAGCCCAGCTGGGTACCGATCGCCGGGCCGACGGCCAGCACGGATGTTCCGCTGGCGCTTGACTACGTGCTCATTCAAATCCTGGTTGCGATGTACCTGGCGCTCCAGTGGATGGTCCTGGTGCTGATCGCGCCAGTGGTCTTCGTAGTCCGAACTTGGCGGCCGGTCACGGGCCATAAGCGGGTGCGTCGGTGACCGTCAAGGCGGGGCGCGGGCGCGGCGGTCATCAGTCCGCATCTAGTCCGCAAGAGGTCGACGGACGGCGGGGGAGTGGTATGAGATGTCGAGAGGCATTTCCGCAGCTAGGACGCCATACGCCCAGGTCTGCGGGTCGCCTACCTTGATCTCGTAATGCGTAGGTCGACGGTTCGATTCCGTCAGGCGGCTCGGTACAGAAGCCCAGGTCATCGACCTGGGCTTCGCCGTTTTCCGGGGTCGATCACGCCGCCGTTGGTGGTGCCGGTCCGCAGAGACCGTGGCAGCGAGGTATCCCGGGTGGACGTGGTCGGGCGGGCCAGGTCCGACGTTCGGCCTCTCGCCGAAATGATCGACTCCATATCGCCGATGTGGGGGCATCAGAGGCGCGGGACACCCCCACATCAGCGACGTCGTGTCGATCATGCGCCCATCGAGCCGGGCGCGTCGGGCGAGCTACGCCACGAAGCTGGAGCGGCGTCGGCGTCCGATCAGGTAGCCCGCGCCGCCGAGGAGCAGAAGCGCACCGCCAATGCCGGCCACGGTCGCGGTGTCGGCACCGGTCACGGGCAGCCCGCCGCCCTCGCCGCCGGGGCTGGCGGAGGAGGCAGCGGTCGGTGCACCGGTCGTCGTGGCGCTGGCCGTGGCGCTGGGCGCCGCGCTGGCCGTGGCGCTGGGCGTCGCACTGGGCGTGGCGCTCGGCGTCGGCGTGGGCTGAGACGCGCAGTCAAGCGCACGTGCGGCGTAGAGGCCGTCGTTCAGGTAAGCCAGGTAGTCATCGACGGCCGCGCTGCCGAGCACCTTCTGCGCGGCCGCATCCACGTTGGTGCCAGCGTCAGTCAACGTCCGGACCACCGAGATCCGCAGAGCCACTGACCAGGCGTCAAGCACGCCTTTCTTGAGGAATGCGCGGAGATCATCCTCCGTGCCTTTCAGCCGGTCCTGTATTGCTCCAGGCAAAACGGGCAACTTTTCGGCGTTTGCCGTGGCCAGGATCTGGGCGGTCAACACCCGCAGCTCTTGATTGGTGGCGGTATCCAGATCAATGGTGACAAGCTCGCGGATATCCTTGTACACCTTGCGCTCGACCGTTTGGCAGGATTCGTTCAGCCCTGGCGATTCGGTTTGAGCCACCGCCGGTGCCGCCGGAATCAAAAAGGCCAGCGCCACTAGGGCGCCGGCCGGAAACTTCCATCGCATGTGGGTCTTCCTCCCCGTTGAAGATCAAAACATGGAGATATTACCGTCGGTGGGCGGAGGCGCAAGAAGGAATCCTTCCACAAGGGATGAAAGACCCACCACCGAGATCATTTCGTTAGGAACTCTTAGCAGGCTGGGCAGTTCCCGCCGTGTCCCTCTGGCCGGCGTTGCCGGTTGGCGGGGCCTGCCCGTGATGCGCGCCCCGCATCCCCGCCACGGCCTCGTCGCCTGTCAACGGAGACCTGACGTGGAGGCAGGTTGCCGAAGCGAAGCCAGTGGAGACTACCTGCGGGACGTGGGAAGGGCTTGATCGATCCGGCTAACGTCTCAGCCATGCCCCTCTTTGGCCGGAGTCGGCGGCGAGCGCCCGGCCTACCGCTATGGCCCAGATTCACGATATTTGGTGTCATAACCTCGACGGCGCTCTTCCTGGCGGGTCTGTTTGCCGATCTGGGACCGCCGCCGCCGGCCGGCGAGTTGGTCCCGGGCACCGTGGTCTCCGTTGAGGCCGACCGCAGCGGTCGACCTGTCTTGGCCCTGCTACAGGTCGAGGCAAGCGACGGACCGGTCTTCTGCGGCATCGACCGGAAGTCGTTTCCCGGGCAGCGCGTCCCTCCGCTGCAGACGCGGATGACCGTGGACTACACGCCCAACGCCTGCGCTCCCGCGCCAGTATCGCGGGCGTTGCCGCGTTGGCTGCTCCTCTCGATCGGCGGTGGCGGACTGGCGCTGATGGTGGCCTACCTGCGCCGGGCCGGGCCGGTCACCTGGGATCGCTTCGTGGGGGCATGGACCCGCGGCTACATCGGGCGGGGAGCCTAGCGGCTGCGCTCTCATCGACCAAGGAACCGCACGATGGCGTCGCGAAGCAGTCGGTCCGGGTCGCGAGGCTTGAGGTCAGGGTCGGAGAAGGGGGACTGGCAACTAGCTCAGCCAGCACAGTTGCCAGTCGCTGCCGTTCCGCTCGTAGGCTCGGCCACGCCGAGTCAGGTAGCCGCAGCACGTTGGAGAGCAGGTCACCCGGGTAATAGTCGCCCTCAGCCAATGGATCGCTGAGCAGAACTTGTACCGCGCGGGCCAGCAAGGCGGGTACGCCAATTTCTTGCCCGAGCATGATGCGCAGGTCCTCGACCGTGAACTCGGCCAGCGGCTTACGTCGCAGATCGGTGCAACGCCGGATGAGAAATGTGGCTTCCGGTCCGGGATCCGGCCAAACGTCCCGCTCAAGCTGCTCGATCGTCGTCACGTGATTGCTCTCATGCGTCTCTGTGTCGCGCATGCAGGTGGCCGTCGAGCGGGAATGTGGGCGGCGCTGCGGGCAGGACTCTGTCGAAGTCGTACCGGCTTTTCTCCGCCACTCGGCACGAGGCCGGGTTGTCCACCTGATGCAGGAGTTCAAGACGCTTCAGTCCATCGTGCCCCAGCATGTCGAAGGCCCAGCCGGTGAGAGCTTCCAGCGCGCGCGGCGCTACACCCTTTCCGCGCGCGTGCGCGGCCGTCCAATAGCCCACCTCGGCCGACGGTTTGCCGGGGGCGATCTCCTTCAGGACCACGTTGCCCACCAACTGTCCGTGGGGCGAATCGTGGCCCGTTTCGAGGACCGCGAAGCCAAGTCGGTCTCCCGATGCCCAGCCCCGCTGCTGGGCCTGTACCCACCGCATCGCGTCAGCATCGTCCTGCACTGCGAAGGTCGCCCAGCGACGCATCGCGGGATCCTGGCACACCCCGACCAGCGCGGGCACGTCGTCCATGCGCCAGGGGCGCAGCGCCAGGGCAGGGGCGGTGGGCATCGCGACCGTGTGCAGTACGACGGCTTCAATCACCAGTCGAGCGTAGGACGACACCGTCACCGGACCTGCGGCCACCTCCGGCGGGCGAGGTGTTGCAGGGCTAGGAGGTGATTAACCCGAGGCCGAACAGGGCCGTGAGGATGACCCCGGGGACGACGAAGATGTAGCCGAGGATCAGGCCCGCGATCGCTATCCCGTGTCCGCCCCGCTCGCCCCGCTTGGTCGCCGCCGTCGCCATGTGGCCAAGGATCACGGCCGCGACGCACGGGACACCGAAGAGACACCAGCCGCCGAGCACGCCGACGAGCCCCGCGATCAGCGAGGCGACCGCCAGGCCGGACGTCGGTGGCGGGGTGACAACGACCGGGAAGACCGGCGAGAAGGGCGCCACCGGGTACGGGGGCGCCGAGTACGGCTGCGCCGGGTACGGGGGCGCCGAGTATGGAGGCGCCGAGTATGGGGGCGCGGCGTACGGCTGCTCGGGGTATGGCTGCGCCGCGTACGGCTGTGCCGGATGAGGAGGCGCGGAGAACGGCTGCGTCGGCTGCTCCTGCGACGGCTCGTGGTCGTGCGGCGACGGATACGACATACGTTCATCGTCTCGATGCCCACGCTCCGCCGGTACATCCGATCGTATCGACAGGGCTGCCAACGTGAGCATCCTTCTCTCGCATATCGCACCGTGATCAGCGAGCAAGACGCGCGGGGCAGGGCGGGAGAGATGCTCGGGGCCATATCCCGTCGGGTGGCTCCAGGGGTGCGGCCCTGACCAGCAGGAATGCTGATCAGGGCCTCGATTGTGTCCATGCGGCCGTGAATCGTCCCCCGAACTCGATGCCTGGCATCCGTTGGGCCGATCGGCGAAGTCTCCGGGCAGCGCTAGCATCCGACCGTGATGACGGGGGCTTCGATGGATACGAACCGGCCAGGGGTGAACGTCGTTATCGGGTCCAGTGTGCTGCTTGGGCTGAGTGGCCTCGCCCGGCTCGCGCAGGTGGCGGCTGAGGCGGTGCAGGAGAACACCTACCTGAGGGCGCACGAGGAGGTGGGCACGTCGAGCGGCTTCGGGGCCTTGCCGATGCTGTTCCTCCTAGGCGTCGGCTTGGTCGTGGCCCTGACCGCCCTCGCCATCCTGGTGCTGGCGTTGGCCAACCTTGCCGGTCGAAACTGGACCCGGATCGCCACCTGGGTCATTGGCGGCTTGACGGTGGCGGTGTCGGGCGGTTGGCTGGTTCTGGCCTTCCTGCTACCCGGCGAAGGCGATGTCTCGGCCGGCACCGAGGCGGCCCGGGTCAATGAGATCGCCGGTCAACTGATGCCCGCGTGGGTCGAGCCGGTAAGCGCCGTGTCGGGAATCATGGCGTCGCCAGCGCTGCTGGTCGCCCTCATCCTGCTTGCGCTCCCGCCCGCCCACGCCTTCTACCGGTGGCGTCGCGGGGAGTGGGACCCGTCGTATCCCGACGAGACGACCCGGCCTCACGGCGTACACCTCCGCATCAACCAGCAGGTCTAGCTGGTGATTCGGTGGTGCACTGGGTGGCCCGAAACGCCAAGGGGGGATCAGGCGTAGATGTTCTTGGCGTACTCCGGGCCGTAGTGCCGTTCCAGGTCTGCCAGGCTCTCCACCGGCGCCTCGACCTCCTTGATCAGGCGGGCCCGGGACGGCAGCACGTCGGGCTGCCAGGTCTCCGGCTGCCACAGCGCGGACCGGAGGAACGCCTTCGCACAGTGGTAGAAGATCTGCTCGATCTCCACCACCACGGCGAGCACCGGCCGGTGCCCCTTGACCACCATTTCGTCGAACCAGGGCGCGTCGCTCACCAGGCGGGCACGCCCGTTGATCCGCAGCGTGTCGGTCCGCCCGGGGATCATGAAGAGCAGCCCGACGTGCGGGTTGTCGAGGATGTTGCGGTAGCCGTCGGCCCGCTTGTTGCCCGGCCGCTCCGGCAACGCGATGGTCGTGTCGTCCAGCACCAGGGCGAACCCGGCCGGGTCGCCTTTGGGTGAGACGTCGCAGCTACCGTCCGCGCCGGCCGTGGCCATCAGGCAGAACGGCGAGGCGGCAAGCCAATCCCGGTCCCGTTCGTGCAGGCGGGGGCGGTCCTTGTTGGCGGCCCGCGCGGTCGGCACCCCGAGCAGGTTGCGCAACTCCTCGTGGGAGGTGATCTCCACCGTCACGTTGATCCTCCCTCAACCGTTGACCCGGTGGCGGGCACCACCATTCGTGAGCCTAATCCGCGGTGACCAGCGCGAGGTTTGTGCCTGGTTCGTCGGGGGTACGGCCCCCTCGACGCGCCCGCCGAGACGAGACCATTCCGTAGGACGCCGACCAGTGGAGGCCGGGACATGGAGAGCCGACTCAAGGTGCTGGGTCATCCAGTCCATCCGATGCTGGTCATGTTCCCGGTGGCGTTGCTGGCAACGGCGGTGCTGTTCGACCTGGTCGACACCGTCGGTGGTCCCGATTTCCTCGGCGAGGTCGCGTACTGGAACATCACGGTCGGCCTGATCGGCGGCCTCCTCGCGGCGGCGGCCGGCTCGTTCGACCTGCTGGCCATCCCGACCGGCACCCGCGCCAAGCGGGTGGGTCTGCTGCACGCGGGCGCCAACGTCGCGGTGATCCTGCTCTTCGCCGCCGTGTGGGCCGTCCGGCTCAACGCGGACTCCCGAGCCGCCGGCGGCGCGCTCGTCGCCATCGAGGTGGTCGCCCTGGCGATCCTCGGCATCAGCGCCTGGCTCGGCGGGGAGTTGGTCGACCGGCTCGGCGTGGGCGTCGATCGTGACGCAGGCCTGGACGCGCCCAGCTCGCTACGGCCGCCCTCGGCCGCCCAGCGGATCGGAGAGGTGTGATGAGCGAGCAGCAGTCCGGCGGCTTCGGTCGGGGCTGGCGCGGAGGCCGGCAGCAGGGCTGGGACCCGATGGGGGAGTTGCAGTCGCTGCGCGCCGAGCTGAGCCGGTTGGTCGGTGGTCGGGCCGGGGCGTCCGACGTCGAGTTGACCGAGACCGAGGATGGCTGGGAGGTCGTCGTCCGACTGCCCGGGGTGGCGCCGGAGGAGGTGGCCGTCGAGCTGGACGATCGCGAGTTGTGCGTGCGGGCCCGCTCCGAGGCGGAAGTCAACGCCGACCAGGGCATCCCCGGCGGTTTCGAGACGCGCGGCTTCGAGTACCGCATCAACCTGCCGTCGCGGGTCGACCCGGAGGCCATCGACGCCGTCATGGACCACGGCCTGCTCCGGGTCCGGTTGCCCCGGGCGACCCGGCCCGCGCCGCGCACCATCACCGTGGGCCGCACCGGGCCGCGCTCCGGCGACCTCTCCACGGGTACGCCGATGCCGGCCGATCCCGCCGCGGACCGGGAGTTGCACCGCCCGGACACCGTCGGCGAGATCGATCGACAGTAGCGGGCCGCGTGGTCACTCCGTCCGTGCTCGGCCCGACCGCCGAGCGCCTTCCCGACGTGCAGCGGATCGCGGTACTGCGCGCCAACGCGCTTGGCGACTTCGTGTTCGTCCTGCCAGCGCTGGACGCGTTGCGTGCCGCGTACCCCTTGGCGGAGATCGTGCTGCTCGGCGCGCCGTGGCACGCGAAGCTCTGGCGCGACCGGCCCGGCCCGGTGGACCGGGTGCTGGTGGTGCCCCCGGCGCCCGGCATTCGAACGCCGGAGGCGGGCGAGCCGGAGTCGTCGATGGACGACTTCCTGGCCGCCGCCGTCGGTGAGGGTTTCGACCTGGCGGTGCAGATCCACGGTGGCGGCGCCAACTCCAATCCGCTGATCAGCAGCCTCGGCGCCCGGGTGACCGTCGGCCTGCGCGCCGACGACGCGCCGCCGTTGGACCGCTGGCTGCGCTACGTCTACTACCAGCACGAGGTGATCCGCTACTTGGAGGTGGTGGCCCTGGTGGGAGCACCGGCGACCACCATCGTGCCGACGCTGGCGGTGACCGACGCCGACCGGGCCGAGGCGGTCCAGGTGCTCGGACCAGCGGGCCGACCTCGGGTGGCGCTGCATCCCGGCGCCTCCGACACCCGCCGCCGCTGGCCCGCCGAGCGCTTCGCCGAGGTGGCCCGCGAGCTGCATGGTGACGGCTACGAGGTGTTGGTCACCGGCACGCCGTCCGAGCAGGAGGTGGTGGACCGGGTGGTCGGCGCGGCCGGGGTGCCGGTCCGACCACAGGTGGGCACGCTCAGCCTCGGCGGGCTGGTGGGTTGCTATGCCGAATGCGCGCTGGTCGTCTCCAACGACACCGGCCCGCTGCATCTGGCCGCCGCGGTCGGCGCCCCGACGGTGGGCATCTTCTGGGTCGGCAACTTGATCAACACGGCCAACCCGTTGCGCGGACGGCACCGGCCGATCTGCTCCTGGACCGTGCACTGCCCGGTGTGTGGGGTGGACTGCACGCCGGGCATCTACCCGCACCGGCCCGGCGACGGCGAGTGCCCGCACCGGGATTCGTTCGTCACCGACGTACCGGCTGTCGAGGTGCTGGAAGCCGCCCGCGAGTTGCTCCCAGCGGAGTAACGGCGCTCAGGCCGGCTGTGGGGTGTCCTCGTCGGCGAGGACGACCTCCCACGCCTCCACGTCCCGGTCGGTGACCGTCGTGGGGGATTCCAGGTGGTACGCGCCGCTGGGCAGGATGCCCGCCCCGCCGTCGCGGGCCAGCACCGCGAGCTGCGCGGCGACGTCCTCGCCCTGGTGCTTCTCCTGCACCCGACGCCAGAAGTCGAACCCACCCGCGGCGACGAGCTTCGCCCGGTCGTAGAGCACGCACCCACCGATCCAGGAGACCTTGTACGCCCGCCACGCGCCCGGCGGCAGCGCCAGGTGCTCGGTGATGTGCAGCAGGTTGGCCGCCGAGTGGATCCGAGCGCGGTTCCACTCCGGGGTGTCGGGTCGAATCCGCTCCGGTGTGGGAGGGCCGGTCCACTCCTCGTAGTGCCCGTGCGAATCCGGCCGCACGTCGTCGGCGTAGGAGAGCCCGTGCACGCCGTTGCCGACGAAGCCGCAGCCCAGCTCACCGATCGCCGTGACCAGTCGGTGCAGCGCACCCGGTTCCAGCCAGACATCGTCGTCGAGGCTGAGGACGTACCGGGCGGTCGAGGCGGCGAGCAGGTACGCCCGGTGTTCGGCCAGCCCACGTCGGGGCAGCCGGCGGGTCAGCAGCACCGGGTGACCCCGGTGGCGCAGCGCCCGGACCATGGTGGCCGCGGCGGGATGGGCGTACGCGGGCTCGCCGTCGGACTGGTCGCTGACGACCACCCCGAAGCCGGGCACCCCGTCCTGAGCGGCGAGCCCGCCCAGGGTGACCGCCAGTTCGGCGGGCCGGTTCCGGGTCGGAACCAGCACGTCGACCAGCCGGTCGGTGCGGAACTCCTCCGGGGTGCCGGGGTCGAGGGGGCGGTTCACGACGCCTGGGTGCGGGAGCTGAGCGACGGGTCGGGCTTCCGATCATCGGCGTACGCCGCCGGGTCGGGCTCCCGGTCCTGGCTGTGTGACCGGATTCGCTCGATGATCGCCGACGTGGACCGGTCCGGCACGTACCCCAGGGTGTGCACCTGGCCGCCCAACCGGCGCACCAGCGGCGCCTCCGGCACCAGCTCCGGCGGGTAGTCCCCGCCCTTGACGTAGATGTCCGGCCGGACCGCCTCGATCAGCGCGGCCGGCGAGTCCTCCTCGAAGACCACCACGTGATCCACACAGGCGAGCGCGGCGAGCAGGGCACCTCGGTCCTCGACCGGGTTGACCGGCCGGTCCGGGCCCTTCAGGCGACGTACGCTGCCGTCCGAGTTGACCGCCACGATGAGCAGGTCGCCCAACGCGCGGGCCTGCTCCAGGTAGCGCACGTGCCCCCGGTGCAGCACGTCGAAGCAGCCGTTGGTGAACACCACCGACCGTCCCGCCTCGCGGTACTCGGCGACGATCGCGTCCAACTCGTCGCTGCCGACCAGGGCGGGGTGACTCATGGTCTCGGTCGGCTGGTTGAGCGCGGTGAGCAGGTCCTCTCGCCGGCACACGCAGGTGCCGGTGTCGGAGACGGTGATGGTGGCCGCCAACTGGGCGAGCTGGGCGGCGGTCGGCAGCGGCGCGTCGGCGGCCAGGGCCAACGTCATCGCTGCCAGGTACGCGTCACCCGCGCCCACGGCGTGGCTCGCCGGGACCGGGGTGCTGTGGCTGCGTCGCGGCTCTCCATCGGCGCCACCGACCACCGCGCCCTCGGTGTCCAGGGTCACCGCGACCACGTCGGCGCCGGTGTGGGCGCGCAGCTCGGCGAGGCGCGACTCGGCCAGGACGGCACGGTCGACGCCCTCCCCGGCCTGGGTGTTCACGGTGACGCCGGTGCCGGTGACGCTGAGCCCGTCGCCGGTGAGGGCCACCCGGCCCTCGCTCGGGGTGGGCTCACCGACCGGCCCCGGCCGATCGGCTCGCGACGGCTCCAGCGGCGGCCGATCGGCTCGCGACGGCTCCAAGGCCGGCCGGTCGGTGATGTCGTCGGCGTGTGCCCCGCCCGGGGCCGCGCCAACGGTCAGTTCGGACGGGCCATCGGCCGGGTCGCCGTGGGGGTGTTCCAGGTGCAGTTCGGTCCCGGCAGTCGGTCGGGCCGCACCGCCAGCCCGGGCCAGCAGCCGGGTCGCCTCGGCGAAGCTGGGGGTGACCACGGTCGGCGCGAGGCCCCGCCAGTCGGCCAGGTCGTGGGCGTCCAGCGCGACGGTGGCGTACCGCTCGCGATGCTCGACCAGCCACGCGCGGACCGGCGCGGGCAGCGCGCCCAGGCCGTAGTCGCAGACCACCAGGGTCGGTGCCTCCCCGCCGGCGGCGGCGCGCAGTTCCTCGGTGGCGCAGTTCAGGGCGGTGAGCAGCCGGGTCACGCCCTCCGGGTCGAGTGCGTCGTCCGGGTCGCCGGAGTCCTCGCGCAGCAGGATCTGGTTGCCGGCCAGCATGCGCCGCTTCACCGGGGTGGGCCGTCCGGGCTGGTTGACCGTGCGGTCCCAGACGCCAGCGCGGTCCAGACAGTCGTGCAGTTCGTCGCCGGCCACGTCGGCACCGACCGGTGCCACCAGCACCGCCCGGCCGCCGAGGGTGGCGACGTTGACCGCGGTGTTCGCGGCCCCACCGGCGGCGGAGATCCGTCGGCGCAGAGTGAGGACCGGGGCGGGCGCCTCCCGGCAGAGCCGGTCCGAGTCGGCGAACCGCCATTCGTCCAACATGGCATCGCCGACGATCAGGACTGGGCGTCCGAGCCAGCTCTCCACGACGGTGGCGAGCCGGCGCTGTTCCGCTGCTGCTCCTGCCATACCTCCCCGGGTCCCCCGCGCCCTCCGGGCCAAACCTGCACGGTCGCCGGTGTCCAACGCCGGACCTTGACGTTGTTCACAAGGTGCCCTTCCTTGTCCGGTCGGGCTGTCTTGGGCGTTGGCGGCAGGAATCGCCGCTGGTGGCGCCGCTGACCACATGATCAACAGGGTGATTTTGCTGGGCCCGGCGCATGTTCTGCGGCTCGCGGGATAGAAGGGCACATGACCACCGAAGCCTCCGCCGCGCCGGTGCTGAATCGTCAGCAGATCCGGCTGCTCATGCTCGGTCTGATGACCGGCATGCTGTTGGCCGCACTCGACCAGACCATCGTCGGTACGGCCCTGCCGACCATCGTTGGTGAGCTGGGCGGGATCAACCACTACTCGTGGGTGGTCACCGCGTACCTGCTCGCCTCGACCGCGTCGACACCGCTGTACGGCAAGATGGCCGACCTGTACGGGCGCCGACCCGTCTTCCTCTTCTCGATCGGCACGTTCCTGGTCGGGTCGTTGCTGGCCGGGCTCTCGCAGAACATGACTCAGCTGATCATCACCCGGGGCATCCAGGGCCTCGGTGCCGGTGGTCTGCTGACGCTCGCGTTCACCATCATCTCGGACGTGGTGTCACCCCGGGAGCGTGGCCGCTACCAGGGTCTGTTCGGCGCGGTCTTCGGGATCTCGTCGGTGGCCGGGCCGCTGGTCGGTGGTTACTTCGCGGAGACCGACTGGCGGTGGATCTTCTACATCAACGTGCCGCTGGCGATCCTGGCCATCGTGGTCTGCTACCACGTGATGCGGCTGATCCCGTTCGAACGCCGGGACCACTCGATCGACTGGCTCGGTGCCGGTCTGCTGGTCGCCGGGGTGAGTTGCCTGCTGCTCGCGCTGAGCTGGGGCGGCAACGAGTACCCCTGGGGCTCCGGGGTGATCATCGGCCTCATCGTCGCGGGTGCGGTGCTCGCCCTGCTGTTCGTGCTGCAGGAGGCCCGGGTCGCCGAGCCCATCCTGCCGTTGCGGCTGTTCCGCAGCGCCACGTTCGCGCTCGCCAACTCGGCCGGCTTCGTGCTCGGTCTGGTGATGTTCGGGTCGATCATCTTCATCCCGCTGTACCTGCAGATCGTCAAGGGCGCCTCGCCGACCCGAAGCGGTCTGCTGATGCTGCCGATGATGGCCGGCATCATCATCACCTCGATCCTCACCGGTCGGGCGATGAGCCGGATCGGCCGCTACAAGTGGTTCCCGGTGGCCGGGGCGGTGACCCTGGTGGTGGGCATGCTGCTCTTCACCCAGCTGCACGTGGCCACCTCGCTCTGGCTGGCGTTCGGCTTCATGGCGATCATCGGCATCGGCCTGGGCCTGTGTATGCAGTCGCTGGTCCTCGCCGTGCAGAACGCGGTCTCCGTCCGGGACCTGGGCGCCGGCACCTCCTCGGCGACCTTCTTCCGGTCGCTGGGCGGTTCGTTCGGCGTGGCGATCCTCGGCACGCTGCTCTCCACTCGGCTCAACACGCAGCTGGCCGACCGGCTGCCCGGCGCGATCGCCCAGCTTCCGCCGGAGCAGCAGGCCGCGGTGGCGGCCAGCGGCGGCACGAACATCTCGATCAACGACCCGGCGACGATCATGGCGTTGCCCGGTGCGGTGCGGGCGGCCATCCAGGAATCGTTCGTCGAGTCGCTGCACCTGGTCTTCCTGACCGCCGGCCTGGTCGCCATCGTGGCGGTGCTGGTCACTCTGGCACTGCCCAACAACACCCTGCGGGGAGCGGGCCCGCAGGGTGCCACCGGCGGCGCCGACCCGCTGGGCGGTAAGGCCCCGGCCGCGGGAGGCAAGCCACTGACCCGCGAATCCAAGGAGGAGGCCGCTGCCGACATGGAGGCCAAGTCCCAGACGATGATCTGACCACGTTCACCGACCGCCCCGGGCCCGCCCGGGGCGGTCGGTGTCATCCGGCCACGAGGCGTAGCGGTTGGCTGTTGAGGCGGTCGAGCGCGGCCGAGGTCGCCGCGTCGGCAGGCAGATGGACGAGCAGACGCTGGTCGTCGTCCGCGGGGAGTTCGAGGGTCTCGTACGCGAGCCGGAGCATGCCGGCCTCGGGATGGGCCAGCCGGAGGATCCCGCTGGGCTTCGCCAGGCTGGGAACCGTGTCGACGCGACGGGTGAAGTCGGCGCCCGCGGTGACGGTCAGCTCGTCCGCCAGGGCGGCCATCGGCGGATAGGCCCGGAACGGGCCTTGCTTGAGGGCGGCGACCTGCTCGTCGGCGACGTGGTACCAGTCGGGGTACGCGCTGCGCGCCCGAGCGTCGGTGAGGACGAACCGGGCGAGGTTGGGCTGTGCCGCGTCCAGCAACCCGATCGGTCCGACCAGCCGAACGTAGCCGGCGGTGTGGGCGAGGATGTCGCCGAGCTGGTTGAGCAGCACCGCCGGCGTGGGTTCGAGGCGGTCGAGCAGCGCCTGCACGGTCGGACGTACCTCACCTGTCGGGGTGCTGTGGCCCCGGCAGTTGAAGGCGGGATCTGCCGCCTTGGTGAGGCGGTGCAGGTGGACGCGTTCGCTCCAGTTCAACCGGAGTGCGTTGGCGATCGCGGCCAGCACCTGCGGAGACGGTCGGCGGTCGCGGCCCTGTTCGAGTCTCGTGACGTACTCGACGCTCACGTCGGCGAGGGCCGCCACCTCGGAGCGGCGTAGCCCGGGGGCCCGGCGGCGCGGCCCGGTGGGCAGCCCCACCTCGGCCGGCGTCACCGCTTCACGGTGGACGCGCAGGAACAACCCAAGCTCGTTGTCGCTCACCATCCGAACGTAACAACGTCGGCAATCCCGATGGTGTCCCTGCCACTACCAGCTTCAGTCCGGCCTCCCTGACCTGCTGTCAGGTGACGACCGTTGAGGACGGCGCCCGACAGCGGTCGAGCGCAATTCCTCGGCTGGTAGGAGTTGAAAGTCATGAGTCGTACGGTTGCGATCGTCGGCGGCGGTTACGGCGGTGTGGCGGTCGCCAAGGCGTTGGAGTCGCACGCCGATGTCGTCCTCATCGACCCTCGGGACGCGTTCGTCAACGTTGCGGCATCCCTGCGGGCACTGACCCGGCCGGACTGGGCCGGCAACGTGTTCTTCCCCTTCGACACGCTGCTCACGCGGGGCACGGTGATCCGCGACCGAGCGGTCTCGGTGGATCCTGGCGGGGTCACTCTGGCCTCAGGCCAGCGGGTCGCGGCGGACTATCTGGTCCTGGCCACCGGCTCCAGTTACGCCTACCCGGCCAGACCCGACGCCGACTCCATCGACGAGGCGCTCGACGACCTGCGCCAGACCCACAAGGAACTGGCCAGCGCGGAGCGGGTGCTGATCCTCGGCGCCGGACCGGTCGGGTTGGAGTTGGCCGGTGAGATCAAGGAGGTCTGGCCGGACAAGCACGTGACCATCGTGGATCCGGCCGAGCAACTGCTGCCCGACTTCACGCCGGAGATGCGTGCTGACCTGCATCGGCAGCTCGACGAGTTGGGCATCCAGGTGCGACTGGGCACCGCCCTGGCCGCGCCGGTGGCGACCGAGGCGAATCGGGCCGAGACCTTCACCGTCACCACCACCGACGGCGACGAGATCACCGCCGACATCTGGTTCCGTGCCTTCGGCCTGCGCATCAACACCGGCTACCTCACCGACGGTCGGCTCACCACGCTCACCTCGCAGGGGAGGGTGCCCGTCACCGAAACCCTCAACGTCCGCGTCGGGCCCGACCAGATCCACGACCACGTGTACGCGGTCGGCGACCTCACCGATGTCGCCGAGGACAAGATGGCCGCGTACGCGTTGCAGCACGCCGAGGTCGTGGTGCAGAACATCACCGCGCAACTGCGCGGCGAGCAGCTCGCGGCCACCTACCAGCCCATGCCGTACCCGATGATTCTGGTCCCACTCGGGTCACGTCACGGGGTTGGTCAGATGCCCACGCCCGACGGCCCGGCGGTCGTGCCTGCCGCGACGGTCGCCGAGTACAAGGGTGCGGACCTGTTCACCAGCCGCTTCACCCAGCAGTTCGGCCCCACAGCGGCCCGCAGCTAGCGCATCTGCGGCGGTCGGCAGCGGTCCAGGCGTGCTGACCGCCCCCGCGCGGGCCGCGCCCGCTTGATCGACTCAAGATCGGCGATGTGGGGGTGTCCGAGCGCCGGGATGCCCCCACACCGGCGACCTGGTGTCGATCAAGCGCCCGGCTCGCCGGTCGTGCGGGTTGGGCGAGCGGTCGGGGTCAGTTGGGGCGGCGGTACGCGCCGTACCACCAGGTTGCGGCCAGCTCGCGGGCGGCCGCGGCATCGGTCTCGGGGTCGGCCGAGGTCGTGCTGACGTGGTCGGCGAGGAAACGGTCACCGCCGTACACGATCAGTCGACTCGCGGTCTCCGCGTCGAGGCTCGTGGGGGTGCGCCCGGCCTGCTGCTCGACGCGGAGCACCTGCACGGTGCGCGCCACGAACCGCTCCAGCCCGGCGGTCCAGTACTCCCGGACCACCTCGTCGTACGCGGCGACCTCGCTGATCGCCGCCAGCACCGGGGCGTACGTCCGGTAGATCCGGATCACGTCGGAGAAGACCTCGGTGAGCACTGCGAGTTGATCGCCGGGCCCGCCCGGGTCCCAGCCGCCGGTCCGGTCGAAGGAGCTCTCCCGCATGGTGCCGGCGAGGCGCATGAGCAACTCGCTCTTGTCCCGGAAGTGGGTGTAGAAGGTCGACCGCGCCACCCCCGCCTCGGCGGCGATCCGTTGGACACCCAGATCGGTGAAGCGGACCCCCTCCTGAAGCAGCCGCTCGGTGGCCGCCAGGACCCGTGCTTCGACGGCGGCTCGCCCGTCGGGGTTGCTCGGGCGGCGGCGGGTGATCGAGGGCATAGCCGAGATCTTAGGTGGCCGTTGGGCAGGTCGGCGACGTACGCTCGTTGCCGGACATGTTGTCCGACATAGTGACCGATGGAGTGCCCGGACTTGGCCTCCAACCCATCACGAGGAGCGAAAACCGTGAAGTACCGGCTGTTGGGCACCACCGGGGTCTACGTCTCGGAGATCTCACTCGGCGCGATGACCTTCGGCGGTAGCGGGCACCCGCTCTGGGGCACCCTTGGCGGGCTGGCGTTGCCCGAGGTGCAGCGGCTGGTCGACACCGCGCTGGACGCCGGGGTCAACTTCGTCGACACCGCCGACGGCTACAGCGACGGCGAGAGCGAGGAGTTGCTCGGCAAGGCGCTCGGCAAGCGGCGTCGCGACGTGGTGCTGGCCACCAAGGTGCACTCGCGGACCGGTCCCGGCCCGAACGACGTCGGCACCTCCCGGCTGCACATCATGCAGAACCTGGAGGACAGCCTGCGCCGGCTGGGCACCGACCACATCGACCTGTACCAGATCCACAACTTCGACCAGGTCACTCCCATGGAGGAGATGCTGCGCGCGTTGGACGACGCGGTCCGGCAGGGCAAGGTCCGCTACATCGGCGCCGCCAACTTCGCCGCCTGGCAACTGTCCAAGGCGCTGGGAATCTCCGCCCGGGAGAAGCTGGCCGGCTTCGTCTCGGTGCAGGAGTACTACTCCCTGCTGGGTCGGGACGTCGAGCGCGACGTGGTGCCGATGGCGCTCGACGCGGGCATCGGGCTGACCGTGTGGAGCCCGCTCGCCGGTGGGTTCCTCTCCGGCAAGGTCAGCCGGGACGGCGCCGTCGCCGACAGTGGCGCCCGCAGCGCCCAGCCTGGCTACGCCAGCTTCACGCCGTTCGACCCCGACACCGCCTTCGGCGTGGTCGACGTGCTCAAGGGCGTTGCCGAGCGGCACGAGGTCAGCCCGGCCCGGGCGGCGGTCGCCTGGCTGCTGTCCCGGCCGGCCGTGACCAGCGTGATCGTCGGGGCCCGCAAGCATGAGCAACTGGTGGACAACATCGCCGCCTCGGACCTCACGCTGACCGCGCAGGATCTCGCCGAACTGGACGAGGTCACCAAGCTGCCGGTCGCGTACCCGAACTGGATCCAGGAAGGGTTCTTCGCCGGGCTCCGCTACCCGCAGTGAGGCATGGCCTCGGGGTCGGTGACCCCGGGGCTTACCTACTTGAGGATCAGCCGGTTGGTCTGCTCGAAGACGTCCAGGTCGGCAAGCGTTTCGGCGACCGAGGCGGAGAGTGGGGCGGGGAACCGGTCCCGGGGGAAGAAGCCGGCGTCGGTGGTCTCGTCGGTGGCCCGGGCCAGTTGCCCGTCCCACTCCTCCACCTTGAAGGCCGTCGTGAAGACCTGGTACGTGTGCCCGTACATGTTGGTGCTGGTCCGGTCCGGGCCGGTGTAGAGGGCGAACGCGCAGACCCGCAGCGCGCGCAGCCCGGTCTCCTCGCGGACCTCGCGCACCGCGCAGTCGGCGATCGACTCGCCCAACTCCATCGCCCCGGCCGGCATGGCCCACTGGCCGTTGTCCGAGCGTTGGATCAGCAGGATGCGTCCAGCGTTGTCGCTGACCACGGCACGGGCGCCGACGAACATCAGCGTCCGATCCCCGGCGAGCGCGCGCAACTGCCCCACGTACGAGTCGGCCCAGGAGATGCTCACCTGCGACAATTTACGGGGGTTCCCAACGTGTGACCGCCGACACTAGCTTGTTACCCATGCGTAGCACGATGATGGACGCCCCTCTGCAGGTCTCCCGGATCCTCGAACACGGCGCAGGAGTGCACGGCACGGCCGAGGTGGTCACCTGGACCGGCGCCGAGCCCCGCCGGATGACGTACGCCGAGGTGGGCCGCGCCGCTGCGCGGCTGGCACACGCGCTGCGTGACGAGTGCGGGGTGACCGGCGACGAGCGGGTCGCCACGTTCATGTGGAACAACAACGAGCACCTGGTGGCCTACTTCGCGGTGCCGAGCATGGGTGCCGTGCTGCACACGCTCAACATCCGACTCTTTCCCGACCAGGTCGTCTACATCGCCAACCACGCCGAGGACCGGGTGGTGCTGGTCGACAGCACGCTCATCCCGCTACTGGCCCGGGTGATCGGCGAGTTGACCACGGTGCGGCACGTGGTGGTGGTCGGCGGCGGCGACCCGGCCCCGCTGGTGGCGGCGGCCGGAGCCCGGATCACCGTGCACCACTGGGACGCGCTGCTCGCCGACCGGCCCGAGGTGTACGACTGGCCCGAGGTGGACGAGCGCGACGCCGCGGCGCTCTGCTACACCTCGGGCACCACCGGCAACCCGAAGGGTGTGGCCTACTCGCACCGGTCCATCTACCTGCACTCGTTGCAGGTCTGCATGCCGGAGGGTTTCGGGCTCGGGCCGACCGACCGGGAGCTGGCCATCGTGCCGATGTTCCACGCCATGTCGTGGGGTCTGCCGTACGCGGCCTTTCTCTCCGGCGCGTCGCTGATCATGCCGGACCGGTTCCTCCAGGCCGCGCCGATCGCCGAGATGATCGCCGCCGAGCGGCCCACGCTGGCCGGGGCGGTGCCGACCATCTGGACCGATCTGCTGGCCTACCTGGACACTCACGATGTGGACACCTCGTCGCTCACCGAGGTGATCGTGGGCGGGTCGGCCTGCCCGCCGGCGCTGATGCACGCGTTCGACGAGCGGCACGGTATCGACGTCATCCACGCCTGGGGGATGACCGAGATGTCCCCGCTGGGGTCGGTCTCGCGTCCGCCGGCCGGTGCGACCGGCGAGCAGGCGTGGCGGTACCGCTACACGCAGGGGCGGGTGCCGGCGGGCGTGCAGGCGCGGATCGTCGGCCCGTCGGGCGAGCCGTTGCCCGCCGACGGAAAGTCCGTGGGTGAGCTGGAGGTCCGTGGGCCGTGGGTGACCGCCCGGTACGTCGGTGACGACGCCCCGGACGAGGAGAAGTTCCGCGACGGCTGGCTGCGTACCGGCGACGTGGGCACGCTCTCGCCGGATGGCTACATCATGCTGACCGACCGCGCCAAGGACGTGATCAAGTCCGGGGGTGAGTGGATTTCGTCGGTGGAGTTGGAGAACGCGCTGATGGCCCACCCGGCGGTGCTGGAGGCGTGCGTGGTGGGTGTGCCGGACGAGCGGTGGGACGAGCGACCGTTGGCCACCGTGGTCGTGCGGGAGGGCGCATCGGTGACCGCGGAGGAGCTCCGGGACTTCCTGGCCGGCTCGGTGGCTCGCTGGCAGTTGCCCGAGCGCTGGGCGTTCATCGACACGGTGCCGAAGACCAGCGTGGGCAAGTTCGACAAGAAGGTCGTCCGTTCGCGGTACGCCGAGGGCGAGCTGACCGTCCAGGAGCTTTCCGCCCCGTAACGTTTTCTCAAGCACTGCCGCCTGTTCGGGTGGAGTGCTCCTGGAACATTCCTCCGCAGGGGCGGCCCCGGCGTTCGCACCGCGCCGGGGCCGCCCGTTCCACGCGGGGCGACCCGCACCGTTATTGTTGCGAAACTTGTTCGCCTTTGTCCCGATGACGGGGAAATTGGGTGGTCAGCGACCGGATCAGGCGTCGCTGGTGGTGATGAGCACCTTGCCCACCGTCGAGTCCTCCACCGCCTGGTGCGCGGCGGCCGTATCGGCCAGGGAGTAGTGGTGCAGCGGCAGGCCGGCGTCCGCGCCGACGCGGACGGCACCCTGGTTGGCCGCCGCGGCCACGTCCTTCACGCCCTGCGCCTTGGCCGCCCTCGGCTCCGTGTAGACCAGCACGAACTGCCAGCGCGCGTTCGGCGCCATCATCGCCCGGATCGGGATGCTCACCTCGCTCCCGCCGTCGTCGGCGTACATGCAGACCGCGCCGCCGTGCCGCAGCACCTGCACGTCGATCGAGGCGTTGCGGGCGGGGGCCACCTCGACGATGGTGTGCACCCCGTCGGGGGCGATCTTGCGGACCTCCTCGACCACGTTCTGTTCCCGGTAGTTGATGACGTAGGAAGCGCCCGCCGCCGCCGCGAGCTGCGCCTTCTCCGCACTGCTAACCGTCGCGACCACCGTGGCGTCAGCCCAACGGGCGAGCTGGATCGCGGCGTTGCCGACCGCACCCGCACCGCCCTGCACCAGCACGGTGTGGTCGGCCAGCGCACCGGCGCGCAGCGCGTCCGGCATGTACTCGCCGGCGGTGAGACAGCGGTGCGCGGTGAGGAACGGGATGCCCAGGGCAGCCCCCACCTCGAACGACGCGTCACCGAGGCGTACCGCCTGTCGGACCGGCACCAGCGTGTACTCCGCGGCGGTGCCCCACGGCCGCTGATAGGCCGCCTCCCAGATCCAGACGCGCTCGCCGATCAGCTCACGGTCGACCCCCTCGCCGACCGCCTCCACCACCCCCGCGCCGTCCTGTCCGGGGATCTGCCAGCCGTTCGGCGGGGAGTTGCGGCGGGACTTCCAGTCGGTCGGGTTCACCCCGGAGACCGCCATCCGCACCAGCACCTCGCCGGCACCCGGCTCCGGCACCGGCCGGTCGACCAGATCAAGCACCGAAGGGTCGCCGTTGCGCTCGTACACGATGGCCTTCATCCGTGGTCTCTACCCGGCTCGGCCCGCGTCAACCCAGGTCGTCCACCAGCTCCGGGGTCAGCTCACCGATCGCGCCCAGCGTCACCACGGCCAGCCGGGCGGCGTCCGGGTCGAGAGGGTACGAACCGTGCGGCACCGCCACCACCCGCATCCTCGCGGCGGCGGCCGAGCGCACCCCGTTGGAGGAGTCCTCCACGGCCACGCAGCGGGTCGGATCCATGTCGAGGCGCTGCGCGACGGTCAGGTACACGTCCGGCGCGGGCTTGCCCCGCTCGGTCTGCTCGGTGGAGAGGGTCGCGTCGAACGCGTCGGTCAGGCCGGTGGCGGCCAGCGCCGCCTCGATGAGCCGGGTCGGCGACGAGCTGGCCAACCCCAGCGGCCACCGCGCGGCCAGCCGGCGCACGACCTCGTCGGCGCCGGCGATCAGCGGTACGTGGTCCCGGTAACGCCGGGTCATCTCCTCGACCACCTCGTCGGCGACCTGCGCCGCGGTGCGGTCAACGCCCAGCTCGCCGCTGAGGTAGTGGGCCCACTCTCCCGTGCTCATCCCCATCAGGCGGCGTTGCGTGTCCGGCTGCCACGTCCCGCCGTGCGCCGCCACGTACGCCCGGCGGACCTCCTCCCACACCGGCTCGGAATCCACGATCACGCCGTCCAGGTCGAAGACCACCGCATCTGCCACGGGCCCATCCTGCCCGACCGGTGGGTGCCCGGTCAGCCGGGCAGCGCGGGCAGCCCGATCGGGCTCTCCGGCGGGATCGCCGCGTGGCAGGACCGGGCAATCGGCTCCAGCAGCTCGCGTAGCCGGTCGGTGCCGTCCTGGCCGAGTGCCTCCCACGGGTGCGCGGCAGCCCGGTCGGTGGCGTCCTCGACGGCCTGGAACTCGGCCTGGCCGTGCTCGGTCGCCGTGCCGTCGGGGGTCAGCCAGCCCCGCTGCACCAGCCGCTCGTGGGCGGCGTGCCACTGCTCCTCGGTCCAGCCCCGGCCCAGCAGGTACTGCGGTGCCGTGCCGTCCGATGCCACCCGCCAGGCCAGCGTCTCCACCGGGTCCAGCCCGGCGGCCACCAGCGCCGCCACGTGCCCGTCGCCCCGGTGCTCGCGCAGCGTGGTGGCAGCCTGCCAGAGCTGAGCGAGGGGATATTCGCCGACCGGTTGCGCCGCGTTGACCGCGCCGAGCACCCGGCCGCCCGTCTGCACCGCCGAGGCGGCCCGGACCAACAGGTCGGCGGCCTCGGCCAGATGCGTCTCCGGCAGCTCGTAGGTCAGCTCGGCGAGCGCCTGCACCGCGCCGGTCAGGCGGGCGCGCAGCGCCTCCTGCGGGGTGGCCAGGCGCCACACCGCCGGCAGCGCGCGGGCCACCATCGGCGGCGCGAAGTTGAAGAAGACGGCGATCACCGGGGCGGCCTCTACGGCACCCAGCGGCGCGGCGCGACCGGCGAAGTAACCCCGCCAGTAGCCGCGCAACCCGACCGCCTCGTACGCGGCACGGGCCCGGGGGTGCAGGTAGGTGACCGCGTGCACCGGCTCGAAATGCGCCCACATCAACCGGGCGGTCCGCCCAGGCTCGTCCAGCGCCGTCACATGCACCTCCGCGTTGCGGTCCCGGATGCTCACCCCGGGCGGCGAACCGCCCGGGGTGACGCCGAACCTACTGCCGCTGGGTGACGGGCCGGAAGCCCCATGTGAACAACTCCATCGCGCCCCGGCGACAACCGGGGCGATCCGGACAGGTCACTGGGCGGCGAGCACGTCCACCACGAAGCGCAGCGGGCCGGTCGGGCGCCCACCGGCGGCGGCGGCGTCGTTGCCGTACGCCAGCTCGCCCGGGATGTCGAGCTGCACCCGGCTGCCCACGGTCACGCCGACCAGACCCTGGTCCCAACCGGGGATGACCTGACCCACGCCGATCGGGAAGGAGGCCGGCTGGCCGGAGCTCCAGGAGGAGTCGAACTCCTTGCCGTCCTTGTAGAACACGCCCAGGTAGTTGGTGGTGATGGTCTGACCCTTCTGCACCGCCGGGCCGGTCCCCTTGATCAGCGGGGTGACCGTGAGCTTCTTGAGGTCACCCTTGCCCGCCTCCACCGTCGGCTTGCTGCCCAGCGCCGGGTCGGCGCCTGCCGGCAGCTGCGGGGCGGGGGGCGCGCCGGCCGCGTCGGGGGCCGGGGCCGAGGCGGACGGGGTCGCGTCGGCCTGGGTCTTGGGCTTGTCGTCGCCCCCGCCGATCGCCACGAAGACACCGATCAGCACCGCGGCCACGGCGACGGCGGCGAGGCTGCTGATCACCGCGTTGCGCTTCCGCCTCCGGTCGGCCGCCTTCTTCGCTGCCAACTGGGCGGCCAGCCGGCGGCCCGACTTGGTCGCCGGGCTCTGGTCCTGGCCTGCCGACCGGTTCTGCTGCGTCCGCTCGCTCACGTCGTCGACTCCCTGATGCGAAGGTGTGCCGGCACCCGGTGCCGGGGGGAAGGCCGACGCACACGGTACCCGCACCGCGGCCCCCTGTGCCTGCCGCGGACCCGCCAAATCGCCCAGGACAGCAGTACCGAGGCCTGCGCGGGCGGTTATTCCGGGACCACCATGAAGTCGGTCACGAACGACGTCACCCGGCCGTCGGCGGCCCGCCCGATCCAGGTGCCGTAGCAGCCGTCGCCCCAGCCGGTGGCCACGGTCACCACGTTGGCGCCGCTGGCCTCGTCCAGAACAGCGGTGATCAGCCCCGGGACCGGCGACGCGGGCAACTCGGCCGGGATGAAGACCTCCTCGACCCGGTCTTCGTCCCAGCCCTCCAGGGCGGCGAGCGCCGTCGGGTCGGCGAGGGTGCCGGCGCCCGCGTCCACCCCGTACCCGAAGTAGTCGTCCGCGCCGAGCGTGGCGATGTCCTGGTCGCCAGCGACGGCCAGCTCCCAGCGGGTGGTCGGCTCGTCGGAGACCACCAGCTCCAGTGCGGCCACCCGCCGGTCCACCTCGGCGTCCTCGCGGAGCACCACGGCCACCCAGGCGCGCGCGGAATGCCGCCCCGGCGGCACGGTCACCGTGAACGGCTCGGCCTCCGGGCAGACCAGCGGGTCACACCCGACCACCCGGCCGGTCGGCAACACGATGTCGCCCACCGGGTGGGCCTCGATCAGGTACGCGCCATGCTCATCGGTGAAGCGGGCACCGGGCGTCAGCAACCGGTCCAGATCAGGGGTGTACGGCATGAGGGCTCCTCCGGTGACCAGCGGCCGGCGGAGCGTACCCGGCCCGGCGGACACCGCCGTCGCTGCCGTACGGTCAGGCGCTCTTGCGGGGTGCGGTCTTGCGCGCGGCCGTCTTCTTCGCCGGCTCGGCCTTCTTCGCGGTGGTCTTCTTGGCGGCCGTCTTCTTCGCCGGCTCGGCGGTCTTCTTCTCGGCGGTCTTCTTCGCCGCTGTCTTCTTCGCCGGTGCCTTGGCCGCCTTCTTCTCGGCCGCCTTCTTGGCCGACCGGGCCGACGAGATGGGTGTCGGCTCGCCGCCACCGCCACCACCGCGTGCGGGTTGCTCGCCCCGGGCAGCCTTGGCGCGCTCCACCGAGGCCTTCAACGCGGCCATCAGGTCCACCGCGGCGGCCGGCGCCTCCTCGGCCTCCTCGGGCTGGACGACCTCCCGGCCCTCCACCTTGGCGTCGATGACCTCCTGCAGCGCCGCCCGGTAGTCGTCGGTGAAGACGTCCGGCTCGAACTCGCCGGTCATCGAGTCGATCAGGGAGCTGGCCATCGCCAGTTCCGGCGGGCGCACCTTGAGGTCCTCGTCGAGGAAACCGAAACCCGGGTTACGGATCTCGTCCGGCCAGAGCATGGTGTTGAGCAGCAGCACACCCTCGCGGACCCGGAGCGTGGCGAGCTGCTCCCGCTGGCGCAGCGCCACCTTGACGATGGCCACCCGCTCCGAGTCGATCAGCGCGTCGCGCAGCAGCACGTACGGCTTGGTCGCCGTGCCCTCCGGCTCCAGGAAGTACGCCTTGTTGTAGAGGATCGGGTCGACCTGCTCGGCCGGGACGAACTCCAGCACGTCGATCGCGCGTGAGCTGGTCAGCGGCAGGTCGGCGAAATCCTCGTCGGTGAGGATCACCATCTCGCCGCCGCCGATGTCGTAGCCCTTGGCGATGTCGTCGTAGGTGACCTCCTCGCCGCAGACCGAGCAGGTGCGCTTGTAGCGGATCCGGCCGCCGTCCTCACGGTGCACCTGGTGGAACCGAATGTCCTTCTCCTCGGTCGCGGAGTAGAGCTTCACCCCGATCGAGACGAGCCCGAACGACACGGCTCCCTTCCAGATGGCACGCATCCTGCGCTCCCTTCGCTGGTATCGACCATGCTCGCATCCGAAAGAACCTGACGCGAGGTGTTCGGCCTGCTACTACAGTCGGGTCGTGCCCGGCGCGCCGCTCAAGCCGATGCTCGCGATGACCGGGCCGCTCCCGGCGGGTGACGGCTGGGCGTACGAGTTCAAGTGGGACGGGGTCCGCGCGCTCGCCGACATCTCCGGCGGTGGTCAGCACCTGTACGCCCGCTCCGGCGTGGAGATCACCGCCGCGTACCCGGAGCTGGCCACTCTGCCCGAGCAGGTCGACGACGCGTTGCTCGACGGCGAGGTGGTGCTGTTGGGGGAGGGCGGTCAGCCGTCGTTCACCGCGTTGGCCGAGCGGATGCACGTGCGGGACCGGAACAAGGCGGCCCGGTTGGCCGCGGTCATGCCGGTCACGTACATGATCTTCGACTTGCTGAGGTTGAACGGCGACGACCTGACCGGCTGGTCGTACGAGCGACGCCGCGAGGCCCTGGAAGGGCTCGCGCTCGGCGGCGCCCGGTGGGCGGTGCCGCCGATGTTCGCCGACGGCCCGGCGACCTACGACGCGGCCGGCGAGCACGGTCTGGAAGGCGTGATGGCCAAGCGGGTAGCCGCCGTCTACCGCCCGGGGGTGCGCTCTCCGGACTGGGTGAAGGTCAAGCTGGAGGTGACCGGCGACTTCGTCATCGGCGGCTGGCGGCCGGGCGCGCGCCGGATCGGCGGGCTGCTGGTCGGGGTGCCCGGCCCGGACGGCCGGTTGATCTACCGGGGTCGGGTGGGCGGCGGGATCGGCGCCGCCATCGAACGGCAACTCCTCGCCGAGCTGGAGCCGCTGCGCTCCGGCGTGTCACCGTTCGCGCCGGGTGTGCCGCGCGAGGATGCCCGGAGCGCCATCTGGGTAAGCCCCCGGGTGGTGGTGGAGGTGAAGTACGGCCAACGCACCCCCGACGGCCGGCTGCGCTTCCCCCGGGTGCTGCGGTTGCGTCCGGACAAGCCTCCGGAGGAGGTCGACGATGCCGGCTGAGCGGCTGAGGGTGGACGTCGAGGGTCGCCCGCTGGAGCTGTCCAACCTGGACAAGGTGCTCTATCCGGCGGCCGGCTTCACCAAGGGCGAGGTGATCGACTACTACACGCGGATCTCGCCGGTGCTGCTGCCGCACCTGCGGGACCGACCGGTCACCCGGATCCGCTTCCCCAACGGGGTGGACGACAAGTCGTTCTTCGAGAAGAACACGCCGGCGGCGACCCCGGACTGGGTACGCGTGGAGAATCTGCCCGCCCCCGGGTCGACCAAGGGCCGGGAGACCATCGACTACGTGGTCGCCGACGATCTCCCCACCCTGGTGTGGCTGGCCAACCTGGCCGCGCTGGAGCTGCACACGCCGCAGTGGAAGGTCGGCGAGCACCCGGACATGCTGGTGGTCGACCTGGACCCGGGGCCGCCGGCCGGGCTCGCCGAGTGTTGCCCGGTGGCGGTGTTGATGCGCGACCGCCTCGCTCTCGACGGGGTCGAGTCGTACCCGAAGACGTCGGGCAAGAAGGGCATGCAGCTCTGCTGCCCGATTGCCGGCACTCAGTCCTCCGATGACGTCTCCACCTACGCCCGGCGGATCGCGCAGGAGTTGGAGCAGGCCCACCCGAAGCTGATCGTGTCGAAGATGGCGAAGAACCTGCGCCCCGGCAAGGTCTTCATCGACTGGAGTCAGAACAACGCGGCGAAGACGACGGTGGCGCCGTACTCGCTGCGAGCCCAGTCGGTGCCATCGGTGTCGACGCCGCTGACCTGGGACGAGGTCGAGGCCGGCGCCCGCGGCCGGAAGCCGGCCGTCCGCCAGTTCGTCGCCGCCGAGGTCCTGGCCCGGGTCGAGGAGTACGACGACCTGCTCGCTCCACTGCTGGACGGCGGCCCGGAACTGCCGGTGCGCTGACGGCTGCCGACAACTTCCGGGAGACGTGACAACCTCCGGTGACCTACCGGCGTGTAAGGCGCGTGACCGACCAACAGAACCCACTTTCCGCGGCGGACCGGTCCTACGTCGCGTTCGTCGAGGTGGCGTGGCAGCGACATATCCGGCTGGCCATGCTGCTCAGCGGCGACCGGTGGCGAGCCGAGGAGCTGCTCCAGGACAGCCTGGTCAAGGTCTACGAGCGGTGGCGGCGGCTGTCCCGGCTCGGTGACCCACACGCCTACCTACGCCGGGCCCTGGTCAACAACCACACGTCCAGTTGGCGGCGGCGTCGACGCGAGAGTCTCTTCGCGGACGTCCCCGACCGGGCCACCCCGGCGGACGTCATCGGCCCGGACGCGGTCGTCCTGCGCCGGGCGCTGATGTCGCTGACGGCGAAGCAGCGAGCGGTGGTGGTGCTCCGCCACTACGAGGACCTGAGCGAGCGCGAGGTCGCCCAGGTGCTGGGTTGTTCGCTCGGCACGGTCAAGAGCCAGAACGCCCGCGCGCTGGGCAAGCTTCGCCACCTCCTTGAAGAATCCTTCGACCCGGTAAGCAGGTGATAGTCATGAACAACATCGATGACCGTCTCGTCCAAGGGCTGCACGACATCGTCGACGGCGCAACGGACTCCGCACCTCCGGTGGGGGCGCTGATCGATCGCGGTCGGCGGGGCCGCCGACGCCGGACCACCGCGCTGGTCGGTACGACGTGCGCGTTGTTGGCGCTGGGCGTCGGCACTGCCGTGACGGTGACGACGAACTCCCCGCCGAGCAGTCCCGGCGTCACCGTGGAGGCCGCGCGGCCGGAGTCGGTCCCGCCGGCGATGCGGCTGGTCTCGGCCGCCGCGGCCAGCGAGAACATCAGTTACCGGATGCGGCTGACCAACTCGGGCCCGGGCGGGCTGACCTATGAGGGCGCGTTCGACCCGAGGACCGCCACCGGCTACGTCCGCGCGCCGCAGGACGACTCGGTCATGACCGAGCTGCTGATCGACGGCACCCGCTACGAGGGTGGGGAACGACCGCTGGGCAAGCTGCCGGCGGACAAGGGCCCGGGCGAGACGTACGGCCGGTACGGGCAGTACCCGGGGAAGTACGACCGGCTCTCCCTCTACGCGGACGGGAACGGGGTCCTGGGCGCCGCCGAGCCCGACCCGGCCGCCCTGTTCGCAGCGTTGAAGCGGGAGAACGCGACCGTCACCGAGAACCCGGACGGCACGCTGCACTTCACCTACAGCACGACCGACAAGGACGGGTCGAGCAGCACGGCCGGCGACGTCACGCTGGACGGCGACGGCCGGATCGCCAAGGTGGCGTTCACCTTCACCTGGCAGTCGACGCTGAAGGGCCGACTCGACACCGGGACGGTCGACTCGACTCTCGAACTGTTCGACTACGGCGTCGAGGTGACGGTCAAGCGCCCGACCGACGTCGTGCTGGTCAAGGCGTAGACCCGCGAGGCCCGGCGTCCACCAGTGTGGACGCCGGGCCGAGGCGCATGACGGATCAGCGGTGTCCGAAGACCTTCCGGCTGGAGCCGAGGCGCAGGAGCACGGTCTCGCCGGTCGCGTCCTGGACCGCGTCGTTGTCGGTGATCGCGTACACCTCGCCGTTGCCGGCCACGGTCAGACCCTCCAACTTCTCCTGGGTCCAGCCGTTGGTGGCGCGCAGCGCGGGCAGCACGTCGACCGCGAGGGTCTTCGGCAGCACCGTCAGCGGGCCGGTCGCCGCGGCACCCGGCAGCGGCACCGTGTAGATCCGCTTGACCGTGGCAGCCGGGCCGTTCAGCTTGTCCCGCTCGATCACCGCGAGCCGGTCGCCGACCATGGTGATCTCGGAGAGGCCCATCCAGTCGCCGGGCACGGTGGTGGCGCCCAACTGGTAGCCGAACCAGCTCCAGGTGCCCGCCGTGACGTCGTAGCGACCGAGCCGGACGATCCCGGCCGGGTCGGTGCTCAGTTCCCGCTGCACGGCCACCCAGACGATCTCCCGACCCTGCCGGTCGGTGGTCGCGGTGACTCCCTCCAGGCCCTGCTTGGCCAGGCCGGCGGCGACCTCGGCGGGCAGCGCGACGGTCTGCCGGGTCACCCCGGCGGCGTCGAGCCGGACCAGCTTGTTCTCCGCACCCTTGGCACCCTCGACGGCGAGCCAGAAGCCACCCTGCGGGCGGGCGAAGATGCCCTCCGCGTCGTACCCGACCGGCACGCCGGCCGCGTCCTTCACCGGCAGCGCGCCGGTGATCACGGCGGGGGTCCGCTTCGCGTCGATGGTCAGGATGCGGGTCTGGCTGTACGCCGCGTCGGTGACGCTGTAGAGCTGGTCCCGCTTGCCCGGAACCGCGCTCAGCGCGCCGAGGGCGCCCCAACCGATCGGCGTACCGGCCCGGTCGGTGTCGGAGACGATGCTCGGGAAGGCCGGCGTGCCCTTGCCGAGTTGGAACAGCGACACCGAGGCCCGGACGTTCACCGAGGCGTCGTCCTCCTCGCTGGAGACCGCGAGCAGCCCACGTGACGGGATGGGCAGCAGCCCTTCCGGCCCGTTCGTGGTCGGCAGGATCTGCTTGAACACCGGCGCCGTCGGGCGGCTGAGGTCGTAGACGGCGACGAAGTTGCTGCGCTCCGAGCCGACGAACGCGTACCGCACGCCGTCGTACTCGGCGACGGCCACACCCTCCGGCTCGGTGCCCTTCTTGCCGGCCCGGTCCTCGTTGTGGAAGCCGTACGTGACGGCGAGCCGCTCGAAGGTGTTACCGGCGTCCCAGGCGACGCGCCCGGTGCGACTGTCGAAGACCGACCAGCCGCGGGTGCCGCCGTGCCAGTCGCCCTCGTTGGCCGTGGTCAGGTAGCGGTCGTCGACCCAGGCCACCGCGTCCGGCTCGCGCGGCACGTCGGTGATGCTGCCGGTCAGGTCGATGACACCGTCCTTCACGGTGTCGATCCCGCTGATCGTGGCGGTGCCGGCGCTGAACACCTTGGTGATCCGACCGGTGGGCAGGTCGATCAGGGCGACGCCGTTGTTCTCCTGCAGGGTCACGGCCAACTGGTTGTGGCTGTTGATCGAGACGTACTCCGGCTCCGGGTCGGTCGGCGCGGCGAGACCGGCCTGGACCAGGGCGGGCAGCGCGCTCCCGCCGGCGCCGGTCAGCGCGACCGGCCGCAACCGCCAACCGGCCGGGGACTTACCGGTCAGGTCGACGATCTGCACGAAGCCGGCGGGGGCCTGGGGCAGGTCGCCCTCCTCGCCGCCGGGCGGGGTGGCCTCCTCGTCGCGCTCGTTCTCGATGGCGATCGCGGCGTACCGCTTGTCCTTGCTGATCGCGATCGAGTCGGGCTGACCACCGAGGTCGAAGCTCGCCACCCGCTTGCGGCTGGCCAGCTCGATCACGTCGAGCCGACCGGACGGCTCGGTGTAGCTGCTGCTGGTGTTCACGACCACCAGCACGTATTTGCCGACCACGGCGACCGAGGTGGGCTCGTCCTCGGCGTTGCCGAGCTGTGCCAGGGAGAGTGTGCCGAGGCCGCGCGGCCGGTCGGCACGGGAGATGTCCAGGAAACCGATGCGCCGGGCCAGCGCGTCGGTGTGGATCAGGGTGCGGCCGTCCTCGCTGACCGCCGAGATCTCGGCGACCGTCGCGGTCGCCGGGTCCTCACCGGCCGGACGGTTCTGGAACACCGGGTACGTGGCGACCCGGTCGAAGGCGAGCGACGTACCCGGGTGGTGGTGTCCGCCGGCCGACGCGGGGGTGGCCCCGGTCAGGCTGGCGGCGGCGACACCGGCTGCGGTGAGCGCGGTGAATGCTCTTCTGAGTGTCAAGGACTTCCTCCGTTAGGTCGTACCCGCACGGAGGCTGACACCTGTGGGGGAGCGTCAGCTTGCGCCGACATGAACACTCGGCGAAGCACGGCGCAGCCGCCACCACGCTCCGCCGATCAGGGCGACCGTGATGACGGTGACCGCGACGTCACCGGCCAGGGCCGCCGCCGGGCTCGCCGGCGAGTAGGGCGGCACCAGGTACGCGAACGCGGCCGCGGTGACCAGGCTCGCCGTGCCGGCGGCGAGAACGTGCCGCTGTCCCCAACCCGTGCGCGACGACCAGTACGCGATCAGCCCTCCGACCGCAGCCGCGAGCGCCAGCGCGATGGCCACCCCTGGCCAGCCCGGCGTCAGGTCGGTGCCGAATCGGACGAGGACCACCACCACGCCCACCCAGAGCGGGTGCGGTGCACGGCGTCCGCGTCCGGGCGTACCCGGCTCGGCCGGTCTGGGGCTCCGGTGGCGCCAGCGGGGCAGCAGAGCGGCCGCGACGAGGGCGAGGACCACGGTTGCGGCGAAGGTCAACTGGAGCGGGCTGGCCACGAAGTCCTTCCGGCCGCTGCTGTCGGAGAAGATCAGCAGACTGCCCAGCAGGTAGATCAGACCGACGACGACGAGTCCGGGCCGGCCCAGCCACGGCCGACGCCGGCGATCCGCCCCGAGGAACGACTCGATGAGCACGATCGGCGCGCAGATGGTCAGCGCGATGTGATTGCCCACGTAGTCGAAGGCCTGACGGAGGCTGAATTCGAGCCCCGGCACCAGCGTCGCCTCGGCGGCGGCGCGGGAGTCGGCGTACTGCGTGTCGTCCAGGAAGCCGGGGTTGAACAGCGACTGGTCGACCAGGCCGGCCTGGAGCACACCGAACGCGGCGGCGAGCAGCACGATCGTCGGCCAACCCGCGCCGAGGTGCCGGGCGGTCTCCCGGATCAGGATCGCCGCGCCGCCGTACATCGGGCTCAGGATGAGCAGCACCAGCAGGAAGTCGCCGATGGCGAAGCCACCCCACGAGCACTCCGCCGCCCAGGGCGCGAGCAGCAGCAACGCGATCACCGGCAGGAGCCGGCGGCGCAGCGGAAGGCGGTCGGTAGTGGCAGTGCGGTCGGCGGTCGCGGTTGGGTCGGCGGTCGCGGGGTGGGGCTCGGACGGCATGGGCGCTCTCCTCGGGGGTCACCTCGTACCGTTCTTGAGCCAGCCGGCCAGCCGCTACGGCCATCGGCCGACGACGGGTTCGACCAAAGTCGTTGAGTAGGGTGAGGCCGACGTCGCACTCGGGGAGCGTGAAGATGCAGCCAACCGTCACGGCCGACCTGGTGGCAGAGTCCGCCGACGCCGAGCGCCCGCTGGTCAGTTACCGCGACGAGGCGACCGGCGAGCGGGTCGACCTGACCGCACAGCAGGTCGGCTCCTGGGCGGCGCGCAGCGCGAGCATGCTGCGGGACGGCTGCGGGCTCGGCCCGGGCAGCCGCGTAGCGGTGTTGTTGCCGGCGCACTGGCGTACCGCAGCGGTGTTGTTGGGCGCGTGGGCATCCGGCCTGGCGGTGTCGGTCCGGCCTCGCGCCACCGCGGGCCTGCCCGTGCTGGAACCGGGCGGCGACCGGCCGTTCGACGCGGTCTTCGTGACGCCGGAACGGCAGGACGACTGGCTGGAGGACGTGCCGGACGCCACGCACCGCTACCTCGTCGGCATCGGCCCCGGGCGACTCGCCGACGTGCCGCTGGGCTGGCTCGACTGGTCCGCCGAGGTGCTCCGCTACGGCGAGGCGACGCCCGACCACTCCGCGATCCACCCGTCGGATCCGGCCAGCGCGGACGGCACGACCTACGGTCAGTGGGGTGCGCTCGCCCAGGAGGTCGCCGCGATGCTGGACCTGCGTGCCGGTGACCGACTGCTGGTCGACGCGGCCGAGCACGAGCAGCCGCTGAAGTGGCTGCTCGCTCCGCTCTCCGCCGGCGCGTCCGTGGTCATCAGCGCCAACCTCGACCCGGCGCAGCGGGACACGATCGTCGCAGCCGAGCAGATCACCCGGGTCCTCTGAGCCTTCCGGCTCAATTGATCAACTAACTGTTCATCCGTACAGCGCCCGCCTCTCACCGGGCTTGGCTGGCGCGTTCGTCATGAGGCGGCAGGGTCACTGACCGGCTGCGCCCTCCGGCGTGCCACAGCACCTGTAGACCGGAGCGCTGGCATGCCCCCTACCGCACGTTGGCCCCGCCGTGTCGTGGCGAGCCTTCCCACGTCGGTGGCGATGACCTCGCTCCGTTCACTAAGGAGAGAACTCGCCATGACGCACGCACCACGTGCGCGTAGGAAGCGAACACGCGGACTCCTGTCCGCGGTGGCGCTCGTCCTCATCGCCGGACCGGCGACGGCCTTCGGCCCCACCCTGGCAGGGGCGCAGACGGTCCCGACCAGCGGTAACGCACCGTTGATCAACCTGACCGACGGGCAGAACGTCGAGGGCAAGGTCCCCGTCGTCGTCGAGCCGGTGACGGAGAACGATTCCGTGACCACCCTCGCGGTCGACGGCGACAGGATCGGCGCCGACAAGACCGCCGGCACCGCCCACTTCGCCTTCGAGATGGGTGGCAACGGCACCGAGGCCCGCTACCGCAACTACGTCACCGTCAACACGCACACCGCCGAAGCGGACCGCGTCTACCTCCCGGACATCCCCGGCGGGCAGGTCGGCACCCTCGACTTCCCGGGTGACTGGCTGCAGCCCGGGGCGAACACCGTCACCGTCCACACCGGAGCGAACTGGGTCGACTCGACCACCAAGACCGCCGTCGGCTACGAGGAGTTGCCCAACGGTGAGGGTGGCCGCTGCCCCAACTACGACGACTACGCGCTGAGCAGCATCAGCCTCAGCCTGCTCGGCGTGGTCGCCGACGGCGAGCAGAACCTGTTCAGCTACAGCTTCGGTGACGGCACCTGCGGCACCTCGGCGAAGCTGCTCAACCAGGATCTGACCTTCGTCATCTCCGGCGAGCCGGGCAGCACGTCGGGCCTGCGTACCGACCTCGACACCACCAAGCTCCCCAACGGTACGCACACCGTCAGCGCGACGACCCAGTCGGGCGCGAAGACGTCCGTCACCGTCGACGTCAACAACGCCCCCGCCGGCGCGGCGGCGGTGACCCCCGGAGACGGTGCCCGCGTACGCGGCACCCGCCCGGTGATCGCCGCGCTGCCCAACGGCGGCAAGGAGCACGTCGAGTCGCTCGCCATCGACGACAAGCCCGCCGAGAACGCGGAGACGTTGGCCGCTGGCACCGCCACCCTCGGCCTCACCATCGAGGCCGGCAACTCGGTCGAGGCGCGTTACCAGAACTACGCGCTGGTCAACGGGCACCGGGTCGACCTCGGCGGAGACTACGGCGCCACCGGGGCGGAGGACGCCAAGATCGCGTTCCCGACCCGTTTCCTGCACCTCGGTGACAATGTCGTCGAGGTCCGCACCGGCGACTACAACGGCACCGTGAGCGGTGCGACCTGCGCCAACCACGACGACTTCAAGCTCACCCGGGCGGCGACGAGCCTCACGCTGAGCACCGCGGGTACGGTGGCGGCCGGCACCACGTACCTCGTCACCACCAGCGGCACGACCGTGACGAAGGCGGAGACGACCGCGGCCTCACTGGCGTTGGGCGACGGGACCTGCGCGGCCAACAAGGACGCGGAGTTCCACTTCACCATCGACGGCGCGCCCACGACGCGTACGGTCGACACGCTCGGCAGCGGCGGTGACGCGCACCTGAAGGTGTTCGTCGGCGGCAACGGCAGCGACAACGGCTACGACAACACGGTGCTGATCAACGGCATCCCGTTGGAGATCGGCATGTGGGAGAAGGAGGTCGCCGACCTCGCCTTCCCGAACGAGTGGCTGGTGCCGGGCGTCAACGCCATCGAGTTCGTCGCCGGCAACGACCGCGGCAGCGCCAAGCCGGGTGGCTGCGACAACTTCGACGACTTCACCCTGCGGGACTTCCAGTTGCTGCCGACCGGGGCGAAGGCGACCCAGCTGACCCGCTCGATCGCGCAGACGACCGTCACCATCGGCTCGGGGAGCTACCCGGCCGGTTCCCAGGTGACCACGTACATCGGTGACGGCACCTGTGGCAGCAGCTACAACGCGGTGCTGACCAAGATGGTCCTGTTCGACGTCACCGCGCAGGACGGCTCGGCGTTGCCGGCGCTGGGCAAGCGCGCGGACGTCGACACCACGACGATCGCGGACGGCGCCCACACCATCAAGGCGGTCGTCGGGGACAAGACCTCGACGCGGCGCTTCACCACCGACAACACCGCGCCGGAGATCGAGAGCAGCGTTCCGGCCGCCGGGCAGCGGTTGACCTCGACCGTCGCGCTCAACATCAAGGTCAAGGACGCAACCGGCGTGGCCGGTACGCCGACCATCACGCTGGACGGCGCGGCCGTCAAGCAGGGTGACCAGATCGGCCACGGCCTGCCGGCCGGGGAGCACACCATCACGCTGACGGCGACCGACGCGCTCGGCAACACCGCCACCCGCGAGGTGCGTTTCAGCAGCGCGAGCATCCCGGACGTCCCGACCGAGCTCAACTCGACCGTCAAGGGCACCGACCCGCTCTCGGCGGAACTCTCCGCCCGGATCCCCGGCGCCGAGGGTGTCGGGTTGACCGCCACCTTCACCAAGGCGGACGTGGTCCTGCCGACCGAGGGCTACCAGGGCGAGGCGGCCGACGTGCCGACCACGCTCGACGTCCAGCACGACAAGAGCGTGGACGTCACCTCGCTGCGTCCGCTCGACGGCGCGACGATCGACACCGCGTCCAGCCGCGCGGTGGTCTTCCAGCGGTACGACCTGCCGCTGGGGGCGACCAAGCAGGAGCCGACGCTGCGCTGGTCGGGCACCATCGACCCGGCGCGGATCGTGGCGCTGCGGGCATGGAACCCGGCAACCAAGAAGTGGGTCGTGCTGACCAGTTCGCGGGGGCAGACCGGGCAGGACACCGTCCTGACCGCGCAGGTCGAGGCCGGCTACCGCGACAGCGGGACCGTGCACGTGCTGGTCACGGGTGAGGACCCGTTCGCCGACGACCTGTCCCCGCACGACTCGTCGGCGCAGAACGACAAGGATCGCTTCGAGGACCCTGCCTCGTACGACTTCTCGTTGGCGCACTTCACCGACACCCAGTACATCACCGAGGGTGCGGCCGGCGGCACGTACGACGACTTCGACGGCAAGGCCGAGCCCTCGGACGTCGAGACGGTCGAGGAGCAGGCGATCTGGTCGGCCGCGTACCGCGACCAGATGCAGTGGATCGCCGACAACGCGGCAAGCCGCAAGATCGCGTACGCCGCGCACACCGGTGACGTCATCGAGAACGACTACTACGACCCGCTGGCCACCAACCCGGACGGTTCGCTGAAGCGGCCCGGTCTCCACGAGCAGGTTGAGAAGGAACTGGCGACCGCCTCCGGATTCCAGAAGATCCTCGACGACAACGGCGTCGTCAACCAGGTCATCGCGGGTAACCACGACGACCAGTTGGGTGCCGAGACGGGCCCGACGTCCCGGTTCAGCCGGACCTTCAGCGCCGACCGCTACTACGGGACGGCCAAGTCCTGGCCGAAGGGCACCGAATACCACGCGTGGGACGAGGTGACCAAGGCCGACGGATCCGTAACGCCGGGTAAGGACAACCAGAACAACTACCTGCTCTTCTCCGCCGGTGGTCTGGACTTCGTCGCGGTCGGCCTGTCGTACGGCGTGACGCCGGCGGAGGCCAAGTGGGCGGACTCGATCTTCAAGCGGTACAAGGACCGCAACGGGATCCTGCTCTCCCACGACTACCTGAAGCCGTCGGCCAACCCCGACGGTCGCGGGGCGGACTTCTCCGCGCCGGACGGCTCGCCGCTCTTCAAGCAGGTCGTCGAGACCAACGCGAACGTCTTCCTGGTCCTCGCCGGTCACGAGCACGGCGTCGGCACCAACCTGAAGTCGAAGATCGGCGTCACCGTCAGCCACGACGTCGTCGAGTTGCTCGCCGACTACCAGTTCTACACGGTCACCGCCGGGGAACTCTGGCCGAACCAGGTCGCCGCCGACGGCACCATCGACGTCAACGGTGACGGCAAGGCAGACCACAAGGCCACCGACCGGTTGCAGTTCGGCGCGAGCTTCCTGCGCCTGCTGCAGTTCGACGTGGACCGGGCCGAGATGCACATCGACACGTACTCGCCGCTGCTCAAGAACTTCGGAGCGACCGAGTACGACATCCGCCAGGACGGCAGCCAGACCAAGCCGCGGTACAACGGCTCGGAGGACAACCTGACGCTGCCGGTGGACCTCACCACCCGTAAGACGTCGTTCACGACCGACTCGCTCGCCGCGTACGTGCCGTCGGGCACGGTCGGCACCGACGAGGTCACCTCGAACGGCGTCGCCACGACGACCTGGGACAAGCTCCTGCCGGGCACCTCGTACGGCTGGATCGTCTCCGCGAAGAGCGCCGACGGTGGCGAGGCGGTGGCCCAACCGGCCGTGTTCCGTACCGCCAAGCAGGTCCCGACGATGACCGTCACCGCCGCCCCGACCAACTGGGGCACCGCGGCGACGGTGACCGTGAAGGTCGCGGCCGGCAGCACGCCGGTCACCGGTGCGGTGGAGTTGCGCGAGGGTACGACCATCCGCGGTTCGGCCACGGTGACCAACGGTGCCGCGACGTTCACCCTTCCGGTGGGCCTCGCGGGCGGCCAGCACACGCTGACCGCGTCGTACCCGGGCGATGAGCACCTCACGCCGGTGGAGGCCACCGCCACCCTGACGGTGAACCTGCCGGCGGAGTGGAGTTCGTCGACGGTCTACAACGACGGGGACCGGGCGACCTACCAGGGCAGGGTCTTCCGGGCCTCCTGGTACACGAAGAACCAGAAGCCGGGCGCCGATCCGAACGGCGCGTGGCAGGAAATCGCCATGACCGAGGACGGCACCTCGGTCTGGACCGCGTCGCGTGTCTTCAACGCCGGTGAGTTCGCCATGTACGACGGCAAGAAGTGGCGGGCCCAGTGGTACACCCGCAACCAGAAGCCAGGCGACCGCAACGGTTCCTGGGAGGAGATCGCCCCGACCCCGCCGGACAACAGCCCGGCGGCCTGGACGCTCACGAAGGTGTACAACGCCGGTGACCGGGTGTCCTTCAAGGGTCATGTCTACGAGGCCAAGTGGTGGACCCGCGGCCAGGAGCCGGGTGACAAGAACGGCCCCTGGAAGCTGATCAAGTAATCAGGTTCGCGTAACGCCGGCCCGGGACCGTTTCGGTCCCGGGCCGGTGCGCTCTCTTCACCCGTCCGGTGGAGCCCACCCGTTCCACCAACTCTCACGTTTCACCTGCTCCTACGCTTCGCCGAAGGCAGGTGGCACCTGTGCGGGCGGCGGAAGGGCGATGGCGGTGTCGAGGCGTACACGTCGGATTGTGGGTTCGGCGGTGGCCGGCGGCCTGTTCGCCCTCGGGGTGATCGCGCCGGGACCGGCGGCGGCGCCGCTACCCCGCGCGGCCCACGCCGACGGCCCGGTGGCCCCCGAAGCGCGTGCGCCGCGTCCGCCGCTGCTCCCGGCCGACTTCCAGGGGACGGGCCGGTACATCGTGCGTGACCTCGGCATCGACGTGCCGTTCACCTGGCAGGGCAGGGATGGCAACAGCCAGATGATCGCCGGCGGCCCTGAGCACCCGATCTGGTTCACGAACCTGATCTACGAGAACACGCTCTACACGCTCACCTACAAGTGGCCGAACATTCCGCTGTTCCCGCCGCGCGCGTGCAGCAAGGTCCCGGGGTTCTTCAACCGGCAGATCTTCAACGACAAGCTGAAGACCGCGCGCTTCGTCGGGCCCGAGATCCTGCAGGGCGAGAAGGACCGGCACGTCGACCACTGGCGGGTCGGGGTCGTCGGGGGCTCCACCGTGCCGGGGGAGTTCTTCCGGTTCCCGCTCGCGCTCGGCGACATCTACGTCGACCAGCACGACCCGAGCCGCTGGTGGCAGGTGCTGCAGTTCGGCCTGCAGAACCTCTTCGACCCAGAGCTGGACGAGTGGTTCACGATGGACACCTTCGAGCACCGGCCCGGAGTGGTCACCCTCCCCGACCGCTGCCCACCCCCGACCTCCTGACGTCGCGAGTTGATGAACTCGGTCAGTCGAAGGACGGTAGGGACGGGCCGAGGACGTCGTCCGCGTCGACGATCGTGTACGCGTACCCCTGCTCGGCCAGGAACCGCTGCCGGTGTGCCGCGTACTCCGTGTCGATCGTGTCCCGGGAGACGACCGTGTAGAAGTGCGCCTGCCGGCCATCCGCCTTCGGCCGCAGCACCCGACCCAGCCGCTGCGCCTCCTCCTGGCGCGACCCGAACGTCCCCGACACCTGGATCGCCACCGCCGCCTCGGGCAGGTCGATGGAGAAGTTGCCAACCTTCGAGATCACCAACGTGCGGATCTCGCCGGTGCGGAACGCGTCGAAGAGGCGCTCCCGCTCCTTGTTGGTGGTCGAGCCCTGGATGATCGGCGCATCCAGGTATTCGCCGAGCTGATGCAACTGGTCGATGTACGCGCCGATCACCAGCACCTGGTCGTCCGGGTGCCGGTCGACAAGCGCCTTCACCACCGGCAGCTTCGTGCGGGCGGTCGCCGCCATCCGGTAGCGCTCCTCGGCCTCCGCCGTCGCGTACGACATCCGCTCCGCGTCGGTCAGCGTCACCCGGACCTCGGTGCACTCGGCCGGGGCGATCCAGCCCTGCGACTCGATGTCCTTCCACGGCGCGTCGTACCGCTTCGGGCCGATCAGGCTGAACACGTCACCCTCGCGGCCGTCCTCGCGTACCAGAGTCGCCGTGAGGCCCAACCGGCGGCGGGCCTGGAGGTCCGCGGTGAACCGGAAGATCGGTGCCGGCAGCAGGTGTACCTCGTCGTAGACGACCAGGCCCCAGTCGCGGGCCCCGAACAGGTCCAGGTGGGTGAACGCGCCGCCGCGCCGTGAGGTGAGCACCTGGTACGTCGCGATGGTGACCGGGCGGATCTCCTTGCGCTCCCCGGAGTACTCCCCGATCTCCTCCTCGGTCAGCGACGTGCGGGCGATCAGCTCCCGCTTCCACTGCCGGCCGGCGACGGTGTTGGTGACCAGGATCAGCGTGGTCGCCTTCGCCTCGGCCATCGCCGCCGCGCCGACCAGGGTCTTGCCGGCGCCGCAGGGCAGCACCACCACACCCGACCCGCCGGCCCAGAACGCCTCGACAGCCTCCCGCTGGTACGACCGCAGCGTCCACGGCTTGCGCCCGTCCTTGCCGGCCTCGGCCAGCTCGATCGGGTGCGCCTCACCGTCGACGTAACCGGCCAGGTCCTCCGCCGGCCAGCCCAGCTTGAGCAGCGCCTGCTTGAGCCGGCCGCGCTCGGACGGGTGCACCCGGATGGTGTCGTCGTCGATCTTGTCGCCGAGCATCCCGGCGAGCTTCTTGCTCTTGGCCACCTCGATCAGCACCAGCCGGTCCAGTGCGCGCAGCACCAGCCCGTACGCCGGGTCGTTGGCGAGCTGGAGCCGGCCGTACCGGTCCATCGTCTCGGCCACGTCCACCAGCAGCGCGTGCGGCACCGGATAACGGGAGTACTTGATCAGCGAGTCGACCACACCCTCCGCGTCGTGCCCCGCCGCCCGGGCGTTCCACAGGCCCAGCGGGGTCAGCCGATAGGTGTGCACGTGCTCCGGCGAGCGCTCCAACTCGGCGAACGGCGCGATCGCCATCCGGCAGGCCTGCGCGTCGGGGTGGTCGATCTCCAGCAGCAGGGTCTTGTCCGACTGCACGATCAGTGGTCCACCGCTCACGCCAGCGTCCTCTCCTCGGTTTGCCCTACGGCCGGACGGGTCGCATACCCGCCGGTGGCCGACCATCCAGTGTTGCACGGTGTGGGATGTCGGAAGAAAAATGCTCACCGGCCGCAACCGTGACGGCACTTATGAACGTCTAGTAAAGGGACGACTGCCAGGGGAGGCTCCATGAGGCGTGTTCGGATCACTTCCCGGCTGGTTGCCCTGGTGGTGGTTGTGCTGGTCGGCGCCGGTGCGTGCGCGTTCGATCCGCAGGCTGGCGGGGGTGGTGGCGGGGGAGCCGCCCCAGCCGGTGCGGCGGAACAGGCAACGGGGGCGAGCGACACGCCCGGGCCGGACCAGCGCGGCCGGTCGACGCCGGCCGCGCCCACCACCGCCACCACCAGGCCGACACCGACACCGACGTCGAAACCCACCCGCAGCGCAACGCCGAAGCCGACACCCAGCACCGGTACGTCGACCGTCGCCGGCTGTCCGCAGGGCCAGCACCAGCGCGAGGTGGAGACCTACCTGGCCCGGTTGGGCGGGTTCGGGGCCGTGACCGTGGACGGCCGGCAGTCCGCCGCCGACTGCGCCGCGATCAAGAAGTTCCAGAAGAGGTACGGCATTCGCCCCGTCGAGGGTCGCGCTGGACCGACCACGTACGACGTGGCCCAGCGCCTCGCCACCACCGACCCGGCCCGTTGCAAGGCCGGCACGGGCACCACGTTCTGCGTCGACCTGACCCGGCAGACCGTCTGGGCGATCCGTGGCGGCAAGGTGATCATGCCTCCGACGGTGACCCGCACCGGAATGTCCGGCTACCGCACCCCGGCCGGCACGTTCACCGTCAACTTCCGCAACCCGAAGGAGTGGTCCGACCCGTACGAGGTGTGGCTGCCGTACTGGCAGCACTTCACCCAGGGGATGGGCTTCCACGAGACCACCACCTACCTGCACGACAAGTCGATCGGCTCGCACGGTTGCGTCAACCTGCTGCACGCCGACGCCGTCCGCATGTGGGAGCTGGGGAAGGTCGGCACCCGGGTGGTGCTGATCGGCCGCCGCCCCGGCACCTGACGGACACGGAGCGAATCGCGGGGATAACCCCCTGTCCGACCGGTCTCCCGAGTGTCACCCTTGGAGTCCAGGGCCGGACCGGGCGGGGAGGCTGGGCATGACGGTCGACCGTGACGTGATCGCAGAGCATGAGCAAACACCACCCGACGAGGTGTCCCGCGCGACCGTGATCGCCTACGCCGTCGCCGCGACGCTCCTCGTCGGGTGGTTCCTCTTCGGCTGGCTGGTGCTGCGGCAGGGCTTCATCGACTCGGTCGGGGAGTCCGCCGGCGCCGGCTTCGCGCTGTTGCTTGTCATCTCGGTGGTCGGCACCGTCCGCCGCAGTCGTCGCTGACCGACGGCACCCGGACGGCGGTGCCCGTCGGTCAGCGAGCGTCGGTCAGTCCGCCAGCACCGCCGCGGTGATTCGATGTAGCGCGAACGTGTGCAGCATCTCGGTCCGCTCGTCCTCGGCGCGGAGGTAGCCGGCGCCGATCGAGACCGGCTTGACCAGTCGGGACGCGGTCGCCCCGTGTGCGTCGACGTAACCGACCCAGACCAGCGCCTTGTCGCGCACCGCCTGCTGGAGCACCGCCAGGGCCTCGCTGTGCGTGTGCGCCGGCACCGGGCCACCGCCCAGCCCCGCCGCCCCGCCGCGGACCACCGCCGGTGCCCGTCGGGCCGCCCGCGCCGCCGCGTCACCCCGCCGGATGTGCTCCACCACCCCGAGCAGCCGGGGCATGGGCAGCTTCGGGGCGGCCAGCGGGTCGAGCGTCCGGGTGGTCACCGACACCCGGGCCGGGGCCCGCCGGATCCGTGGCCGGGCCAGCACCGTGCTGCCGGTGCCGTCCTCCTGCACCGGGGCGAACCCGGCGTCGCGCAGCGCGCCCAGCAGCCGACCGACCTGGTACTGCGTACACAGCACCGTCGGGGCGAGCCGGCGCAGCGCCAATGACTCCAGCCGGCGGTCGGCCAGCACCTCGCTGAGCAGAGCCTCGTCGTCGCTGCGCAGGTACGCCCCGGCCAACCCGACCCGCAGCCCGCCGTGCTTACGCGCCACGTCGTCGACCAGGTAGGTGAGCCCCTGCGGCACCGGGGTACGCGACCGTCGCCGGAACACGTCGTGCAGGTCGTCGGCCGTGTAGCCGGAATCCAGTGCTCGCCGCACGCTCGCCGTGGTGACCCGGTGCACGCTGGCTCCACCGGCCGACTCGAGTTCGGTCATCGCCTCCAACTCGGCGGCGAGCGCCGGCTCGGGTGGGCCGGGCACCACCACGGTCAGGTCGGCCTGCACCAGGAAGTGGTCGACCGGGGCGGGCAGCAGCGCGTCCAGCGCTCGGGCGGCACTGGACGGGTCCCCGCTCTCGACATCGGCGTGCACGCCCAGCGGGTCGTCGCCGCCCCGCTCGTCGGTCGACGTCAGCTCACCCAGCAGCAGCCGACCGTACGAGGTGAGCGCCCCCAGCCCGGTGACGCCGAGCTGGGCGGCCTCCGCCAGCACCTCCCGGTGGGCCGCGTCTCGGCCCCGGCTGCGCCGCGGCGCCCGCCAGTCCAGCAGGTCCTGCACTTCCTCCGGGGTGGGCGCGGTCGCCGGCTCCAGGTCGGCGAGCACGCTGAGCACCGCCCGTCGGGTGGCCGGCACGCTGGCCCGTTCGGCCTCGGCGGAGAGCGCGGTGATCGGCCGGTCCCGGTCGTCACGGCGGCCGACCAGCCCCACCTGCCGGGTCATGGTCAGCCAGGCTTGGGCGAGCTGCTCCCAACGCTGGGCCAGCGAGGCGGCCCGCCACACCTCGTACCCGCCGGTCGGCAGCACCTGCTGGTCCGCCCCGTACCGGCTGGTGGTCGCGCCCGGCATCTCCAGCTCGCCGGCGAGCCCCGCCGCGTACGCCACCTCGAGCAGCAGCGCGGTGGTCGGTTCGTCCAGCCCGCCGGTACGTGCCAACCGACGCAGGTCCCGCACACCGATGCCGCCCGAGCGCAGCACCGGCGCGGGCTCGTCGGCGAGTTGCTCCAGCAGCCCTTCGGTGTGTCGGACCACCTCCATCGTCTGCCCGGCTCCCGCCGAGTCGACCGCCTTCGGCTCGCGCGGTGCGGCGGCCACCGGTGGCGGGCTGGTGCGCAGCGGCCCGAGCGGCCCGCTGTCGCGGCGCAGCAGCAGGCCGACCTCGCGCGGCAGCTCCACCGTGCCGCTGGTCGTCGACGAACCGGTCGTCACGGGGACCAGCAGCCGGTTGTCGACGAGCCAGCGCACCGGGGAGCCGGTCGGGGCGCCGCCGTTGGTCGGGTCGGAGAGCACCGGGTCCTCCGCGCCGAGCGGCGGCGCCTGCAACGCGCCCGGGGGCACACTGCCCACCGGTGGGCCGGCCGCCAACCGGTCCAGGATCGCCCGGGCCGAGGGTGGGGCGGCAAGCAGCGTCCGTCGAAGCTTCGCCGGGTCCGCGCAGAGCGCGGCCGTGCGCGGGTCCAGCTCCGCGGCTGGCCGGCCGAGCCCAGCGGGGTACGGGGCGACCTCGTCGACGGCGGGCACCACCTGCAGCGCGTGCTCCGGGCCGTACAGCAGGAAGAGCGCGCGCAGCCGAGCCACGGCGGCTCGGATGGCCGTCGGTGCCGGCGGGTGCGGCCCGGCGGTCGCCATCGCGAGTACGGCGTCGGTGGCCGTGGTGCCGTCGTCCGGGCTGCGGGTGAGGCGGGCCGCGTCGAGGATCTGGAGGGTGAACTGGTCCAGCCCGTCCAGCGCGCGGGCCACCGAGACCCGGGACTGGGCCCGGATGGCCAGGGCGGAGACGTCGGCCGGCACGGGCACGACGAGGTCAGGCCGCAGCTGGAGCAGCGCGGCCAGCGACTCATCGGGCAGCGACCGCAGGTGGTCGGCGAGTGAGGTGGTCATCGTCTTTCCACGCTAGCCCGGCACCGGGCTGTCGCGCCTCTCGGACGTCCGGCCGGCTGCGAGTCGGCGGGTACGTTTCTCGGCATGTACGCCCTGACGGTCGGATTTGATCTCGACATGACCCTGGTTGACTCCCGCCCCGGCATCGCTGCCACCTACCGGGCGCTGACCGCGAGGACCGGTGTGCCGGTGGACGCGGAGCTGGCGGTGTCCCGTCTCGGCCCGCCGCTGCGTACCGAGATCGCCCACTGGTTTCCGCCGGAGCAGGTGGAGTCGGCCGTTCGCGTGTACCGCGAGCTGTACCCGGCGTACGCGATCATCCCGACGGTCCCGCTGCCCGGCGCACGGGAGGCCATCGACGCGATCCGTGCTCGGGGCGGGCGTGTGCTGGTCGTCACTTCGAAGATCGGTCGGCTGGCCCAGCTGCACCTGGATCACCTCGGCATCACGGTCGACGAGTTGGCCGGTGACCTGTTCGCCGAGCAGAAGGCGACCGCCCTGCGGGAGCACGACGCGACCCACTACGTCGGTGACCATGTGGCCGACATGGTCGCGGCGGCGGCCGCCGGAGTGCCCGGTATCGGCGTCGCGACCGGCCCCTGCTCCCCCGATGAGCTGCGGGCCGCCGGGGCGGACGTGGTGCTGGATGATCTCCGCGAATTCCCGGCGGCGCTCGACGGCATGATCCAGCTAGCCTTGGAGCAGTAGCGGCTCAAGTGAAGCAGGGGTTTTCAGGTGCCTACGGGTCGAGTGAAGTGGTACGACACGGCCAAGGGATACGGCTTCGTCACCAGTGACGAGGGCGGCGACGTGTTCCTGCCCAAGGGGGCGTTGCCGGCGGGTGTCACCGACCTCAAGGGTGGCCAACGGGTCGACTTCAGCGTGGTGGACAGCCGCCGGGGCGCGCAGGCCATGGGAGTCAAGCTGCTGGACGCACCGCCGTCGATGGCGGAGTTGCGCCGTCGGCCGGCCGAGGAACTGCACGGCCTGGTCGAAGACATGATCAAGGTGCTGGAGGCGAAGGTCCAGCCGGACCTGCGCCGGGGTCGGTACCCGGACAAGAAGACCGCCCAGAAGATCGCTCAGCTGGTCCACGCCGTAGCGAACGAGCTGGAGGTCTGAGGCACCAGCCCGGCGGTGGCGGCGCGGTCAAGCAGTGCCGTCACCGCGGCGAATCCGGCCTCGCCCAGGTCCGCGGTGAACTCGTTGACGTAGAGGCCGATGTGCCGGTCCACCACGTCGAGTTCCATCTCCTGGGCGTGCGCCAGCACGTACTCCCGGCTGGCCGCCGGGTCCGCCCAGGCCTGCCGGACCGACTCGCGGACCCACCCGGCCGCAGCCTCCGGGTCCACCGCGCCACGACGGGCCAGGATCGCGCCGAGCGGGATGGGTAGGCCGGTGTCGGCCTCCCACCACTCGCCGAGGTCGACCAGGGCGCTCAGGCCGTGCCGGTGGTAGGTGAACCGGGCCTCGTGGATGACCAGCCCAGCGTCGTAGCGGCCGGCCGCGACGCCCGGCATGATCTCGTGGAACGGAACCACCTCGATCCGGGCCGGCGGCCGTCCGGCCGACCAGAGCCGGAACAGCAGGTACGCGGTGGTCCGGTCACCCGGCACCGCCACTGTGGCGCCGGTCAGGTCGGTGCGGTCCGGCCCGCCGTCGCGGTCGCCCCGGGTGAGCACGAGCGGGCCGCAGCCACGACCGAGCGCGCCACCGCAGGGCAGCAGGTGGTAGTCGTCGAGCAGCCAGGGCAACGCCGCGAAACTCACCTTCACCAGGTCGAACGCGCCCCGCTCGGCCGCCGTGTTGGTGACGTCCACGTCGGCGTACGTCACCTCGACCGGCGGCGCATCGGGCACCCGCCCGTGCACCAGGGCGTGGAAGACGAACGTGTCGTTGGGGCAGGGCGAGATCGCCAGAGAGAGCGCCACGCCCCTCACGTTAGCCCCGCCTCCGCCCCGGTCAGTCGCCGCGGTCCCGCACCTGTGATCCGCCGGGCACCCGCCGCCCTCTCCGCGAGCCGCCGCCTGTCCGCCAGCCGCTGTCTCTGCTGCTCCCTGTAGAGCTGCCCCGTCTGTGGGGCGCGATGCCGGCGGTGACGGCCGTCGAATCGTCGACCCACTCGGCGGCAACTCGTCGGCGGAAGAGTAGGGCAGGTCACGCTTCGGGCCTCTCCGACTGTCGGCGCCAAATTGAGCCCGCCGTCCGGCCACGTGAGCCTCGCTGTCGGCAGGGCCCTGGGGGACTGCCGTGCCGGCGAGGTGCACCCGTGTCGTGCCCCACCGACGGGGCAGCTCTACAGGCGCTGACGAAGGGATGTACACAGCGCTGGACACACTATCCACAGGGTTGTCCACAGGTGGACGGGCGCTGTTGACGACGCGAGCTGAGCGGAAAACCATGGACGGGTGGCTGCCGACTTGGGTGCGATCGACGTGGGGGCAACCCCTGCGGGACCTTCGTCGACGGGCCGACCTGAGCCAGCGCGAGTTGGCCGAGAGGTCCGGAGTCCCGAAGAGCACGTTGGCTCGGATCGAGGCGGCGCAGGGTGCCGGGCCGGCGTTCCGCACGGTGGAGCGGCTGGTCCGTGCGGCTGGCGGTGAGATTGTTCTTAAACTCCCCAACGCCCACTCCTCTGCGGCGGTCGACGAGTCACCGCAGGCGCCTGACAACGAGCTGCGGGACGAGGCCGGCCGCCGGTACCCGGCGCACCTCGACGTCCGTCGAGTCCTGACCCTCAAGGACTGGCCGGCCGCCTGGTGGGTGCACTCCTACACCCTCCCGCAGCGGTTGTGGCCGGTACGCGTCCCGGAGCTGACCTATGACCTCGATCGAGCACGACGTGACGAGCGGCGGTTGCGGGACCGGACACGGGCTCAGGTGCGGTTTCGGCGCGCGTTCGATGGGCTGCCAGCCACCTCTTGGCGCTTTCTCGCCGAGGTGCCCGGGGCCGGGCCGGTCGGTGAGTTGCGGGCCCATGAGCGAAGCTTGGACCTCCTCCTTGGCGAGGATTGGGGCGACCGGCGTGAGCTGGTATTGGAGAGCATTGTCGTTGCTCCCGGCCTACGAACCCTGGGCCTGGGGCGTCAGCTGATCGAACTGCTGGCCAGGGAGATGGCAGTCGCCGACATCCGTACCATCCACGCGATAGCCGACGGCGGCAACGTCGAGTTTCTGCTCGCCTGCGGGTTCGAGCTGCAGGCAGGTCGGCCGTCGGCGCTCACGCTCGAGGTCCGTCCCCCTCGGCCGTAGTCAGCGCAGCGCTGGGGCTGCTGCGGTCAGCGCGGCGAGAGCGTCGCGCAGTCGCCAGGCGTTGCGGTCACGAGGGCCGATCGGGTTGGAGATGGTGCGTAGCTCGGCGAAGGGCACCCCGGCCTGCGCTGCGGCGACCGCCACGCCGTACCCCTCCATGGCCTCGGCGACCGCCTCCGGATGCCTGCGGCGCAGCTCCTCGGTGCTGGCGGCGGTGCCGGTGACCGTGCTGAGCGTGAGCACCGGGCCGGTCGTGGCCGCCGGAAGGGCGGCCCGCAGCGCCGCCAGGAGGCCCGGGTCGGCCTGCACCACACTGCCGGCACCGAGCAGCGCGAGCGGCATGCCCAACTCGTCGACGGGGATGAAACCGTCCGGCGACTCGGCACCCAGGTCGGCGGCGATGCTGGCGGTGCCGAGCACCGTGTCGCCGACTTCGGCCCGCCCGGTGAAGCCGCCGGCCACGCCGGCGCTGATTACCGCACGGTACGGGCGACCCGTGGCCTCGGCCAGCGCCAACAGCCGGGCGGTGGCGGCGCCGGCGACGGCCGGGCCCACGCCGACCGGGGCGACGGTCACGGTGGCATCGGCCAGCCCGGCACGGACCGCGTCCGCCTCGGCTGGCACCGCCGTCACCACCAACAGGCCGGTCACGGAAGTGAGCCGGGGGATTCGCGGCGGGTCTCGTCGTCAGCGCCCCCACCCGGGCCACCGACGGCCGAGGACGGTCGATAGATGTGGTAGCCCGGCGGGGTCAGGCCCGGCTCCTCGTACTGCGGGGAACTGGTCTGGGCCGGTGCCGGCGAGGTGGGCGCGGAGGCCTCGGGCTCGTCCGCCAGCTCGTCTTCGGTCAGCTCGTCGTCGCCGAGCGGCCGGCCGGCCAGCTTTTCTCCGCGCAGCCGGGCGGCGACCAGCACACCCCGGATCGCGGCCAGGACGCCGACCCCGGCGGCGACGGCGATGCCCATCCGGCCGTTGAACGGGACCAACCCGAGCCCGCCGCCGGCGACGAAGGCGAGCATCAGCACCGTCTCGGAATGAGCGAAGGAGCTGGCTCGCAGCCGTTCCGGGATGCGCTCCTGGATCGAGGCGTCCACGGCCAGCTTCGCCACCCCGCTGACCAGCGCGGCGACCAGGCAGAGCAGGGCGACCATCAGGAGCGAGAACTGGATGACGGCGAGCACCGCCACCCCAGCCACAATGATCATGCTGCTCGACTGGATGGCGGTCGGCCGGTGGATGCGCAGACGGGTGCCGACGGCGGTCGCCAGGAAACTGCCGACCGCGAGTGCGGCGCCGACCACCCCCAACGCCCACTCGGCGCCCAGATCCCGGCCGAACACCACAGTGGTCAGATCGCCCTTCTTGATCGCGAACGCGAGGAAGAGCAGCAGGAAGCCGTACACCGCGCGTAGGGTCGCGGCGCCGATCAGGGAGGCGATCACCACCCGTCCGGCGGGACGACCCCGGCCCAGCGGACGATCGCCACGACGACGGCCCAGCGCGCGCAGCGGCCGGGGAACCCGCTCCGGTGGCTCCGAGTCGGCCTTCGGCGGCAACCGTAGGGAAATCACCATGCCGATCAGGAAGATCACCGACGCCACGCGCAGCGGCCACTGCGGCCCGAACCAGAACGCGGCCAACCCGATCGGCGCCACCAGCGCGCCCGCGACCGTGCCGTAGACGCTGGCCCGAGCACCCACCTGGGAGAGGCCGAGGCCTTCCGGCAGCAACCGGGGCACCGCGGCGGACCGGGCCACGCCGTACGCCCGGGACAGCGCGAGCACCCCGAACGCGGCCGGATAGAGCCCGAAGCCGTGGATGTAGTCGGAGATCAGCCAGGCCAGGAACGCGCGGCCGAGCATCGTGGCGGCCAGCGCGTACCGCCGGCCGTGCCGAAAGTGGTCCAGCAGCGGGCCCACCACGGGGGCGAGCATCGCAAACGGCACCATGGTCACCAGCAGGTAGATCGCGACCTTGCTGCGGGCCTCGCCCAGCGGCACGTTGAAGAAGATCGTCCCGGCCAGGCCGATGGCGATCAGCGTGTCACCGGCACAGGAGACCGCGTGCAGGTCGAACAGGCGAACCATGCCGACCTCACCGCCGGCGCCCCGGGTCCGGGCCCGACCAGCCCGTCGGGTCACCCAGCGGCCGCTGCCCACCGAACCGCGCAGCAGCAGTCGAACGGCGCGAATAGCGGTGCCGATGGTCCGCCCGAGGACGGATCGCCCGGAGCGGGAGTACGACGGCATGTGCACCATCCTCGCCCATCTGATCCAGGTACGCCGCACCACTGCGCGGAAAGGTTCCCCGGGAGTCCCTGTCACCCCTGCGGGGCGCATGGGGAACAATGGGGAAGTGACCAGGCCCGCCTCCACCCGCGCCGCCCGTCTCGACCAGGTCTGCGCCGCCGCCGTCGAGGTGGCCCGCGCTGGCATTACCGAGGTGGACGCTGACGATGTCGGCGACCACCTGCAGGTCGTGGCCGAGGGTGAGCGGCTCGTCACCCACTACTTTGAGTGCCGCCTCGCCGGCTATCGCGGCTGGCGCTGGGCGGTCACCGTCACCCGGGTGTCGCGGAGCAAGACGGTGACCATCTGCGAGACGGTGTTGCTGCCAGGCCCGGACGCGCTGCTCGCGCCCGGCTGGCTGCCCTGGCAGGAGCGGCTCAAGCCGGGCGATCTCGGTCCGGGCGACCTGCTGCCGACCTCGCCGGACGACGATCGGCTCGTCCCCGGTTACCTGCTCTCCGACGACCCCGCGGTCGAGGAGACGGCGTGGGAGTTGGGCCTCGGGCGAGCGCGCGTGCTCTCCCGGGAGGGCCGCGTCGACGCGGCGCAGCGCTGGTATGACGGCGACCACGGCCCCGCCGCGCCCATCTCCACCGCGGCGCCGGCCGCCGCCCGTTGCGGCACCTGCGGCTTCTACCTGCCCCTGGCTGGCGCGATGCGGCAGGCCTTCGGGGCGTGCGGCAACTTCTACGCCCCGGACGACGGCCGGGTGGTGAGTGCCGACCACGGTTGCGGCGCCCACTCCGAGACGCTCATCGAGGCCGCCGAGACCGCGGTCGAAGAGCTACCCACGGTGTACGACGACAGCGCGGTGGAGGCCATGTCGGTCAGCCGCGCCCCGGGCTCGGTGGAGACAGCCGAGCCAGCGGAGCCGTACGGACACTCCTGATCGTTCGCGTCGGGGTGACCCGGCGCGGTGGTCAGGTCAGCTTGCGCGGCGGCGGCGTCGGTTGGCGTCGTGCCGCATCATCACGGCGAGACCCGGGAAGCCCCAGAGGAAACCGGCGAGGCAGATCCAGAGCCAGTTCTGGTGACCGTGGTCGGTCAGCCAACCTCGGAAGAAGATCAGCAGGACCAGCCCGACCACCGCCCACGCGATCAGCCCGGCGAGGGCGAACGGCACCATCGGCGGGTCCAGTGGTGCGGGCCGCGGTGGCTGCTCGTTCGGCATTCGGCAAGCGTACGCGATCTACTTCCCCTGCCCTCCGCTGATCTGGGACGATGCGCGCGACAACCGGAAGATCACCTGCGAGGACCTGATGGCAGTAGCGCCGCCCGACAACGGCACACCTCCCAAACCCGCTCACCCGCGTAACGGCTTCGACCGGTTCTTCGAGATCTCTGCCCGTGGCTCGACGTTGAGCCGCGAGGTACGCGGTGGCCTGGCGACGTTCTTCACGATGGCGTACATCGTGGTGCTCAACCCGCTGATCCTGGGCGGTGCCGTCGACGGTGACGGCAAGACTCTCCCGATCCCCGCGCTGGCTGCCGCGACCGCGCTGGTCGCCGGCCTGATGACCATCCTGATGGGTGTGGTTGGCCGGTTCCCGTTGGCGCTCGCCGCCGGTCTGGGCGTCAACGCCCTGGTGGCGTACGAGATCGCTCCCGAGATGACCTGGGCCGACGCGATGGGCCTGGTGGTGATCGAGGGTGTGATCATCGCGGTGCTGGTGCTGACCGGTCTGCGGACCGCGGTGTTCCGCTCCGTGCCCACGCAGATGAAGACCGCGATCGGGGTCGGCATCGGGCTGTTCCTGACCATCATCGGCCTGGTGGACGCCGGCTTCGTCCGGCGGATTCCGGACGCGGCCAACACCACCGTCCCGGTCGGCCTGGGCATCGGCGGCAAGTTGGTGAGCTGGCCGATGTTGGTCTTCGTGGTGGGCCTGCTGCTCACCCTGGTGCTGGTGGTTCGCCGGGTACGGGGCGCGATCCTGATCGGCATCCTCGCCTCGACGGTGTTGGCGGTGATCGTGGAGGCGATCGGCAACATCGGCCCGTCGTTCGTCAACGGTCAGCCCAACCCGAAGGGCTGGTCGTTGAACGTGCCGGAGTTGCCGAAGACGGTGGTCGACCTGCCGGACCTGTCGCTGCTCGGCAAGTTCAACGTGCTCGACTCGTGGGGCCGGGCCGGCTGGGTCGTCGTGCTGATGTTCGTCTTCACGCTGCTGGTCACGGACTTCTTCGACACCATGGGCACGATGGTGGCGGTGGGCCAGGAGGGCGGCCTGCTCGACGAGCGGGGCACTCCGCCGCGCGCCAAGGAGATCCTGCTGGTCGACTCGATCGCCGCGGCAGCCGGTGGCGCGGCCAGCACCTCGAGCAACACGTCGTACATCGAAAGTGCTGCCGGTGTCGCGGAGGGTGCTCGGACCGGTGTGGCCAACCTGGTCACCGGCGTGCTCTTCCTGCTGGCGATGTTCCTTGCGCCGCTGGTGGTGATCGTGCCGTTCGAGGCGGCCTCGACCGCCCTGGTCGTGGTCGGTTTCCTGATGATGACCGCGGTCCGGACGATCGACTGGTCCGACTACGAGATCGCCATCCCGGCGTTCCTCACGATCGTGCTGATGCCGTTCACCTACTCGATCTCCAACGGGATCGGTGCCGGTCTGATCACCTTCGTCGTGGTCAAGCTGGCCCGGGGTAAGGCCCGGGAAATCCACCCGTTGCTGTACGGGGTGGCCGCGCTGTTCGTGCTGTACTTCCTGCGTGGGCCCATCGAATCTCTGGTGCTCTGACGGGTGTCGGGGCGGGGAATCGATTCGGATTCCCCGCCCGTAACATCATGAATCCTCTCGTGAGCCTGGTCATAACCGATGTCGTTAGCCATGCTCATTAGTTAAGCTAACTACTGTGACGGAGCGGGCGGTGACGGCGAAACGCGTGCCACCGGCGCAGCTGGCCCCTCAGCTGCGTGATGCGATCACTCGACTCAACCGGCGGGTCCGCCAGGCCCGACCGGTCGGCGACCTCACGGTCACCCAGGTCTCTGCGCTCACCAGCCTGCGGCTGGCGGGCGCGATGACGCCCCGGGAACTGGCCGACGTCGAGCGGGTGCAGCCACCGACGATGACCAAGATCGTCGGGAAGTTGGAGGACCGCGGCCTTGTGCGGCGGACACCCCATCCGACCGACGGCCGGCAGGTCATCCTCGCGGCGACCGAGGGAGGGGAGGCCGTGCTCGACCAGTTCGAGCGGGCCCGCGATGAGTGGCTGGCCCATCGGCTGGCCGAACTGGACGAGGACGAACGGGAGACCCTGCAGAGGGCCGCCGAGATTCTTCAGCAGCTCGCTCGCGCCTGAGCCGCGCCCGCGCCACCGGGTCCGTGCCGTCACGTGTCGATGACGTGTACGTCCGGAGGAGGCGCACCAAGAGTGCAGGCGAAGCTGAGCACGATGTTCCAGTCCCTACAGGTCCGCAACTACCGCCTCTTCGCATCCGGGCAGCTGATCAAGTTGATCGGTGTCTGGATGATGTTCATCGCCCAGGACTGGCTCGTCCTCGAGCTCTCCAACAACTCGGCCACCGCGCTCGGTGTGGTCACCGCCTGTCAGTTCACCCCGGTGCTGCTGCTCACGCTGCTCTCCGGCCGGCTCGCCGACCGGTACGACAAGCGGGTGCTGCTCTTCGCCGCCAACTCCTTCTGGAGCTTGCTGGCGGCCGGCATGTCCCTGCTGGTCCTCACCGACCTGGTGCAGCTCTGGCACGTCTTCGCCTTCGCCGCGCTGCTCGGCACGGCCAACGCCGTGGAGACCCCGGTCCGTCAGGCGTTCGTCTCCGAACTCGTCGGCACGCCCCTGCTGCCCAACGCGCTGTCGCTGAACGCCGCCGTGTTCAACTCCGCCCGGATCGTCGGCCCGGCCGTCGCCGGCCTGGCCATCGCCGCGTTCGACGTCGGCCCGGTCTTCCTCTTCACCGCGGTCAGCTCCATCGCGCCCCTGGTCAACGTGGTCCGAATGCGGACGTCCGAACTGCAACGCGACGCCCTGCTGCCGCGCGACGAGCGGGCGTCCGCGCGGGTCATCGACGGGCTGCGGTACGTGTGGCACCGCCCCGACCTGCTGTTGCCGATGGCGGTCATGTCGGTGATCGGCATGTCGCTCTTCAACTTCCAGCTCACCCTGGCCGCGCTGGCGAAGACCGTCTTCAACACCGGCGCCGCCTCCTTCGGCCTGTTCAGCACCGCGCTGGCCGTCGGCGCGCTCGGCGGCGCGCTCAGCGGCACCGGTCGGCGTAGCCGCCCATCGGTCTGGCTGGTGCTGGGTGCGGCGATCGCCTGCGCCTGCTTCGGCACCCTGGTCGGTCTCGCCTCGGCGTACTGGCTGGTCGTGGTGCTGCTGGTGCCGACCGGCTTCTTCATGGTCTTCTTCGCCCAGGCCGCCAACCAGCGGGTCCAGCTGGGCGTGGACGCCGCCTTCCGGGGTCGGGTGATGTCCCTGTGGGTGCTGGTCTTCCTGGGCACCAATCCGGTCGGCGCGCCGCTGATCGGCTGGGTCGCGGAGCACTACGGTGCCGGGGCCAGCATCTGGATGGGCGCGTTGCTCTCGCTGGCCGCCGCGCTGATCGCCCTCACCTGGCAGCTGCGCCGCTCCGGTGCCCGGCTGCGCTTCCGGGTCCTCCCGATGCCCCGCTTCTACGTAACCTCCACCGACTGAGGGTAGGGAAGGGGCCTCTTCTTACCGGACATTCTGGAGGAGAGGCCCCTCCTCGACACCTGGCGGAGTCAGGGGCGAGTCTCGTTGGACGGATTACGCGGATGCGGCCAAACCGCTGGCGGGGTGGCACGGCGGGGCTTAGCGTCGATACGTGGGAGTCGGACGCGCGCTGATGCTGGCCCTGGCGTTCCTCGCCGTGGCCAGTCTGCCGGCGGCACTCGCCCTGCTCTTCTGCTATGACGAGATCCTCGACCGGGTGGTCTGCGGCTGGTCCGAGTGGCGTGAGCGCAGTCGAGAGAAACGCATCATTGCCCGTCTCGACCGGGCCATCGAGGCCGACGCGCTGACCCGGGACATCGACCTCAGCGGTTTCGACCGCACCGACCGGCGGCCCCTGGAACAGCTCGCCGCCGACCTGCGCCGCCTCGGCGGCCAACGGCTCGGCGGCACCGGCCGGTCGATGGTCTGGCACAGCGCGCTGCTCCAGGCGTACGACGACAGGCTCCGGCTGGCCTGCCGTGCGCTCGGCATCACCGAGCACCTCGCCGAGTTGGCCGGCGTCGACCAGGAGATCGAGCGGGTCCGCGTGGAGGGCGTGCTGCACGCCGCAGGGCTGGCCCTGCCCGCGGCCCGGACCGGGCACTGGCAACGGCACCGCTGAGCGGGACGGACGGTCGTGGCTCTTCGTCGCGGTCTACTCGCGGGTCGTCCCGGATCTGGTGTGGAGGACTTCGCGGGCCTGCTCGGCAGCGCGATTGATGCTTTCGCTGATGAAGTCGAGGAAGCGGGCGACGTTCTCCAGGCGGGTGGCCGCGAGGGTGTCGGGGCCGAGGATGGCGACACCCTGACGTGCGATCTCGACGAGCTGGTCGTTGGCTCGGGCGCTGGCGATCGTCGCCTGGTAGAAGAGCTCGTCGTCGACGACGTAACGGTCGCGGCGGCGTTCGTCGCGTTCGCGGCGGACGAGGCTCTGGCCCTCCAGAAAGGTGATGGCCTTGGAGACGGACGCCGGGCTGACCTCAAGGCGCTGGGCGAGCTCGGACGCGGTGAGGCTGCCCGCGTCAGTGGTGAACAGGCAGGTCAGCACCCGCGCGCCCATCTTGGTCAGGCCGGAAGCCATCAGGACGGTGGTAAACGCCTCCTCGTACTCGGCCACGGCCTCGGCGTCGCGCCCGTGCGGCTGGGGGGCTGCCTCGGCGCCTCGGACTGATGCCGGCCTGCGCCGGTGGGCGCGGCGCTCGGTGGCGCGGTGGGCCAGGTCGGCGCGGTACGCGGTGGGGCCGCCGTTGCGCATCACCTCGCGGGTGATCGTCGAGGTGGGACGGTCGAGGCGTCGGGCGATCTCGGCGTAGGGGAGGCTGTCGGCCAGCCCCAGCGCGATCTGCTGGCGTTCCTGCTGGGTGAGTCTGCCTCCCGGCATCACGGTCTCCTCGGGCGTTCCTTCGTGGTGGTCCCTGACCGGCCCACTATAGCGTTCACCTTCTGACCATTGCAATGCACTGAGCTGCAATCGTTGCGTTATCGTCAGGCCAGTTGCAATGATTTTACGGCTTCTAGCTGCGGGTATGTTCTGTCAGTGCAACGACTCTGTTGCCGAGATTCGAAAGGCAACGTAGCGTTTCGGGTGTCAGAAAGAACGAGCGAGCACAGGAGAGCACGATGCAGAAGTTCGACACCCCCGCCCCGATCAACGCCGTCCTGGACATCCCCGCCGGACGCATCCAGTTCATCGCCGCGGACCGCGCCGACACCACCGTCGAGGTCCGGCCCGCCGACCCCTCCAAGGGCCGCGACACCAAGGCCGCCGAGCAGACCACCGTCTCCTACGCCGACGGTGTCCTGCGGGTCACGGCCTCGACCTCCGGCAACCTGCTCGTCGGCCCGTCCGGATCGGTGGAGGTGACCGTCCAGCTGCCCGCCGGCTCCCGCGTCGATGCCAAGACCGCCAGCACCGAGCTCCGCAGCGTCGGGCGCCTCGGCGACATCTCCTTCCAGGGCGCGTACCGGCGAATCAAGATCGACGAGGCCGCGAGCGTCCGCCTCCACGCGATCGACGGCGACGTCGAGGTCGGCCGGCTCAACGGCCCCGCGGAGATCAGCACCTCGCGGGGCGACATCCGGATCACCGAGGCCGTGCACGGCACGGTCGTGCTCAGCACCCAGTCCGGCAACATTTCGATCGCCGCCGCCCACGGCGTCTCCGCCGCCCTGGACGCCGGCACCGGCTACGGCCGCATCAGCAACAGCCTCAAGAACGACGGCACCGACGGACTCGACATCCGCGCAACCACCTCCCACGGCGACATCACCGCCCGCAGCCTCTCCGTCTGACCCGACCCAAGACGCGACCAGGAGCAGAGCATGACGACAGGCAGCAACTCCTCGACCAGTTCGACGTCGACCGGCAGTTCGAAGTGGACCGGCATGGTGGCCGTGGACGACACGGCCCTGGCCGTCACCGACAGCGGCGGTCCCGGCGTCCCCGTGATCTACCTCAATGGCCAGTTCGCCACCCAGGGATACTGGCGGCGGGTCATCGCTGAACTGGGAACGGGGTGGCGACACATCACCTACGACGAGCGGGCTCGCGGCAGGAAGTCGAAGCGTTCGGCCGACTACTCCTTCGAGGCCGCCGTCCGGGACGTCGACGCCGTGCTCGCAGCCAGGGGCGTGGATCAGGCCCTGGTGGTGGGCTGGTCCTACGGGGCGGTTGTCGGGGCGCACTGGGCCAGTCGCAACCCCGAGCGTGCCCTGGGCGCAGTCCTGGTCGACGGAGCGTTCCCGTACGACTGGCTCGACGAGGCCATGGAACAGCGGATCCGCAAGCTGTTCCGGCGGATGAACCTGTTCATGCCGCTGTTGCGCCCGACGGGCCTGACTCCACGGATGAACGCCGAACAGATGGCGAACAGCAACATCGAGCTGGGCCGGCTCTCCCGCGAGAGCGAGCTGGGCCCCGTGCTGGACAACATCTCTGTCCCGGCGCGCTATGTGGTCGCCTCGGGGACGTCCCTCGGCAGTCGAGGTGACGAGCAGGAGCAGATCCGTACCAGCCTCGATGCGGTGACCGCCCGTAACCCGAACATCAAGATCGGCGCGAAAGTCGCCAGCAACCACGGCGCGATCCTCAAGAAGGACTTCCGGGCCATCGCCGAGGCCGTCCGCGAGGTCGCCGCCGTCGGGTCCGACGGCACGACCAGCAGTCGGTGAAGCCAGGTGCCTTGCGTTGACGGGTGGTGAAGAGCCACCCGTCAACGCGAAGCGTCAGGAGGACTCGCGCGCGGCCGGACCGCTGCCGAAGAGCACGTCGTCCCAGCTCGGCAGGCGCTTGCGCGGCTTGCCGTTGGCATCGGTGGCCTCGCCGCCCGCAGCGGCCGCGGCACCCGTCCGGCGGGGCCGCAGCACCGCCAGCGACGGCACGGCCGGCACTTCCTTGGGCGCGTCCGAGTCGTCGTCGAAGGCCGACCCCTGGCCGCCGCCGAGCAGTGCGGCTGCGCCCCCACCGACCGGCCGCTGCCGGGGCGCGTCCGACCCGCCAAGAGCAGCAGGGGTACGCGGCTCAAGGCCACGACCCGACGACGCGCCGAGCGGGCGGTCCAGTGAGGCGAGCAACGCGTCGCGGCCGGCCCGGATCGGATCCCGACCGGGGCGCGGGTGCTCGGACGCCGCCGGCAACCCGTGCCCACCACGGCTCGGCTCGCCGCGCGACGGACCGGGCAGGCCGTGCCCGCCCCGCTCCGGCGCCGGCTCCTGGCCGAGGATCGGCGTGGGGCGCTCGGCGCACAGGTACTGCGCCATGTCGTCGTGCGGGGCGACCGACTGCCGGGTCTTGTCGAGATCCCAGATGGCCTGCGCGGTGGCCTTGCCGGACGGCCAGGTGGCGATGATCCGCCAGGTGCCGTCGTCACGCCGGTACGCGTCCCAGGAGATCTTCTCGGTGTCGATGCCGTGCTGGCTCAGCCGACCGTTGACCACCTCGGCGAGCGGGGTGGGCTTCTCCGCGCCCTTGAGTCGGGTGCGGCGGGCGTGCTGGGCGAGCATCGCCCGCTCCTGCAGGACCGGGCCGGCGTAGCGCAGCACCCGGTCGACCGGCACCCCGGCGATCCGGGCGACATCCTCGGCGGACTCACCGGAGCGGATGCGGGCCTGAATGTCCCGAGGAGACAGTGAGGGGACCGGGTCGGCTGCGGTCGGCGCCACCACCAGCGGCGGCGCGCCAGGCTCGGCGTGCAACGCCCCCGAGATCCGGTCGTCGATCGGCAGGGCGAGCAGTCGTCCGACCTCGTCGGCGAGAACCAGGGCATGGCCGTCCTCGGAGAGGGCGACGAAGCGTACTGGGCGCATAGCGTTGCCTCCGTCCCGCTTCGCTGGCCGCACGCCACGAGTCGGCCACCCAGGCGTCTCGGACCACCGTACGCGCATCTGCCTCGGGGTGGGGGAAGCGACACCCCGCATGTCATGACTGAGCTGCAACGATGATCACGGTCGGTGTCCGTGGAAGCCTCAACGGACACCGACCGTGACGAACCTCAGAGTCGCTCGACCACGTAGTCGATGGACGCGGTCAGCGCCTCGACGTCGGCCGGCTCGACGGCCGGGAACAGCGCCACCCGCAACTGGTTGCGACCGAGCTTGCGGTACGGCTCGGTGTCCACGATTCCGTTGGCGCGCAGCGCCTTCGCGATCGCGGTGGCGTCCACCTCGTCGGCGAAGTCGATCGTGGCGACCACGTTGGAGCGCAGCGCCGGGTCGCCGACGAACGGGCTGGCCACGCTGGACCGCTCCGCCCAGCCGTACACCGTGGCTGCGCTCTCGGCGGTGCGCTTGGCAGCCCAGGTCAGGCCACCCTGCGCGTTCATCCAGTCGGTCTGCTCCGCGGCCAGGAAGATGGTGGCCAGCGCCGGGGTGTTGTAGGTCTGCTCCAGCCGCGAGTTGTCGATCGCGGTGACCAGGTCGAGGAAGGCGGGGATGTAGCGTCCGGACGCCTTGATCTCGGCGGCGCGATCCAGCGCGGCCGGTGACATCAGGGCCAGCCAGAGACCGCCGTCCGAGCCGAAGCACTTCTGCGGAGCGAAGTAGTAGACGTCGGTCTCGCCGACGTTGACCTCCAGGCCTCCCGCGCCGGAGGTCGCGTCGACCAGCAGCAGTGAACCCTCGTCGGCCCCGGCGACCCGGCTGATCGGGACGGCCACACCCGTCGAGGTCTCGTTCTGCGGCGTCGCGTACGCGTCCACGCCGGACTCGGCGACCAGGGTCGGCGCGCTGCCCGCGTCGGCCTTGCGGACGGTCGGCTCGCCCAGGAACGGCGCGTCCTTCACCGACTTGGCGAACTTGGCACCGAACTCGCCGAAGCTGGCGAACTGGGCCCGGTCGCGGATCAGCCCGAAGGTGGCGACCTCCCAGAACGCGGTGGTGCCACCGTTGCCGATCACGACCTCGTAGCCCTCGGGCAGCGAGAAGAACTCGGCGATGCCGGAGCGCAGCCGGGCCACCTGGTCGCGGACCGTCTTCTGTCGGTGCGAGGTGCCCAGGTAGCTGGTCGCGACCTCGGCAAGCGCGGACACTGCCGCTGGGCGGACCTTGGACGGGCCGCAACCGAAGCGTCCGTCGGCGGGCTTGATCTCATCGGGAATCCGGATGGTCGGTGCGTCAGCCACGGTCTTGAAGATCCTTCCGCAAGGGCGAGGGCGGGCCCGGCGACACTGCCGGCCCTCATCCTCGCACTCGGACCCATCGGTGCAAGCCGGGCCCCCGAGGGCTGGGCTGAGTCCTTCGCCACACCTCGGCGGCAACGGCCGGGTGTACGCCAAAAGGGGCCCCGCCCATCGCCAGGCGATGAGCGGGGCCCCTTACGGACAGCTCAGACGCCGTGGGGGATGGCCGCCCAGCCCTCGACGTCGGACGGCTTGCGGGTCTCCGGGCCGATGTAGCGGGCGGACGGGCGGACCAGCCGCTGCAGGCGCTTCTGCTCCAGGATGTGCGCGCTCCAGCCGCCCATCCGCGCGCAGGTGAACATCGAGGTGAACATGTGCGCCGGCACCTCGGCGAAGTCCAGCACGACGGCCGACCAGAACTCGACGTTGGTGGCCAGCACGCGGTCCGGGCGGCGGGCCTGCAACTCGGCGAGGGCCGCCTTCTCCAGCGCCTCGGCGATCTCGAAGCGCGGCGCACCCAGCTCCTTGGCCGTGCGCCGGAGGACGCGGGCGCGCGGGTCCTCGGCCCGGTAGACGCGGTGGCCGAAGCCCATCAACCGCTCACCGCGATCGAGTACGCCCTTGACGTAGCCCTCCGCGTCGCCGCTGCGCTCCACCGCCTCCAGCATGCTGAGCACCCGGGACGGGGCGCCGCCGTGCAGCGGGCCGGAGAGGGCGCCGATGCCGGAGGAGATGCAGGCGGCCGCGTCCGCTCCGGTGGAGGCGACGATGCGAGCGGTGAAGGTGGACGCGTTCAGGCCGTGCTCGGCGGCCGAGATGAAGTACGCGTCGACGGCCTTGACGTGCCGCGGGTCGGGCTCGCCACGCCAGCGCTTCATGAACCGCTCGACGATGGTCTGCGCCTTGTCGATCTCCTTCTGCGGCACCGCCGGCAGGCCGAGGCCCCGGGCGGACTGCGCGACGAAGGAGAGCGCGGTCACCGAGACCCGGGCGAGGTCCTCACGGGCCTGCTCGTCGGAGATGTCCAGCAGTTGGTTGAGCCCCCAGTACGGGGCCAGCATGGCGACCGCGGACTGCACGTCGACGCGGATGTCACCGGAGTGCACCGGCACCGGGAACGGCTCCGCCGGCGGCAGGCCCGGCCCGAACCGGCCGTCGACCAGTAGCGCCCACACGTTGCCGAACGACACCTGGCCGATCAGATCCTCGATGTCGACGCCGCGATAGCGCAGCGCGCCACCCTCACGGTCAGGTTCGGCGATCTCGGTCTCGAAGGCGACAACGCCCTCCAGCCCGGGTTTGAAATCGGCCATGTGGCTCTCCTGGATCTGGTCGGTGCGCCCGGTCAGCTCATCCGGCCCGGTCGGCCGAGCGCCCTAGGCGACCCTCAGGGATGTGTTCGGAACATACTGCCTGCTGAGTAAGGGATACGCGACCCGCTGCGACTGTGCTGCACGCGACATCTTCGAACGCGCATTCTCGGCGCTACTCGGTGAGACTGGGCGGTGCGGTCTGGCCAGCGCGGGAGGGCGTCGGCCGGGTCGCCGAGAAGGAGTGGGGACGTGACGGGCGACACACCCGCCCCGGCCGCGATGCGTAACGAGTACGCCGCGGACCTGGGCCTGACCGAGGCTGACCTGGCCGTGGACTGGCACACCCAGTTCGACCGCTGGTTCGCCGACGCGGTGGCTTTCGGACTACCCGAACCCAACGCGATGGTGGTGGGCACCGCGGACTCGGCCGGGCGGCCGAGCGGACGGACGGTACTGCTGAAGGGGTACGACCCGGAGGGGTTCGTCTTCTTCACCAACCACCTGTCGCGCAAGGGCGTCGAGGCGTCCGTTAACCCGTACGCCAGCCTGGTCTTTCCGTGGTTCGCCATGCAGCGTCAGGTGGTGGTCGCCGGGCGGGTCGCGCACGTCGACCGCGCGACGAGCGAGGCGTACTTCGCCAGCCGGCCGCGCGGCTCCCAGTTGGGTGCCTGGGCCAGCCCGCAGTCGCAGGTGGTCCCGGGCCGGGCGGCGCTGGAGGAGCGCTACCAGGAGGTGACCGAGCGGTTCGCCGACGGGACCGAGATCCCGACCCCGTCGCACTGGGGCGGGTTGCGGGTCCAACCCGAGTCGGTGGAGTTCTGGCAGGGTCGGGCCGGCCGGTTGCACGACCGACTCCGCTTCCGTCGCCTCGACGAGGGTGGCTGGATCGTCGAGCGGTTGGCGCCGTGACGGGTGTGCAGGAGGCTCGGCCGCGCGGACTGCGTCGCTGGGCTATCGACGTACGGCCGCTGCGCGTGCCCGCGTACCGGCGGCTCTGGCTCGGCAACACCGTGGCGATGTTCGGGTTCCAGTTCACCGCCGTCGCGGTTCCGGTGGAGATGTACGCCCTGACCCGGGACTCGTTCTGGGTGGGCCTGCTGGGCGTGGCGGCCTTCGTACCGTTGCTGATCTTCGGGCTCTGGGGTGGCGCGGTCGCCGACGCCCGTGACCGCCGTGCCGTGCTGCTCGGCGGGTCGGTGCTGCTCTGGGCGTCCACCCTCGGGCTGCTGGTGCAGGCGCTGCTGAACGTGGGCAGCCCGGTGCTGCTGTTGGCGTTGATGGCGCTGCAGTCGGTGGCGTTCGCGATCACCTCGCCGGCCCGCAGCGCCATGCTGCCCCGGCTCGTGCCGGACGACCTGGTGCCGGCGGCCAGCACCCTCAACTACACGACCTTCACCGCGGCCTCGGTCGCCGGCCCGCTCGTCGCCGGCCTGATCCTCTCCGCCTCGCCGGACACGACGGTCGTCCTGCCCATCGCGTACGGCGTGGACGCGGTGCTGTTCACCGCGATGCTCTGGGCGGCGCTGCGTCTGCCCGCGCTGCCGCCCGAGCCGACCGCGGACGGTCAGGTCCGCCGTGCCGGCCTGGCCAGCGTGGTCGACGGGTTCCGCTACCTGGCCACCACACCCGTACTCCTGCTGTCCTTCGGGGTGGATCTGATCGCGATGATCCTCGCCATGCCGCGGGCGCTCTTCCCGGAGATCGCGCACGAGCGGTTCGGCGGCGGCGGGGCGGTCGGCCTGCTCTACAGCGCCATCGCGATCGGCTCGATGATCGGTGGGCTGACCTCCGGCTGGATCGGCCGGCTCCGCCGGCAGGGGCTCGGCCTGGTGCTCGCGGTCGTCGCCTGGGGAGTCGCGATCGCCGCGGCGGGGTTGGCCCACCAGCTTTGGCTGATGGTCCTGCTGCTCGCCGTGGCCGGCGCCGCCGACCTGGTGAGCGCGGTGCTGCGCCAGTCGATGATGCTGGTCTACGCGCCGGACCGGATGCGCGGCCGGCTCCAGGGCGTCAACACGGTCGTCGTGGCGGGTGGCCCGCGTCTGGGTGACCTGCGGGCCGGCACCATGGCCGCCGGGTTCGGTGGCGGGGTGGCCTGGGTGGCCGGTGGGCTCGCCTCGGCGGTCCTCGTGGTGGTGCTCGCGGTCGCGTTCCCAGCACTGCTGCGCTACCGGGCGGCGACGGCGTCGAGCGGCGACCGGACGTGACCGGTTAGGGTCGCCGACATGGAAAGCCCCGATCAGCGCCCGTTCTCCGGCGCCCAGTGGACCATCTCCGCCGCCGGCCACGAGGCCGTCATCGTGGAGGTGGGCGGTGGGCTCCGGACGTACCGGCACGACGGTGTCGACCTGGTCGACGGTTACCAGACCGACGAGGTCTGCCCCGGCTGCACCGGGCAGGTGCTGGCACCCTGGCCGAACCGGATCCGCGACGGCCGCTACTCGTTCGGGGAGCGGACGCACCAGCTCCCGCTGACCGAGCCGGAGCGGCACGTGGCCATCCACGGGCTGGTCAACTGGGTGCCGTGGCGTCTGTTGGAGCAGTCGGAGGACGCGGTGACGGTCGGCTACGACCTCCCGCCGCAGCCCGGCTACCCGTGGCCGCTGCGGTTGGTCAGCCGGTGGAGCGTCGGTGCGGACGGGCTGCGCGCCGAGCACGAGGTGACCAACACCGGCGGGGAGGTCGCGCCGTTCGGCTTCTCCGTGCACCCGTACCTGCAACTGCCGGGCGTCGCGGTCGACGACCTGGTCATGCGGCTGCCGGCCCGTACCCGGCTGTTGGTGGACGGCCGGCTGCTGCCGGTCGGCGCGACCCCGGTGGCCGGCACCGAGTACGACTGGACCAGCCCGCGCCGGATCGGTGCCGCCGAGCTGGACCTCTGCTTCGGTCAGGTGATCCGCGACGCCGACGGCGGCTCGTCGGTGAGCCTGTCCGCGCCGGACGGTTCGGCGGGGGTGAGCATCTGGGCGGACGCCGAGTTCGGCTGGTGGCAGGTGTTCACCGGGGATGCGCTCACCGGTGAGCGGCACCGCCGTTCGGTGGCGATCGAGCCGATGACCTGCCCACCGGACGCGTTCCGCTCCGGCAAGGACGTGCTCACGCTCAAGCCCGGCACGACCTGGCGGGGTGCCTGGGGCATCCGGCCCGGAGCCTGATGGAGTTCGCCGAGGTCGTCCGGCGTCGGCGGATGGTCCGCAACTACGACCCGGACCGCCCGGTCCCGCCCGACGTGGTGGACCGGCTGCTCGAGCACGCCGTCCACGCGCCGTCGGCCGGGTTCGCCCAGGGCTGGGGTTTCCTGGTGCTGGAGGAGCCGGCCGACCGGGAGCGGTTCTGGGCGGCCACCACACCCGATGGCGGTGGTCGCGAGCGTTGGCTGGCGGGGATGCGCCGGGCACCCCTGATCGTGGTGCCGCACGCGAACGAGTCGGCCTACCTGCAGCGCTACGCGGAGCCGGACAAGGGTTGGACGGACCGGTCGACCGACCGGTGGCCGGTGCCGTACTGGCACGTGGACACCGGATTCGCGGCGTTGCTGATGCTGCTCACCGCCGTGGACGAGGGGCTGGGGGCGTGCTTCTTCGGCATCGCGCCGCAGCGGCTCGCCTCCTACCGGGACGCGTTCGGCGTGCCGGCGGAGTACCAACCCATCGGAGCCGTCACAATCGGTTACCGGGCACCCGACCATCGGTCACCGTCGCTGCGCCGTGGGCGCCGCGGAGTGGACGAGGTGGTGCGGCGCGGCCGGTGGAGCTGAGAATGGCGTCCTGTTCGTCCGGTTGAGGATCGGACGAGCGGTAGCGAAACTGACATCAGGGAGCAGAACGCAACGTGCGCTGGGCGGCTAGGCTGGCACGGTCATCGGTGCCGCGCCGCGCGGTGCCCGCCGCGGCCCGGCTCGGCGCTGTCGGTCGGCCCGGCCACGGGGAGGGGAGCGTGCCGTCGTGATCTTCAGAGCGGTCCGGGACGGGCGTCCCTACCCGGAGCACAACCTGACCCTGAAGCAGTGGGCGGAGATCCCGCCCCGTCCGCTGCGCCTGGACCAGATGATCACCACCAAGCGCGAGTTGGCGCTCGACAAACTCCTCGCCGAGGACTCCACCTTCTACGGTGACCTCTTCCCGCACGTCGTGCAGTGGAACGGCGGGCTCTACCTGGAGGACGGGCTGCACCGGGCGTTGCGGGCCGCTCTCCAGCAGCGCAACCAGATCCACGCGCGGGTGCTGGTGCTCTCCGAGCCGATCGAGTGACGAGCCCTTCTTTCGCGCACTGAACCTTCGTTAGGGTGGCGTCCATGACCGCTCCGCTCGACCTGCTCGACCTGGATCCGTCGCTCACCGAGGAGGAGCGGCAGATCCGCGACGTCGTCCGCCAACTCCTCGACGACCGGGTGCGGCCGCACGTCGCCGACTGGTACGAGGACGGCCGGGTGCCCGCCCGGGAGCTGGCCCGCGAGTTCGGCAAGCTCGGGCTGCTCGGCATGCATTTGACCGGCTACGGCTGCGCCGGCGCCTCCGCGGTCGCCTACGGGCTGGCCTGCCAGGAGTTGGAGGCCGCCGACTCCGGCGTCCGATCCCTGGTCTCGGTGCAGGGCTCGCTCGCCATGTTCGCCATCTGGCGCTACGGAAGTGCGGAGCAGAAGCAGCACTGGCTGCAGTCGATGGCCACCGGTGAGGCGATCGGCTGCTTCGGCCTGACCGAACCGGACCACGGCTCCGACCCTGCCTCGATGGCCACCCGGGCCCGCCGCGACGGCGACGACTGGGTGCTCACCGGCGGAAAGATGTGGATCACCAACGCGCCGATCGCCGACGTCGCGGTGATCTGGGCGCGCACCGACGAGGGCGTGCGCGGCTTCGTCGTCCCCATGGACACACCCGGCGTCACGGCCCGGGAGATCCGCCGCAAGATGTCGCTGCGCGCGTCGGTGACCGGCGAGATCGTGCTCGACGGCGTCCGGCTCCCGGCAGACGCCCAACTACCCGAGGCGACCGGGCTCAAGGCACCCCTGAGCTGCCTCACCGAGGCCAGGTACGGCATCGTCTGGGGCGCGGTCGGCGCCGCCCGTGACTGTCTGGAAACCACCCTGGCGTACGCCACCACCCGCACCCAGTTCGGTCGCCCGCTGGCCGGCTTCCAACTCACCCAGGCGAAGCTCGCCGACATGGCCGTCGAGTTGGTGAAGGGGCAACTGCTCGCGCTGCACCTGGGCCGGCTCGCCGACGCCCACCGGCTGCGCCCCGAGCAGGTCAGCGTGGGCAAGCTGAACAACGTGCGGGAGGCCCTGGCCATCGCCCGGCAGTGCCGCACCATCCTCGGCGCCAACGGCGTCTCCGGTGAATACCCGGTGATGAGGCACGCCAACAACCTGGAGAGCGTGCTGACGTACGAGGGCACCTCCGAAATCCACCAACTGATCGTCGGGCAGCGGCTCACCGGGCTCTCCGCTTTCGCCTGACCTGCCCGTTTGCGTTTTTCGTCCGCTCAACGCGCGACTGTCGTACGGGGGCCGTACCGTCATTGGCAGACGACGTGTCTGACGAGGACGGTGAGCGTGATGGCCCGCGACGCTGGCATCAACGAGCCCACGAGGGAGTTCCCCGGTTACCCGACCGGCGACGATCTCAAGGAGCGGTCGACCGCGACACCCGAGCCGACCACGGATACACCGGGCGGCTCCGGAGGCTCCGGAAACTTTGACGGCTCCGGCGGCCCGACGACCGGTGGTGGTGGGGCGGCCCGTGGCCTGCTCCTGCTGCTCGGCGCTGCCGCACTGGCCGTGGTCGTGCTGCTCGGCATTCAGGCGACCGGCTTCCTGCCGGAGTTCCGCAACCCGTTCGCCAAGGAGCAGACCGACCGCAGTCAGCCGCCGCTGCTGAAGTCGATCCAGGACCTCAGCCGCTACGTGGCCGCCGAGGGCAACTTCCAGGTCGTGGTCGACACCCAGAACGACCGGCGCAACGTTCCAGACTTCCTGCTCAACGAGCGCACCCTGTTCGTCGGGGCCGGCAGCGTCGAGGCGTACGTCGACTTCACCAAGATCGGTGAGGGTGCCGTCGTCCAGTCCGCCGACGGCAAGTCCGTCGAGATCAAGCTGCCCGCGCCGCAGCTCGGCGAGACCAACCTCGACATGGAGAAGAGTTACGTCTTCGCGGAGCAGCGCGGTCTGCTCAACCGGCTCGGTGACCTGGTCGGCAACGACCCGAACCGACAGCAGCAGATCTACGTGCTCGCCGAGGACCGGATCACCAGCGCCGCCCGGGACAGCGGGCTCGCCGCCCGAGCCCAGGACAACACCCGCAAGATGCTGGAGGGGCTGCTGCGCTCCCTCGGCTACCAGCAAATCACGGTCACCTTCACGGCACCCTGAGCTGCCACACCCCGTAACGCCGAAGCGCCCGCTCCGACTGTCGTCGGAGCGGGCGCTTCCATTCCGCCCGTCAAAAGCCGCCCGCGGCCGCAGCAGGCGCTCCCATTCCGGCCGTCAAAACCGCCCGCATTCCGGCCGTCAAAGCCGCCCGCCGCCGCAGCGGGCGCTCCCATTCCGCCCGCCGCTCGCCGCTCGCCGCCCGCCGCCCGCCGCCCGCCGCCCGCCGCCCGCCGCCTGCCACCCGCCGTGCCGGCGCTGTGCCGCGCCTGGCGATCACCATGATCGACACGACATCCGCGATGTGGGGGTATCGGGGTGCGCTGATACCCCCATGTCGCCGATGTTGAGTGGATCAAGCGCGTGGTCCGGGGGCGGCGGAGGGTCAGTGCTGGGTGGAGGCCAGGTAGCGGTCCTCGTTCGGCATCAGGAACCACAGCACGAGGTAGACGATCACCTGGGTGCCGGGCAGTAGCAGGGACAGCAGGAACAGAAGCCGGACCATGAACGGCGAGGTGTTGAATCGGCGGGCCAGGCCGGCGCAGACACCGGCGATCATGCGCCCCTCGCGGGGTCGGACCAATTTGCGACTCATCGTCGTACTCCCACTCTGCGGCGGTGCGCCGCGTCTGCAATCCACGGTAGACAGGGGTGGCCAACTCGCCCTCGGTCCCGAGGAGGATCGGCAACCCGTGGACCCGTAGGTGCTTTACCCCGGCCGCCCCTCCCTGACGCCCCTAGGCCGAACCGAAGCCGAAGCCGAACCGAAGCCGAAGCCGAAGCCGCAGCCGCAGCCCGCCAAGATCGTGCTCGATCCTGGATGTAGTGGCCTCGGGGGTGGGCGGAGACCACTGGAACCTGGATCGAGCGTGATCTTCCGGTGGCGGGCAGACGACGGTCAGGTGCCGGCGTTCAAGCGGACGGTTGGGCGCTGAGCTGGGCGGGTAGGCTGGCTGATCGGGCACCCACACCCCCGGGTGACCGGCACCACACAGCCACGAGCGGGGCCGCCAGACCGGTGGCCACGACCGGGTCGGATCCCGTAAACCGGGCCGACGGCGAGGAAGCGCAGCCATGATCAGTGTTTTCGACCTTTTCAGTGTCGGCATCGGGCCGTCCAGCTCGCACACGGTGGGGCCGATGCGGGCCGCGCGCACGTTCGTGGCCGGGCTCAAAGCCGACGGGCTGCTCACCGACACCGCGCGGGTGCAGGCTGAGCTGTTCGGCTCGCTGGGCGCCACCGGGCATGGCCACGGCAGCGACCGGGCGGTGCTGCTCGGGTTGGCCGGCGAGTCCCCGGAGACGGTCGACACGGACACCGTCGGCCCTCGGGTCGAGCGGATCCGGGCCGAGCGGCGGATCAACATCCTGGACGCGCACGAGATCGACTTTGACCCGGATCGGGACCTGACGCTGCACCGCCGCCGGTCGCTGCCGTACCACCCGAACGGGATGACCTTCGTGGCGTACGACCGGGCTGGCGCCGAGGTGCGCAGCCGCACCTACTACTCCGTCGGCGGCGGTTTCGTGGTGGACGAGGCGGCGGCGGGCGCGGACCGGATCAAGCCGGACAGCACGGTAGTGCGGTACCCCTTCCTGACCGGGGCGCAACTGCTGGCGCAGACCACCGCGACCGGCCTGTCGATCAGCGAGGTGATGCTGGCCAACGAGCGTTCCTGGCGCAGCGAGGCGGACATCCGGGCCGGCCTGCTGGAGATCTGGCGGGTCATGCAGGAGTGCGTGCGGGCCGGTTGCGAGCGGGACGGCGTACTCCCTGGTGGGTTGAAGGTCCGGCGGCGCGCGGCGGAGCTGCGGCGTGGCCTGGAGGCGGACGCCGGGACGGCCGACCCGCTGCACGCGATGGACTGGGTGACGCTGTTCGCCCTCGCGGTCAACGAGGAGAACGCCGCGGGCGGCCGGGTGGTCACCGCGCCGACCAACGGTGCGGCCGGGATCATTCCGGCGGTGCTGCACTACTACACCCGGTTCGTGCCGGGCGCCGATGATGACGGCGTGGTGCGGTTCCTGCTGGCGGCCGGCGCGATCGGCGTGCTGTTCAAGGAGAACGCGTCGATCTCCGGCGCGGAGGTCGGCTGCCAGGGTGAGGTTGGCTCGGCGTGCTCGATGGCGGCGGCGGGGTTGGCCGAGGCGCTCGGTGGCACCCCGGAGCAGGTCGAGAACGCGGCGGAGATCGGGATGGAGCACAACCTCGGGTTGACCTGTGACCCGGTGGGTGGCCTGGTGCAGATCCCCTGCATCGAGCGGAACGCGGTGGCTAGCATCAAGGCGATCACGGCCGCCCGGCTGGCGCTGCGCGGCGATGGTGTGCACAAGGTGTCGCTGGACAAGGTCATCAAGACCATGCGGGAGACGGGCGCCGACATGAAGGTCAAATACAAGGAGACGGCGCGTGGCGGTCTGGCCGTCAACGTGATCGAGTGCTGAGTCCGGCCGATTCGGGGCATTCGTTCACCGACTGCTAACCTGTCGTCCGTTTCAGGAGGCGGGAGGCTCGCGGTGACCTCTGGCGTCGCGGCCCTGTGGTCGCACCGCAACTCGCTGCGCATCCTGGTCAGACGGGACCTGGCGGTCAAGTACCAGCAGTCGGTGCTGGGCTACTTCTGGTCGTTGATCGAGCCGCTCGGCATGGGCGCCATCTACTGGTTCGTGTTCGGGGTGCTCTACTCCCGGGACACCGGTCGGCACCTCGGTGAGGCGGCCGGGTCGTACCCGCTGTTCCTGATCACCGGGATCTTCGCCTGGATGTGGACCAGTTCGGCGCTGAGCGAGGCGACCAACGCGCTGACCGGCCAGTCCCGGCTGATCACCACGATGAACGTGCCGCGTCAGGTCTTCCCGATCGGCCGGGTCACCGGCCGGTTCGCCGAGTACGCTGCCGGCCTGCCGATCCTGATCGCCATCGCGGTGATCTACGCGGTGCACGGTCGGATCCACCCGGGCTGGTCGCTGCTCTCCCTCCCGCTCGCGGTGGCGCTCCAGGCCGTCCTGTTGACCGGGCTCGCCCTGCTGCTGTCCGCGTGGAACGTGCTGATGCGCGACGTGGAACGGTTCATGCGGCTGATCATCCGGGTGCTCTTCTACGCCACGCCGATCATCTATCCGCTCAGCCTGGTCCGGGAGTCCGGCCTGCCCGGTTGGCTCAAGGTGGTGTACGAGTTGAACCCGCTGGTCGGGATCTTCCAGCTGCACCACGCGATCTGGTACCCGGACGAGTTCCCGGACGCCCGGCTGCTCGCCATCACGGTCGTCGGCAGCCTGCTGGTGCTGGCCGCCGGCTGGTGGTCGTTCCGCCGGTTGGAACCTGCCGTGCTCAAGGAACTCTGAGATGGCCGCGCCGATCATCGAGGCGGACGGCCTGGGCATTCGGTTCGTCCGCAACCGTCGCCGCCAACTGCGGCTGCGGGAACTGTTCATCCACCGGGGTGGGCGTGGTGCCCTGCCGGGCCAGTTCTGGCCGCTGCGCGACGTGTCGTTCACCGTCGAGCCCGGCGAGACCATCGGAGTGATCGGCCGCAACGGCACCGGCAAGAGCACCCTGCTGCGGCTGATCGCCGGGGTGCTCATCCCGGACGAGGGCACCATCCGGGTGCACGGTGCGGTGGCACCGTTGCTGGAGTTGTCCGCCGGTTTCTCCAACGACCTGACCGGGCGGGAGAACCTGCACCTGGTCGGTGGGCTGCACGGGCTGTCGACGAGCTATCTGAAGCGGCACTTCGACGAGATCGTCGAGTTCGCCGGTGAGCAGGTGGAGCGGGCCATCGACACGTCGGTGCGGCACTACTCGTCGGGGATGAAGGTGCGGCTGGGCTTCGCGATCATCTCGCACCTGCCGCACCCGATCCTGCTGATGGACGAGGTGACCGCGGTAGGAGACGCGGAGTTCCGCAAGAAGTGCTACGCGACAATTGATCGTCTGCTCGGGGAGGGGCGCACGCTGGTGCTGGTGTCACACAACGAAAAGGACCTGACCCGGTTCTGCCGTCGGGGGTTGTACCTCGACGCGGGCCGGTTGACGCTCGACGGCACCATCGCCGAGGCGCTCGACGCGTACCACGCCGCGGTTCCGCGGTGACGCTCGCGATCGTGCTCGCCGCCGGTACGCCCGCGGCGGGCCTGACCACCGCGACCGGCGAGTCGCTGGCCGACCGCCTGGCCGCACAGTTACGCCGGGCCGGGGCGGACGAGGTGCGCTTCGCCGCCGACCTCGACGAGTTGGCCGCGCTTGTCGACACCGCCACCGCCTCCGTTCTGATCACCGGAACCGACCTGGTGGCGCACACCGCCGTACTGCGGCACCTGGCCACCAGCCCGGTGGGACCCACGGTGGCGCTGGTGCTCGGCGACCCGCCGGTGCCCGGGCGGGCCGTCGTGCGGGAGGAGCGCGGCCAGGTGGTCGACGCCGGCGCGGTGGACGCCCTCGACGGGGACGCCACCGGCGTGTTCGGCGGCGCGCTGCGGGTCGGCGTGGACGACCTCCCGACCCTCGCGGCCGCCGCGCGGGCGGCGGGCGGCCCCGGGCCCGCCGTGGACCGGCTCTTCGCGGGCCTCGCGGCGCTCGGCACCCTGATCTTCGCCCAGCGGGTACGCCTGCTCGTCGCGCACCGGGTCGAGGACGCCTCCGGGCTCGCCGCTGCCGAGGCGGCGGTGACCGCGGTCGACGAGGACCGGGCCGAGTTGCGGCTGTCGGTGAAGGAGAAGGACGACTTCTTCACCACCTACTTCGTCAGCACCTGGTCACCCCAGGTGGTGCGGTTGGCGGCCCGGCTTCGGCTCACTCCGACCGGGGTGACGGCGATCTCGGTGCTCTTCGCGCTGGCCGCGGCGGTGCTGTTCGGGGTCGGTGGGCGAGCCGCGCTGGTCAGCGGTGGGGTGCTGCTCTACCTCGGCTTCGTGCTGGACTGCGTGGACGGCCAGTTGGCCCGCTACACCCGGCACTTCAGCGCCTGGGGTGGCTGGCTGGACACGATGGCGGACCGGGCCAAGGAATACCTGGTCTACGCCGGTCTGGGCTTCGGGGTGAGCCACGCCGGGCTGGGTAACGGGTGGGCGCTCGCGATCGCCGCGATGACGTTGCAGACCGTTCGGCACATGACCGACACCTGGTACGGGGTGTTGCACGACGAGGCGGCCCGTCGACCGCGCGCGGCGACGGGTGCCGGCGGCGGGATCGGTGACCGGCTCAATGCGGCGTCGACCCGGGTGCAGGCCGACACCGGCTCGGTGTCCTACTGGTTGAAGCGGACCGTCGTCTTCCCGATCGGTGAGCGGTGGGCGCTGATCGCGCTGACCGTGGCGCTGTTCAACCCGCTGGTCAGCCTGATCGCGGTGCTGGTCTGGGGTGCGTTGGCGTTCGCGTACACCGGGGCTCTGCGGACGCTGCGCGCCCGCTGGATGTGGGTGCCGGTGCTGGACACGGTCGACGCCACCCTGCACCGCGACGACGGGCCGCTGGCCCGCCGGCTGCCGGTGGTCCGCCCGATGGGGCCGCTCACCCTGGCGGTGATCGCCGCGCTCGGCCCGGCGGTGCTGCTGGTCGCGGCGCTGCTGAGCGACGCGCCCGACGGACTGCGCTGGGCGGTGCCGGTGGCGCTGCTGGTGCTGCTGGTCGGTGGCCTCGGCGCCGGAGCGGCGCACAACGGGCCGCTGGACTGGTTGGTGCCGGCGGCGCTGCGGGCCGCCGAGTACCTGTTCGCCATCGCGGTCGGGGTGGTCGGCGACGTGCCGGGTTGGCTGATCTTCGGGTACGTCTTCGTGCTCACCGTGCACCACTACGACCTGACCGCCCGGCTGGAGAAACGGCAGGCGGCGCCGCCTCTGCACGTGGCCACGCTGGGCTGGGAGGGGCGTTCCGCGCTGCTGGCCCTCGCGGCGATTGCCGGCACGGCAGGTGTCGGGCTGGCTACACTCGGTGCGTACCTTCTGGTGGTTTTCGTGGTGAGCGTCGTCCTGGCCTGGTTCGTCCGACCGGCGAGTAGCACGCGGGCGTCGGTCGCGCCGGTGGGCGCTGGAGGTGCCGCGCCACGCTGACGGAGGGACGGCCGGGTGACCCTGATCAGTTTCGTGGTGCCGGCCTTCCGGGTGCAGGGATACCTGCGGGAATGCCTGGACTCCATCCTCGGTCAGCCGGAGACCGACATCGAGGTGATCGCCGTCGACGACTGCTCGCCGGATGCCAGCGGCGACATCATCGACGAGTACGCGGCCCGCGACCAGCGGGTCCACTCGGTGCGACTGCCGGAGAACGTCGGCCTCGGTCCAGCCCGCAACATCGGGCTGGACCGGGCCGTCGGCGAGTACGTGTGGTTCCTCGACGGCGACGACTGGCTGACGCCGGAGTGCCTGACGGAGGTCGCCGAGCGGTTGCGCGGCACCCGCCCGGACGTGCTGCTGGTCGATCATGTCCGTACCCACTGGAACGACACCGCCACGCGCAGCGCGATGGCTGAGGTGTTCCCGGAGTCACCCGGCGTGGGCACCTTCCGGCTGCGGGACCGGCCGGAGGCCATGCGGCTGCTGCACACCGCGTGGAACCGGCTGGTCCGCCGGGAGTTCCTCGTCGACCTGGGGCTGCGCTTCGCGCCCGGCTGGTACGAGGACGTCTCGTTCAGCTACCCGGTCCTGATGGCGGCGCAGCGGATCGGCGTACTGGATCGGGTCTGCGTCAACTACCGGCAACGCCGCGCCGGCGCGATCACCCGGACCCGGGGGGACCGGCACTTCGAGGTCTTCCCCCAGTGGCACCGGGTCTTCCACCTGATGGATTCGTGGGGGTCGGCGACGGACGCTCTGCGGCCGGCGGTCTTCGAGCGGATGATCTGGCACTACCTGACTGTGCTCGGCAACGGCCAGCGGATCGCCCCGGAGTTGCGGCCGGCGTTCTTCGCGCAGATCACCGCCGACTACGAACGCTGGCTGCCGCCCGGCGGCTATCCGGTGCCCGACGGGGTGGAGGGGATCAAGCACCGGCTCGTCGCCGCCGGCCGCTGGCGCACCTTCAGCGCGTTGCGGGCCGCCAGCCGGGCCCGCGACACCGCCCGCAGGAGGGCCCGCACCGCCCGGCGCCGGGTCGGCCCGGTCGCTCGGCGCGGCGCCCGGTTGACCCGCGACGGCCTGCTGCGCGAGTACTACCGAGCCGAGCTGCGGCGGCCGGTCGATCCGACGCTCGCGGTGTACGCCGCCTACTGGTACCGGGGGTACTCCTGCAACCCGGCGGCGATCTACGAGGTCGCCCGCCAGTTGGCGCCGGGGGTGCGTGGGGTGTGGATCGTGCGTCGGGACCGGGTGGACACCGTGCCGACCGGGGTGGAGTACGTGGTCGCGGGCACCCCGGCGTACTTCCGGGTGCTCGCCCGCGCCCGATGGTTGGTCAACAACGTCAACTTTCCGGACTTCGTCCGGAAGCGACCCGAGCAGGTGCACCTGCAGACCCACCACGGCACACCGGTCAAGGTGATGGGCCTGGATCAGCAGCGCTACCCGATCGGCGCGGGCCGGATGGACTTCGCCGGGCTGCTGCGCCGGGTGGACCGGTGGGACTACAGCGTCAGCGCGAACAGCTTCTCCACCCAGATGTGGGATCGGGCGTACCCGGCCACGTACACGACCCTGGAGGTGGGATACCCGCGCAACGACCGCCTGGTCACCGCCGGCCCGGACGAGGTGCGCCGGCTACGCGCGGAGTTCGGCCTCGACCCCGACGAGCAGGTCGTGCTGTACGCGCCGACGCACCGCGAGCACCTCCCCGGTTACCGGCCGCAGTTCGATCCGGACCGGTTCGTGCGGGCGCTGGGCGACTCGGGTCGGCTGCTGATGCGCAGCCACTACTTCCACGATCGTGATCGGCGCCCTGGCCGACCGAAGGACTGGGAGCGGGTTCGCGATGTCAGCGGCTACCAGCGGGTGGAGGATCTCTATCTGATGGCGGACGTGTTGGTCACCGACTATTCGTCGGCGATGTTCGACTATGCGGTGCTGGACCGGCCCATCGTGCTCTACGCCCCGGACTGGGAGGCGTACCGGCTGGCCCGAGGTGTCTACTTCGACGTGACGGCCGAGCCGCCGGGAGCGGTGGCCACCACCTTCGCCGACCTGCTCGACCTGTTCCGTACCGACGCCGTGCGCTCGGAGGCGGCGACCAAGGCCCGCGAGCATTTCCGGGGCCGGTTCTGCACATTGGACGACGGGCGGGCGGCGGAGCGGGTGGTGCGCCAGGTGTTTCTGGGAGAGCCGAGCGAACGATCATCACGCTGTTGATCGCGCCTGTTGTCGTGTAATAGCAGCGTCATTTGCCGAACATAAGACGTTCACCCGATGTGCTAAACGGATGATCCTGGTCACAGTCTTCTGGGGTTCGGCAACGAGCGGGGGAGGCGTCGGTGAGCACCGTCACGCTCAAGGATGTGACCAAGGTCTTCAGGGATGGCACGCTGGCCGTCGACAGCATCAACCTGGATGTGAACGACGGCGAGTTCATGGTGCTGCTTGGGCCGTCCGGCTGCGGCAAGTCCACCGTTCTGCGGATGATCGCCGGGTTGGAGGATCCGACCACGGGCGCGGTCATGCTCGACGGGGAGTTGGCGAACGACCTGCCTCCGCGGGATCGCAAGATCGCTATGGTCTTCCAGGATTTCGCGCTTTATCCGCACATGACCGTCGGTGACAACATCGCCTTTCCGCTGCGGCTGGCCGGGGTGGAGCCGGAACCGCGAGGTGAGCGCGTCGGGGACGTGGCCAGCGCGCTGGGCATCGGTGACGTGTTGGCCCGCAAGCCGGGTCAGCTCTCCGGTGGGCAGCGCCAGCGGGTGGCGATGGGCCGGGCGATCGTCCGTCGACCCGGTCTGTTCCTCATGGACGAACCGCTGTCGAACCTGGACAGCGGCCTCCGCGCCGAGCTGCGCGCGGAGATCTCGGGCCTGACCCGGGAGCTGGGCGTCACCACGGTCTACGTCACCCACGACCAGGCCGAGGCGCTCACCATGGCTGACCGGGTGGCCATCATGCGTCGGGGCGTGCTCCAGGACGTGGGCACACCCACCCAGGTGTACGGCCGGCCGGCGACGCTCTACGTGGCCGCCTTCCTGGGCAGCCCGCGGATGAACCTGCTCGAGGCGTCGGTCTACGTCCACCTCGACCGGTACGTCACGCTCAACCTCGGCGAACAGTCGCTCTACCTGCCCTGGAACGACATTCGCAGTCGGGCCGTGGCGCACTACCACGGTGAGCGGATCGTGGTCGGCATGCGAGCGGAGGCGCTCACCCCGGTCGCCCCGGACAGCCCCGGCGACGTGCTGCGCGGGCGGATCCGCTACCTGGAGCACCACGGGCACGAGTCGCTGGCGTTCCTCGACATCGGCGCGACCGCGATCGTGGTCGACGAGATGGGCGCGCCGCTCGAAACGCCGCCGGTCGGTCAGCGTGGCCTGCGTCGGTTCGGCTCGGTGATGCAGCGACTCACCGGCAAGCCGGTGGAGCCGCAGGAAGTCCCGAGTGGCGGCACCCAGACCAGCGTGCTTCCCGATCCAGGTCGGCACCACCGCCGCCCGGCGGAGCTGGCGGTGCGGCTCGCTCCGTACCCGGCGGTCAGCGCCGGTCACTCGCTCGCCGTCTCGGTACGGATGGACGCACTGCACTTCTTCGACGAGCGGGGCGCCCGCATCGACGTGGGTTGGCGCTGACGACTCGCCGGAGCGGGGTGGCGGGCGTGCCACCTGGTGTCCTACCGTCTGCCCACCCAGTCCACAGTGAAAACCACCGAGAGGGGTGCACCCGTGTCGGGTGACCGTCCCAGCCCGCTCGTCATCGAGCGCATCCTGCGGGATCGCGTGGGCATCTGGCAGCAGATCGTGGCCGAGCGTGATCTCAGCGCCCTGACCGGGCGGATGCTGGCCAGCTCCGCCATCGCGCTGGCCTGCTACGGGGCGGTGCTGGGTGCCTTCCACAGCCCGCTGATGGCGCTGACCTCGGCGCTGAAACTGCCACTGCTGTTCCTGGTCACGCTGGCCATCTGCCTGCCCACGCTCTACCTGTTCAACCTGGTCTTCGGTGCCCGGCTGTCGGTGCGTCAGTCATTGGCGCTGGTGATGGTGGCGATCACGGTCACCTCGATGCTCGCGGTGGCGTTCGCGCCGATCAGCCTCTTCTTCCTGATCACCGCGCCCGACTACGGGTTCTTCAAGCTGCTCAACGTGGCGATCCTGGCCCTGTCGGCGTTGGTCGGGCTGCGCTTCCTGACCGGCGGGATGCAGGTGCTCAACGACCACGGTCTGCTCGCCCCGACGCCCGTACCGGCCCAGGCTCCGGCCCAGGTCAACGCTCAGGCCCAGGCCGTGCCGGCTGCCGTGCCCGCCGGCTCGGTGCCGGCTGCCGCGCCGGCCGCCAGTGAGAGTGCCGAGCCGGTGGCCGTGCCGGCCGCAGCAACCGTAGACGGTTCGGCTTCGAACGGCGCGGCCACCGTCGCGCAGCCTCCGGCTCACGTTCCGGCGCAGTGGAGTGGGCAGCCGGCCGGCGCCTCGTTCCCGCCCGGCTACTCGGTGCCGCCCGGCTACCCCGTGCCGCCCGGCTACCCGGCGGCGCAACGCCCGTGGGGCACGCCGCCGGTGCGACGGGGCGAGCCGACGCAGCGGCCGGCCAGCATGACCCTGCTCTACATCTGGATCCTGCTCTTCGGCTTCGTCGGCACCCAACTGGCGTGGACGCTGCGGCCGTTCTTCGGCGACCCAGGCCAGGATTTTGCCTTCTTCCGCAGCATCGACGGCAACTTCTACGCGGAGATCCTGCGGACGATCGCCAACCTCTGAGTGCCGGCCGCAAGCGAGAAAATCCCTGGTTGCTGGCCTGATTACTGACGAGTAACGTCAGGTCATGACCATCGACTCCCGCCAGGTGGCGGCCGGCATACTCGATGCGGTGCCCTTCGCCCGTACTCTCGGCTTCGAATTTGTCGAGGTGGCACCCGAGGCGAAGGGCGGAGTGCGGGCAGTCGTCCGGATGCCCGACTCGCCAGCCACCCACAACCACGTCGGCGGCCCGCACGCGGGGGCCATCTTCACCCTCGGCGAGACCGCCTCCGGCGCGGTCGTGCTGGCCGCCTTCGGGCAGCTGCTCGACCGGGCCGTGCCGCTCGCCGTCCGGGCCGAGATCGCCTACCGCAAACTCGCCATGGGCCCGGTGCTGGCCACCGCGCGACTCGCCCGGCCGGCCCTCGATGTGATCGAGGAGCTGGAGTCCGGCCGGCGGCCGGAGTTCGACGTCGAGGTGGAGATCGCCACCGAAGACGGCAAATCCACCTCGGTCATGACCGTGGTCTGGACGCTGCGACCGAACTGAACCGGGCGGGGGCGGCGGAAACGGGTTTGCGGACCCGGCAGGGTGGATAGATTCGTACCGTGCTGGGCCTACCTGGTCACGTGACCGCCTGTCTCTTCGATCTGGACGGTGTGCTGACGCAGACCGCCCGCGTGCACAACGCCGCCTGGAAGCAGACGTTCGACGAGTTTCTACGGCAGCGCGCCGCGGCCTCCGGCGAACCGTTCCAGCCCTTCGACCCCGGCCCGGACTACAACCGCTACGTCGATGGTCGCCCCCGCGCCGACGGCGTCCGGTCGTTCCTCGCCTCTCGGGGGATCGTGCTGCCCGAGGGAGCCCCGGACGACCCGCCGGACGCCGACACCGTCAACGGCGTGGGCAACCGCAAGAACGTCCTGCTGCTGCGGCACCTGCGCGACGACGGCGTCGAGGTCTACCCGGGGTCGGTGCGCTACCTGCAGGCGGCAGCCACCGTCGGGCTGCGCCGAGCTGTGGTGACCGCGAGCGCCAACGGGGGTGAGGTGGTCGTCGCCGCCGGGCTGGAGCCGTTGTTGGAGGCCAGGGTCGACGGGTTGGTCGCCCAGGCTCAGGGGCTGCGCGGAAAACCGCACCCGGACACCTTCATCGCCGGGGCCAGCCTGCTCGGCGTCGACCCGACGCAAGCCGCCGTCTTCGAGGACGCGCTCTCCGGAGTGGCCGCAGGCCGTGCCGGTGGCTTCGGTTACGTGGTCGGCGTCGACCGGGTCGGGCAGGCTGACGAGTTGCTCGCGCACGGTGCCGACATCGTGGTGAAGGACCTCTCCGAGCTGCTCGACACTGCCGACCTGTCGATGCCGATCGCCAACACTGCCGCACACCACTCGGCCACCGAACGGGGCCCCGCGTGATCCGGGAGCGGGCCTATCCGGTCGAGCCGTGGCACGTCCGCGAGACCCGGCTGGACATGGACGTGCTGGCGCAGTCCGAGTCGGTCTTCGCGCTCTCCAACGGACACGTCGGGCTGCGGGGCAACCTCGACGAGGGTGAACCGCACGGCCTGCCCGGCACCTACCTCAACTCCTTCTACGAGCTGCGTCCGCTGCCCTACGCGGAGGCGGGCTACGGCTTTCCCGAGTCCGGGCAGACCATCGTCAACGTCACCAACGGCAAACTGATCCGGCTGCTCGTCGACGACGAACCGCTCGACGTGCGCTATGGGGAGCTGCTGGCCCACGAGCGGATCCTCGACCTGCGAGCCGGCACCCTGCACCGGGAGCTGCACTGGCGCTCGCCCGCCGGCCGGGAGGTCAAGGTCCGCAGCACCCGCCTCGTCTCGTTCACCCAGCGGTCGGTCGCCGCCATCAGCTACGAGGTGGAGGCCGTCAACGGCCCGCTGCGGCTCATCGTGCAGTCCGAGTTGGTGGCCAACGAGTCACTGCCCGCGCAGAGCAAGGACCCCCGGGTCGCGGCGGTGCTCGAGTCACCCCTGCAGGCCGAGGAGGAGCTGACCACCCCGGACGGCGGGCAACTGATCCACCGCACCAAGGTCTCCGGGCTGCGGGTCGCCGCCGCGATGGAGCACGAGGTGCACGGCCCGGACCACACCACCATCGAGTCCGAGGGTTACCAGGACTGGGTACGGACCACGATCGCCTGCGTGCTCCAACCCGGCGAGAAGCTGCGGGTGATCAAGTACCTGACGTACAGCTGGTCGAGCCGGCGGTCGCTGCCCGCCCTGCGCGACCAGGTGGGTGCGGCGCTCGCCGGGGCCCGGTTGGACGGCTGGGACGGGCTCCACCGGGAGCAGCGCAACTACCTCGACGCGTTCTGGGACGCGGCCGACGTGCTGGTCGAGGGCGATCCGGAGGTGCAGCAGGCGGTCCGGTTCGGTCTCTTCCACGTGCTTCAGGCCGGTGCCCGGGCCGAGCAGCGGCCGATCTCGGCGAAAGGGCTGACCGGCCCCGGCTACGACGGGCACGCATTCTGGGACACCGAGATGTTCGTCCTGCCGGTGCTCACGTACACCCAGCCGAGCGCGGTGCGCAGCGCGTTGCAGTGGCGGCACAGCACGCTGGACTCGGCGAGGGAACGCGCCGAAACGCTCAACCTCCGCGGTGCCGCATTTCCCTGGCGGACCATCGAAGGGCCGGAATCCTCCGGATACTGGCCGGCCGGCACGGCTGCCTTCCACATCGCCGCCGACATCGCCGACGCCATCCGCCGCTACGTGATGGTCACCGGGGACGTCCAGTTCGAGCGGGAGGTCGGGCTGGAGCTGCTGGTGGAGACCGCCCGGCTGTGGCGCTCGATCGGCCACCACGACCGGCACGGTCAGTTCCACATCGACGGCGTCACCGGTCCGGACGAGTACACCGCCGTGAAGAACGACAACATCTACACCAACCTGATGGCGCAGCGGAACCTGCTCGCGGCCGCCGACGTGGTGATGCGCTACCGGGACGAGGCGTTCCACCTCGGGGTCAGCGACGAGGAGGCAGCCAGTTGGCGGGATGCCGCCACCTCGATGCACGTCCCGTACGACGAGGAGCTCGACGTCCACCAGCAGGTGGAGGGCTTCACCCGCCTCCAGGAGTGGGACTTCACGCACACACCGGCGGAGAAGTATCCGCTGCTGCTGCACTACCCGTACTTCGAGTTGTACCGCAAGCAGGTGGTCAAACAGGCCGATCTGGTCCTGGCCATGCACTGGCGAGGGGACGCGTTCACCCCCGAGGAGAAGGTGCGCAACTTTCTCTACTACGAGCGCCGCACCGTACGCGACTCGTCGCTGTCGGCCTGCACCCAGGCGGTGCTCGCCGCGGAGGTGGGCCACCCGGAGTTGGCGCACACCTACCTGCGTGAGGCCGCGCTGATGGACCTGCACGACCTCAACGAGAACACCCGCGACGGCGTGCACATGGCGTCGTTGGCCGGCGCGTGGCTCGCCCTGGTCAGTGGGTTCGGTGGTCTGCGGGACCACCACGGCGAGCTGTCCTTCGCGCCCCGCCTGTCCAGCCGACTCAACCGGCTGGAGTTCTCCCTGCAGTGGCGGGGGCTGTCGTTGCGGGTGGATGTCCGGCCGCACCAGACGACGTACTCGCTGCGGCATGGCAGCCCCGACGACGTGGTGGAACTGCGCCACCATGACCAGGTGCTGCGGGTCAGCTGCGACGAGCCGGTGACCGTGCCGGTGCCGCCGGCCGAGCCGTCCGGTCCTCCGCCCGAACAGCCACCGGGTAGGTCGCCGCTGCTGCGGCTGCCCGAACACGTCAACGAGCAGTGACGGTCGGGGTGGGAGTGTTCCCGCCCCGACCGTCAGCGCCTACGTCACGTCAGATGGGTTCGCCGGTCGACGGACGCCCAATCGCGTCCCGGGGCGCCATCGCCCGAGGATCGTCGGGCAGGCGGGCCTCGACGGCCCGATCCCCAAAGTCCTTGTTGCGCTCGACGTCCTGTTCGCGCCGGTTCCGCTCGTCCATCTGCTGCTGTCGGGACGTCTGCTGCTTACCCATGGCGATCCTCGCGATCCGTCGGGGCGCAGTTGCGCCGACACGGTCTGCGGTCGCTCGTCGCGTACCCGATGGTCCTTTCGGCAAACGCGGCCCGCAGCGGGGGCCGCTCGGGTGCGTGCGGCCCGGTGGGCGGGGTACCCGGGCGGCAGGCGAGCACGCGGAGGTGCGGCATGGACGAGCAGCGCAGCACGGTGACCATCCCGGTCGGGGACGCTCAACTCCCCGCCGACCTGATGCTGCCCGCTCAGCCGGGCGGTGTGGTGCTCTTCGCGCACGGTAGCGGCAGCTCCCGGCACAGCCCCCGCAACGTGGCGGTGGCCCGCACGCTGAACGGACGAGGGCTCGGCACGGTGCTGGTGGACCTGCTCAGCCCGGTCGAGGACGAGATCGACGCCCGCACCGCCGAACTGCGGTTCGACATTGGGCTGCTGGCCAGTCGCCTGGCCGGGATCGTCGACTGGTTGGCGGTGGAGCGTCCGGCCGGTGACGTTCCGATCGGTCTGTTCGGGGCCAGCACGGGGGCCGCCGCCGCTCTGGTCGCGACGGTGTCCCGCGCGGATCGGGTGAGTGCCGTGGTCAGCCGGGGCGGTCGGCCGGACCTCGCCGGAGACGCGCTGGCCCAGGTGCGTACCCCGACGTTGCTGCTGGTGGGCGGCTTGGACGAGGAAGTGATCACGCTCAACAAGCGGGCGCTGGCTGAGCTGGGGGACGTCGGCGAGCTGCGGGTGATCCCCGGCGCCACCCATCTCTTCGAGGAGCCCGGCACGCTGGAGCAGGTCGCCGACGAGGCCGGCGCCTGGTTCACCACCCACCTCAGCCGATGATCAATCTGCCGAGGTGAGGGCCGAGGCGGCGCGACGCTGTTGGACGGTGTCGATGACGCGCCAGAGGACGGCGGTGATGGGGACGCTGACGAAGGCGCCGGCTATCCCCGCGATCAGCGTGCCCGCGGTCACCGCCACCAGGATCACGGCCGGGTGCAGTCGGACCTGGCGCTTCATGATCAACGGCTCCAGCAGGTTGCCCTCGATCTGCTGCACGGCGACCACGGCGGCCAGGGTGAGCAGAGCGGTGGTGGGGCCGTTCGCGGCCAGTGCCACCAGCACCGCCACCGCGCCGGCCACCGTCGCCCCGATGATCGGCACGAATCCGCCGAGAAAGGTGATCAGCGCCAGCGGTAGGGCGAGGGGCACTCGCAGCACCACCAGAGCCAACCCGATGCCGAGCGCGTCGATAGCGGCGATCAACATGGTGCCCCGGCTGTACGCACCCAACGTCTGCCACCCGGCCCGGCCGGCCTCGGCCATCACGGGCTGATTCGGACCGGACACCCGCGACAGCACCCAGTGCCACATCGACCGGCCGTCCTTTAGCAGGAAGAAGAGCAGCACCAGGGCGAGCAGCGCGGAGCCGAACACCTCGGTGGCGGTCCGGGCACCCGCCACCGGGTCCGGAGAGCCGCCGCTCAGCCCCTGCCGGGCCTGGTCGACCAGCCGGTCCAACTGTGCGTCGGTGACCGGCAACGTGGACGTCACGAAGTCCCGGCTGCGCTCGACCCCCTGGGTCAACTCCTGGCTGAGCTGGTCGAACTGGCTGGCGGTCAGGTTCCACACCAACGCGCCGACGCCGACCAGGATGCCGAGCAGCAGCAGTACGGTGCAGAGCGCGGCGAGCGCCGCCGGAAGCCGCAGCCGACGCAGCAGCAGGAGTACCGGGTCGAGCAGCGCGGTGAGGAAGATGGTGGCGGCCAACGCGATCGCCAGCGGCGCCAGCAGGACGGCGATCCGGCCCAGCAGGTACAACCCGGCGACGATCACCACCAGACAGGCGCTCCACAACACCGCGGTCCGGATCAGCCAGGGAAGCGCCTCCCACGTCTGGCGCGGCCCGGGGCCGCCTGTCGTCGCTCCGGGTCCCTCTGCCGCCATGTCGGTCCTCCTCGATCTCGGCGAGTCGGTACCCGCCCGGGCGCTCGCCGACACCCCTGTCGCACCAACGCCGGATGGCGGGCCGGCGTCGCGGGTGGCCGCACGCTCGGCTGAGCGCGAGTGCCTGCGGTGTCGAGGGTGCCGAACCGGCAGGATTGCCCTGCCGTCGCCGGGGTAACCGCCGCCATGGCCGACGACCGCTCACCCGCCGAGCGCGAGCAGTCGCGGCTCGACGAGGCGGCCGAGCGGAGCGGCCGGGCGGTCCAACGGGTGCGGCACCGCAGCGGACAGGCCGGGCGGATCCGGGCCCGGCAGTGGGAGGTCACCCTGGTGATCTCCCTGCAGGCCGGGCTGGCTGCGGCGATCGCCGCCCTGCTGGCCAAGAACCTGCTCGGCCCCGGGTCGCATGTCTTCGCTCCCGCTGCCGCCGTCGGTACGATCGCCACCGCCATCGGGCAGCGGGCCCGACGCACCTTCGCACTGTTGAGCGGCGTGGCCCTGGGCATCGTCATCGGCGACACGCTGCGTTTCATCCTCGGCTCGGGCCCGTGGCAGACCGGCGTGGTGGTCGCGCTGGCCATTGCGGCCGCGTTGCTGGTTGCCGGAAAGGGCGGCCCGCTGGTCGGTCAGGCCGGCGGTACCGCCGTGCTGATCGCCACGCTGGCCCCGATGGACAGCGGCCTGGAGGTGCCCCGGATCTTCGATGCGCTCGTCGGTGGGGCCGTCGGCCTGCTGGTGGTCGCACTGCTGTTACCGATCAACCCGATTCGAGTGCTGGACCGGGCCGCGGCGCCGATCTACACGGTTCTCTGCGAGCAGCTCGGCGAGTTGGCACATGCGATCCGGACACGCGACGGCGACCGGACGATGCGCGTTCTGGAACGCTTCCGGGGCACCGAGGACGACCTGGGTCGGCTGCACGATGCGCTCAGCGGGGCGGAGGAGGTGGTGACTATCGCTCCGGCCCGTTGGCACCGCCGCGAGCAGTACCACCGGTACGCCCGCAGCGCGGATCACCTCGAACGGTTGATGCTGGACAGCCGTGCCATGGCCCGCTGGTCGACGACCGCGCTGCAGTACGACGAGCCGCTCCCACCGGAACTGGCGGACGCGATCGGCCGATTGGGTCAGGCGGTGGCGGAGATGCGCAGGGAGCGCAAGTACGGTGACGACCCCCAGCGCACCCGCCGGCTGATCGAGCAGTGCGCCGAGTTGGCCGGGCGAGCCTCCGCGAGCGGGGTCGGCTCGTTCGGCGAGTCGCTCGTCACGGGCCTACGTACCGCGGCCAGCGACCTGCTCCGGGCCTGTGGTTATGAACCCGACGACGCCAACAGGATCGTGCGCCGGGCAGCCGGCGCCGGCGAGGCCAAAATCCAGCCACCGGTACGCCGACAAATGAAGCGGCCCCGGCCGACGCGAGGCGCCCGAGCTCGGCGACGCGAGCACCAGGCTGCCGCTCGGAGGCGCAACGACGGCCGGGCCGGCCTTCCCGCGAGGGAGAGACCGGCCCGGTGAACCATCAGGGTCAGGAGGAGTAGCCGCGCTCGGCGATCCAGTTGGCGACCTTCGGCAGGCTCACCCAGTACTCGCCCAGCGCCGGATCGGCCGGGTCGGCGACCCGGATGGTGTCGCCACCGTCCCGGTAGCCGACGAGGGTCAGGTAGTGGCCGCCCTCGTACGAGTGCGGATTGCCGTCGGTGTCCACCGTCGTGCCCTTGATGTTCGCCACCACCGGTCGCCCGGCGTCGACTGCGGCCAGCACGTCGCGGCGCAGCTGCTCGACCTGATCGGGACGGGCAACCGAGTCACGAATTTCGGTGGTCCGGTACTTCCCGCCGGTCAGCTCGTTCAGCACCCGCGTGGTGTCCAGAGCCGAAGGGGTGCCTGCCTCGGTGGTGCCCAACAGCTGGGCCACCGCGTCCTGGGAGAGCGCCTTGCCCTGGGCGGACAATGCGATCCGGGTCGCGGCCGGGCCGCAGTAGTAGAAGTTCGGCTGGGCCTGGTAGTCGATGCCGAGGATCCGCTCGGCGGACCGGTCGGTCTGGCTCGACGAGGTCGGGGCAGCCTGCACCGGGGCGGCCTGCGCGGCTACCGCCGGACCGAGGGCGCAGCCGCCCGCGACCAGCAGGCCGACGACGGACAGACCGCTCTTCTGGACGATCGGGTTCATGATCGAGTCTCCGTTCAGGGGGTTGGCGCCTCCGACCGGCGGAGGACGGCAGCACCGGGAATGGCGCTCGCTCAGCACAGCTGCGACGACCTTCGGCCGATCTCGGCCGTGGGCGTACCGGGGACGCAACGGCTCTACTCCGGCGAGCATTCCGCCGCGGGTGTAGGCGTCGCGATCAGGTGTAACGGCTGCCGGCTTGCCGAGATTCCGCTGGACCCCTCGCCGGGGTCTGGCGTTTGGTCACACGGTCAGAGGTGGCCGGGGAGCCCGGACCGATGGCCCGATTCGGCATGAATCGGACACCCAAGCGCGGCGGTCAGAGGCTCCCGAGCAGCCCGGTCACGGTGATCTCGATGACGACCCGTTCCGGATTCGGACGTGGGGTCCGATAACGCTCGGCGTAGCGGCGCTCCGCCTCCGCCACGGCGGCCCGATCCGCCCGGACGACCGCGCGGCCCTCGATGGTCAGCCAGCGGCGGCCATCCACGTGGCACACGGCCACCGCCGCGCCCTCCGGGCCGGCTGCGGCCACCTGGCGGGCCTTGCGAGAGTCGCCGGAGGTGATGACGCGGGCCAGGCCGGCCGCCGGGTCGAGAGTTACCCCGACCGGTACGACGTGTGGGGTGCCGTTCGCACGCAGCGTTGTCAGCGTCGCGAGGTGCCGTTCCGCGCAGAATGCGACAACGCGCTCATCGTGCACATTCAACCGATGATCGCCCGCCATGCCCGTCCCCTGTTCACCGAACCGACCCTGATCATGGCACGCGGCGGTCGACGCGGTCCCGATCCGGCTTGGCGTCCGGCTGATCGGCCAGTTGGCCGCCGGCCGCCCGGCGCTTCTGCACCAGCCGGGTGAGGTAGATCAGCGCGGCGGCCAGGACGCCCATGTCATCCAGGTAGATCGGATCCGGAAGCACGTCCACCGGGAAGATCGTGTAGATCAGCGCCCCGTAGAAGGCAACCTTGCCGCCCGCGCCGAGCCCGGTCAGCAGTCGTCGCGTACGCACCACCCGCACCGCCAACACCACGGCACCGACCAGTGTGGCGATCGCCAGAATGCCGGCGATCACCACGAGCACCCACGCCTGTCGGGACATGCCGTCACGCTAACCCACCCGACGCCGCGCGGCTCAGAACGCGGCCACCGTCGCCCGCCCGCGGGCGATGACCTTGTTTTCCCGGGTCTGCTCGACCGCCGGCCGGGCAACCTCGCTGAGCGGCAGCACCGACGCCGACTCCGCGACCCGTCGCCCGGTGGCAGCGTGTGCCTCCTCGCGCAGACTGCGGGCCGCCGCCACAGCCAACTCGGCCGCCCGCCACGCAACCTGCTCCTGCTCGCGGGCGGCGGCGTGCCGGGCTGCCAGATTGTCCCGAATCGCGCGCTGCAGCACGAACTCCTGCTCGACCGGGTGCAGCCGCGGGTCCCAGCCGTCGCGGTGCGCGAAGACCTCGCTGAGCTGCTCCACCGACAGCTCCCGCCGCCAGTACGCATCCAGCGCGGCACGGTGCAGGTAGCGCTCGCGGTCCACGTACTCGGCGGGAGTTCGGGCGGTCTGCGGCAGCGGCATCGCCGCTGCCGCACCGAACCGCCGGACGGCCGCTTCCGCAGCCTCATACGTCTGCCAGGCTGCCTCGACCGCCTCCTGTGCGATCACCCACTCCGCGCGGCGGCGCTGAGCGGTGGTGGTCGCCCGCGCTGCGGCCACCGCGATCTCCTGCGCGTAGCGGCTCTGCTCCCGCTCCTCCTGCGCCTGTTCGAGTTGGCTCGGCATGGCCGCGCGGCGGATCCGGGCGCCCGGGTCGAAGCGGAGACGGCCGGGCCGCAGCAGGAGAACAGAGACAGCGACCCCGACCACCCCGAGCAGGCTCAGCCAGATGACGGCAGCTCGGGACAGGTCGGGCAGGGCGGCGGAGAGGATGGATTGCATGATCAGCACCTCGCGGTCGAAGGCGGGTATCGACGGGGGCAGGAGAGGCCCGACAGCGGCGGTCGGCCAAATGGCGGAGTGATCCGTCGGCGGCGACTCAACTGCCGCGACGGATGACCCGGGATCGGGCCCCGGGGATCGCCGGGCCTAGATCAGCGGGTGGGCGGGCCGCGTCGGGCAGGAACGCCACGGCCGGGATCGATGGCCGGCGCGTGCCCCGGGCCCTCGGCGATCGGACCGGTCGCCGCAGCGGCGTCGACCGTGCCAGCCGGCCGGGCGGCAACGGGCTGGCCGGCCCGCTCAGTGGCCGGCGCGGCATCGGGGCTGACAGTGGCCACCCGGCTGCTCACGGCGCTGGGTCGTAGCTGCGTCGGGGCAGGCGGTGCGGTCGCGGCGAGCGCGCCGCCGAGGCCGACCGCGAGCACCAGCGCCGTGACCGCCAGTCGGGTCAGATCACGCAGTGAGCGCAGCACAGCCCAGCGGGCTGGGCGGAGAAGCGCTGCGGACGACACCCGACCAACCTATCGCCCGCCCCGGCAGGTCGCAGCACGGCGACGGCACGGTCTGGCGTGACCGCCACCACCATGCACACTGTGGACGCATCGATCGACGACGCCCCGGAACGGGCGGTGCCCCGGCCGGATCGGAACCGGCCGGGGCACCACGCATCGTTCGTACGGCACGCCGGTGGTGAAGGCTCACCCGCGGCGGGACGTGGTCAGCCGCCGTTGCCGAGGACCGGCGGCGCGGCGTTCCCGCCGTCCTGCCACACCATCTCGTCCTCGGTCAACCAGGTCAGCCGCTCATCGGAGTCGTCATCCTGAGATCGACCCTGGCCGCCGAGCACCCCACCGTTGCCCCCCGCCCCACGGCCGGAGCCCGGGCGGATGTTGCCACCGGTCGTGGCTGGCCGGCCGCCGCTCCCACCACGCTGGCCGTCAATGCTGCGCCCGACCCCGCTGGCGGCGCGACCGTCAGCCGGGGGCGCACCACCGGCCGGACGAGCCGAGGGCGGTGGCGTGCTGCTGCCGCCCGAACCGGCGAGCGCCCCGGTGCGCAGCACCCCGCCGGCCGGTGCCCCGCCTTGCGCTCCGAAGAGCAGGCCGGGGCCGGTGCCGGCGCCAGCGGGCGCCGCGGGCGGCCCGGACAGCCCGGCCAACCCGGCGGCACCACCAGTGAGCAGCGCGCCGCCGACCAGCGGATCCGCACCGGCGAGGTAGGTGCCGGGGGCATCGGAGCCGCTGCCGGTGCCGACCGGGCCGATGGCGACGGCCGGCGTGCCACCGGTGCCCGAGCCATGCTCGCCAGGCACCGAGGTGTCACCGACCCCCGGCGGCGGGGCAGCGCGCTCGGATTTCGCGACGGTCGCGTCGCCGGTGTGCGCGTTGACACCGGTGCTGGTGGGCCCGTTGCTCACCTTGGCGATGGCCGAGACACTCTGCGGCGTCGTCGGATCGTTGTTGACGCTGTTCGGGGTCTCCGGGTCGGGCGGGGGCGGGTCGACCACCCGGTCGTAGGCGGAGATCTCGTAACTGCTGGCCAACTCGGCCACCAGGTTCACCATCCGCTGGTGGGCCTTCTCCTGCTCTTCCTTGTCCTGCTGGTGACCCATGATGCCCATGACCACCGCGCCGGGCAGACCGAAGGTGGTCGCACCCTTGATCGTGCCGGAGATCGCCTTGTCGTTGTCGTCGGTCTCCTCTGGGCTCTCGACCTGCTTGTGGGCGCTGCGCAGATGGTCGGCCATCATGGTCAGCCCCTGCTTGATGCCGGCCATCCCTTCGCCCAGGGCGTCGGAGTGGGCGACGATCAGGCTGAGTCGCCGATGGAACTCCCGACCTGCCGAACCCGTCCAGGTGTTGCCCAGCTTCTCGAGGTCGCCGCCCAGATCCCGGCCGACACCGTCCAGGATTCCCTTGAGCTCGGCCCACTGGGTGGCAACGCCCTCGATCTGCTCGGGCTTGCCGGCCATCACGCCGTCGTACAGCTCTTGATGGCTGCTGCCCTGGTAACGCTGGGTGTACTCAGACACGCCCGTCCTCCTTCGGCTGCAACGCCCGGTCGACCCCGTTCAGCGCGGCGGTGACGTCAGTGGCGTTGGCGGCGTTACGCGCCTCGGCGGTGCGGTAGTTGGTCAGGATCGTGTTGGTGGCCTGCTGCGCGGCCAGCACCGCCTGCCGGATCCTCTCGGCCTGCTCGACATAGGACTGATGCACCTCGCTGTAGCGACGTGCCTTGTCGGTGGCGTCGAAGAACGAACCCAGCGCCGGAGGACGGCACTGCATCTCGGTGTTGAGCTTGCGCAGCACCGACTCGACCTGGCTCAACCGTGTCGCCAGGTGCTGCTGGAAGTCCTCTAGGGACAGCAGGTCGACTTCCGTACGCCCCGTCATGGCAAACATCCCCGTCGTTCTGATTGACAGCCGTCAGCAGTATTCAGATTAGTCCACCGTAGCTGGTCTGGGCGACCCGTCATCGCTGCTCAGCTGTCGGCTCCTGTCGATACCGCGGGCATCCCACCGCCCGCCCCGCCGCTCGGTGGTGCGGCCGAGGGTGGCGCGGCCGAGGGTGGCGCGGCCGGCGGCGGTGCGGCCGGGGCCGGCGCGTCGGGTGAGAAGACGGCCAACGCATCCTCGTAGTCCAGGGTCGGACCGGTCGGGATCAGCGAGAGCAGTGAGCCAGGCACCGCCAGCGGGGTGACCCCGCCGTAGCCGAGCACGTCCAGCGTCGCCGCCGAACCGAGTGGATACCGGATGCCCTGCGGGCTGATCAGGAAGATCGTCGACCCGGCGGCACCGGTCCCGCTGGTCCCGGCACCGGGCGAGGCCTGCGCGATGACGCCCTTGCCACCGGGCAACAGCACCGCCTCGGCGGTGCGTACGGCATCCCGCCTGGTCTGGGCCGCCGGCACCGGGCCCGGATCGCTCGCGGTCAGCTCGGCCGGCGCCCGGTCGAAGACCTCCAGGGTGGTGATCGGCGGACCACCTCCGCTGCCCGCCCGGTACGTCGCGCAGAGCGTGGTCTGACCCGACCTGGCCTGGAAGATGGTCGGCATCGTCGTCGGCAGCCCCTCCTCGTCCACCCGCTGCTCGACATAGAACTCGCCGGCCTGATCCGGGGTGATGTCGGTGATCGCGCCGCCGCCGCGGACCATCAGCAGAGCGGTGATCTCACTGATCGGGACGAGACCCTCCCGGGTCAACACGTAGTGCCGCCCGGCAGCGCTGAACACCTGGCCGATGGTGGACGGTCGGCCCGCCACGCTCCGCGTGCTGCTCTCGCCCTCGCCGGGCAGCGACGGCTTGCGCAGCGGCGGCCCGGCCGGAATGGCGTTGAGCAGTTGCTGCCCGACCCGCAGCTGCGTGGCGCCCGCCAACTTCAGCGCGGTGATCGTCTGGTCCCCGTCGAGCACCTGGAGTCGGGCGTTGTTGGTGAGGAGGTACCGCTGCTCATCCACCACGACCAGTGCCGCGCGGTCACCCAGCGGCACACCGCCGGGCAGCGCCCGGTCGATGACCAGACGAGTGCTCGAATGCGCGGGGTCGACCGGGTCGGGCACGTCGCAGACCGACCAGGGCAGCCCGGTCAGCGACTTGCGGTCCGGCAGGGCGTCCGGTGCCCCGACGATGCCGAGGGTGACCCCGCGCGGCTGGTCTCGCAGTGCCGCCTGGGACATCGTCCGCACCTCGGCGCTCGGCTCATTCAGGATCAGGCGGGCCGAGGCGTAGTTGAGCGTCGGATGCAACTGGCCTCGCAGGAACACGTACGTCGCGCCGGTTTCCCGTTCGATGACCAGGCTCTGGTCCTTCAGTGGCGCGGCGCGGGATGTCAGCTGGCCGTAGGCGCCCACCCCGCCGAGCACGACGGCGGCGGTGATGACACTGCCGAAGACGGCCATGCCGAGCCGTCGCATCGGCAGGTTGGTGGTCTCCGGGTCGCCCGACAACAAAGCGGAGACGATCCGGCGTGTGACGAAGCGGTACGCCTGCACCTGATCGCGGCGGGTCCGCATGACTTACCTCCGGCGGGGTGGATCCGCGACGATCAGGTCGGGGTGCCGTCGCGGGCATCCCTACGATAAGGGGCCGACGATGGTTCGTCGGGACCACCGTTCGTGGCCGGCACCGGACCGACCCGGCGCAGAGCCGTACCGTGCAGGAGGGACAGTCAGCGATGACGCAAATTCAGGCGCGACCCGCCCGAGCGGCCACGGACCCGTCCGACGTTGCGGCGAGGCCGTCGCCGTCGGCCGACCGACCCGGCCGTGGGCGGATTGGCCCGGTGTTGGTCGGTCAGCTCGTCGTGCTGGAGTTGTGCGCGGTCGGCGTCTGGGCCGCGTCGGCCGGGCCCAGCTGGCTGCTCCCCGCGGCGGGCGGCGTCGCGCTGCTGATCGTCCTGGCGACCTTCGCCCGCCGAGGTGGTCGTTGGTGGTTCGAGGACCTGCTGCTGCGCCGGCGGATGCGGCGACGCGGCGAGCGCGCCTCGACCGTGCTGGGCGGCAGGGCTGTCGACCCGCGGTTGACCGCGCTCGCCCCCGAGTTGAGCATCATCGAGTTGACCGACCGGGGCACCCGGCTGGGCATTGGGCAGGACGACCAGGGGTGGTTCGCCGCTGTCGCGCTGCAGTCGGCCAGTGGTGCGACGGCCGGTTCGGTGAGTGCCTCGACGGTCGACCGCGTGCTGCAGGTGCTCGCGGATTTCAGCGCCCCGGTCTCCCGGACCCAGGTCGTCGCACACACCATGGTCTGGTACCCGGCACCCGGCGCCCCGCCTGCGGCGCACCGGACCGTCTGGGTGGCGCTGCGGCTCAGCGTCCGCGACGCCCGGGTGGAGGCGGTGAGCCGGGGCGGCGGGCTCCCCGGTGTGCACCGGACCGTGGCTGCCGGGATCGGTCGACTGGGCAAGGCGCTGACCTCCGCGGGCCTGGCCTATCGGCCGCTGGGCCGGGAGGAGTTGCGCGCCGCCATCGTCTCGGCGGCCGGTCTGGACCTGGGGATGGAGGCGCCGGCGGAGACCTGGCTAGGACTGCGCGGCGGTGGCTGGACCCACCGGTGCATGGTCCTGCGCGGACGTTCCGACGTGCGGCTCGGCCCACTGGTGGACGCGATCACCGCGACTTCGGCACCGTCGCACACGGTGGCCGCCACGGTATCGGTGGACGGTCGGGTGGCGGCGCCGCTGCTGCGGGTCGCGGCGACGGACAACCACGTCGAGGCGCTGGTCAAGGTGGTTCGAGACGTCGCCCAACGCACGGGCACGTCCACCCGCCCGATGGATGGCCAGCACGGTCCGGGCGTCTACGCCACCGCGCCGGTCGCGTCGGCGCTGGGCATCTCGACCGGCCCGAAGGCGCGCTGACCAACGGGGCGGTCGCGGACGCGGCCACGCTGACCGGCGGCGCGGTTGCGGGCGCAACCGCGCCGACCGGTGGGCGGTCAGGGGCGCTCAGGGCCGGAGGTTGACGATCCAGCCGTACAGGCCGCAGACCCAGAAGGCGAGCGGGACCAGCGAGATGATGAGCAGGATCTCGGCGATGTCGAGCAACCGGCCCCAGACCGGAGAGATGCGCTTGTCGGCGACGGACAGGCCGTAGATCAGGCTGATGACCGCGGCCAGCACCAGCCCGCCGAGGATCAGACCGAGCCGGACCTGCAGCGACCCCCCGGCGAAGGTGCTCGCGGCGGCCAGGCCCAGCCCGACGGTGCCCGTCAGCAGCACGGGGGTGCGCTGGGCGCGGCCCAGCAGCGGTCGTGCCCGGAGCAGCGACAGCAGGGCCAGCACCAGGCACAGCAGCACCGCCGCCAGGCGCCCGTCCAGGGCCAGCACGAGCTGCGCGCCGAGCACCAGCAGCGAGACGGTCCACAGCAGGCCGGTCATGAACTGGTCGGCGCGTTCGCTGCGCTGGAGCACCTGCCGGCCGTCGACCGACTCGCTGTCGGTCTTCAGGTCCTCCGGACCGGTCGGGATCGACGGCACCGGCAGTCTCGCCAACCGGTAGGCCGCCATCGGCAGCGCCGGCACCATGCCGAACGCGACCGCCGCCACCACCGCGGCGGAGGCCGGCGCGTCGAGGCCGAAGAGCAGGCAGAGCAGCGCGCCGAACCCGGTCGCGGCCCCCACCCCGATCGCGGCGAAGAAGAGGGGGTACCGGTCGCCGACCGCCAGCACGGCCACCGCCCCGGCGACCACGGCGGCGGTCGCCGCGAGCAGGACGTGCGGGCTGGCCAGTTCGGTCAGCGGCCGGTCGCCAGCGAGGAGCAACAGGCCGCCGGTGGCGGCATACCCCAGGCCGACCAGGGCCAGCACCGCGCCGGTACGGCTGTCGCCGGCCGCCCGGGACAGCACCGCCGCGCCCACCAGCAGCGTCACCGCGACCAGCAGCGCCGCCAGCGCGCCGGGCAGGTGCGGCGGCCCGGCGAAGAGCGCGGCCAGCGCGCCGGCGCCGAGCGCCGCCGCCGCGAAGACCACCGCGAAGGACCGGGTCGCGCCGACCTGCCAGGCACCGGGGCGTTGGTTCGTCGCGGTGGCGACGGCATCCACCACGTCGTCGAAGACGATTTCCGGCGCTGCCGCCGACCGGGGGTTGAAGTAGAGCACCTCCCCGTCACGGACGCTGAGCTGCGCGGCGGTGCGCCCGCCGTCCAGGGGCGCGCCGCCCAACCGGGACAGAGCCCAGCCGCCGTGCCGCGCGCCCTCGTCGGCCATGTCCTCGCCGGCGTAGCGCAGCAGGGTGGGGAGCAGGTCGGCCATCGGGATGTCCGATGGCAGCGCCAGGTCCATTCGGGTACGTGGAGCCACGATGGTGATTCGGCTCAATCCGCCGGTCGCCGTCTTCGTCGCCACAGTGGCCTCCAGGTGTGCGTCTGTGATCGGCTGGCCGCGATGCCACGCTCCGGGTCCACCGCGCCCACGGCAGATTACCTACGATGACGGGCACGTACGATGCCCACCCGCGGGCTACGGTCCGCGGAGGCACGTCATCAAGGCCGCTTCTGGGGAGGAGACAGCCGTGAGCACGGTGGTGTTCCGCCGGCTTCCGCGTCAGCCGGGACCGGCTCTACCGCGTGGTGAGGTGCTGCTGGAGTCGCCTCCTGAGCTGCCCGAGCCAACGCCCCGCGGGATGGGGCAGCTGCTCATGATCCTGCCGATGTTCTGCGGGGTCGGTGCGATGGCATTCCTCTACGCCGGCAAGGGCGGCGGGATGATGACGTACGTCGCGGGTGGTCTCTTCGGCGTCTCGATGCTCGGGATGGCGATCGGGTCACTGGCCAACAGCGGTGGCAAGGACAAGGCCGAGCTGAACGCCGAACGGCGCGACTACATGCGCTACCTGGCTCAGATGCGTAAGCGCACCCGGCGCGCCGCCGAGCAGCAGCGGGCGTCGATGGCGTGGCGGCACCCGGAGCCCGACGCGCTCTGGTCGATCGCGGCATCCCGGCGACTCTGGGAGCGACGGATCACCGAGGACGACTTCGGCGAGACGCGGATCGCGCTGGGCCCGCAGCGACTGGCGGTGGAGATCGTCCCGCCGGAGACGAAGCCGGTGGAGGACCTGGAGCCGATGAGCGCGATCGCGCTCCGCCGGTTCGTCCGCGCGCACTCCACTGTGCCCGAGTTGCCGACCGCGTTGTCGCTGCGCGCGTTCAGCCGGGTGGTGCTGCGCGGCGACCGCGCGCCCGTGCTCGATTTGACCCGGGCGGCGCTCGGGCAGCTGGCGACCTTCCACGCCCCGGACGACCTCATGGTCGTGGTGGTCGCCGCACCCGACCGGCAGGGGTCCTGGGGCTGGGTGAAGTGGCTTCCACACGCCCACCACAGTGCCCGGACGGACGCCGCCGGTGCCCGCCGTCTGGTCTTCGCCAGTCTGGCCGAGGCCGAGGCGTCGCTCGCCAGTGAGCTGGGTGGACGACCTCGGTTCGCGCCCGAGGCCAAGCCGCTGACCACCGCCCCGCACCTGGTCGTGGTGATCGACGGTGGCGAGATCTCGCCGACCTGCCAGCTGGTGGGTCCGGGGTTGCTCGGCACCACGGTGATCGACCTCTCCGGGACGGTGCCGCGCGACGCCGGGCGCTGGCTGCTCTGCCTCGATGTGGCTGACGGAAGCTCGCTCGACCTGGTCCGGGGCAGCACGTCGTCGCCGCTGGGGCGCCCCGACCAGCTCAGCGCCGAGGCGGCCGAGGGGCTGGCCCGGCAGATCGCCCCCTACCGGCTCTCCCAGCAGCAGACCAGCAGCGACGAGCCGCTGGCCCGCAGCATGGAACTGCCGGACCTGCTCGGCGTGGGTGACGCCGCGACGGTGGACGTACAGACCACCTGGCGCCCGCGCGGTCACCGGGACCGGTTGCGCATCCCGCTCGGTGTCGGCCCGGACGGCAACGTGGTCGAGCTCGACTTCAAGGAGTCGGCGCACGAGGGCATGGGCCCGCATGGTCTGGTGATCGGTGCTACCGGGTCCGGCAAGAGCGAGCTGCTCCGTACGGTGGTGGCCGCGTTGGCGGTGACCCACTCGTCGGAGGAGCTGAACTTCGTCCTGGTGGACTTCAAGGGCGGTGCGACGTTCGCCTCGCTGGAGGCGCTGCCGCACACCAGCGCGGTGATCACCAACCTGGCCGACGAGTTGCCGTTGGTCGACCGGATGCGCGACGCGCTCGCTGGGGAGATGGTGCGCCGGCAGGAGCTGCTGCGGGCGGCCGGCAACTACGTCTCCCGCTTCGAGTACGAGAAGGCCCGGGCGGCCGGCGAGCCGCTCGCCCCGATGCCCAGCCTGTTGATCATCTGTGACGAGTTCAGCGAGTTGCTCGCCGCCAAGCCCGACTTCATCGACCTGTTCGTGATGATCGGCCGGTTGGGTCGTTCGCTCGGCGTGCACCTGCTGCTGGCCAGCCAGCGGCTCGAAGAGGGCAAGCTGCGTGGCCTGGACACCCACCTGTCGTACCGGATCGGTCTGCGTACCTTCTCCGCGGTGGAGAGCCGGATCGTGCTCGGTGTGCCGGACGCGTACGAGCTGCCGAACGCGCCGGGCCACGGCTACCTGAAGACCGACACCAGCACGATGCTGCGGTTCCGGGCGGCGTACGTGTCGGGGGCGTACCGGGCACCGGGCCAGCAGGCCGCCACGTCGCAGGCGCTGGTGCAGCGTCGGATCGTGCCGTACGGCCTCGACTTCATCGCGGCGCAGGTCCCGCAGGTGCCGGTGGTCACCGCTCCGGAGCCCGAGCAGCCGGCCGACGGCAAGGCCGTGGCGATGCTCGACGTGCTGATCGACCAGCTCAAGGGGCGGGGCCGCCCGGCCCACCAGGTGTGGCTCCCGCCGCTGTCCGACCCGCCCGGCCTGGGCGAGCTGCTCGGCCCGCTGGCGGTCGACCCGACCTACGGGCTGTGCACCGCGTCCTGGCCTGGGCGTGGGCGGCTGACCGTGCCGGTCGGAGTGGTGGACCGCCCGTACGAGCAGCGCCGTGACCCGATGATGGTCGAGCTGGCCGGGGCCGGTGGCAACGTGGTCATCGTCGGCCGGTCGATGAGTGGCAAGAGCACGATGCTGCGTACGCTGCTCGCCTCGCTGTCGCTCACCCACACACCACGTGAGGTGCAGTTCTTCTGCCTGGACTTCGGCGGTGGCGCGCTGCGCAGCCTGGAGCGTCTGCCGCACATGGCCGGGGTGGCCGGTCGGCGGGACGTCGAGGCGGTTCGCCGGACGGTGGCTGAGGTGGTCGCCGTCCTGGACGACCGGGAGGCGCGCTTCGCCCAGCACGGCATCGACTCGGTGGCCAGCTACCGTCGTCGCCGAGCCGCGGGCGAGTTCGCTGACGACCCGTTCGGTGACGTGTTCCTGGTGGTGGATGGTTGGAACACGCTGCGCCAGGAGTACGAGGAGCTGGAGCAGACCATCACCAACCTGGCAAACCGGGGTCTCGGCTTCGGCGTGCACGTGGTGATCACCGCCGTGCGGTGGGCGGAGATCCGGATCAACATGCGTGATCTGCTCGGCACCAAGTTGGAGCTGCGCCTCGGTGACGCGTCCGAGTCCGAGATCGACCGCCGGGCGGCGACGAACGTGCCGGAGAAGTCGCCCGGTCGCGGCCTGACCCGGGACAAGCTGCACTTCCTCACCGCCATCTCGCGGCTCGATGGTCGTCGGGACATCGAGGACCTCAGCGAGGCGTCGGTGTCCCTGGCCGGGCATGTGGCGGCGAACTGGCCGGGCCGTCCAGCGCCGAAGGTGCGGCTGCTGCCGCGCCGGATGTCGGTGACCGAGCTGGCCCGGCTCATCGACCGGTCGGCACCCGGTCTGCCGGTCGGGGTCAACGAGTCGGCGCTCGCGCCGGTCTACCTGGACCTGGTCAACGAGCCGCACCTGACGGTCTTCGGCGACGCCGAGTGTGGCAAGACGAACCTGCTGCGGCTGATCGCCAGGGGCATCACCGAGCGGTACACGCCAGCTCAGGCCCGGCTGGTGATCGCGGACTACCGACGTGGCCTGCTGGGGGCGGTGGAGGGGGATCACCTGCTCGACTACGCCCCGTCGAATCAGGCGTTCGCCCAGGGGCTCGGTTCGATTCGCAGCGCGTTGAACAACCGGTTGCCCGGCCCGGACGTGACCACCGCCCAGCTGCGCGATCGCAGCTGGTGGAAGGGCCCGGACCTGTACATCCTGGTGGACGACTACGACCTGGTGGCATCCGGTGGGAGCAACCCGCTCAGCGCTCTGCACGAGTTGTTGCCGCAGGCCCGCGACATCGGCCTGCACCTGATCATCACGCGTCGGGTCGGTGGGGTCTCCCGGGCGCTCTACGAGCCGGTGCTGCAGCGGTTGCGCGAGTTGGACTCGCCGGGTCTGCTGATGTCCGGAAACCGGGAGGAGGGCGCGGTCTTCGGTACGTTGCGACCGAGCCCGCAACCGCCCGGCCGGGGCACCCTGGTCCGCCGACGCGATGGCCAGCAACTGATCCAGACCGCGTGGTCCGAGCCGTCCTGAGTGGGCTCGGTCGTTCGGTGGTGGTGGCGGACCATCTCGGTCCGATTCACCACTATCCATCGAACGCCACCGGTCAGGGCTGCGAAGGCTCGACAGGTTCCGCTACGGTCTTCTCAGGAGTGTCCGTCGGTGGGGTGTTGGTGCCTTGCCGCGGGGGAGGGGTGCGGCAAAGCCGCCACCACAACATGACGGAAGGGTGTGAAGCATGGCGTTCGAGGTCGAAGCTGCGACTCTACATACCGCCGCGAGTGACGTGCGGTCCACGCGCAGCGAGGTCGACGGCGAGCTCAAGAAGCTGTGGAACGTGGTCGACGACCTGGCCATGGCGTGGAAGGGTCAGGCGTCCACGGGCTTCCAGTCGTTGATGACGCGCTGGAACGAGGACACGGTCAAACTGCTGACGGCGATGGACAACATCGCTGACCTGCTCGACCAGTCGGGTACGACGCACCAGGTCAACGACGAAGAGCAGCAGCAGATGCTGGACAAGTTCCACTCTGCTCTCAACCCGTGATCCGCAGCCAGCAGAGGAGGAAATCGTGACGATCAAAGTTGACTACGCTGTCCTCGAGAGCAGCAACCAGCAGATGCAGGCCATCTCGAAGACCCTCGAGGAGAAGCTCGACACGCTGCGGTCGATGCTGTCCAAGCTCCAGTGGGACGGCGAGGACCGGGTTGCCTACGAGCAGCACCAGGCAAAGTGGGACACGGCGGTCCGGGACATCAACCGGATCCTGAACGAGATCGGCGGCGCCGTCGGCATCGCCCGCGAAAACTACCTCAGCACCGAGATGAGCAACTCCAAGGTGTGGGATGGCGGCGGCGGTCGTCCCGGCCGTATCGGCTGACCAGCACCGCCGAGCAGGCTGAGGTGTTTGCCGTTGCGGCTCCGGTCCGGTTCACCCGGGCCGGAGCCGCATCGCGTTTGGGCGTCACCGCGGCAAAGGTCAGCCGGCAGCCGGTGAGTCGGTGCGTCGGCCAGGGCGCCAGCCACGCTGGCGGCCCCGGGCCACGATCGGTCGTGCGATCAGCAGCAGCACGGTGAGCAGCCCGCCGACGGCCGCCGCCCAGATCGCGGCAGGGCGTTGCCAGCCCAGTGGGTCGTCGCGCACGACGGGTGCGGGGATCGCGCCGGCAGGCGGGTTCTCCCGGGTGCCCAGCAGGCTCGACACCGCCCGGTACGGGTTGACCACGCCGTAACCGATGTCGGCGTTGTGGCCCTTCGGAGGGTTGTCGGCCGTGCGTTCCATCCGTTCGGCGACCTCCCGCGGGCCGAGATCCGGATAGGCGGCCCGGACGAGCGCGGCCACCCCCGAGACGTACGCGGCCGCAAAGCTGGTGCCACCGGTCGGCTCAGCGCGGTAGCCGGGCCCCTGGGGTGCCGGCCCGATGATGTTCAGCCCCGGTGCGGCGATGTCGACGTAGTCGCCGCTGATCGAGCTGCCCACGTGGCCGCCCTGCTCGTCCACCCCACCGACGGCGATCACCCCGGGGTACGCGGCCGGGTACCCCGGCCTGTTCTGCTGATCCTCCGTCCGGTTGCCAGCGGCAGCGACCAGCACCACCCCCTTGGCCAGCGCACGGTCGACGGCCGCTGTCAGTTCGGGGAGGGGAATTGTGGTCAGCGACAGGTTGATCACGTCGGCCCCCTGCTCGACCGCCCAGTCGATCGCCGCCGCGATCTCCACGGGAAGCCGCAGGTCCGTGGTGTCCTTGAGGCTCGGCAGAACCCGGATCGGCAGGATGCGGGCAGCCGGGGCGACGCCGCTGAACGGGACGCCCGTGCCCTCCCGGCCGGCGATGATGCCGGCGATCATCGTGCCGTGCCCGACCAGGTCGCACTGGCCGTGGTTGGCCGGCAGGTCGTTGAAGTCGCGCCCCTGCAGCACCTGGCCGGCGAGGAGCGGGTGAGTGGCGGAGACCCCGGAGTCGATCACCGCGACCGTCACTCCGGCGCCCCGGGACAGCGGCCACGCCGAGGACGGCTCCAGCCGGCGCAACCCCCACGGCATCGCGGTCAGGCCCTCCTCGCCGGTTGGGCCGCAGCTGGGCGGTGCAGCCCTCGCCGGGGCGGGTGCCACCAGGGCTGCGCCGAGCAGAGCCGCCAGGGCTCCACTGAGGACGCCGCGGGTGGCACGGCCGGTATTGCGGAACATGTTGGTCGCGCTCAACGGCGGGCATTCGCGCACCCGCAGAGATTACCGCTGTGACCCGTCGGACAGCGGCCCGGCGATGAGGGGGTCAGGCCCGAGGGCTGACCTTCGTGGCGGGTGTCGCGGCGAACAGCGCGAGCAGGTCGCCGACCTCGCGGTCGGCCTCGGCGGGGTGCCGGAACCGGCCGGCCGGGTTGAGGGTGTATTCGTTGCGTCGCCCGACGCGGGTGCGGTGCAGGTACCCGCCCGCCTCCAGGTCGGCGACGATCGCCTGCGCGGCCCGTTCGGTCACGCCGACCTCGGCCGCGACATCGCGCAGCCGGGCGGTGGGGTCGCGGGCGATGGCCAGCAGGACGTGCCCGTGGTTGGTGAGGAAGGTCCAGTTCCGCCCGCCGCCGGTGTCGCCCGTCGCAGTGCTCGCCATGGTGTGACCGCCTCTCCGGGTGCGTCGCCCAGGTTCGACCGGGGAGTCAACGTATGAAATCTATATCACGCATACCTTGACGCAACTTACGGTGCGTGTGACGGTGGAGCCCGAGCCAGCGCCCGCCGCCGGCCCGGCCGAAGAGCCGGTTGACCAGGTCAGATGCGTGGAGACGAGGTGCGGGGATGAGTCGTCCCGGAACGCCCGGCGGGCAGCCGGGTCCGCAGCGGAGCGCCGACGGGGCGTCCGCAACCAGCGAGCCGGCCCGGGCGTACGCGGAGTTGACCGCCGGAAACCGGCGCTTCGTCAGCGGCGCCCCACGCCATCCCAATCAGGACGCCGGGCACCGGGCCGCCGTGGCCGACGGACAGCACCCCTTCGCGGTGATCGTCGGCTGCTCCGACTCCCGCCTGGCCGCCGAGATCATCTTTGACCGAGGGCTCGGCGACCTGTTCGTGGTCCGCACGGCAGGGCACACCGCCGGCCCGGAGGTGCTTGGCAGCGTGGAGTACGCGGTGACCGTGCTCGGCACTCCGCTGGTGGTGGTGCTCGGCCACGACTCGTGCGGCGCCGTCCAGGCGGCGCGTGAGTCCGCCGCTACCGGCACTCAACCTCGCGGGCACCTGCGCGCGGTGGTCGACGCCGTGCTGCCCAGCCTGCACCGGGCCGAGGCCGAGGGCGTGGACGACATCGACGGGATCGTCGACATCCACATCGCGCAGACCGTCGAGACGCTGCTCGGGCAGTCGCCCGTGCTGGCCGAGGAGGTGGCGCAGGGTCGGTGCGCGGTGGTGGGGGTGTCATATCGGCTCGCCGCCGGAGTGGTGCGCCCGGTGGCCGCGGTGCCGGCCGGCCTCACGGCGCTCGACGTGCCGAACGTGTCGACCGGTCCGGCCGCCGCGTGACGTGAGGAGGGCCGCTCCGCGCAACGCGGAACGGCCCTCGACGCAAGATCCTGCGGGTCAGAGCAGCGACATGTGGACGTGGTCCGTGTGGTTCGACGGCCCGCTGTACGACTTCCAGCCGGTCGCCGGGAACCAGATCTGCCGGTTCCAGATCACGTAGTAGATGCCCAGCCGGTCGGCGTTACGGATGAGGAACGCTGCGACGTTGTTGCCGTACTTCCGGGTGTCGTCGTTGTGCCACGGCGCGAAGCCGCTCTTCTGCAGCGACCAGTCGCAGGCGCGGCCCTTCGGGTGCTCCCACGGCCCGCCGGAGCGGTAGCAGCCGACGAACCGGTTGAAGCCGGCCCGCTTGACCTCCTTGTACGCGTGCAGCGTGCGGGGCGTGACGCAGCCGGAGGACGTGGTGGGGTCCTTCTCGCTGCACGACTGGGCCTTCCAGTCGCCGTCGGCGGTGCGACCCGGCCCGATCCTGGCGACCGGCGAGGTGGCGTCCACCAGGCCGCCGGTGAAGCCCTTCCCACCGACGAGGGAGAGCGCCTTGTCTGCCTCGCTCTTCCGCTTCGCCATCAGCGCGGTCTGCTTCTGCTGCTCACGGATCTCGGTGTCGAGGGCCAGCTTGGCCTGCTCGGCGCGGGCCTTCACCGCATTGACCTCGGAGAGCTTCTGCTCGTTGACCATGTTCATCTCGTCGAGCGCCGCGGCGCGTTGGACGAACATGTCAGGCGCGTCGCTCTCGAGCAGCATCGCGAGGGCGCCCATCCGGCCGGTCCGATACGACTGGGCGGCGATCTGCCCGACCTGTGGGGTCAGCGCGTCCAGGTCGGCCTTGGCCCGGTTGACCTCCAACGCCAGTTCCAGCTGCCGCTTCTTCGACTTGTCCAACTTCGACTTGGCGGCGGAGTAGTCGCGGTTGGCCTGCTCGATGACGTCGGTGATCAGCTGGGGCTCGTTGTCCTCCTCGTGCCCGGACGGTGTGGGGGTCGTCGGGGCGGCGTGGGCAGGGAGGGGCCCAGCGAGCACGGTCAATGCGGCGATCACGGCCACCACGGGTGTCAGCCAGCGGCGTAGGGGTGCCGTCACAATGTTCCCTTCCGTCGACCGCCGACCGGGTTAGCTGACGGGTTCGGGGCGGAAGTGGCCCCTACCGCTGACGCGGATTCACCCCACGTACCTGGGTCCCCGGTTCGCCGGTTGGCGATTGGGCGGTGGCACCGCAGGCGCCGCTTCGCGCCTTCATCGGTAACCGGCAGCGAGGTTACCCGAGAGTCGACCGACAGAGCTACGCCTGGATGCCGACCAAAAGTGTCTTTTCGTCATAGCGTTGCGTGACCAGTGACGCGGTTCTCAGGTTCGTGGCTCATCTGGTCACGCTGCGGAGTTTCACCATGCCGGATCCGTGCCCGTGCGCGACTCCGGCCATCGTCCGGTGACGGAGGGTGGGGGCGGGGTGTGCGCCTGATCCGGGTCGTCGGAGTGCCCCGTTCGCGGTGCGATGAGCGCGGCGAGTGCCTCCGCGCGGTCCGGCTGGGGCCGCGAGGCGGGACCGTCGGCGGACGGCGTGGCAGCGGTGCGCCCAGCGGCGGTCACCACCGCGGCCAGCCCGGTGGTCAACGGCACGGCGGCGATCAGACCGAGTGTGGCCACCGCGCTGCGGACGATCTCCTGCGCGAGGAACTCACTCGTGAGGAGCTGCCCGACCGGCCGCGAGTCGGCGGTGATCAGGAGCAGCAGGGGCAGCGACGCGCCCGCGTACGCCAGCACGATGGTGTTGACAGTGGAGGCGATGTGCGCGCGGCCGACCCGGGTGGCCGCACGGTACAGCTGCAACCGGGTCAGCCCGGGGTTGGCGTTCGCCAGCTCGGTGACGGTGGCCGCTTGGGTGACCGTGACGTCGTCGAGCACCCCGAGTGATCCGATGATGATCCCGGCGAGCAGCAGACCGTGCAGGTCCACGTCGCCCTGAAACATCGACAGGGTGGTGGCCTCTTCGCTGCCGAAGCCGGTGAGGTGTGTCGCGGCCGTGGCGATGGTGGCGAGCACCCCGGTCAGCACCAGGCTGCCCAGGGTGCCGAGTACCGCGACCGAGGTCTGCGCGGTGACCCCGTGCGTCAGATAGAGCACCACGAACATGATCAGGGCCGCGCCGACCACCGCCACCAGCAGTGGTGACTTGCCCGCGCCGATGCCTGGCAGCACGAACGTGAGCAGGATGCCGAAGGTGGCGGCCAGCCCGGCGAGCGCGGCCAGACCCCGCCACCGACCGAACGCGACGATCGCGGCCGCGAAGACCACCGCCAGCCACACCATCGGCGTGCCGCGCTGGTGCTCGGCGATGTTCCAGTTGCTGGTGGTCGGATCGGTCGGATCGGTCAGCTCGACCAGGATGACCTCGTCGCCAACCTCGACCCGAGGTGCGCCCGGTCCGTCGGGCACCGGCGTCCGCACCTGCTGGCCGGCGGTCGGCCCGTCGTCCACCCGGACGTCGACCGTGCCGCATCGCTCGCCGCCGGCGCTCGGTGTGCCTTCGGGGGTCGACGCCACCGGTGGGCACGGCTCGGTCACCACCCGGGTGACTGTGCCGGGATAGCGCGGCACGTCCGCACCACCATCGGTCTGCGGTGACCCGCCCCGCGGCCAAAGGAGCACCGCGGCCAGCACGGTGGCGACGAAGAGCGGCACCACCGTCAGGACGAGGATCCGTCGTACCCGCGGTGGGGCGGGTGGAGCGGGGTGGGCGTGGTCAGAACCCAAGGCGGGAAACTCCCAACGATCCGGTACGGGTCAGCGGGCCGGGGGCGTCAGCCGCGCTTCATCAGTCGGCCGACCGCCGCCATCATCTCGGAGGCCATCTCGTCGGCCCGACCCTCGGCCGCCCCCTCGTGCATGCAGTGCCGGGCGTGCCCGTCGAGCAGCCCCAGCGCCACCTTGTCGAGCGCGGCCTGGATCGCGGAGATCTGGGTGAGCACGTCGATGCAGTAGCGGTCGTCGTCGACCATCTTCTCGATGCCACGGACCTGCCCCTCGACTCGGCGGAGCCGCGCGAGCAGCTGGTCCTTGCTGGCGGTGTAGCCGCGGATCGGGGTGGGAGAGGTCATGGCGACCAGGATAACCTACCCCTGGGGGGTATGGTACGGTGCACTTCCTAATGGGATACCCCCACCGGGTACCGGTACCGCTTAGGGAGACGATCCGATGGTCAACACGACTTACCAGGTGCAGGGCATGACCTGTGGGCACTGCGTCAGCGCGGTGAGCGCCGAGGTGGGTGCCATCGCGGGCGTGCGTGACGTGCAGGTCGACCTCGCGGCCGGCCGGGTCACCGTCAGCAGCGACCAACCGCTGGACGTGCAGGTCGTCCGGGCCGCTGTCGACGAGGCCGGCTACGACCTCGTCGACGCGTGAGCCGGGGGCCGGCATGCGCACGGTGACGAGACTGGCCGCGTTCGCTGTCGGCCTCGCGGCGGTCTTCACCACGACGTACGGGATCGGTCGGGTGGTCGACCGCAGCCCCGTCGTCGAGGGTCGGCACGACGGCGCTGCCACCCACCCGGCGGGAGGGTCCGACGAGGCGGTCGACCGGCTCCCCGGCGGCCTGCTCGTCTCCGACCGCGGCTACACCCTCGACCCGGTCGACGCCCCGGCCGAGGAATTGGCGTTCCGGATCACCGGGCCGGACGGCCACCCGGTGACCCGGTACGACGTGGCGCACGACAAGCAGATGCACCTGATCGTCGTCCGGCGGGACCTCTCCGGTTTCCGCCATGTGCACCCCGACCTGGCCCCCGACGGCACCTGGCGGGTCGACACCCCACTGGCCGGCCCGGGGCAGTGGCGGGCGTTCGCCGACTTCACCCCGACCGGCGGTGAGCCGCTGACCCTCGGCGTGGACGTGACCGTCCCCGGTGAGCTGACCGAACGGCCGTTGCCCGCCCCGGCGACCAGCACCACCGTCGACGGCTACACGGTCACCCTGACCGGCGCCCCGCAGCCCGGCCGCACGTCGCCGCTCACCCTCACCATCAGCCGGAACGGGCAACCGGTCACCGACCTGGAGCCCTACCTGGGCGCGTACGGACACCTGGTGGCACTGCGCCGAGGTGACCTCGCATACCTGCACGTGCACCCGGACGGGACGCCGGGCGACGGGCGGACCCGACCCGGCCCGGCCGTCACCTTCCTCGCCGAGGTGCCCTCGGCTGGCAGCTACCGGCTCTACCTCGACTTCCGGCACGGCGGAGCGGTGCACACCGCCGAGTTCACCGTCAGCACCGGCACCCCGCCGGCCGACGCCCCGCCGACCGGAAGCAACCCGAGCGGACCCGCGCCGACCGGGGATGCCGATCACGGCACCCCCGGGCACGGGCACAACTGACGGGACCAGACGATGACCACCACCAGCAGACCGCTGCCCGAGGCGCCGAACCGGATCGAGTTGGCGATCGGCGGGATGACCTGCGCCGCCTGCGCCGCCCGGATCGAGAAGAAGCTCAACCGGATGGACGGGGTGAGCGCCACCGTCAACTACGCCACCGAGAAGGCGACCGTCCGCTACACCGACGGCGTCACGCCGGACGACCTGATCGAGACCGTGCAGAAGACCGGCTACACGGCCGCGCTGCCGGCCCCGCCGACCGCCGAGCCGGCGGCGGATCCGCTGAAGGGCCCGCGTACCCGGCTCTGGGTCTCGGTGGCACTGAGCGTGCCGGTGGTCCTGCTGGCCATGGTCCCCGCCTGGCAGTTCGACTACTGGCAGTGGCTGTCGCTGACCCTGGCCGCCCCGGTGGTGGTCTGGGGTGGGCTGCCGTTCCACCGGGCCGCCTGGACGAACCTGCGGCACGGCGCGGCAACCATGGACACGCTGGTCTCGCTCGGCACCCTGGCCGCGTTCGGCTGGTCGCTCTGGGCGCTCTTCTTCGGTGACGCCGGCATGCCGGGGATGACGCACCCGTTCCGCTTCGACATCACCCGCACCGACGGCGCCGGCAACATCTATCTGGAGGCCGCCGCCGGGGTGACCGTGTTCATCCTGGCCGGCCGTTACTTCGAGGCGCGATCCAAGCGGACCGCCGGTGCGGCCCTGCGCGCCCTGCTCGAACTGGGCGCCAAGGAGGTGGCGGTGCTGCGCGACGGGGTGGAGACCCTGATCCCCGTGGACCGGCTCGCCGTCGGTGACCGGTTCGTGGTCCGCCCCGGGGAGAAGATCGCCACCGACGGCGTGGTCGACGAGGGCACCTCCGCCGTCGACGCCAGCATGCTCACCGGTGAGTCGGTGCCGGTCGAGGTCGGCCCGGGCGACGGCGTGGTCGGCGCCACCATCAACGCGGGCGGGCGGCTGGTCGTCAGCGCCACCCGGGTCGGCGCGGACACCCAGCTCGCCCGGATGGCCGACCTGGTCGAGCAGGCGCAGAGCGGCAAGGCGGCCGTGCAGCGGCTGGCGGATCGGATCTCCGGCGTCTTCGTGCCGATCGTCATCACGTTGGCCGTCGGCACGCTCGGCTGGTGGCTCGGCACCGGGGCCGGTCCGACCGCGGCGTTCACCGCCGCCGTGGCCGTACTGATCATCGCCTGCCCGTGCGCGCTCGGCCTGGCCACCCCGACCGCGCTGCTGGTCGGCACCGGCCGGGGTGCCCAGCTCGGTGTGCTGATCAAGGGGCCGGAGGTGCTGGAGTCGACCCGCCGGGTGGAGACCGTGGTGCTGGACAAGACCGGCACCGTCACGACCGGCCGGATGACCCTGGTGGACGTGGTGCCGGCGAGCGGCGAGGACCGGGCCGAGCTGCTCCGGCTCGCCGGGGCGGTGGAGGCCGCCTCCGAGCACCCGATCGCCCGAGCGGTCGCGGCGGGTGCCTCCGAGGCGGGGTCGCTGGCCCCCGTGACGGGCTTCACCAACCTCGAAGGGCTGGGGGTGACGGGCACGGTCGACGGGCGGGTCGTGCTGGTCGGTCGGGCCCGGCTGCTGCGTGAGCGCGAGATCGACGTGCCGCCGGAGGTCGAGCGGGCCGTCAGCGAAGCGGAGGCCGCTGGTCGTACGGCGATCGTCGCGGCCTGGGACGGACGCGCCCGGGGTGTGCTCGCGGTCGCCGACGTGGTTCGGCCGACCAGCCGGGCGGCGGTGGCCCGGCTGCGGGCGCTGGGGCTCACCCCGGTCCTGCTGACCGGGGACAACACCACCGTGGCTCGCGCGATCGCCGCCGAGGTGGGCATCGACGAGGTGATCGCCGAGGTGCTGCCGGCCGGAAAGGTCGACGTGGTCAAGCGGCTGCAGGCGCAGGGGCGGTCGGTGGCGATGGTCGGTGACGGGGTCAACGACGCCCCGGCACTGGCCCAGGCCGACCTGGGGCTGGCCATGGGCACCGGCACCGATGTCGCGATCGAGGCGTCCGACCTCACCCTCGTCCGGGGCGACCTGGACGCGGCCGTGGACGCCATCCGGCTGTCCCGACGCACGCTCGGCATCATCCGGGGCAACCTGTTCTGGGCGTTCGGTTACAACGTGGCGGCCCTGCCGCTGGCCGCCGCCGGTCTGCTCAACCCGATGATCGCTGGCGCAACGATGGCGCTGTCCTCGGTCTTCGTGGTGGCCAACAGTCTGCGGCTGCGCCGGTTCCGTCCGGCTGCCGGCGATCGCGGACTGTGACGGCGGTAATGGTTGGACCGGCGTCGGCGGGGGTACTGCTGGTGTTGTAGCGACGCTTGCAATGGAGGTTGGCAATGGGTATCGACGACAAGATCAACAACGCCACCGAGGACGCGACCGGCAAGCTGAAGGAAGGCGCTGGTCGCGCCACCGATAACGAGCAGCTCGAGGCCGAGGGTCGCGCAGACCAGTCCACGGCCAAGCTCAAGCAGGCGGGCGAGAAGATCAAGGACGCCTTCAAGAGCTGACGTACGACGTAACCCGCGCGCCGGGCCGGTGATCATTCACCGGCCCGGCGTTCTGTGTGTCCGGCCCTGCGGGTGACCCTGAGAACCCCCTGATTCCGCCATCGACCCCCACCGCCACGCGCCGATACCTGCTAACTTCCTTTGGCATGTGCGAGGGCCGGTTATGAGCAGCGCTTCACCGCTGACCGGTGACGACCTGGTCCGGGTGCTGGCGTCGCTGGCCAACCCGCACCGGCTGCGGGTCATCGCCGCGCTGGCCCGCGAGCGTGCCTACGTCAGCGGGCTGGCCCGGCAACTGGGCATCAGCCGAGCGCTGTTGCAGGTCCACCTACGAAAGCTGGCAGCGGCCGGGCTGGTCACCGCCAGCCTGGAGTTGTCGGAGGACGGGAAGGCCATGAACTACTACGAGGTGGAGCCGTTCGTGCTCACACTCACCCCCGAGGTCATCGCGGCGGCGGTCGAGACGCTGACCGTGCCCGACTCGGCCGAGCAACCAGGAGCGGACCGATGACCGGAATGAGCGACCACGACTGGACCGAGGTGGTCGGCGCGATCGGGATCTTCGCCCTGCTGATCAGCGTGTTCACGGTGACCGTCGTCCAGTTTGCCAAGACCCGGCGGGCCCGGCTCGAGTCGGCCCGCGCGGACGACTACCGCCGGCTCGCCGAGACGGCCGCTCAGGCCCAGGCGGAGAACGCCCGACTGCTCGCCGCGATGGATGGCCGACTGGGCGGGATGGAGACCCGCATGTCCACGGTCGAACGCGTCCTGAGCGACGTCGACTGACCCCGGCGACGAAGGTCCCGGGCCGTCGAGCGGCTACTCGACGGCCCGGGTGGAAGCAGCATCACCTCGCCCAGTGGGCGAGTTTCACCGGTAACGCTCCTTCACGGAGAGGACAGCACCTCATGCTGCGCGTACGCAAATCTGCCGTCGGCTGGGCGGTCGCCCTGGCCCTCACGGCCACCGGCCTGACCCCGGCGAGCCCGGCCGTCGCTCGGCCACAGCCCGGCCCGACGATCGACTGGCGGCCCTGCGCCACGGACGCCACCGCCGAGTGCGGCACCCTGTCGCTGCCGGTGGACTGGAACCGACCCCGGGGTGAGCGCTTCGACCTGGCGCTGGCTCGCCGGGTCGCCACCGATCGGGCCGCCCGGAAAGGTTCGCTGGTCTTCGGCCCTGGCGGGCCGGGCGACAGTGGAGTCGACCGGGTGGTGAACGGCAGCTCCCGGTTCAGCGCCGACCTGCGCCGCCGATTCGACATCGTCAGCTTCGACCCGCGCGGCACCGGGGGCAGTCACCCGGTGGTCTGTTCCCGGGACCTGCTCTCCCGGCAACCGCAACTGATCGCGGACCAGGCTCAGTTCGACGCCACACTGGCCGGCAACGCTCTGCTGCGCGCCGACTGCCGGGCCCGTACCGGGCCGCTCTACGACCACGTGGACACGACAAGCGCCGCCCACGACCTGGACGCGATCCGCGCCGCACTTGGCGAGCGGCAGTTGACCTACCACGGCAGCTCGTACGGCACCCTGCTCGGCGAGCGGTACGCCGAGTTGTACCCCGACCGGGTCCGCGCCATGGTGCTGGAGGCCGCGATGGACCACAGCGGCGACACCCGCGCGTTCCTCGACAGCCAGGCGGTCACCGCGGAGGGCGCGTTCGACGAGTTCGTGGCCTGGTGTGACCGGTCCAGCGCCTGTGTCCTGCACGGACGGGACTTCCGGGCGATCTGGGCCGGGCTGCGTACGCGGGCCGAGCGCGGCACGCTGACCGATCCGAAGCGGCCCGGGGTCGTGCTGACCCCGTTCGAGTTGACCCGACTCACCCACAAGGAGTTCTACGACACCTGGCGGTGGCCAGGGCTGGCCGAGTGGCTCGGCGCGATGGACGCCTCCGCCGCGCCGACCACCACGCTCTCGGCCGACGTCAGCCCGACCGCCGACGCCGTCGCGTCGTACCCCTTCGCGGTCTTCTGCCAGGACTGGAGCCTGCCCGTCCGCGACTACCGCGAGTACGCCGGACATCTGCGCCGGGTGGCCCGACTCGCGCCCGACCTGCGCTACCCGACGGCGCTGTTCGCCCTCGCGACCTGCCTGGGCACGCCGCAGCCGGTCGCCAACCCGCAGCACCGCCTGCGGGTCCGCACCGCCGTGCCGTTGCTGGTCGCCGCCACCGTGCACGACCCGGCCAGCGGGTACGACTGGGCCACCACCGTGGCACGGCAGTTGGGCAGGCACGGCGTGCTGCTCACCTATCGGGGGTGGGGGCACGGCAGCTACACCACCAGCCCTTGTATGGGGCGGGCTGTCGACTCCTACCTGATCGACGAGGTGGTGCCTGCCCGCGGCACCAGCTGCCCGGCCGTCGAACCCGAAGTCTGACCGTCGGCCGCCGGGCGGGTCAGTCCCGCCCGGCGGCCGATCGCCCGCGGTGCTGTCCGCGAGAGTGGCCGACGATCAGCAGGGTGCCGCTCCGGCCCGACCGTCGTCGAGTCATCGCCCCGTCAGTCGGGCGGCCTTCAGCTCCAGGTATCGCTGCTCAGGCAGGCTGGTCGTGCCGCGTGCCGCCGCGAGGTACGCCTCCCGCGCCGCGCCGGCCTCCCCGGCCAGCTCCAACAGGTGAGCCCGGACGGCGGCGAGCCGGTGGTGGCCGGCGGTGCGCTCGTCGGCGTCCAGCGACGTGAGCAGGGCGAGACCGGCCCGTGGCCCGTCCACCATGGCGACCGCCACCGCCTGGTTGAGGGTGACCATCGGATTCGGCGCGATCCGGGCCAGCAGCCGGTACAGCGCGACGATCTGCCGCCAGTCCGTCGTCGCCGCCGTCGGCGCCTCGGCGTGCACCGCGGCGATCGCCGCCTGAAGCTGGTACGGGCCGGGCGGCGACCACGTCAACGCCTCGGTGATCAGCGCGATCCCCTCCGCGATGGCGGCGTCGTCCCACCGGGTGCGGTCCTGCTCGGCCAGCGGCACCAACTCCCCGTCCGGGCCGAGCCGAGCCGCCCGGTGCGCGTCGGTGAGCAGCATCAGTGCCAGTAAACCGGCCACCTCGCCGTCGTCGGGCAGCAGCCCGTGCAGGATGCGGGCCAGCCGGATCGCCTCCCCGGTCAACTCGGCCCGGTGCAGATCCGGCCCGCTCGACGCGGTGTACCCCTCATTGAAGATCAGGTAGAGCACCCGGAGCACCGTGCGCAGCCGCTCGTCCCGCTCACCCGGCTCGGGCATGGTGAACCGAGCCCCAGCGGCCTCGATCCGCTGCTTGGCCCGGCGGATCCGCTGGCTCATCGTCGCCTCCGGCACCAGGTGGGCCCGAGCGATCTGGGCGGTGCTGAGGCCGCCGACCGCGCGCAGGGTCAGCGTCACCTGCGCCGATCCGGTCAGCGCCGGGTGGCAGCAGAGGAACAGCAGAGTGAGGGTGTCGTCGGCGTCCGCCGCCGCCGGCTCCGCGTCGGCCGGCGGCACCACCCCGGCGTACGCCGGCTCGCGCAGCGCCACCGCCACCTCGCGGTCCCGGCGAGCGCTCTCGCTGCGCCACTCGTCGGTGAGCCGTCGGGTGGCCACGGTGAGCAGCCAGGCGCGCGGATTGTCCGGTACGCCCTGGCCGGGCCACTGCGTCGCAGCAGCCAGCAGCGCCTCCTGGACCGCGTCCTCGCACCTGTCGAACTGGCCGTACCGGCGGACCAGCAGGCCGAGGACCTGCGGCGCGAGCATGCGCAGCAGATCCTCGACCGTGCGGTCGTCGGTCACATCTCCGTCCCGGCCTCGTCCATGATCGGCCGGACCTCCATCGCGCCGCCGTAGCGCACGTCCGGCCAGCGGGCGGCGATCTCGGCGGCCCGCTGCGGGCTGTCGCAGTCGACGGCCAGGTAACCGGCGAACTGCTCCTTGCTCTCCATGAACGGGCCGTCGAGAACCTCGGGGTTGCCGTCCACGAGCCGCACCGTCAACGTCTGCGACGGGTTGGCCAACGCCTGGCCGCCGATCAGCTCGCCGGTCTCGGTCAGCTCCTTCATGATCTCGTCGACCTCGCCGAACAGGGCGGTACGGTCCTGCTCGGTCAACTCCTCGGTGAAGCCGGGACGGTTCCAGATCAGCAGCATGTACTTCACGACGAAATCTCCTCAAGCCTTGGTCGCACCCCGGCCGGGGTGCGGCTCACCGGAAGGTCGGAGCCGACACCCCGTTCCCTACCGCGTACCGAAGAAAATCGCAGAAAGTTGCGCCAGCGGTGGTGCCATGCCGGTCGGGTCAGCTTCGGTCGGGTCAGGGCCGGTCGGGTCGGCCGGGCACCTGTCGGGGCTTGCGCCCGCCGCCGACCTCCAACGACGCGCGGTCGGCGGCCGAGGTGCCGGACGACCAACCCTCGGCGTCGCGGACGCTGAGCCGGTGTCGGGTCACCCCGGGGAAGAGCGTGTCCAACCGCTCCCGGACCGCCTCGCCCCGCGCGGCGAGCACCGGCAACAACCGCTCCGCCCCGGCCGTCTCGGCCGCCGCCTGGTCCGCCGCGTTGGTCGCCGCCTCGGTGGCCGCACGTAGCCGCTCGCCGATCCGCAGCGCGAACGCGTTGAGGAAGGACTCGTCCCAGACCTTCGTCCGACGCCCCGACCCGGCCCGTCGTTCGGCGCGACCGCGCAGCATCGCGGCGGTGGCCTGCACCAGCAGCGACGTGTAGAGCAACTCCACCGCCACCAGATCGGCCGGCCAGCCCAGCACGGTCGCGAAGCCGAGATCGTCGGACCACACCGCCTCGCACCGGTTCGCCGCCGCCACCTCCTGCACCAACAGCGCCTTGGCCCCCGCGTACGGGGTGTCGGTGCTCAGGCGTACCCCGCCGGGGAGGTCGCCGCGCTCCGACCCGGCGGCCAGCAACGCCTCGTCGATGCTGTGCCGGGCGATCAGCTCCTGTGCCTTCCCGGTCAGCGCCTCCGCCTCGGCCGGGAAGGTCGTCGACTCGGCCTTGGCCAGCAGCGCCCGTACCCGATCCAGCATCGGCGACCCGCTGCGGGTACCGGCCGGTCGGGCGGTCGCCGCGCCGGTCGTGCCCGGTGGTGGGCGCAGCACCGCGATCGGCGGAAGGCTCTCCACCAGCGCGAGGACGTCCACCGCCGCACGGAGCGCGTCGGCCCGGTCCAGCGCCTCCCGTACCGACCAGGAGGCCAGCACGTTCTCGTCGTCCGCCCGCACCTCGGTGACCAACCCGCGCAACTGCTCGTCGAACCAGGCCGGGACCGGATCCGACTGCTCGCGCCGCTGGACGGCCATCGTCTCGCGGACCAGCCGCGCCGCGCGGGCGTCGAGCCGCCGGCTGGTGATCCGGTCCACGTCGGCCGGCTGCCAGCCGCGCGGCCAGAGCCGCCCCAGGCCGCGAACCAGGCGACGCAGCAGAGCGGCATCCACCGCCGTGGTGCCGTCCGCCGCGCCGGTGCCGACCATCAGTTGGTCCAGCTGTCGTTCGGCCTGCCGTACGTCAGTGCCGCGCACCGCCGCGAGCGCGTTGGCGACGAGTTCGTCCGCGTCCGGCACGGGCACCTCCTCCACTTCTCCGCTGTCTGCGCAGACTCCGCTGCCCCTTCAGGCTCCATGATCATGCCGCGAGCCGTGCGGGAGTCGCGAAACGGGGATGTCACGCCCCGCCCGGTCGCGCCCGACTACGGATCCCGCCTTGATCAACACAAGATCGCGGATGGTGCGGTATCTGGCCTGCTGGATAGCGCAACATCGGCGATCTCGTGTTGATCAGACCCTTGGCGCAGCGCGTGAGTCAGCGCGTCCAGCGTCTCGGCCCGGTCTCCCGGGTAGAGCCCGCCGAGCACCCCGTCCCCGGGCGTCACCGCCACTCGACGAGGATCTCCTCCACCGGCAGGACGTCCTGCTCCGGGTCTGGCGCGGGGGTCGGACGGGCAGCCGGGGTGCGGTCGAAGCGGGGCGCCGGGGCCGGCTGGATCTCACCGCCCACCTCGACGAAGGTGCCCCGGGCGGCATTGTGCGGATGCTGGTGCGCCTCGCCGGGGGCGAGCACCGGTGCGACACAGGCGTCCAGATCGGCGAAGACCGCCGTCCACTCGTCCCGGGTCCGTTCGGCGAACCGCTCGGTGAACCGACGGCGCAGTTCGTCCCAGCCGCTCGGGTCGTACTGGGTGGGCAGGTCCGGGTCGTCGGCGAGGTCGAGGCCGGTGAGCAGTACGGCGTAGAAGGCTGGTTCCATCGCGCCGACGGCCATGAATCCACCGTCGGAGGTGCGGTACGTGTCGTAGAACGGCGCCCCGCCGTCGAACATGTTGCGCCCGCGCGGCGCGGCCCACAGGCCGGTGCCGAGCAGTCCGTGCAGGAACGACGTGAGCAGCGCCGACCCGTCCACCATCGCCGCGTCGACTACCTGGCCGATGCCGGAGCGTTCCCGTTCGAGCAGTGCGGCCAGCACACCGACGGCGAGCAGCATTCCGCCACCGCCGAAGTCGCCGAGCAGGTTCATCGGCGCGTACGGGCGCTCGCCGGCGCGGCCCAGTGGCTCCAACGCCCCGGCCACCGCGATGTAGTCGATGTCGTGCCCGGCCCGGGCTGCCAGTGGACCGTCCTGACCCCAGCCGGTCATCCGCGCGTACACCAGTCGGGGGTTGCGGGCCTGGCAGGTCTCCGGGCCGAAGCCGAGCCGCTCGGCCACCCCCGGCCGGTACGCCTCGACCAGCACGTCCGCCCGCTCGACCAGGCGCAGCAGGTCCGCCACCCCGGCTGGGGATTTCAGGTCCAGTGCGGTGATCCGCCGGCCGCGCTGTAACGGCCCGCCGGTCGGCGCGGCGAGCCGTCCCGCTCCCGGGGCACCCGGGCGGTCCACCCGCACCACGTCCGCGCCGAGGTCGGCGAGCACCATGCAGCCGAACGGCGCCGGGGCGAGACTTGCCAGCTCGACGACCCGCACCCCGGCGAGCGGCCCGCCCCCGGTCGACCCGCCCTGCGGCCCGCCGCGCGCCAACCCGCCCAGCTCGCCGGCCGCCGTCACGCAACGCCCGTCGGTTCGGCGGTACGGGCGGCCAGCCGGTCGTCCAGGTCGGCGGGGGGTGTGAACCGGTCGCCGTAGCGGCCGGCCAGCTCGGTGGCGCGGGCCGCGAAGCCGGCCGGGCCGCCCGCGTACTGCCGGACGTAGCGGATCACCCCGCCGGTCCAGGCGGGGAAGCCGATGCCGAAGATCGAGCCGATGTTGGCGTCGGTCTCGGTACGCAGCACGCCCTCGTCGAGGCAGCGCAGCGCGTCCAGCGCCTCGGCGAAGAGCATCCGCTCCTGCAGGTCGGTGAACGGCACCGCCCGGCCCGCGTCGGTGGTCAGGTCGGCGAGACCGGACCACAACCGTCCCCGGGTGCCGTCCTGGTAGGAGTAGAAGCCGCGGCCGGTGGCGCGGCCCGGCCGGTCGTACGCGTCGACCAGTTCGTCGATGAGCCGGTGCGCCGGCAGCGGCAGGAATTCGTCGCTGGCGGCCTCGAACTGGCGGCGGATCCGTTGGATCAGGGTGAGGCTGACCTCGTCGGCCAGCGCCAGGGGCCCGGTCGGGTAGCCGGCCTGCAACGCGGCCTGCTCCACCGACGCGGCCGGCACACCTGCGGCGACCATGCCGACCGCCTCGTCGATGAACCGGCCGATCACCCGGCTGGTGAAGAACCCCCGGCCGTCGTTGACCACGATCGGGGTCTTGCCGATCCGCCGGCCCAGGTCGAACGCGCGGGCCAGCGCGGCGTCGCTGGTCCGCTCGCCGACCACGATCTCCAGCAGCGGCATCCGGTCCACCGGGGAGAAGAAGTGCATGCCGATGAAGTCGGACGGTCGGTCCACACCCTCGGCCAGCCCGGTGATCGGCAGGGTGGAGGTGTTGGAGGCGAGCAACGCGCCCGGTGCCAGCACCGGCAGCACCTCCGCGAAGACGGCCTGTTTCAGCGCCGGGTCCTCGAAGACCGCCTCGATCACCGCGTCGCACCCGGCCAACGCGTCGACCTGGTCGGTGGTGGTGATCCGGTCCAGCACCGCGCGGGCGTCGGCCTCCGTCGCGCGGCCCTTGCGTACCGTGCGGGCCAGCAACCGCTCGGCGTGGTCCCGGGCCCGGTCGGCGGCCTCCGGCGTGACGTCCTTGACCACCACGTCCAGGCCGGCGCTGGCGCAGGCGTACGCGATGCCCGCGCCCATCATGCCGGCGCCGAGCACCGCCACCCGGCGCACCGGCGGGGCGTCCACGCCGGTCGGTCGGGCCGCGCCACCGTTCACGGCCTTCAGGTCGAAGAAGAACGCCCCGATCATGTTCTTGGCGACCTGCCCGGTGAGCAGGCCGATCAGGTGCCGGGTCTCCAGGGTGAACGCGGTCTCCAGGTCTACCTGCGCGCCCTCGACGGCGGTGGCCAGGATCGCCTCGGGTGCGGGCAGCCGGGCACCCTTGAGCTGCTTGCGCAGGGTGGCAGGGAAGGCCGGCAGTTGTGCCGCAAGCGAGCGGCTGGCCGGGGTGCCGCCCGGCATCCGGTAGTCGGGCCGGTCCCACGGCTGGCGCGGCCGCGGGTTGGCGGCGATCCAGGCCCGGGCACGGTCCAGCAGCTCCGCAGGGGTGGCGACCACCTCGTCGACCAGCCCGGCGGCCAGGGCGTCGGCTGGGCGCATCCGTCGACCGGTGAGCAGTACCGTCGTCAGCGCCCCGGCCAGGCCGAGCATCCGTACCGTCCGGGTGACACCGCCGGCCCCGGGCAACAGGCCCAGGGTCACCTCGGGCAGCCCGAGCCGGCTGTCGGGTGCGTCCAGCGCGATCCGGTGGTGGCAGGCGAGGGCGATCTCCAGGCCGCCGCCGAGCGCGGAGCCGTTGACCGCGGCGACCACCGGCCGGCCCAGCGTCTCCAGCCGACGCAGGTCCCGTTTCATGGTGCCGAGCAACTCGGCCAGCTCCGGCGCGTCGGCGCGGGTGGCCCGGACCATCTGCGGCAGGTCACCACCGGCGAAGAAGGTCGACTTCGCGCTGGTGACGATGACCCCGGTCAGCTCGTCGCGCTCGGCCTCCAGCCGGTCCAGCACCGCGCTCATGGACGCGGCGTACGCCCGGTTCATGGTGTTGGCGGACTGGTCCGGGTCGTCCAGGGTGAGCGTGACGATGCCGTCGGCGCTGCGGTCGTACCGGATGGTGTTGGTCATGTGTCGTCCTCCGGGTCAGCAGCGCTCGAGAACGGTGGCGACGCCCATACCGCCGCCGATGCAGAGGGTCACCACGGCGCGGCGCAGGTCGCGGCGCTCCAACTCGTCCAACGCGGTGCCGACCAGCATCGCTCCGGTCGCGCCGAGTGGGTGGCCGAGAGCGATCGCGCCACCGTTGACGTTCACCCGGTCCGAGTCGAGGCGCAGGTCGCGGATGTACTTGAGCACCACCGCCGCGAACGCCTCGTTGAACTCGAACAGGTCGATGTCGTCGACGGTCAGCCCGGCGGCGGCGAGCGCCTTGTGGGTGGCCGGGATCGGGCCGGTCAGCATCAGCGTCGGGTCGGCGCCGCTGACCGCCGCGCCGGCGATCCGGGCGCGGGGAGTGAGACCGAGATCCCGGCCGACCTCCGCCGAGCCGATCAACACGAGCGCCGCACCGTCGACGATGCCGGACGAGTTGCCGGCGTGGTGGACGTGGTCGATCGCCTCCAGCCAGTGGAACTTCTGCAACGCGACCGCGTCGAAGCCGGCCGCCTCGCCCATCGCGGCGAACGACGGGGTGAGCCGGCCCAGCGCCTCCCGGGTGGTGTCCGGGCGCAGATGCTCGTCCACGGTGAGGATGTCCAGCCCGTTGCCGTCGCGTACCGGCACGACGGAGCGGGCGAAGTGCCCGCCGGCCCACGCCTTCGCGGCCCGCTCCTGCGATCGCAACGCGTAGCCGTCCACGTCGTCGCGGGTGAAGCCCTCCAGGGTGGCGATCAGGTCGGCGCTGATGCCCTGCGGCACGAACGACGTGGCCAGCACGGTCTGCGGGTCGGTGACCCAGGCCCCGCCGTCCGAGCCCATCGGCACCCGGGACATCGACTCCACGCCACCGGCGAGCAGCAGGTGCTCCCAGCCGGAGCGGATCCGCGCGGCGGCGGAGTTGACCGCTTCCAGCCCGGAGGCGCAGAACCGGTTGAGCTGCACCCCGCCCACCTGGTCGGGCAGCCCGGCCACCAGCGCGGCGGCCCGCGCCAGGTCACCGCCCTGCTCGCCGACCGGGGTGACGATGCCCAGCAGCAGGTCCTCCAGCCGGCCCACGTCCAGGCCGGGATTGCGCTCGCGCAGCGCGTCGATCAGGCCGACCACCAGGGAGATCGGCTTGACCCCGTGCAGCGCGCCGGTGTTCCGGCCGCGTCCGCGCGGGGTGCGAACCGCGTCGAAGACGTACGCCTCAGAGGGCACGGGCGATCAGCTCCTTCATGATCTCGTTGGTGCCGCCGTAGATCTTCTGGACGCGGGCGTCGGCGTACATCCGGGCGATCGGGTATTCCGTCGTGTAGCCGTAGCCGCCGAAGAGCTGAAGGCAGCGGTCAATGACCTCGCACTGCCCGTCGGTGAGCCAGGACTTCGCCATCGCCGCGGTCGCCACGTCCAGGTCGCCACGGGTGTGCCGGACGATGCAGTCGTCCAGGAAGACCCGGCTGACCCGGGTGCGGGTGGCGCACTCGGCGAGCACCATCCGGGTGTTCTGGTGGCCCATCAGTGTCTTGCCGAAGGCGGTGCGCTCCTTGGCGTACGCGACGGTCAGGTCGACGGCCCGTTCCATCGCCGCGACCGCGCCGACGCCGATGACCAGCCGTTCCTGTGGAAGCTGCTGCATGAGCTGGATGAAGCCCAGCCCCTCGGCGCTGCCGAGCAGGTTGGCCGCCGGCACCCGGAACTCGTCGAAGAACAGCTCGGCGGTGTCGTTGGCATGCAGCCCGATCTTGGACAGCAGCCGGCCCCGACGGAAGCCCTCCGGGTCGCCACCGACCTCGCAGACCAGCAGCGAAACACCGGCCGCCCGCTGCTCGGGGTCGGTCTTCACGGCCACGATGATCAGATCGGCCAGGCCGCCGTTGGTGATGAACGTCTTCGCTCCGGTGACGAGGTAGTCGTCGCCGTCGCGGACCGCCCGGGTACGCATCGCCTGCAGATCGGAGCCGCCGTCCGGCTCGGTCATCGCGATCGCGCCGACCAGTTCACCGCTGCACAGGCCGGGCAGCCACCGCCGCTTCTGCTCCTCGCTGCCGTACGCCACGAGGTAGCCGGTGACGATGCCGCTGTGGACGGCCAGCCCGAGGCTGCCCTCCCCGGTGTACGCCTGCTCGTGCAGCAGCACGGCCTCGTGGGTGAACCGGCCGCCCCCGCCGCCGTACTCCTCGGGGACGGACAGGCCGAGCAGCCCCAGCTCACCGGCGCGCCGGTAGTGCTCGCGGTCCGGATGCCCCTGCGCCTCCAGGCGGTCGGTGTGCGGCAGCACGTCCTTGGTGAAGAAGGTGCGCGCCAGGTCGGCAAGGTCGTCGTGCTCCGGCTCGCGCCAGGGTGAGCCATCGAGCGAGGGCGTCGGCATGTGCACCACCCTCGCGCCCTGTTGGCGGCATGTCAATAAGGTCGATAGGGTCGGGCAGATGAGTGTCGAGACGGCTCCTCGCCGCCGCCGTTTGGAGCCGGATGCCCGGCGCGGGCAGATCCTGGCCTGCGCGGTCCGGCTCTTCGGCGAACGCTCGTACGCGGACGTGTCGACCACCGACGTCGCCCGGGAGGCAGGCGTCGCTCGGGGCCTGGTCAACCACTACTTCGGTGCGAAGAAGGACCTCTACCTGGAGGTCGTCCGGGTCATGGTGACCATCCCCGAGGTTGCCCTGGAGCGGTTGCCCAAGGGTGATCTGCGGAGCCGGGTCGACGCCAGCGTCTCCTGGTTCCTCGACGTGGTGTCCCGACACAGCACCTCCTGGTTGGCCGCCGTCACCGCTCGGGGAATGGGCGGTGACACCGACGTGGAGCGGGTGCTCGCCGAAGCCGAGGAGGTCGCCGCGGACCGCATGCTCGTCGCCGTCGGGTTGGCCGGCGAGGCGGAGCACCGCGAGGAGTTGCGCGGGATGGTCCGGGCGTACGGCGGGCTGGCCACGTCGACCGCCCGGGAGTGGCTCCAGCGTGGGGCGTTGACCCGCGCCCAGGTGCACCTGCTGCTCACCACCACCCTGCTGACCATCGTCGAGCAGGTCATCCCGCAGGTCATCGCCGGTGACGGTCCGACCCGGCCGGCGCGCCCGGCGGCGGCGCGCACCGCACTGCCACCCGAGGGCTGATGCCGCCGACGATCAGGCGGCGCGGCGTTCGTCGGCCTGGCCGACGCGCGCCGCGGGGATCGCGTTGCGGTCGGCGGCCTGTGCCGGGTACGACTCGGGGCCAACCACCCGCAGCGGCCGGTCCACCTCGTCGGCGCCGAACCGCCAGCGTGACGGTGCCGGCTGCCGCTGCGGCGCGGGCCCGCCGGGGCGCAGACCGGGCCGGGACAGCAGCACCGTGATCAGGTAGCCGACCACCAGGAAGCCGTGGCTGACCAGCCGCTCCCCGCCCACCGAGCCGGTGGCCAGGTCGTTGACCGAGAGCAGCAGCAACGTGCCGACGAACGCGCTGAGCATCGGCAGCAGCCCGGCCGGCGGGCTGCGGCGCACCGCCACGAAGAGGAAACCGGCGCCCACCGCCACGTTCCAGGCGGCCGACTCGTGCCAGAGGTGTTGGCCGGTCGGGTGCAGGTGATCGGCTGTCGCGCCCCGGCCCACCTGGGCCAGGCCGAGCACCAACTGCACCGCGCCGAGCAGCCCGAGCGCCGCGCGTAGCCCGGCGACCAGCCGGCCGCGTCCGGCCATGCGCCGCCACCTCGACCGGCGGGCCGGCTCCGCCGTGACGGCGGCCAGGATCGCCGCGGTCCGGTCGGGCACATCGGCCACCAATCGGGTACGAACCCGACGGGTCACCGCGGCCGCCGCCGTGAACCAGGCCCGGCACTCCGCACACCCGTCGAGGTGCCCCTGCACCGCCGTCAGTTCGGCGACGGTCTCTTCCCCGTCCAACTGCGCGGACAGGACCTCCCGCCACTGCTCACACCCCATGTACCGGTAGTCGCTCCAGCGGCCGCTCCGGTTCCCGGCGACCGGGGCCTGTTGTGGAATACTCGCCGGATCATGACGCGTTACGGCCTGCTGATCCTGCCCGCCACCAACCGGGTGTACGCCCGCTCCGCCGTCGACCTCACCCGGGCCGAGCTGGAGATCTTCGGCCGTTCGGCGCTGGACGGCCGGATCGGCGAGCTGGACACCGAGGTGGTCGGTGGGGCCTCCTACGTCACGTTCACCGGCGACGGGCTGACCGAGCGGGACCTGAGCGTGCTCGGGAACCTCTCCGCAGGGTACGCGCTGTTCGAGATCGTCGGCGAGCTGCTGCGGCCGATCGAGTGGAGCAGGCTGGACCGTTACGACGACGACCTGCTCACCATCCAGAAGTACCCCGGCAAGACCAACGAGCAGTTCACCAAGCTGCTGCTCAACGTCACCCTGCTCGCCTCGGACTGGGCCGCTGAGCTGACCAGCCGGCGGTTCCGGGTGCTCGACCCGCTCTGCGGTCGGGGCACCACCCTCAACCAGGCTCTGATGTACGGGTTCGACGCCGCCGGGATCGAGCGCGACCAGAAGGACGTCGAGGCGTACCGGACGTTCATCACCACCTGGCTGAAGCAGAAGCGGGTCAAGCACCGGGTGCTGGAGTCGGGGCCGGTGCGGCGGGAGCGCAAGGTGGTCGGCCGGCGGGTGCGGATCGAGTTGGCGCCCACCCGCGAGGAGCACAAGGCTGGCCGGGTGCAGTTGCTGGACGTGGTCAACGCCGACACCACCCGCTCGGCGGAGTTCTTCCGTCCGGAGACCGTCGACCTGGTGGTCGCCGACGCGCCGTACGGCGTGCAGCACGGCAGTCGTACCGTCGAGCACGGGCTGACCCGTGACCCGCTGGCGCTGCTCGCGGACGCCGCGCCGGTCTGGGCCCGGCTGCTGCGCCCGGGTGGTGCGCTGGGTGTCTCGTGGAACACCCACGTGGCCAGCCGTGACGACGCGGCGGCGGCGCTGGCCGACGCCGGCCTGACCGTGGTCGACGAGGAGCCCTACCGCGCGCTGCGGCACCGGGTGGACCAGTCGATCATGCGTGACGTGCTCGTGGCCCGCCGCCCGGCCTGATCGACTCCCCGCCGCCCCACCGGCCACTTCGGCCGCATTGGCACCGACGCACCTCCAAGGCGTCTGGTGCCCTTTCCGCGCGTGTTCCCACGCTGCCCTCCTGAGACGTTTGTGCCGCGTTTCACCTGATCGGTGGGCGGCTGTGAAAACCACGTCAAGAAAAGGTGTGCCTCCGTCATGGTCGCGTTATGACCCCTGTCGTCCGGCAGGCGGTGGGGCTTTGATTGCCCGGCGCGACCGGAAGGCGGTCGCGACGAACCTTTCCGGTATGAGGAGTCAGCGTGTCTGACGTGGTGTTCGTGGTCCTGACGGTGGCGCTGTTCGCAGTGCTCGCCCTGGTGGTCCGGGCGGTGGAGAAGCTGTGAACGCGGTCAATGCCGTCGGTCTGGTGCTCGCGATCGTCCTGGGCGCGTTCCTGGTGTTCGCCCTGTTGTTTCCGGAGCGCTTCTGATGACCATGACAACAGCGGGCGTCATCTTTGTGCTGACGCTGGTGGCCGCCCTGGTCGCCGTTTACAAGCCGTTCGGCGACTACATGTTCCGGGCGGTCGACGGAACGAAGCAGTCGAGGGTCGAGCGGGGGATCTTCCGACTGGTCGGGGTCAACCCGGCAGCCGAGCAGACCTGGGGCGTCTACGCCCGCAGCGTGCTGGCGTTCTCGGCGATCTCGCTCCTGTTCCTGTACCTGCTCCAGCGGGTGCAGAACCACCTGTGGCTGTCCCTGGGCTTCGACCCGGTGGTGCCGCACGGTGCGTGGAACACCGCCGTCTCGTTCGTGGCCAACACCAACTGGCAGTCGTACTCGGGTGAGTCGACGATGGGCCACCTGGTGCAGATGGCCGGCCTGGCCGTGCAGAACTTCGTGTCTGCGGCGGTCGGTATCGCGGTGGCGATCGCTCTGGTGCGCGGGTTCGCCCGCAGCCGCACCGGGCAGCTCGGCAACTTCTGGGTCGACCTGACCCGGATCACGCTGCGGATCCTGCTGCCGGTCGCGGTGCTCGGCGCCATCGCGTTCATGATCGGCGGCGCGGTGCAGAACCTCTCGGCCGGCACCGACGTGAGCACGCTGACCGGCGGCTCCCAGACCATCACCGGTGGGCCGGTGGCGAGTCAGGAAGTGATCAAGCTGCTGGGCACCAACGGCGGCGGCTTCTACAACACCAACAGCGCCCACCCGTTCGAGAACCCCACCACCTGGACGAACTGGCTGCAGATCTTCCTGATCCTGCTGATCCCGTTCAGCCTGCCCCGGGTCTTCGGCCGGATGGTCCGGCAGAACCGGCAGGGCTACGCCATCGTCGCGGTGATGGGCATCCTGGCGTTCGCCAGCGTCGCCATCACCAACGTCTTCGAGTTGGCCGGCCACGGCACGGTGCCGCAGGCGGTCGGCGCGGCCATGGAGGGCAAGGATGTGCGGTTCGACGTGTCGAACTCGGCCACCTTCGCCGCCGCCACCACGCTGACCTCGACCGGCGCGGTGAACTCGTTCCACGACTCGTTCACCTCGCTCGGCGGCATGATGCCGATGGTCAACATGATGCTCGGCGAAGTCGCGCCGGGCGGTACCGGTTCCGGGATGTACGGCCTGCTCATCCTCGCGGTGATCACCGTCTTCGTGGCTGGCCTGATGGTGGGCCGCACCCCCGAGTACCTGGGCAAGAAGATCGGCTCGCGGGAAATCAAGTTCGCCTCGCTCTACTTCCTGATCACGCCGATCCTGGTGCTGGTCGGTACGGCGGCCGCGTTCGCCACCGGCAACAACTCCACCGCGCTCAACGTCGGCCCGCACGGCCTCTCCGAGGTGCTGTACGCGTTCACCTCGGCCAGCAACAACAACGGCTCCGCCTTCGGCGGCATCACGGTCAACACCACCTGGTGGGACACCGCGCTCGGGTTGTGCATGCTGCTGGGCCGATTCCTGCCGATCATCTTCGTGCTCGCGCTGGCCGGCTCGCTGGCCAGACAAGCACCCACCCCTGCGTCCGAGGGCACCCTGCCGACCCACCGACCGCTGTTCATCGGCATGGTCGTCGGCGTCACGGTGGTCCTCGTCGCGCTGACCTTCCTGCCCGCGCTCGCGCTCGGCCCGCTGGCAGAAGGGCTCTGACCATCATGAGGAACGAGGACATGTCCGTCACCTCCGTAACCACCGGGACCGGCGAGCAACCGACCGCCGGCACCCCGGCGACCCAGGGCAACCGGGTCGGTGGGGGCCTGCTCGACCCCAAGCAACTGTTCCGGTCCTTGCCGGACGCGATGCGCAAGCTCAACCCGGCCACCATGTGGCGCAACCCGGTGATGCTGATCGTGGAGGTCGGTGCGGCCTTCACCACCGTCCTGGCGGTGGCCGACCCGTCGGTGTTCGCCTGGGCGATCACCGTCTGGCTCTGGCTGACCGTGGTCTTCGCCAACCTGGCCGAAGCGGTCGCCGAAGGCCGGGGCAAGGCCCAGGCCGCGACGCTGCGGCAGGCGAAGAAGGACACCATCGCCACGCGGCTGATCGACTGGAAGCCCGGCGCGAAGGCCAACACCTACCGCGACGAGGCGGTGCCCGCGCCGGAGCTGCGGCAGGGCGACTTCGTCCTGGTCGAAGCGGGCGGGATCATTCCCGGCGACGGTGACATCGTCGAGGGCATCGCCAGCGTCGACGAGTCGGCCATCACCGGCGAGTCGGCCCCGGTCATCCGGGAGTCCGGTGGTGACCGCAGCGCGGTCACCGGTGGCACCAAGGTGCTCTCCGACCGGATCGTCGTGAAGATCACCCAGAAGCCGGGGGAGAGCTTCATCGATCGGATGATCGCCCTGGTCGAGGGTGCCAACCGGCAGAAGACGCCGAACGAGATCGCGCTGAACATCCTGCTCGCCGCGCTCACGATCATCTTCCTGCTGGCCGTGGTCACCCTTCAGCCTCTGGCCATCTTCTCCAAGGCGTACCAGGCGGCCGCGCCGGACACCGGTGCGATCACCGGCTCCGGTGTCACCGGGGTGGTGCTGATCTCGCTGCTGGTCTGCCTGATCCCCACCACCATCGGCGCGCTGCTCTCCGCCATCGGCATCGCCGGCATGGACCGGCTGGTGCAGCGCAACGTCCTGGCCATGAGCGGCCGGGCCGTCGAGGCGGCCGGCGACGTCAACACCCTGCTGCTGGACAAGACCGGCACCATCACGCTGGGCAACCGGCAGGCCGCCGAGTTCGTACCGGTCGAGGGGGTCACCGCCGCGACCGTGGCTGACGCCGCGCAACTGTCCAGCCTGGCCGACGAGACCCCGGAGGGGCGCTCGGTGGTCGTCCTGGCGAAGAACGAGTTCGGGCTGCGCGAGCGCGAGCCCGGCGTGATGCCGCACGCCACCTTCGTACCGTTCACCGCCCAGACCCGGATGAGCGGCGTCGACCTGGCCCCGGAGGCCAGCGTGGACGCCGGGGCCGCCGGAACGGGGCGTCGGGTCCGCAAGGGCGCCGCCGCCGCGGTGATGAAGTGGGTACGGGAGAACGGCGGGCACCCGACCGAGCAGGTCGGCGAGATCGTGGACGGGATCAGCAGCACCGGCGGCACCCCGCTGGTCGTCGCCGAGCACGTCGACGGTGAGCCCGCCCGCGCTCTGGGCGTCATCCACCTGAAGGACGTCGTCAAGTCGGGCATGCGGGAGCGGTTCGACGAGATGCGCCGGATGGGCATCCGGACCGTGATGATCACCGGTGACAACCCGCGCACCGCGAAGGCGATCGCCGACGAGGCCGGGGTGGACGACTTCCTGGCCGAGGCGACGCCGGAGGACAAGCTCGCGCTGATCAAGCGGGAGCAGGAGGGCGGTCGGCTGGTCGCGATGACCGGTGACGGCACCAACGACGCGCCGGCGCTCGCCCAGGCCGACGTCGGGGTGGCGATGAACACCGGTACGTCGGCCGCCAAGGAGGCCGGCAACATGGTCGACCTCGACTCCGACCCGACGAAGCTGATCGAGATCGTGGAGATCGGCAAGCAGTTGCTGATCACCCGCGGTGCGCTGACCACCTTCAGCATCTCGAACGACATCGCGAAGTACTTCGCGATCATCCCGGCCATGTTCGCCGGCATCTACCCGAGCCTGGACGCGCTGAACATCATGCGGCTGTCCAGCCCGGAGTCGGCGATCCTGTCCGCGGTCATCTTCAACGCCCTGGTGATCATCGCGCTGATCCCGCTCGCCCTGCGGGGTGTGCGGTACCGGCCGGCCGCCGCGTCGAAGCTGCTCGGCCGCAACCTGCTGGTGTACGGACTGGGCGGCATCATCGTGCCGTTCATCGGGATCAAGCTCATCGACCTGCTCATCCAGTTCATCCCAGGGATTTCGTGATGCGCCTACCCAACTGGCTCTCCCAACACCTCGCCGCCCTGCGCGCTGTGCTCGTCTTCACCGTGCTGCTCGGCCTGGTCTACCCACTGGCCCTGGTAGCGGTTGGCAAGCTGCCCGGCCTCAACCACAAGGCCGACGGCTCGCTCATCTCCTCGGGCGGAACGACGGTCGGCAGCGCGCTGATCGGCCAGAACTTCACCGACGCGGACGGCAACCCCGTCGCCCGCTACTTCCAGTCCCGCCCCTCCGCCGCCGGCGCCGACGGTTACGACCCGACCGCCACCTCGGCCAGCAACCTGGGCCCGGAGAGCGTGGTCGACACCATCGCCACCGACCCGGAGGAGTCCAGCGAGAGCCTGCTCACCCAGGTGTGCGGGCGCAGCAAGGAGGTCGGCGAGCTCAACGGCGTCGACGGTCGGCGCCCCTTCTGCACCGACGACGGTGTGGGTGCCGTGCTCGCGGTCTTCCGCGCCGACGGACTGACCGGGCGGGTCACCCGGGTGGTCAGCGTCAACCAGGCCGCACCGACCACCCCGTTCGTCACGTCGTACGAGGGGGTTGCGGTGGAGGCCGCCCAGCCCGGCGAGGACTACGTGGCCGACGGCGGCCTGATCACCCCGATCCGGGGCGACGCGCCCGCCGACCCGGCAGTGCCCGCCGACGCGGTCACCGCCAGCGGCAGCGGCCTTGACCCGCAGATCAGCCCGGCGTACGCCGAGCTGCAGGTGAACCGGGTCGCGCGGGAGCGCGGCACGGACCCGGAAGCGGTCCGCAAGCTGGTCGAGGAGCACACCGGCGGCCGAGCACTCGGCTTCATGGGTGAGCCGGCGGTCAACGTGCTGGAGCTCAACATCGCGCTCGACAAGCAGTTCGCGGCACGCTGAGCACACTCCGGGCGGGGCCGTGCCAACCGGCACGGCCCCGCCCGCCCATCCTGACCAGGGAGGATAGTCCCCGTGCCACGCGGAGAACTGCGCATCTATCTCGGGGCCGCCCCCGGCGTCGGTAAGACGTACGCCATGTTGGAGGAGGCTCAGCGGCGTGCCGCCCGTGGCACCGACGTGGTGATCGGCTTCGTGGAGACCCACGGCCGCCAGCACACCGCCACGATGCTCGGCGACATCGAGCAGGTGCCCCGCCGCACGATGGACTACCGCGGCGCCGAGTTCACCGAGATGGACCTGGACGCGGTGCTGGCCCGCCGGCCGGAAGTCGCGGTGGTCGACGAGTTGGCGCACAGCAACGTGCCCGGTTCTCGGCACGACAAGCGTTGGCAGGACGTCCAGGAGTTGCTCGACGCGGGGATCGACGTGCTGTCCACGGTGAACGTGCAGCACCTGGAGTCGGTCAACGACGTCGTCGCCCAGATCACCGGCACCACCCAGCGGGAGACCGTGCCGGACGAGATCGTCCGCGCCGCCGAGCAGGTCGAACTGGTCGACATGACCCCCGAGGCGCTGCGCCGACGGATGGCGCACGGCAACATCTACCGCCCCGACAAGATCGACGCTGCGCTGGGCAACTACTTCCGGGTCGGCAACCTCACCGCGCTGCGGGAGCTTGCGCTGCTCTGGCTGGCGGACAAGGTCGACGAGCAGCTCGACCGCTACCGCAGCCAGCAGGGCATCGCCGCCACCTGGGAGGCCCGGGAACGGGTCGTGGTCGCGTTGACCGGTGGCCCGGAGGGCGAGACGCTGATCCGCCGGGCGGCCCGGGTCGCGGCCCGCAGCAAGGGCGCCGACCTGCTCGCCGTGCACGTGGCCCGCAGTGATGGCCTGGCCGGTGCCGACCCCGCCCAACTGGCCCGCCAGCGGGTGCTGGTGGAGAGCCTCGGCGGCACGTACCACCAGGTGCTCGGCACCGACGTGCCGGCCGCGCTGCTGGACTTCGCCCAGGGCGTGAACGCCACCCAACTGGTGCTCGGGGCCAGCCGGCGAGGTCGCTTCGCGCAGCTCTTCGCCCGGGGCGTCGGGGTTACCACCACCGCGCTCTCCGGGTCGATCGACGTGCACCTGGTCACCCACAAACAGGCCGGCAAGGGCCGGCGGGCAGCAGCCGTCCCGGCGGCGCTGTCCCGGCGTCGGCGGCTGCTCGGCTTCGCGCTGGCCGTGGTGGGCATGCCACTGCTCACCCTGCTGCTGAGGACCCTGCCCGACCTGACGCTGACCAACGACATCCTGCTGTTCCTCGCCGGGGTCGTCGGGGTCGCGCTGGTCGGCGGGGTATGGCCGGCCCTGGTCGCCGCGCTCGGCGGCAGCCTGCTGCTCAACTGGTTCTTCACCCCGCCCTACCGCACGTTGACGATCGCCGAGGCGGACAATCTGCTCGCCCTGGCCGTCTTCGTCGCTGTGGCGTTGGCGGTGAGCTGGGTCGTCGACGTGGCCGCCCGCCGTACGCGGGAGGCCGCGCGCGCCGCCGCCGACGCGCAGACCCTCGCCGCCGTCGCCGGTGGCGTTCTGCGCGGCGAACGCCCACTGCCCGCACTACTGGAACAGCTCCGGGAAACCTTCGGGCTGCGCGCGGTGAGCGTGCTGGAGTTGGCCGAGGACGCCAGCGGGCGCCCGGAGCGAGCCCGCGAGGAGCACGCCTGGTGTGTCGTGGCCAGCGTCGGCGACCAGCCACCCTGCACCCCCGAGAGCGGTGAGACGGCGGTACCGGTCGACGACCGGATCACCGTCGTCCTCTGCGGCCGACGGTTGGAGGCCTCCGACCGCCGCATCGTCGAGGCGTTCGCCGCCCAGGCCGCCGTCGCGCTCCGTCAGGAACGACTCGCCGAGGAGGCCGCCACCGCTCGGCCCCTCGCCGCGGCGGACCGGATGCGCACCGCGCTGCTCGCCGCGGTCAGCCACGACCTGCGTACGCCGCTGGCGTCGGCGAAGGCGGCCGTGACCAGCCTGCGCAGCCACGACATCGAGTTCGACGAGCACGACCGCGAGGAGTTGCTGGAAACCGCCGAGGAGTCGCTGGACCGCCTCGCCCGGCTGGTCGCCAACCTCCTGGACATGAGCCGACTTCAGGCCGGCGTCCTCGGCATCACGGAGACCGCGATCGGCCTGGAGGACGCCGTACCCCTGGCGCTGGACGAACTTGGTCCGCCGGCCGCGACCGTCGACACGGACATCCCGGCCGACCTGCCGGCCGCCACCGCCGACCCGGGCCTGCTGGAACGGGTGCTGGTGAACATCGTCGCCAACGCGCTGCGCTACAGCCCGCCCGACCAGCCCCCGACGATCACCGCCAGCGCACACGCCGGCCAGGTCGAGCTGCGGGTGATCGACCGGGGGCCGGGCATCCCGGAGGACCAGTGGGAGCATGTCTTCCTGCCGTTCCAACGCCTCGGCGACCGGGACAACCAGACCGGTGTCGGTCTCGGGCTTGCCCTGTCCCGGGGGCTGGCCGAGGCGATGGGTGGCAGCATCACCCCCGAGACCACCCCCGGCGGTGGGCTCACCATGGTGCTGCGGCTGCCAGCCGCGCAGACCACCTCCGAGGAGCCGCAGGAATGACGCGCATTCTGGTCGTCGACGACGAACCGCAGATCCTGCGCGCCCTGCGAATCAACCTGCGCGCCCGCCGGTACGACGTGGACATCGCCGGAACCGGTGCCGCCGCGTTGAAGGCCGCCGCCAGCCACCCGCCCGACCTGGTCGTGCTGGACCTCGGCCTGCCCGACATCGACGGAGTGGAGGTGATCCGAGGCCTCCGCGGATGGACCGCCGTGCCGATCATCGTGCTCTCCGGCCGGGCCGGCAGCGAGGACAAGGTCGCGGCGCTCGACGCCGGCGCGGACGACTACGTCACCAAGCCGTTCGGGGTGGAGGAGCTGCTGGCCCGCATCCGCGCGGTGACCCGTCGCCTCGGCACGTCCACCGAGGCGGTGCCGGCTCTGCGGATCGGCCAGCACACCGTCGACCTGGCCGACCACAGCGTGCTGCGGGACGACGGCACCGAGGTCAAACTGACCCCCACCCAGTGGAGCGTGCTGGAGAAGCTGCTGCGTCACCCCGGCAAGCTGGTCAGCCAGCGTCAGCTCCTGCAGGACGTGTGGGGGCCGGAATACCAGAACGAGACCAACTACCTGCGGCAGTACCTGGCCCAGCTGCGGCGCAAGCTGGAGGACGACCCGGCCCGCCCCCGGCATCTCATCACCGAGCCGGGGATGGGCTACCGCTACCGGCCCTGACCGGCAGCTCCGACCGGGCGTCAGTCTGCGGCGACCCGCATCCGCTCGACCGCGTCCAGCCGGTAGCCGACGCCATGCACCGTCGTGATGATCGGGCCACGCCCGGCGAGCTTCTGCCGTAGCCGGCGCACGTGCACGTCGACGGTCCGTGCGCCGTGGTACGGCTCGCAACCCCAGACCTCACGCAACAGTTGCCCACGGGTGAGCGCCTGATGAGGGTGCCGGGCCAGATGGAGCAGGAGGTCGTACTCCATGCGGGTGAACGTCACCGGCTCGTCATTGATCTGCGCGGTCCGCCGTATCGGTCGCAGGAGCAGCTCGGGCCGGGTCGACTGCGGGGCGACCGACAGCGGGGCGACCGACAGGCGGCGCCGGGTGGCGCCGCCGTCGGTGCGAGAGGCCGACAGGTTGTCGAGACCGCTGGTCCGAGCAACCGGCGACACCTCCTCGCCCAGCATGCCGGCGGCGAGCGCCGAGAGCCGCTCAGCGAACTCGACCACCCGTTCGCTGGCGGTCGTGCCGGATCGAACCACGATGGAGATCTCGATCTCGACGACCTGCGGGTCAGGATCGGGGGCGGACGACGGTCGGCGTGGAGCGACCGGCAGGACGCTGATCGGGGACAGCATGGGGACCTCCGCGGAGACGAGTCAGACGCCGATCGGGACCGGGCGTGCCGCGGGCCGTGGGTCGACGGGCGCGGCCGGAATCCGGGCCGGCACGGTCGGCGCGGCGCGGTCGCCAACGCTCGGGTCGAGCGGCGGCGCCACCAGCAGCGGATCGACCTGGATCACGTCGATGCCGAGCGGGCGCAGCATGCCGCGCAGTGCGGACTCGCACAGCTCTTCCCACGGCTGATCCGTGCCCATCGCGGCGATCAGCAACTCCGGTCGGGTGAAGGCGATGCCCACCCGTTGCCCCTGTGGCGAACGGCCGGTTCGCACCGTCCGCACCAGCCGTCCCGGCAGATCGCGCACCGGAACGGCGTAGATTATCGGGGCCTCGTCCATGATCGGGTTAGTCCTTTCCAAAGGTGCCGCCACAGCGGCGGTCATCGGTTGAGCCGTCGTTTCGGCGGCGGTCATCGGTTGTGCCGCTAAAGCGGCGGTCATCGGCTGAATCGTTCGAGGTCGTGGGCGAAGCGGCGGATCGTCGCGGCCCGCGCCCAGGACGGGGCGGGCACCGCGATGACCGGCACGGCGGCCCGTTCCACGCAGTACCGGGTGACGTGCCCGCGCGAGCGGCCGAACCGACCCCGCTCCGGGCTGCCGAGGACGAGCACGTCGGTATCGCGGTGCGCGTGGTCGACCAGCACCTGTCCGGCGTATCCCTGGGTCACCACCAGCCGCACGGCCAGGTCCCGGGGAAGGCCACCGAGCGCCGCGTCGAAGACGCCGCGCAGGTAGACCTGGGCCGCCCGGTCGCACTCGTCCTGCCAGCGCCAGGTCAGCGTGCCGGGCCGCCAGGTCGGCGCGAAGACCCACGCGCGTACGGCGTCCAACTGCGCGCCGTCGTGGCGGGCCAGCTGCACCGCGCGACGCAGTGCCTGCATCCCGGCGAACGACCGGTCGACGCCCACCACGATCCGTTTGGCGACTCCTGAGCGGTTCATGCTGCGGGCACCACCAGTGTGGGAGCGTCCTTCGCGGTACGCGGGTCCGCCATCGTGTGCAGGTCGAGCGCGCGGAGGATGTAGTTCGCCACCGCCACCTCGACCCCGGCGCGGCGGCGCAGGTCGGCCACGGCGCGGTGCAGGACGGTCATGCTGTCGGCGGAGAGCCGCACCACGGCGTCGACGTCCGCGGCGATCCACCACGCGTCGACGGCACAGGGCTCGTGCCGCAGGTACTCCACCAGGTGGCTGCCGGGCGCGGACGGGCCGAGCCGGACGCTGACCAGCGCCTCGTGCCGGCGTGTGGGCTCGTCGGCCCTGGTCGCGGGGGGCGTCGGCTGCTCGCCGGGGCTGCCGCCCGTGTCGGTGCCGGGTGGCCGGTCTCCGCGTTCCCAGCGTGTCATCCGCCAAGGACTCATGGACCCATCGTCACCACCGTGCGACTGCGGTGCACCCGTCGATACGCCGTTTCGACGGGCCACCGCCATTTCTTGACGCCGCGTTCACGCCGGTGGCCGGCCGCCGGCCATGGTCCCCGTCAGGCGGGTGGGCAGTCGCGTTCCGGGGTGGGCCGGCCGGTGGTGGCGGTGTGGTCCGAGGGGTCGGTCACCCGGCGGGTGCCGCGCTTAGGCCGAGGCGTTCGGGGAGAAGGCCGACCAGCGCGGCCAGCCCCGGCGGGGTGGGCCGGCGGGTGACCATGAACAGGGTGAGCCGACCGGGCACGGCCACTGCGGAGACCCGCTCCTCATCCCGGGCGTAGCCGGTCGCGAGGCCGCTCGGGAGCACGGCCGCGCAGCCGAGCTGGCGTGCCATCCGCACGGCAGTCTCCGCGGTGGCCGCCGACCGAGGGCGGGCACCCAGCTCGGCGAGGCGCCGATGCAGGGCGTCGACGCTCATGTCGTACGTGTAGGTGACCACCTCTCGGCCGGCGAAGGGCCGGCGGCCTCGACCGGCGGGGACCGTCGCTGGGCTGAACAGGGCGAGTCGGTCGGTGGCGACGGGCGTGGCGGTGACGGTTGCCGGCAGACGCATCTGGTCGGCGATGGCGACGAAGGCGACGTCCAGCGACCCCTCGCCGACCCACTCCACCAACCGGTCCCCGTGTTCGGTGACCTGGTGCACCAGCGTGCCGTCGGCGAGCGCTTCAACGGCAGGGAAGAGCCACGGCGCCAGGCTGCCGAACGTGCCGACGGTCAGTGTGCGGGCCCGGGCCGCCGCCCGGGTGCGCTCGACGATCACCGCGAGGTGGGTCAGCACGTGCGCGGCCTCGGTGCGGAACGCCTGCCCGGCCGGGGTCGGTCGGGCACCAGTGGTGTCCCGGTCGAAGAGCCGCTCGCCGATCCGCCGTTCCAGCGCCGCCAGCCGGGTGCTCGCGGCCGGCTGGCTGACCAGCAGTTCGCGCGCGGCGGCACCGAGCGAGCCGTGCCGGCCGACAGCCTCGACCAGCCGCAGGTCCTCGACCGATGGTAATGAGCTCATATGCTCAGCTTATGAGCTGCGTGGCGGGGTCGCCCGCTACCCGGCATCGGTGCCCGAACCGACGATGAGTCGGTGAGAGCCCGCCGCGACATCGTCGCCATGCTGTTGACCACGTTCCTGACCTGGATGGGGCAGCGGACCACCGCTGTCGCGCTGCCCCTGGTGGCGCTTAGCGAGACCGGGTCGGCGTGGACCACCGGGCTCGTCGGTGGCGCGGTCGGCCTGCCCATGCTCAGCTCCGCCTGGTGGGCCCGGGGCCTGCGGCAGCGGCTGACCACGGGCCCCGCCCTGGCCGCGGTGCTGGCGGTCCAGGTGCTTGGGCTGCTGATCGTGCCGGTCGCCGCCGCCCTCGGCGCGGTCGGTGCGCCGCACCTGGTCGCGGCCGGGCTGGTCACCGGTTGTGCCACCGCGCTGGCCGGGCCGGCCCAGCGCGCGCTGCTCGCCGACCTGGGGGATGGCCTCGGCGAGGGAGTCGCGGCCCGGATGCTGGCCTGGCAGGACCTGGCGCACCGCAGCACGATGATCCTGGCACCGCCGCTGGCGGGCTGGGCAGTCACCGCAGGCGACCCGCTGTACCTGCTCTGGGCCGAAGCCGCCGGTGTGGCTGCGGGTGTGGGCATCCTGTGTACCGTCCGCGGCTCGGTCCACGCTGCCGAAGGGAACGTCCCGTCCGGCGCCACCACCGAGGCCGGCGGGGCGAACCCGGTCGGCAGGGTCGACGCGCCCGGGCTGCGGCAGGTGCTGGCCCGCCATCCGCAGGTCCGGCTCGCCGTGGTCATGTCCGGCGTGGGCGGGCTGACCTGGTTCGCCTTCACCCTCGGGCTGGCGATCCTGGGCGCTCGCACCGGCCGGCCCGGCCTGCTCGTGTCCGCCGGGATGACCGGCTACGGCCTCGGCTCGCTCGCCGGAGCCGTGGCAGCGCCGGTGCTGGTGCCCAGGCTGCCCGCGCTGACCACCATTTCCACCACCTGGGCGGTGCTCGGTGCGGCCTTCCTGGTGCTGCCCGTGGTCACCTCCTCGCTGCCGCTGTTGGCGCTGCTCGCCGCGGCCGGCGGGTTGGGCATGCCGCTCGGCATCGGTGCGCTCAACCGGCTGATCAGCACCAGGACGGTGGGCGCCGAGCGACGTGCCGCATTCGCGGCGGCGAGCCTCGTGCACGACGGTGGCGTCTCGGTCGGCCTACTGGCGGGCGGCGCCGTGATCGGGCTGGCCGGAGCCGGCCCGACCCTGGTCGTCGCGGGAGTCGCCCAGATCCTCGCTGCGCTGCTCGCCGTCCCGTGGCGGCGCCTGCCCCAGGCTCGGCCCGGACCGGCCCGGATCGACGCGCGGCCGACGGGTGCTGGTCACCGATGATCGTCGCGACACCCGCGGCTGTCAGTTGACGGGGAACTGCACACCCACCAGCCGCTCGGAAACGGTCCAGAGGCGGGTGGCGTCATCCGTGCTGCGCGCCGAGCGGTAGACGGCCAACTCGGTCGGTTTGCCGGTGAACTGCCCCAGCCCGTCCGGGCCGTAGAACCGGCCGCCCTGCGCCTGCGGGCTGGTGGCCGCGTACAGGGCGGGGAGCAGCCCGGCATCCACCGAGTGCACCAGGATGCCCCAGCGGGCCAGCCGGCTCATCACGGAGTGGTGCAGCGAGGGCCGGCTGCGGCCGAGGTTGGGACCGGACGCGTAGAGGTTCGTCATGGTGGTGCCCGGGTGGGCGACGTTGCTGACGATGCCCCAGCCACCGGCTCGACTGCGCCTGTCGAGTTCCAGCCCGAAGTGCAGGGTGGCCAGCTTGGAGGCGTTGTACGCGCGGATCGCCGCGTACCGGCGGGTGCTCTGCAGGTCGTCCCAGTCGAACCGGCCGGAACGGGCGGCGCTGCTCGACATGGTGGTGACCCGGGCCTGTCCGGCCCGCAGCAGCGGCAGCAGCCGTCCGTTCAGCGCGAAGTGCCCGAGGTGGTTGGTGCCGAGTTGGAGCTCGAAGCCCTCGGCAGTGGCGTTTCGGGTCGGGGGTGTCATCACCCCCGCGTTGTTGATCAAGAAGTGGATCGGTCGGCCCTCGCCGAGCAGCGTGTCGGCCAGCGCGGCCACCGAGTCCAGCGAGGCGAGGTCCAGCTCCCGCGTCGAGACGGTGGCACCCGGTGCGGCGGCCCGGACGGCCTCCAGCGCGGCGGCGCCCTTGGCCGGGTTGCGGACCGGCAGCACCACCTCAGCGCCGGCACGCGCCAGCCGCGTGGCCAGGCCGAGGCCCAGGCCGTCGCTGCCGCCGGTCACCACGGCGAGCTTTCCAGTCAGGTTCGGAACGGTCAGGTCGAGCACGACTTCCCCCAGGTCGACGGTGTCCTTCATCGGTCGCGGACCAGCCTGCTCCGGCGGGCGAGCAGCACCCAGGGCGGTCTTGTCCAGGGACCGGCGGTCCCTGGCTCGGGTCTCGAAGAAGTCCGGCTGCGCAGCGAGTAGCGTTCTTGACGATCAACAACTGGCGTACGAGGAGGCTCGGTGCAGACGACGACGGTGGACATTCCCACGGACGACGGGGTCGCGGACTCGTCCCTCACCCGACCCGAGGGCAACGGCCCGTTCCCGGCGGTGCTGCTCTTCATGGACGCCTTCGGCCCGCGCCCACGCCTGGTGGAGATGGCCGAGCGGATCGCCGCCCAGGGCTACCTGGTGCTGACCCCAAACCTGTTCTACCGGGCTGGCCGGGCACCGCTGTTCGACCTGTCCCGGCTCGGTGAACCGGACCAGCGCGGCGCGCTCTTCGAGAAGATCATGCCGATGATCGTCGCGTTGACCCCCGACGTGATCAGCCGGGACTCGGCCGCGTACCTCGACTTCCTGGCCGCCCGGGACGACGTCCGGCCGGGCCCGGTCGCGATCACCGGATACTGCATGGGCGGCACGAACGCGCTGCGAGCCATCGAGGCGCACCCGGACCGCATCGCCGCGATCGCCAGCTTCCACGGCGGGCGCATCGTCACCGACGCGTCGGACAGCCCGCACCTGGGCGTCGACTCGATCACCGGCGAGGTGTATTTCGGGCACGCCGACCAGGACCAGTCGATGACGCCCGAGCAGATCGCCACGCTGGAGAAGGCGCTCGACGCCGCCGGTGTGCGATACCGCTCCGAGGTGTACGAGGGCGCCCACCACGGCTTCACCATGGCCGACACCCCGATGTACCACGAGCAGGCCACCGAGCGTCACTGGGTCGCTCTGTTCGACCTGCTGAACCGCACCCTGCCGACGACCTGACGCCGAGGGTCGATGGTGCGGCGCGGCGGTCAGCGGCGCAGCAGCACCGGGCCGGCGTCGATGCGGATGCGGAACAGCGCGTACGGCTTGCGTCGTAGATCCTGGCCGCGCTGGTACCGCGCCTGCCGGTGCAGTTGGTTGGCGGTGACGTAGAGGTACCCGTCGGCGGCCACCGACATCGTGTCCGGCCAGAGCAGTCGTGGGTCGTGGACCAGGGCCTCGTACTCGCCGTCCGGCAGCCGCCGCAGCACAGCGTTGTGCTCGTACGAGGTGAGGTAGAGCCGCCCCGCGTCGTCGGACTCCAACCCGTCCGAGGCGGTGCCCTTGTCGCCCTCGTCGACGACGGTCGCCTCGACCGCCTCCTGGGTGACGCCCGGGTCGGCAAGCGCCTTCGTGGAAACGCTGTACCAACGGCGGGACGCCAGCGGGCAGTAGTGCAGCCGGGTGCCGTCGGCCGAGATGGCGATCCCGTCGGCGCCCATGGTCATTGGCTTCGGCGGCCCGTCCGCCGGCCGTTCGAGTAACGGCCGGCCCTCGACCACCGGGCGGAACATCGCCAGCGGCTCCGCCTTCGTGGACGGGTGGTCCTGCAGCCGCCGCCAGGCGGCCCCGCTGGCCAGGTCCACGACGATGATCCCGTTCGGCCCGGAGGCCGCCGAATCGGTGATGTACGCGACCCCCGACTCGCCCCGCCGCAGATCGAAGCGGACATCGTTGAGGTACGTCGTCGGCAGCGCCACGTCCGCCGGGAAGGTGATCACCTGGGCGACTGTGTCTGTGTCCAGGTCGACCCGGACCAGTTTCGGGCCGCCCGGCTTCGTCGGCTGGAACATCGGGCTGCCGGTGTCCAGCACCCAGAGCCGGTCGGCCGGGTCCACGACGATGCTCTGCACCGACACGAACGCCCCCGCGTCGTCGTCGCCGGACGCGTCGTTCCACGCCTGGTCGGGGTAGGGCACCTCCCGGCCGTCTCGCAACTCGACCACGGTGGCCGGCACCTCGTCGCCCCACTTCGGGAAGTTGACGAAGATCCGGCCCCGGTGCGAGACGCTCACCCCGGTCGGCATCGGGCCGGTGAAGGTGTGCACCAGCTCCAACTCGCCGAGCGGCTCGTCGCCGACCGGCCCGTTCACGACGCCCGCTCCACGGTGTCCATCGTCCCGCCCCCTGCCGGCCGGCCCGTTGCCGTGCTCGGGTGCGGCTATTCCCGCCCTGGCGTCCGATATGCCTCCGGTCAGCCCGCGTCGGGGGCGGTGGCGTGTGCGGTGGGGAGGCCGGGGACCGGGACGTCCACCGCGAGCAGCGCGCCGTCCACCGGGCCGGCCACGGCCAGCCCCACGCGGGCGGTGCCGATGAAGAGTCGACGCAGGTCGGGGCCGCCCAGGCAGATGCCGGCGGGCTGCTTCGCCGGCAGCCGGATCTCCCGTTCCAGCGTGCCGTCCGGCCGATAACGGCGTACCGCAGCGCCGCCCCAGAGAGCGACCCAGAGGTGGCCCGCCGCGTCGACAGTCATCCCGTCCGGGCCGCCGTCTTCGGGGGACAGCCGCAGGAACGGCTCCCGCCCGTGCAGGGCCCCGGTGTCGGGGTCGACGGTGAACCGGTCGACCTCGCCGCGCGGCGTGTCGGCCAGATACATGGTGGTGCCGGTGGCGTCGAACGCCGGCCCGTTCGGAATGGTCAACCCGGTCACCGCGGGCACCGGCGCCGCGCCCGGTGTGAGCCGGTACAGCGTGCTCCCGCCGGGCACCGCGGCGTACGTCATGCTGCCGGCCCAGAAGCGGCCGTGCGGGTCGGCGACGGCGTCGTTCATCCGGGTCGGCTCGGGCGCGTCGGCGACCAGGTCGGCGACCGGTCGGGGGTCTCCGGTGGCGGGCAGCAGGGTGACGCCGGTCCCGGCGGCGGCCAGCCAGTCGCCGGGCCGGTCGGCCAGCGGGGCGACCGCGCCGAGCGGAAACTCGAGGCGGTGCAGTTCCCGCAGCGGTCCCGGCGCGTCGCCGTCGGTCTCCAGTAGCCGCCCGGCCAGCAGGTCGACGAGGACCAGCCGGCCGTCGACCCAGCGCAGCCCTTCGCCCAGCTCCAGCCGGTCGGTGCTCCAGACGGTCGGTTCGGTCAGCTCCATCTCGCTCCTCCAAGGATCTCCGGCGGCGATCGGCGGCCGCACCGGTCAGCGGCGTTCGGCGGCCGTGCCGCCGCATCGGTCAGCGGACGGTACCGCCGGGTTCGTTGTCGAGCAGCGTCAGCTCGGCCCGGTCGGGCAGGCCCTCCCAGTCGCCCCTGGTGGCGACCGCGAACGCTCCGGTGGTGACGGCCCGGTCCAGCCGGGCTGGCGCGTCCGCGCCGTCGAGCCAGGCGGAGAGCAGCCCGGCCACGAAGGCATCACCGGCTCCGACGGTGTCCACCACCGGCACCGTCCGGGCTGGACGGTGCACCGTGCCGGTCGCGCGGTGACTGGTCGCCCCACCGGCGCCGTGCTTGACCACGACCTCGGTCACGCCGGCCGAGAGTAGCGCCGTGACCGGGTCGGTCGCGTCGGTCAGCACGGCCAGCTCGTCGTCGGAGGCGACCACCAGGTCGATCGAGGGCAGCAGTGGCCGCAGCGCGGCGGCGGCCTCGGCGACCGACCAGAGTCGCTGCCGGTGGTTGACGTCCAGGCAGATCGTGCTGCCCGCCGCGTGAGCACGCCGCACCGCCTCCACCACCGCCTGGTACGGCTCGACGCCCAGCGCGCAGGTGATACCGGTGACGTGCAACAGCCGGGGCGGCGGCCCGGGCGCGTCGAAGGCACGGGTCACATCGGCCGGGCGAAGCCGGGAGCCGGCCGACCCGGCGCGGTGGTAGGTGACCCGGTTGATGTCGGCGACGCGGTTCTCGAAGAGGATCAGCCCGGTGGGCGCGGTCGGGTCGACCCGGGACCAGGTCAGGTCGACGCCCTCCGCGCGCAGCGTACGGCGGATGAGCTCGCCGGGCTCGTCGGCGCCGGTGACCCCGATCCAGGCGGCCCGGTGGCCGAGCCGGGCCAGCCCGATCGCCACCGTCGACTCGGACCCGGCGACGGAGATCCCGGCGGTGCCGCCCAGCCGCAGCGGGCCGGTGGTGCGGAACGCCGCCATCGTCTCGCCGAGCGTGAGCAGGTCGGTCACTGCCCGACCGCCGCGAGGAAGGCCGCGGCACGCTCACGCAGCGCCGCCGGGTCGCCGCCGCGGACGGCGTCACCGAGCAGCGGGGAGCCGACGCCGACGGCTACCGCTCCCCGGTCGAGGTAACGCCGAGCGCCGTCCGCGTCGACCCCACCGACCGGCACGAACGCGGTGCCGGGGAACGGGTCGCGCAGCGCGCCGAGGTAGTCGGGCCCACCGAGGGAGGCCGGGAAGAGCTTGACCGCAGTGGCGCCGCCACTGCTGGCCTGCACCACCTCGGTCGGGGTGAGCGCGCCGGCCAGCACCGGAAGCCCGAGTCGACCGGCCTCGGCGAGGCTCGGTGCGAGCGCCGGGGTGACCAGGAAACCGGCACCCGCGTCGGCCGCGGCGCGGGCATCGTCGGTGCTGAGCACGGTGCCCGCGCCCAGGGCGTAGTCAGGCCCGAGTGCGGCCCGGGCGCGTCGGATGACGCCGAGCGCGTCGGCGCTGGTCAGCGAGACCTCGACCAGCGCCACGCCGCTCTCGGCCAGGGTGAGCACGGCGGTCAGCGCGGCGGCCGGGTCCGGGCCGCGCACGATGGCCAGCAGCCGGTGGGTACGCAGCTCGTCGAGCAGGTTCATCGCGGGTGTCCTCAGTGGATGCGGTGGGCGGAGATGGTGAGTCGCCAGGCAACCTCACCGGCGGGCGGGACGACCGCCGCGTCGGCTGGGCCGGCGTCGGCCAGGTCGAAGGCGGCACCGAGCATCGGTTCGACGCCGACGCTGCGGTAGGGGCGGTCGGTCGGCCAGCCACCCAGGTTGCGCCAGAGTGCCGTGCTGCGGGGCTGATCATCGCACTCCAGCTCCAGGGTCAGCCGGTCGACGCCGTCGATCACCTGGACCCGGGGGCAGTCGAGCAGCACCGCGCCGAGCGCGGTCCCGTCGTCCGGGCCGAGGGTGTCCAGGGTCAGCCCGGCGGGGGCCGGCCACGGCCCGGTCAGCCAGGGTTCACCGGTGGGCCAGCTACCCGGCGGCAGGAGCGCCGCGGCCTCCGGGTGCAGCCGGGTCCGGGTGCCGGTGGGCGCGTCGAGACGGGCCGAGGGGGAGAGGTCGAACAGAGCGTGCGCCGCCCAGACGAACCGGTGACCGGGATCGGCGGCCAGTCGGTAGTCGGCCACCACCACGCCGTCGGAGTCGGCGATCCGGCGGGTCAGGACGAACGCCGGCCGCTCGATGACCACGGTTCCCGGGCTGGCGGTGCGCCACGGGCGCGACCACACCTCACCGTGGTCGGGTTCTCCGCGCACGGTGGGCAGGCACTCCTCCAGCCCGCCGGCGTCGACGAACGCGTCGTCGGGGCGTACCTCGTCCCGGCCGGGCTCGGGGCCGCGCCAGAGCCACTCCCGGCCGCCGCCGTGCAGGCTGGTCCACCGACCGCCGCGCGCCGCGTCGTACGCCGCGCGCAGCGGCACCGGCTTCGCGCCGGTCACCATTCGGCGAACGACCCGTCGGCGTGCTGCCAGACCGGGTTGCGCCAGGCATGCGGGGTACGGGCGGCCTTCCGGACCGCGCCTTCGTCCACGGTGATGCCCAGGCCGGGCCGTTCGAGGCGGGCGATGTGCCCGTCCACGAACCGGAACGGCTCCGGGTCGATCAGGTAGTCCAGCAGCTCCGACCCGACGTTGTAGTGGATGCCGATGCTCTGCTCCTGAATCAGGAAGTTCGGGGTCGCGAAGGCCACCTGGAGGCTGGCCGCCAGGGAGATCGGGCCGAGCGGGCAGTGCGGGGCGAGCAGCGCGCCGTACGTCTCGGCCAGCGCGGCGATCCGGCGGACCTCGGAGATCCCACCGGCGTGCGACAGGTCTGGCTGAACCACGGCGATCCCGGCCTGCAGTGGGCCGAGGAACTCGGAGCGACCGTAGAGCCGCTCGCCGGTGGCTACCGGGATCGGCGTGCCGGCGACGATGTCGCGCAGGTGGTGGGCCTGGTCGGGTAGGACCGGCTCCTCCACGAAGAACGGGCGCAGCGGGACCAGCTCGGGCAGGATCCGGCGTACGGCGGCCAGGCCGGCCCGACCGTGGAAGTCCAGTGCGATGTCCCGGTCGGGGCCGAGCACCTCTCGGGCGGCGGCGACCCGGCCGACCACCTCGTCCACCTCGGCAGACGTGGGGATGGGGGAGAGCCGCCCGGAGGCGTTCATCTTGACGCCGGTGAGTCCGGCGGCGACCTGCGCGGCGGCGGCGTCGGCCACCTCGTTGGGCTCGTCTCCGCCGATCCAGGAGTAGACCCGGACCTTCTCGCGCACCGCCCCACCGAGCAGCGCGTGCACCGGAGCGCCGTACGCCTGCCCGGCGATGTCCCAGAGTGCCTGGTCGAGGCCGGCGACCGCGCTGGAGAGGATCGGGCCGCCCCGGTAGAAGCCGCCCTTGGTGAGCACCTGCCAGTGCTGCTCGATGCGGAGTGGATCCGCACCGATCAGGTATTCGGAGAGCACCTCGACGGCACTGCGCACCACTTCGGCGCGCCCCTCCACCACCGGTTCACCCCACCCGACCAGCCCGTCGTCGGTCTCCACCCGGCAGAACAACCACCGTGGCGCGACGAGGAAGGTCTCGATCCGTTCGATCTTCACTAACTGCCCCTCTGTCCCCGTACCTTCGCGACGTCCCGGACGGCCTTGTCCAGCAACTCGCGCATAGCGGTCTCGGCCGCCGTCTCGTCCCGCTCGCGCAGCGCGTCGACGACCGCACGGTGGCTGGGCACCGGGTCGTCGTGCGCGGCGCCACCGTGCACCAGCCGGTCCCGTTCGGCGAGCCCGGTCTCCATCACGACCTCCATCCGCTCCAACAACTCGTTGTGCGTGGCGGTGAGGAGCGCGCGGTGGAAGGCGAGGTCGGCGGCGACGGCGGCGGCCGGATCACCGATGGCCTCGGCCATCTCGGCCAGCGCCCGGTCGAGGGCGGCCACGTCTTCCTCGGTCGCACGGGTGGCGGCCAGCCGTGCGGCGGCCGGCTCGATGATGGCGCGTACCTCGTGCAGTTGGTCGAGCAGCCGCTGGTCGGTGCCCTCGGCGAACTGCCAGCGGATCACGTCACCGTCGAGCAGGTTCCAGTCGGCGCGGGGCCGGACGAAGGTGCCGCGTTTCTGCCGGGCGTCGACGATGCCCTTGGCCGAGAGGACCTTCAGCGCCTCGCGTAGCGCCGTCAGGCTGACGTCGAACTCCTCCTGCAACGCGACGATGTTCAGGGTCGCGCCGGCGGCGATCTCACCGGTGAGGATGCGACGGGCGATCGCCTCGACGGTCTGCCCATGGATGCCGCGGCGTGCGTACTGTGCCAATGCTCCTGGCCTTTTCGCTGGTCGGTATCGATCTCTCAGGCCGAGGCTTTCACCGCTGTCCAACCGCCGTCCACCACGAGGCTCGCGCCGGTGATGTAGGCGGCGTCCGATGAGGCGAGGAAGGCGACCGTCGAGGCCACTTCGTCCGGTGTGCCGAAGCGCTTGGTGACAGTCTCCGCGACGCTGCGTCTCCGGTCCTCTTCGGACACGTCCGCCCAGGCGCCGGTGAGGATGGGCCCGGGCAGCACGGTGTTGACGCGCACCTGGGGGCCGTACTCCACGGCGAGTTGGCGGCCGAGCGCGACCAGGCCGCCCTTGGCGGCGGCGTACGCGGGCCGGCCGGGCAACCCGACCAGCGCGTGCACCGAGGAGATCAGCACGACCGCGCCCGAGCGTGCCCGCAGATCGTCCAGACAGGCGCGTACGCCGAGGAACGAGCCGGTGAGGCTGACGCCGAGCTGGTGGTCCCAGGACTGCCGGCTGGTCTCGTGGGCCGGAGCGACCTGCACGGCGTACGCGTTGCTGACCAGGATGTCGATGGGGCCGAGGCTGGCGCGTACGGCAGACACCGCAGTCGCCCAGTCGCTCTCCTCGCTGACATCGACCACTACGGACAGTGCTCGGTCGCCACGGGCGGTCAGTTCGTCGGCCAGCGGGGCCGAGTCGTGCACGTCGAGCAGTGCGACCGCTGCCCCCTCGGCGGCGAGCCGCCGGGCAGTGGCGGCGCCGATGCCGCCCATCGCGCCGGTGACCAGCGCGTTTTTGCCTTCAAGCCGGCGCATAGGCTGATCCACCTGACCCCCGCCATGGTCTCGTCTAATCATTAATTACGAAGATATCTTGACAGCCGGCGACGACCGATGCAACCTTCTCGTCACAGCATTCACATGGACGACACATCGCGCAGTGACGCTACGTGTCGTAGAGGAAGGGATACCTCCGTGAGCGACTTCGACCCCGGTCGCCGGCGATTCCTGGGCCACCTTGGGCTCGCCGGAATGGGTGCACTCGGCGCCAGCTCGTTCCTCAGCGCGTGCGCCAGCTCCGCGAGCGGGCCGACGACGAGCAACGGCTCGGGCGCGGTCACGATCCAGTCCAACCTCTCCTCGCCCCAGGCCAAGGAGGCGATGGAGAAGCTCATTGCGAACTTCAACGCGCAGGGCAAGGGCAAGGCGAGCCTCAACACGATCGCCTCGGAGACCTTCCGGACCCAGCTCCCGACGTACCTGACCTCGGCGAACCCGCCGGACCTCTACACCTGGTACGCGGGCTCGGTCGCCAACGACTACGCCAGCAAGAACCTGCTGCTGGACGTCTCCGACGTGTGGAAGTCGATGGGCGACTACCCCGAGTCGCTGCGCACCCTCTCCACCGAGGCCAGCGGCAAGCAGGTCTTCGTGCCGATGAACAACTACTGGTGGGGCTTCTTCTACCGCAAGTCCAACTTCGCCAAGTGGGGCGTGCAGGAGCCGAAGACCTGGACCGACTTCCTGGCCCTGTGCGAGACGCTGAAGAGCAAGGGCGTTCCGCCGATCGGCATCGGTCTCGGCGACACCCCGTGGATCGCCTCGGCCTGGTTCGACTACCTCAACATCCGGATCAACGGCGCGCCGTTCCACCGCGAGCTGCTCGCCGGCAAGCAGCGCTTCGACGACCCCAAGGTCAAGGCGGTCTTCACCCGCTGGCGCGAGGCCCTGCCCTACTTCGACCCCAAGGGCAAGGCGTACCCGTTCCAGGAGGCGACCACCGCGCTGCTGGCCGGCAAGACCGGCATGTTCCTGATCGGCACGTTCTTCGCCGACGCGGCACCCAAGGACGCCCTCGGCGACCTGGACTTCTTCCGGTTCCCGATCATCGACCCGGCGGTGCCGCTGGCCGAGGAGGCCCCGACGGACGGCTTCTTCGCGAGCGCGAAGACCGCCAACCCGGACGGCACCAAGGCCCTGCTGACCTACCTCTCCGGGGTCGAGGCCCAGGAGGCGTACGTCAAGGCCAGCTCCGGCATCGTGCTGCCGGCCAACCCCAAGGCCAAGGCCTCCGACTCGCCGCTGGTCGCCAAGGGCAAGGCGATGCTGGACGAGGCCAAGGAGCTGACTCAGTTCTTCAACCGCGACTCGAGCGACGCACTCCAGCCGACCGCGGACACCGCACTGACCAAGTTCCTCGACAAGCCGGACCAGATCGACGCGATCCTGCGGGAGTGGCAGGCCGGCGCCGAGAAGGTCTTCAAGGGCTGACGTGACAGCAACAGTCTCCACGACTTCGGTCACACCCACCCGGCGGCGGCGACGGTCGGCTCGACTGTCGCCGCTGCTGGTGGCGTTCGTCCTGGTGCCGTTCGCGGTCGAGAGCATCTGGGTCTTCTGGCCGGCGCTCCAGGGCTTCTGGTTCTCCCTCACCCGCTGGGACGGGATGTCGCCGCCGACCTTCGTCGGCACGGACAACTACGTCGAGCTGACCGGTGACGCCACCTTCCGGGGTGCGCTGCTCAACACGGTGATCTGGCTGGTGCTCTTCGGTGGCCTCTCCGTGCTGGGCGGTTTCGGCATGGCGTTGGTCCTGCAGAAGGAGCGGCGCGGGGTGGGCTTCTATCGGGCCGCCCTGTTCACCCCGGTCGTCTTCTCGCTGGTGGTGACCGCGCTGGTCTGGCGGGTGTTCTACCAGCCCGACGGCATCGCCGACACGCTGCTGCGGGCCGTTGGCCTGGAGCACCTGATCCGGCCCTGGCTAGCCGACCCGCAGACCGCCCTGTACGCGGTGATCCTGCCCGCCCTGTGGCGGCAGATCGGGTACGTGATGGTGCTGTTCCTGGCCGGGCTGAAGGCGATCGACCCGGCGCTGCACGAGGCGGCCCGGATGGACGGTGCCAACTCCTGGCAGCGGCTGCGGCACGTCACCATCCCCCAGCTCAAGGGGGTCAACGCCGTCGTGCTGTCGGTCATCGTGATCGACTCGCTGCGCTCGTTCGACATCGTCTGGTCGCTGACCAAGGGTGGGCCGTACCACTCCTCGGAGCTGCTCAGCACCTACATGTACTCGACCGCGTTCCAGAGCCTGCGGCTGGGCTACGCCTCCGCGATCGCCGTCGTGATCTTCGTGCTCGCGCTGGCCGTCATCCTCGGCTACCTGGTTCGCGCGTTCCGGGAGGAAGCGTGATGAACAAGCTCCGCACCGGCGCCTTCCACACCGGCATGATCCTGCTCTCGCTGCTCTGGCTGGGCCCGGTGCTCTGGGTCGTGGTGATGTCCACCCGATCGTTCGACGACATCGCCGCGCACGGCGTGGGCAGCCTGCCCCAGTCGTTCACCCTGGACACCTACCGGCAGGCGTGGACCGACGGCGGCGAACTGCGCGCTTTGATCAACAGCATGCTGGTCACTGTCCCGTCGGTGGCGTTGAGCCTGTGCCTGGCCGCGATGGCCGCGTTCGCGCTGAGTCGCTTCCGGATTCCCGGCCGGCGGACCATTCTGCTGCTGATGCTCGCCGGTAACCTGCTGCCACCGCAGATCCTGCTCATCCCGGTGTCCAAGTTCAGCGAGCTGACCGGCCTGTACGACACGCTCTGGGCGCTGATCGCGGTGCAGGTCGGCTTCGGGCTCGGCTTCTACACGTTCGTTCTGCACGGCTTCATGCGGGACCTGCCGGGCGAGATCCAGGAGGCGGCGACGATCGACGGCGCCGGCACGGCGCAGATCTTCACCCGGGTCATGCTGCCGCTGACCCGGCCCGCGCTGGCCGCGCTCGGTGCGCTCTCCTTCACCTGGATCTTCAACGATCTGCTCTGGGCGATCACCGTGCTGCGCACCGACGACAAGATGCCGGTCACCCCGGCGCTGCTCGGCCTCCAGGGACAGTTCGTCTCGTCCTGGAACGTCATCGCCGCCGGCACGGTCATCGCGGCGGTCCCCACCGTCGCGGTCTTCCTGCGTTTCCAGCGGCACTTCGTCTCCGGCCTGGCTCTCGGAGCGGTCAAGTGACCGCCGCGACGCCGCAGCGTTGGACGCTGCGCGGCGTGCACACCGAGTACACGGTGACCGTCCCGGCGCACGGCCGCTGGCTTGAGCTGGTCGCGTGGGGGCCGCACGGCGTCTCCGACGGGCCGTCGCCGGTCGCCTACGACGGCCCGGTGCCGTTCCTCACCGCCGGGGACGCCGCCCCCATCGAGTACGCCACCGACGCCGATCGCCCCTTCACTGGCGCGGACCTGGTCATCGAAACCCCCACCGGGGAGCGCTGGGTCGGCTTCGTCCACACCGACGTGCGGGTCGACGCCGACGGGCGGGAGCTGGCGGTCGACTTCGCCGACGCGGTGACCGGGCTGCGGGCCACCGTGCACTACCGGGTGCCCGCCGGCACCGACGTGGTGCAGCGGTGGGTCGAACTGACCAACGACGGCACCGGCCCGTTGCGGGTCGTCCGGGCCGGCTCGGGTGGGTTCTGCGTACCGACACCGCACGGCGCGCTGCTCAGCCACCAGTGGGGGCAGTGGGCGCAGGAGTTCCAGCTCTCCCACGTCGACCTGGGGCACGGCACGTTCAGCATCGGCAGCTCCCAGGGCGTACCCGGGCACCTGCACGTGCCCTGGTTGGCCGTGCGGGACAGTGCCGAGCCGACCGGGCCGGCCTGGGCGATGGCACTGGCCTGGACCGGTTCGTGGGAGATCAGCGCCGAGCGGGACACCGGCGGCCTGACCCGGGTACGCGCCGGCCGTCACCTCGCCGACGGCCCGCTGGAGCTGGCCGCGGGAGCACGGTTGACCCTGCCGGTGATCACCGGGGCGTACAGCGCGGAGGGCCTGGACGGGCTGGCGCGGGTCTGGCACACCCACCAGCGGTTGCTCGCCGGTGAGCGGCTCACCCCGCGCCCGGTGCTCTACAACTCGTGGGAGGCCACCTACTTCGCCGTCGAGGCGGAGAGTCAGCTCGCGCTCGCCCGGATCGCCGCCGAGCTGGGTGTGGAGACGTTCGTCGTGGACGACGGCTGGTTCGTCGGGCGCAACGACGACACCGCGGGCCTGGGTGACTGGACGCCCGACCCGGCGAAGTTCCCAGCCGGGTTCGACGCGTTCATCGCCGACGTCCGGGCGCTCGGGCTGAACTTCGGGCTCTGGGTCGAGCCGGAGTGCGTCAACCCGAAGTCGACGCTCTACGCCGAGCACCCGGAGTGGGTCTACTCCGTCGACGGTCGGCCGCTCACCCCGGTACGCAACCAGTACCTGCTCGACCTGGGCCGACCGGAGGTAGCCGAGTTCGTCCACTCCACGGTGGACGGTCTGCTGCGCCGGTACGACATCGACTACCTGAAGTGGGACTTCAACCGGCCGCGTACCGAGCCGGGGCGCCCGGGCGGGGGTGGGCCGCTCGACCTGGACGGCGCGCACGTGGCCAACCTGCACCGGATCTACGAGCGGCTGCGTCGGGACCATCCCGGGGTGCTGATCGAGGCGTGCGCCGGTGGTGGCGCGCGAACCGACCTGGCGATGGCCGCCCGAGCCGACGTCTTCTGGCCCAGCGACAACACGGGTCCGCTGGACCGGCTGGCCATCCAGTACGGCTTCCTGCACGCCAACGCCCCGCACCTGCTCAGCTCCTGGGTCACCGACGCGCCCGGCCTGTTCGATCCCCGCCCGCGAACGCTCGCGTTCCGGTTCGTCCTGGCGATGGCCGGCGTGCTCGGCATCGGCGCCGACATCCGGGCCTGGACCCCCATCGAGCGGGCCGAGGCGGCCGGCTGGATCGCCCGCTACAAGGAGATCCGGGACGTCATCACGCACGGCGAGGTGCACCTGATCGGGGGGCCTGACCAGGCCCGCTGCGCCGTGCAGTACACCGCGCCGGACGAGAGCCGGGTGGTCGTGCTGGCCTGGCACACCGGCCGGCTCGACGGTGCCGGTCTGCTGCCGTCCCGCCCGGTCCGGTTGCCGCTGCGTGGCCTCGACCCGGCGGCCCGCTACCGGCACGGCGACCGGCACTACTCCGGCAGCCACCTCGGCGCGCTCGGCCTGCCCGTGCAGTGGAGCCCGACCCACGACGCCGACCTCATCGTGCTGACCCGCGACTGAGGCCGGAGCACCACAGCTGGAACACCTACTTCGGCCTCGGTGGCGATCCCACCGAGGCCGAAGTCAGGTCGGTCACCGGCTACAGGCCCGTCGCCCGCACCAGCCGGGTCGGCTCAGGTGGGCACGAGTTCCCGGCACCGGCGTAGGGCAGCCAGGGCGAGTGGAGCGTCGCGGCCCGCGATCCCGGCCTCCAGCTCGTTCACCGCTGCCGTGGCCCGCGCCGGCTCACCCACTGCGACCGCAGCCTCGGACAGCACCAGCACGGCCTCGGCTGCCCACGTCAGGATGCCCTTACCGCGTACCAGCGACAGCGCATCCGTCGCGTGCCGGATGGCCTCGTCCGGTCTCCCGGCCAGCGTCAGCCGGGCCAGCGCCGTGAGTGCCTGCACCAGCGGCCAGATCGCGCCGACCCGCCGGGCGTCGGCCACCACCTCCCGCAGCGCCCGTTCGGCCAACTCCACCTGATCGCCGCCGCCGCCGCCGGTGGCGGTACGGGCCAGCACGGTGGCCAGTTCGGCCCGCGCGTCGAGCAGGGTGACCGGCATCCGCTCGGTGCTGGCCACCAGTCGGGTGAGCCGCTGGGCGAGTCCGTCCAGCCGCCCGGCGGCCCGATCCAGCGACAGTGCGGTCGCCTCGACCAGGGAGGCCAGCCGCTCGTACCCGGTCTCGTCGACCAGCGCCCGGCCGGCCGTCAGGAGCGCTTCGGCCTGCTCCGGGTGCCCGGCGTGCAACGCGCCCTGCGCCCAGTTCAGGCAGGCCCGGGCATGTTCGCGGGGCCGGTCGGCCAACTCCGCGGACGCCCGCAGCTCGGTGATGATCGCCCAGGCCGCCGGATCGCCCAACTCCAGCAGCAGCGAGGCTCGGGCGATGCGGACCGCGAGGTGCGCCCCCGGGTCCCCGCTGGCCGCCGCGGCGCTCTCCGCCTCCGCGCAGCGGGCCAGGTGGTCGTCGACGTGCCGGCCGACGACGGTGTCCGGGGCCGCCAGCACCGCGAGCGCCGGGGCCTTGCGTCGCGGTGCGCGCAGGTACGGCACCGCACGTTCGATCTCGGTGTAGCCGCGCAGCGCCTCGCCCTGCTGGCGCAGCATCCGCCCGAGCACCAGACCCAGTTCACCGCGGGCGCCGGGCGGCAACCGTCGGTCGGCGAGCAGCCGTTCCAGCACCGGGATCGCCTCGGCCTGGCTGAGCCCGTCGATGGCCGAGCGGCCCAGCTTGGCGGCGAGCCGTACCCGTACCGGTCGGGGAAGCTCGGCGACGTCCATCGTCTGGAGCAGGAAGCTGGCGGCGGTCGCGTCGTCGCCGCGCTCGGTGGCCAGGTCGGCGGCCGCTTCGGCGTTGCGGACAAAGTCGGCGCCGCTGCCGGCCCGGCGATAGTGGTGCGCCAGTTGGGCGACCGGCCTCGGCAGCTCCCGCTCCAGCACCCGAGCGACGCGCAGGTGCAGCCACTCGCGGTTCTCCCGGGGCACCAGGTCGTACACCACCTGTCGGGCCAGGTCGTGGCGGAACCGCAGGCCATCCCCGGCGTCGTGCAGCAGGCCCGCCTGGTGGGCCGCGGTCAGTGCCGCGCCGACCGCCACCCGGTCCAGGCTGAGCACGGAGGCGAGGATGCGCTGGTCCGGTGCCAGCCCCAGCACGGCACCGGCGCCGAGCACCTCCCGAGCGGCCTCGTCGAGCGGGCGCAGCCGCCAGAGCAGCACGTCACGCAGAACGAACGGGACGCTGTCGTCGGCCAACGGGTCGCCACCGCGCTCGGCGAGCGTACGCAGCACCTCCTCGACCACGAACGGGATGCCGGCGGTGCGGTCGAGCAGGGTCGCCGTCAGTTGCTGCGGCGGGTCGTCGAGCCGCAGGGTCCGGGCGGCCAGCCGGCGTACGTCATCAGCGTCCAGCGGGCTGAGCGCGACGCGGGTGACGCTCCACGGTGGTGTCCGCGCCAACGCGTCGTGGATCGGCGTGGTGCCTCCCGGCGCCGCCGTGCGGGCGGTCAGCACCACCGCCAGCCCGTCGACCGGGTGGGTGCTCAGGTAGCCGAGGAGTTCGCAGGTCACCGGGTCGGCCCAGTGCAGGTCCTCGAGCAGCAGCGTGGCGGGACTCAGCGCGGCCAGCACCGCGGCGACGGCCCGGAGCAGGCGGTGCCGCTCGGCGGCCGGGTCGGTCAACGGGAGTGGCGCGTCGGGCAGCGCGTCCGCCAGTTCGGGCAGCAGCGGTGCGAGCGCACCGGCCACCGGGCTGAGCGCGCCGAGTCGGTCGCCGCTGCCGCGGATCGCGTCCAGCAGCACACCGAGTGGAAAGGGTTCCGGCACGTCGTCGCACTCGCCGACGAGGTGGTGCCCGGGAAGTTCGGCGAGCAGTTCGGCGATCAGCCGGCTCTTGCCGATCCCGGGCTCGCCCTCCAGCAGGATCAGGCACGGCGGGGCTTCGACGAGCCGGCGTAGCTGGGCCAGCTCCTCTGCTCGTCCGACGAACTCGACGGGTCCGCGCAGACGTTCGGGGCGGACGGGAACTGGGCCCCCGCCGCCCCGCGTCTTGTCCTCGTTGCCGTCGATCACCGTGGGGTCGAGCAGATCACCCCCGGTGGGACGAACGGTCGGCCGGCGGACCGACGGTGACCTGAGTCACACGCCGGTCCGCCGGTCGGTCGACACCGTCAGGACTGGACGGTGACCGGCACGGTCTTCAGGGAACCGTCACCGTTGCGGAACTCCAGCACCCCGAGGTAGCGCTCCCCCGGCGCGAGGCCGAACCAGCGCAGGGTCAGGTTCGCCGTCGCGCCCGGCTGCACACTGCGCTGCTTCGGGTCGATGGTGAACCGGCCGGTGGAGGTGCCCGGCGCGCCCGGCAGGTAGCTGGTGATGGTGTACGCGTTCGCGCCCGCCGGGATGTTCTCGGTGAACTCCTGCTCGACGACGACGATGTAGTCGCCGGCGCCCTCCGGCAACGTCACCTTGGCGCCGTCCCGACCGCTGACCGTGGCGGTGACGAACTTCCCGTTCTTGTCATAGACGTTGAGGCTGAACTCGGTGCACTCCATCACCCCCTCCTCGTCGTCCCAGTCGATGTGGGAGCAGGTGGGCCGCTCCGACGTGACCTGGATGAGCGGGCTGCGGGTGCCGGCCGGTACGTGCAGCGTGGTCCTGCTGATCGAAGCGGGCAGCGGCACCGGCAGGTTGTTCGACGTGCTCCAGTCCCAGCTCGGTCCGTCACCCTGCAGGGTGACGGTGCTGCTGGTGCCCGCGGTCAGGCCGAAGAGCTGCGAGATCAGCTGACCCTTGTAACCGACCTCGGCGGCGATCGGAACGCTGCCGAAGGTGCCCTTGCCGGTGATGGCGTCGGGGGCGACCAGTCCGGAGTTGTGCACGACCAGTGGGCTGCGTACCTCGTGCTTGAACTGGTCGCGCCAGGTCAGCGAGCCGTCGGCCCAGGTGTCGAACGCGCCGCCGGTGTTGGTGACCTCCACGGTGAAGCGGGCCGACTTGCCGGGGCGGATCTGCATCTTGGCCGGGGTGACCTTGACCTTGTAGCCCGGCGGGGCCTGCACCGACGAGGTGTAGGTGCTGGTCTTGTCGCTGACGTTGGTGACGGTACGGGTGACCGTCTGCTTGCCCACCATCCGGCCCAACGAGATCGACGGGTAGTTGAGCTGGGCCGTCTCGATCGAGCCGATCGTGTCGCAGCCCTCCAGGTCGAGGCCGTAGTCGCTGCCCCGGTCGGCGGACACCCCGCACAGGTACTGGATCCAGTCCTGCTGGTTGGAGTCGTACACCAGGCCCGGGTCGAAGGCGCTGCCCGGCTCGACCTGGCCGGCGCCGTAGTTGAGTGGGGTGGCGTCGTACGTGCCGATCTTGATCGGGTTGCCCTTGTCGGTCTTGTCCACGGCGCTGGTCATCAGCGCCGAGCGGACCGCCGCCGGCGACCAGTCGGGGTGCTTCGCCAGCAGCAGGGCGGCGATACCGGCGATGTGCGGCGCCGCCATCGAGGTGCCCGACTCCAGGGCGAAGTCATTGCCGCCGATGGACGGGGAGAACGCCGCGACGATGTCCTGACCGGGCGCGCTGATGTCCGGCTTGAGCAGCTCGCCGGCGTTCAGGTTCGACGGGCCCGCCGAGGAGAACGCGGCGACCGACGGAGCTTCGACAATCTCCAGCTTGCTCGGCGAGATGGTCGCCGTGGCGTTGCCCTTCGCGACGTACGCGGTGACCGTGGCCAGGTCGACCTCGTTGATGTGCACGGTCGGCACGGTCTGCACGTCGGCGTTGAGGGAGTTCAGCTCCTCGTTGTAGAGGACCATGCCGACCCCGCCGGCCCGGGCCACCTCGATGCTCTTGTCGGTACGGGGAATCTCGCCGCGGATGCAGAGCACGATCGCGCCCTTGACCTTGGCCGGATCCAACGTGTCGTCGGCGCAGAGGCCAGCGCCGTAGGCGCCGTCCGGGTCGAGCGCGCTGTCCTTCGCGAAGACCAGTCGGGCCGGCCCGACGCCGGTCTCACCCATGCCGGCACCGGTGATGGTGGTGCCGTTGCCGAGGGTGAGCTTCCGGTTGTTCTGCTGGTCCGTGGTGCTCGCGGCCACCGTGGTCAGCCACGGGGTCGAGTTGTCGACGGTGTTGGCGAACGGGCCGGAGTTGCCGGCGGCGGCGGCGACGAACACCCCGGCGGCGGCAGCGTTGAAGAACGTCGCGTCGACCGCGCCGAACCGCTCGGTGTCGTCGCCGATCGAGTAGTTGATCACGTCGACGCCGTCGGCGACCGCGTCGTCGATGGCGTGCACGATGTCGATGTCGGTACCGGTCGCCCCGCCCGCACCGTTGTCGTACAGCGCCTTGTAGATCGCCAGTCGCGCGGCCGGCGCCATACCGGAGATCGTGCCCAGGTCCTGGGTGCCCGACGTCGCCCGCACGCCGTTGAGGCCGGCCGCGGTGCTGGCCGTGTGGGTGCCGTGGCCGTTGCGGTCACGGGGCGAGGAGTAGTCGTCGGGGAACGCGTCGGCGATGCCGCTGTCGTTGTACCAGCGGGCTCCGATCACCTTGTTGTTGCAGGTGACCGGCGCCTCGATGCCAACGTCGCAGGTGCCCTTCCACTTGGCGTCGATGATGGCCTGGTCGGGGCGAGGGCTGGGCAGGGGTGCGAAGCTCGCGCTCTCCGGCCAGTAGCCACTGTCGATGACCCCGACGATGACGCCTTCACCAGCGCGGGAGTCACCGCCGAACTGCTTCTTCCACACCCCGCCCTTGCCGGTCAGGCCCAGGTAGTCGGGGGTGTGCGAGGTGGTCGCGTGTACCTTCTGGCTCTCGTACACCGCTCGCACGCCCTGGGTGGCGCGCAGCCGGGCGGCCTGCGGTCCGGTCAGGTCGGCGGCGAAGCCGTTGAACGCGGTCTCCATGGTGACGCGGGTGCGGTCGGCCGGCACGCCGACCCGGTCCAGCACGGACTTGCGCTTCTGGCGCAGGTGATCCCGGTACGCGTTCGCGCTGCCCGACGTGCGGTTCAGCTTGGCGCCGTCGGTTGGCTTGGTCGCGGCGATGCCGGGGACACCGCCGGTGTAGGTGGCCAGCGGCTCCTCGTCGAGCTGCACCAGGTAGCGGGCGGTCGGTCCACTGCTGGTCGGCGCGGCGGTGGCGCTGCCGGGCAGGCTGGTCAGGCCGGCCGCGGTCAGCGCAACGGCGGCCAGCATGCTGACCCCGCGCCTGGCCCGTCCGGTCCGATGTGTGTTCGGTTGTGGCACGTCGTTGCCTCCACGTTCGGTGCCGGCCGCCACGACTGATGACGGTGGCCGAAACCTAGGATCGCTATCGATCTTCGAGAAGCACTCGTAACCTGCCCGTAATCTTGGAAACAAGCTCGTAACGCAACGGGTACTTTGCGCGTCATTTTGGGTCGCCCGCCCGGCCGTCCCCGCCCGACCGTCCCCGCGCGGCGCTGTCCCTGCGCGGCGCTGTCCCTGCGCGGCGCTGTCCCTGCGCGGCGCTGTCCCCGCGCGGCGCTGTCCCTGCGCGGCGCCCCTCGTCTGTAGGCGAGCGCCGTAGTCTCGTCGGGTGTCCGTGCCATCGATCGAGTCGGCTTACGCGGTCTTCGATGCGCAGGACTCCGGCTGCCTGTCCTACGCAGTCGAGGAGGCGGGCCGGCGCTGGTTCGTCAAGACGGCCACCACGGCTGAGGGGCGAGCATCCCTCGGCCGGGCCTGCGCGGTGCACGCCGCAGTCCGTCACCCGGTGATCGTCAGTCCAACACGGACAGTCCTTGGCGAGGTCGGCCCGACGCTCGTCTACCCCTGGTACGACGGCAGCGTGCTGAACCACGCCACCGTGCACGGCACGGACCGTACCGGGCTGACCCGGTTTCACCGTCTGCCGGTGCCGCAGGTCGAGGTGGCGCTCGACGCGATCCTCGACGCCCATCTCGCCGTCAGCGCTGCCGGCCTGCTCGCCGTCGACCTCTACGACGGTTGCTTCCTGTACGACTTTGCCGCCGGTCGGTTGCGGTTGATCGACCTGGACGAGTACCGACCCGGCCCGTTCGTACTCGACGCCGATCGGTTGCCCGGCTCACGCAGCTACATGGCTCCGGAGGAGTTCGTTCGCGGCGCGGTGATCGACCAGCGGACCACCGTGCACCTGCTCGGCCGCACCCTGCATCACCTCCTTGACTCGGCCCAGGGCTGGCGCGGCAACGGTGCCCAGCGCCGCGTCGTGGAGCGGGCGACCGGCGTCGAACCTGCCATGCGGTATCCCGACGTGCCGGCGCTGGTCCGAGCCTGACGGCTGGCGACACCCTGACTCGACGTCGGTAAGCCAAGCGCGCTTGGCAGGCCGACCAGCGTGAATGAAGTCGATCAGTGTCCAGGCGTGTTCGCCGTGCTCACGTCCTCCGGTGGTAGTGGTTGCGGCGGGGGACCTGTTCGGGGTTCAGCCAGGCGGGTGGGATGAACTCGGGGTGGCCGTCGCTGGCGAGGTGGACGGTCCAGTCGCTGTGGTGGAGGTGTCGGTGGTGGTGGCCGCAGAGCAGCACAGCGTTGTCGAGGCTGGTCTGGCCGCCGTCGGCCCAGTGGTGGATGTGGTGGGCGTCGCACCAGCGGGGTGGTCGGTCGCAGCCGGGGAAGGCGCAGCCACGGTCGCGCAGGACCAGCGCCCGTCGTAGGGGTCCCGTTATGAGCCGTCGTTGTCGGCCCACGTCGAGTGGTTGGCCAGCTCCGGCGAGGACGGCGGGCAGGATGGTGGCGTCGCAGGCGAGGCGGCGCACGGTTTCCGGGGTCAGCTGAAGGCCGGTGTCGAGGGTGCCCGCGCCGAGGTGGAGACCGGTGTCGAGGGTGCCCGCGCCGAGGTGGAGACCGGTGTCGAGAGCGCCCGCGCCGAATGGGAGGCCGGTGTCCAGAGTGCCGTTCTGCAGTTGCCGGGCGAGGCCGTCGTAGCTGGTGGTGACGACGATCTGGGCCGAGTCGCCGCCGTGTTCGGGTAGCTCGCCGGTGCGCAGGGTGAGCCGGCAGACGTCCGCGAGGGCGTCGTGGCGGCGTTGTCCGGGGGTGCGGGTGTCGTCGGAGCCTGCGGGTGCGCTCAGCGGGTCGATGGCGGCGCGCAGCAGGCCGGCGGCTTCGGCGTCGAGGGTGCCGCTGAGCCGCAAACGGCCACCGGTCTGCTCGGAGATGGTGAGGTGCCTGTCGCGGGCTGCCCGGGCGGCTTCGGCTTGCAGGGCTGCTGCTGCGGCGGCGTCGGCGATGTCGGGGGCGACGTGGTCGAGGATGCGGGTGCTGAGTTTGCGCAGGAGGACGGGGTCGAACTGCCCGGCCCAGTGGACCAGCACGCCGATGGCCTTGTCGGCGGCCTCGGCGCCGGCAGTGGCTTGCACCGTGTCGACGGTGTCGGCGATGACCCGAGCCTGGTCGAGGGTGATGTCGGCGCTGGCCAGTGCGTGTCGTACCCCTGGGTTGCCGGTGTCGAGCGCGGCGGCGAGGTCGACGAGCCGGCGGGCGGTGGGGACGGTGAGCCGGAGCCGGTCGCGCAGCCAGACCGGCGTCGACGAGGCGCCCTGCGCGCGGGCGGTGCCGCGGGCGTCGAGCTCGCGGATCAGGGCGAGTTTCACGGCGGCGAGGCGTTGCTCCAGGCGGTGCGCGGCATCGAGCGCGGCGATCAGCTCGTGCTCGGCCAGGGCCCAGGCGGCGGCATTGACGCAGGCGGCGACGGCGTCGTCTGCCTGCGCCAACTCCTCAACCATGACCCAAGATTAGAACAGGTGTACGACAAGTTCGATGTGCTCCGAGGCGTCAGTCGCGCCGGATCCGGCCCGGCCCGGCGCTGATGTCGATCTCGCCGTCCTCTATCTCGTGGCCGGCCGCACAGCGGAGCACCGCCCGGATCGGCTGGCCACAGTCGTGGTGGGTGGCGACGACGGATGGCCCGGCGTCGTCGGCGGCCCAGGTGTCTCCCCAGTTGCGCAGTGCGGTGATGACCGGCAGCAGTTCGCGGCCCTTGCGCGTGAGCTGGTACTCGTGGCGGGTGCGCTGCCCCGGCTCCCGGTACGGGATCCGTTCGAGCAGGTCCGCGGCGACCATCTCCCTGAGTCGGGCGGCCATGGCGGGCTCGCCGACGCCGACCCGGCGGACGAAGTCGTCGAAGCGTCGCGTGCCGAGCAGGGCCTCGCGCATGATCAGGACCGTCGACCTGCCGCCCACGATGTCCATCGCCCGGGCCACCGAGCAGTTCGCATTCGACCAGGAGTCGCGGTCGTCCCTCAGGTCCTCCATGCCGTCAAGCGTACCTGACTTGCGTTGAAGCTAGTCAGGTGCTTCACTGGGACGCTGCTGACTTCAGCAGACGCAAGTCAGCCCGACCAGCCCTGAGGACGCCCAGTGACCACCAGCACAGCGGCCCCGCCCGCACCCGAATCGGCCGGCACCGCCCGCTCATCCGTCCGCGGCTCCCGCCCGGTGACCCTGATCGCCATGTGCCTGGGCGCGATGATCACGTTCCTGCAGATCACCGCGACGGTCTCCGCCCTGACCACGATCCAGCAGGACCTGCAGGTCGACCCGACCACCCTGGTCTGGATCCCCAGCGCCTACACCCTGATGGTGGCGAGCGTGGTGCTGTCCGCCGCCACCCTGGGTAACCGCTACGGACGCAAGCGCATGTTCGGTGCCGGCGTCATCGCGATGATCGTCGGCGCCGCCGTCGTGGCCGGCGCTCCGACCGTGGCCTGGGTCATCGTCGGGCAGTTGGTGGCGGGCCTCGGCGGTGCACTGATCCTGCCGAACAGCCTCGCGATCCTCGGCGCGACCTTCACCGACCCGCACCGACGTACCGAGGTCATCACCGCCTGGTCGGCGGCCTCCGGTATCGGGCTCGCGATCGGCCCACTCATCGCCGGCACGCTGCTGCGGCACTACCAGTGGCACAGCGTCTACCTGTCGACGATCGTGCTCGGCGTGATCACCCTCGTCGTCGCCGCCATCGGGGTGGCCGAGTCGAGGCCGAGCGCCGCCCGGCTCGACGTGCCCGGCCTGCTGCTCGGCACCGTCGCCATCGCCGCGGCCGTCTACGCGATGATCCAGGGTGGCAAGGACGGCTACACCAGCCCGGTGGTGACGGCGGCCTGGATCATCGCGGTTGTCGCACTGGTCGGGTTCGTACTGGTCGAGCTGCGGACCAACGCTCCGATGCTCGACGTACGGCTGTTCCGGTCCGCGTCGTTCAGCGCCGTCATGGTCGTCGGCGCGGTGTCGCTGTTCGGCTTCACCGGCGTGGCGATCCTGCTGGTCCTCTTCCACGAACGTGCCCAGGCCCTCAGCCCGCTGGACACCGGCTGGCGGATGCTGGTGCTCTTCGGCGCCTACGTGGTCGTCGCCTTCGGTGCCGGGCGCGTGATCCGTCGTACCGGCTTCAAGGCGCCGCTCACCGTCGGCCTGGTCCTCGGTGCGGTGGCCAGCTTCGCCCTGGCGGCCCAGGGCCCGACCGCGTCATTCGGTCACCGCTGGGCGCTGTTCGCGTTGTTCGGTGCGGCCAGCGGTCTGGTGGTGGCCCCGGCGACAGCGGCGGCGTTGGCCAGCGTCGCGCCCGCCCAGGCAGGCATGGCCTCCGGAGCGGTCAACGCCGCCCGCCAGGTCGGCTCGGTGCTCGGCTCGTCCCTGCTGGGCACGCTGCTCACCACCACGATGCTGGCCGACCTGCCGGACCGGCTCGTCGCCCACCAGGTCGACGAACCCACCCGGGCCGTCGTGCAGGCGGCGGCGGCCACCGGCGCCACCGGCGACCAGCCGCTGCCCGATTCGGTACGCGCGGCGCTCGCGGAAGCACTGACCTCCGGCGTCCAGGCTGGGTTGCGAGTCAACGGCATCGTCTTCCTCGTCACCGCCGTGCTCGTGCTCGTGCTCGTCCGCAACCGGCCGCACAAACACTAGGAAGCCAACGCGTCCAACTCCTCGATCGCGTCGGCCGGCAGCTTCAGGTCGGCCGCCGCCACGTTCTCCCGCAGGTGCGCCACGCTTGAGGTGCCGGGGATCAGCACGGTGGTGGGGGAACGCTGCAGGAGCCAGGCGAGGGCGACCTTCTGCGGCGAGGCCCCGAGCCGGGCGGCCACGTCGTCGAGCGTGCCGGACTGCAGCGGCGTGAACCCACCGAGCGGGAAGAACGAGGCGAACGCGATGTTCTCCGCCGCGCACCTGTCGACCAGGGCGTCGTCGCGCCGGTTGGCCAGGTTGTAGAGGTTCTGCACGGTCACCACCGGCGCGATCGCCTGGGCCTCGGTGAGCTGGTCGAGTGTGACGTTGCTGAGCCCGAGGTGGCGGATCAGGCCCTCCTGCCGCAACTCCGCCAGGGCGGCGAACTGCTCGGTGAGGGGCGCGTCGGTGGTGGTCTCCGTCGCGCCCACCCGCAGGTTGACCACGTCGAGCACATCCAGGCCGAGGTGCTGGAGGTTTTCGCGGACCTGGGCCTTGAGGTCGTCGGGGGCAAGAGACATGATCCAGGAGCCGTCGTCGCCGCGCCGCGCGCCGACCTTGGTGACCAGGTGCAGGTCATCGGGGTACGGGTGCAGCGCCTCGCGGATCAGCTCGTTGACCACCCTCGGGCCGTAGAAGTCGCTGGTGTCGATGTGCCGGACACCGAGATCGACGGCCTCGCGGAGCACGGCGAGCGCCTGCTCGCGGTCGCGGGGTGGGCCGAAGACGCCCGGGCCGGCCAACTGCATCGCCCCGAAGCCCATCCGGCTCAGGGTGAGGCCGTCGGCCACGGTCAGGGCGCCGCCGGGAAGGTTCTCGCTCATGTCGTCCTCTATCCGCTCTCGCAGGGGGTACGCGGTCGTCCCGGGAGGACCGGGCTCGCCGCGCCCTGACGACTGTGCGCCGCCATCCGACCGACCGGCAGGGCGAGATGTTCCTGGTAGTGACACGACCAGTCACCGGTCGGCGAAGCGGCCTACCGTCGAGGGCATGGACGCGACCAATCAGCTCGGCGACTTTCTGCGTGCCCGTCGAGAGCAGGTCCGGCCCGAGGACGTCGGGCTCGGCCCGGGTGTGGGCCTGCGCCGGGTGCCGGGGCTGCGCCGCGAGGAGGTGGCGATGTTGGCCGGCATCAGCGCCGACTACTACCTGCGGTTGGAGCAGGGTCGTGAACGGCACCCCTCGGTGCAGGTCCTCGACGCCCTCGCCGGGGTGCTCCGGTTGGACCCGGAGGCGACCGCGTACATGATCGGTCTGACCCGTCCCCGGTCGCGGCGGGCGGCCCGGCCGGCCGCCGAGCGGGTGCCGGCCAGCATCCTGCACCTGCTGCGGCAGCTCGCCATGCCGGCCTTCGTGCAGAACCGCTACCTCGACATCCTGGCCTCGAACCCGATGGCGAGGGCACTGTCGCCGAACCTCGCCCCGGGCGCCAACCGGCTCCGCGCGGTGTTTCTGGACCCGGCCGAGCGGGAGCTGTTCCGCGACTGGCGGCAGGCGATGCAGAGCGTCGTGGGGCAGATGCGCGCCGACTCGGGCGGGGACACCGACGACCCACGGTTGACGGCGCTGGTGGGGGAGCTGTCCCTCAAGAGCGACTGTTTCCGCCGGTTGTGGGCGCGGCACGAGGTGCGTCGGCGGGAGGGCGTGGTCAGCCGGCTGCACCATCCCGAGGTGGGTGACCTCGACCTGTACTGCGACAAGCTCGCGGTCGCGGGCGCTGACGGGCAGCTCCTGGTGATCTACCACGCCGAGCCCGGTACGGAGTCCGCGCGATCGTTGGCACTGCTCGGCTCGATCGCCGCCAGCACTCGGGACGACATCCCGGACAGCCTTCGGCCAGGCGATCCGGCCCGCCTCTACCCGCTGGAGTGAGCCGCGCGACGACTCACCCCTGGGTGGGGATGTGCTCGTAGCGCTTGCGCATGGTCTCGCTGGCGGCCGGGCCGGCGGCGAAGACGAAGTCGGCGTCGTCGAGCGGACGCCCGGTGCCGCGGTCCACGATCACCGGGTCGGCCTCCACCCCGGTGGTCCGGTCGACCAGGATCATGCTGCGTTCACTCGGGTCGAGGCGTGAGTTGCCCCAGGCGGCGAGGGCCACGACGACGGGCCGCAGGCTGCGGCCGAGGTCGGTGAGGACGTACTCGTAGCGGTCGGGCCTGGTCTGGTAGCGGCGTCGTTCCAGCAGGCCCTGGCTCGTGAGGGTCTTGAGTCGGCTGGTCAGGATGCTGGACGAGACGCCCAGGTTGGCCTGGAACTGGTCGAATCGGGTGTAGCCGTCAAAGGCGTCATGCAGGATCAGGAGCGTCCACCACTCGCCCACGTGGCCCAGTGCGCTGGAGAGCGGGCATTCGCGGTCCTCCAGGCGGATCTTTCCTGCCACAACTGTGCCTCTCCCGAGTAGGTGCTAGTGTCGAAGTCAGTAGGTGCTGTTTCAGAAGTAACTATACGACGTCGTGACGACGTCAGCTTCACGCTGCCTAGACGGGGGTAACAGATGTCTGACCGGGACTCGCTGCACGGCCGACGTGCCCTGGTGACCGGAGGGACGAAGGGTGCCGGAGCGGCGATCGCTGACCGACTGCGCGAAATGGGCGCGGACGTGTGGGTCAGCGCCCGCAGCAGGCCCGACAGCTTCGAGTTCGCCGACCGGTTCATCGCCGCCGACACGTCGAGTGTCGACGGCGCGGAGACCGTGGCCGAGCGTCTGCTCGGCCTCGGTGGTGCCGACATCATCGTGCACGTGGTCGGCGGTTCGCACGCACCGGCCGGTGGCTTCGCCGCGCTGACCGAGCAGGCCTGGATGGAGGAGTTGAACCTCAACCTCCTCGGCGCCGTACGCCTCGACCGGCGCCTCATCCCATCCATGATCGAAAAGCGTGCCGGTGTGATCGTGCACCTCTCCTCGATCCAGCGCCGCAAGCCGATGTACCAGGCCACCCTGGGGTACGCGGCAGCCAAGGCGGCGCTGACCGCCTACAGCAAGGGCCTGGCCAACGAGGTTGCGCAGTACGGCATCCGGGTCAACAGCGTTGCGCCGGGCTTCATCCAGACCACCGCCGCCGACGCGCTCGTCGACCGCCTCGCCGCCGGGAACGGGGTCGACCGCGACACCGCCCTCGGACAGTTGATGGACTCCCTTGGCGGGATCCCGCTGGGCCGCCCGGCTCGGCCGGCCGAGGTGGCCGATTTGGTGGCTTTCCTCGTCTCCGAGCGCGCCTCGGCGATCGTCGGCGCCGAACACGTCATCGACGGCGGCACCATTCCCACGGTCTGAACCGAACCACTGCGACGTCCAGAAGGGACACCAGCCATGACCAGCGACAGAGAAACGCCGACTGTCATTCGTCGCTACTTCGAGCTTGCCGGCCAGCCGGACTCCGAGGACTACTTCGCTCTCTTCGCCGAGGACGCCGTCGTCGAGGACGAGTCGACCGAGTACCGCGGCATGGCGGCCATTCGGCGGTGGCGCCGTGCGGTGCCGGTGGTGTCGTACGAGATCACCGACGTGGAGAACACTCCCGCCGGCACCATCGTGACCGCGACGATCACCGGAGATTTCCCCGGCAGCCCGTTCGCCGGGCTCCGGTACCGCTTCGCTGACTACGACGACAGCGCGATCCGGCGCCTGCGCATCGCGCCCTGAGCGACGTCCTGTTCCGGCGGGCTTGACGGGCAAAGTTTGTGAGTGCACACTTACAAACATGCGATCGACTGCCGAGGCCCGCCGGGCCACCGTCCTGAAGGCCGCGGTGTCGGCGTTCGCGCGTTCCGGCTTCCACGCCACCCCGGTCACCACCGTGGCCGCCGCCGCCGGCATCTCCGAGGCGTACGTCTTCCGGCTCTTCTCCGGCAAGCTCGGGTTGTTCGTGGCCGCCGCCGGCGCGTGTTTCGAACGGATCGCCGTCGCGATCGAGGAGGGTGCCGAGCGTGCCGCGGGCACCAGCCCGGAGGAGATCCTCGACGCGATGGGCGGGGCCTACGCCGAGCTGATCGCCGACCGCGATCTGCTGCTCTTCCAGGTCCAGGCCCAGGCCGTCACGGACATTCCGGAGATCGCCGAGGCGGTGCGGGCCGGCTACCGCCGGGTCGCGACCTTCGTGCAGGACCGGGCCGGCGCCAGCGACGCGCAGGTGCAGCAGTTCTTCGCGTACGGCCAGCTCTGCCACCTGATCGTGACCGCCGGCCTGGAGCAGGTGCCCGAGCCGTGGGCTCGCGCGCTGACCGCCGGCATCCGCCACCCCTGACCCGACTCCCGACCCTGGGCCGCGACGGCGGCCCACTTTTCGACCTTGATAAGTGTGTGAGTGCACACTTACTAACAAAGGAGCAGCTGATGACGACCGACACGATGATCACCGAAGTGGTACTGCCCGGCGTGGTGGAGCCGGACGGGCTCCAGCTGCACCGACGTGCCATGCCCGTCCCCGCCCGGGGGCAGGCGCTCATCGAGGTCGAGGCCACCGGCATCTCGTACGCCGAGCAGCAGATGCGCCGAGACCGCTACCCCGGCCAGCCGAAGTTCCCGTTCGTGCCCGGCTACGACCTGGTCGGCAAGGTCCGGGCGGTCGGTCCCGGCGGCGACGAATCACTGGTCGGCACCCGGGTCGCGGCGGTCACCAAGACCGGCGGCTGGGCCACCCACGCGCTGGTCGACACCGAGGTCCTCGCCCCCGTACCCGCGGATCTGGATCCCGCCGCCGCCGAGACCGTCGTCGTCAACGGGGTGACCGCATGGCAGATGCTGCAGGGCGCCAACCTGCGGGCCGGGCAGAGCATCCTCGTGCACGGGGCGAACGGCGGCGTCGGAACGGTGCTCGTCCAACTCGGACGCCACCTCGGCCTGCGGGTCATCGGCACCGCCGCCGCACGGCATCACGCCGCGCTGCGCGAACTCGGCGTCGAACCCGTGGACTACCGCGACCCGGACATGGCCGCGCGCATCCGTGCGCTGTCGCCGGGCGGTGTCGACGCCGTCTTCGACCCGGTCGCCGGCCCGGGCGTACGCACCTCGTACGACCTGCTCGCCCCCGGCGGCAAGCTGGTCGTCTACGGCAACGCCGGAGCACTGGGCTCGGCCCGGTCGGTCGTGTGGGTCTTCATGAAGCTGCTGACCCGCCTCTACACCTGGAACGCGCTGCCGAACGGCCACCGGGCCGGTTTCTACAACTTCTGGGCCGGTCAGCTCACCGCCCGCGCCGCGTTCCGGCGTCGCCTACGCACCGACCTCGGCATCGTGCTCGACCTGTTGCGGCAAGGAGTGATCGTGCCGCAGATCGCCGCCCGCTACCCGCTCAGCGAGGTCACCGCCGCACTGGTGTTCGCCGAGACCCGCAGTCGAGCGGGCAAGGTGGTGCTGGAGCCCTGACCTCCGACTACGTCGAGGGCATCGGCGGTTCGGGCGGGCTGCCACGGGCCCGGACGCTGTCGCCGACGGCGACCCCGGCGAGCACGAGAGTGGCGGTGAGGCCGGCCACCAGCGCGGGTGTGAGCAGCAGGACCGGTCCCACGACCGCCAGCACGAGCAGCGCGACCAGTCGGGAGGGCGAGACGCGGCTGAACACCTCGTACTCGAACCGGGCGCGTCCGAGCAGGAACAACGCCGGCCCGCCGAGGATGACGCCGACCAGCCAGGGCGACGTCTTCTGGGCGGGGTCGGTGATGAGGGCTTCGAAGCCGGCCGAGGCGGCCACCACGCCAGCCACCATGAGCAGGTGGGTGTTGGGCGCGGACCGCACGAAACCGCCCGGATCCCGGGAGGCCTCGATGGCGGCCTTCAACAGGGCCCCGGCGCGGTGGACGTAGACCTGCCACAACAGCACGGTCGCGGCGAACCCGATCAGGAGTGCCGCCGTGCGGTCGACCGTCAGGTCGCTGGCGGCGTAGGTGAGGGTGATGACGAGAATGAGATCGCCGAGGGCGATCGTGAAGATCTGCTGGTAGCGCTCCGCCAGGTGGTCGGCTGCCACCGCGTACTGGGGTGTGGGCAGTCGACCGAGCCTCGGCGTGGGGTAACGGAACAGGGCCGCCCCGTAGTCGATGGCGAGCGCGGCGGCCCACAGCAGGCCCCGCGCCGGACCGGTCACGAAGGCGCCCGCGAGCCACGGCACGGCCGACACGCAGTTCCAGAAGAGGAGTCGATTCGAGAGTTGCTGCGCCGATGGGCCGGCCAGCGCGACGACGACGATGCCACGTCCCACCTGGATCGCCACGTACGCGCCCGCGAACACCAGGCCGTGCTCGGCGAAGGCTCCGGGCAGCGCCCCCGCCATCAGGATCGTCCCGAACATGACCCAGACCGTCGTGACGAAGATCGGGGGTCGGCCTGGGTGGTGCAGCTCGGTTGCCAGCGCGCTCGCGGCCCACACCCACCAGATCGCCATCAACAGCACCGCGGTCTCGAAGACCCCGACCCAGTCGAGACGCTGTGCCAGGGTGCGCGAGATCAGGGCGAGTGCGGCGACGAACACCAGATCGAGGAAGAGCTCCAGCAGCGTCGCCCGCTGGGGTCCCTCATCTCCGCGGGTCAGCCCTACCGCTTGGTCGGTCGTCATCAGGTGCCCCGCCTACGCGTTCCGGGTCCTCAATGCTAGTGAGGTTTCAGCCGAAAATTGGGCAAAGTCACAGGCTGGCCTCGCTGGGGTGCCGGATCCGGCCGTGCCGCTCCGATAGGGCGAGGATGAGCCCTCTTTCGACAGGCCCTGCTGCCCGTGGATGTGCAGCCGCGCACCACGAGGGCGTACGGTGAACACGTCGCCCGGGATCCCGGTGGCCGCCAGACGCCGTCGCCACCAGCCCATCAGGGGCGTTATCGATCGTCATCCCCATCGCCGCGACGTGCTGGTCGTGTTGGTTGATCGCCGACCACGTCCCAGCTGTCGGATTCGCCGCTCGTCGCGGCCGGGACGGCTGGTGGTCCGGATGTTTGCAGGCGCTCACACCGCTGTCTGCGCGAATGATCGTTCTGAACGCCTTAACCAGGGGAGCACCAGATGAGGATCGCCAGGCACAGGATCGTCAGCGCACTTCGCGACCGGGGCCAGCAGGCCAGGGCCGACTGGGTCGAGCGCGAGCTGCCCGAGCGGGTGGACCCGGCGAAGCACTCCGGGCTACTCGCCACCCTGCACCTCGACCCGGCTGACCTCGCCGACGCGCCATCCCCGTGAGGGTGGCGCTGCTCGGACCGATCGCCTGGCGTACGCCCCCGCACCACTATGGACCGTGGGAGCAGGTGACCGGCCTGCTCGCCGAAGGGCTGGCCAGCCGCGGCGTCGACGTGACGCTCTTCGCGACACTGGACTCCGTCACCTCCGCCCAACTCGACGGCGTCAGCCCACGGGGGTACGCGGACGACCCGGACCTGGACGGTCGGGTGTGGGAGGCGATGCACGTCTCCCACGCGATGGCCCGCTCGGGGCAGTTCGATCTGGTGCACAGCCACCTCGACTGGCTGCCACTGGCGTTCGCGAAGCACTGCGACGCGCCGCTGCTGACCACAGTGCACGGCTTCTCCGGCGCGGGAATCCTGCCCGCCTACGCACGCGCCCGCTCGTCGTACGTGTCGATCTCCGACGCCGACCGGGCACCGGAGCTCGACTACGTCGCCACGGTGCACCACGGCGTCGACGTCGGCGGGCTGCCGTTCACCAATGCCGCCGGCCCCGGGCTGGCCGCCTTCGGTCGGATCCACCCCGACAAGGGCACCCACACCGCGATCGAGATCGCCCGCGCCGCAGGGCGACCCCTGACCATCTGCGGGATCGTGCAGGACGAGCGGTACTTCGCCGAGCAGGTGGCCCCGCACATCGACGGCGATCAGGTCGTCTTCCTCGGCTCGGTGAGCCCACGGCGGCGTGCCGAGGTGCTGGGAGGCAGCACCGCTCTGCTGCACCCGATCGCCTTCGACGAGCCGTTCGGGCTGTCGGTGGTGGAGTCGATGGTCTGCGGCACTCCGGTCGTCGCGTACAAGCGGGGGTCGATGCCGGAGGTCGTCGACGACGGGGTGACGGGCTTCCTCGTCCACACCGTCGACCAGGCCGTCGACGCGGTCACCCGGGTCGCCGACCTCGATCGGGCCGAGTGCCGGGCGCGGGCGCAGCAGCGCTTCAGCGCGGACCGGATGGTCACCGACTATCTCGCGGTCTACGACCACCTCGTCCACGGCTGAACCAACCGTTCCGCCGGTCACACACGCTGACCGGTGTGCGCCGTCACCGCGTGAGGCCCGGCCCTCTGCTCAGGGGGCCGGCCGACAACCGGAAGGCCCCGAGTTACATGCCCAGCTACGGATTCCTCAGCACCCACCCACCGACCCGGTGCGGACTCGCCACGTTCAACTCCGCCCTCGCCGCCCAGTTGACCGCCGACGGCACACACGGTGGCATCGTTCGGGTCACCGACCACGGCGACGACCAGCGGCCGGTGCCCGGGGTCGTGCACACCTGGTCGGCGCGTACCCCGGCCGGCTGGCGGGACGCCGCGGCTGCCCTGAACGCCTTCGACGTGGCGATCGTCCAGCACGAGTACGGCATCTACCCCGGCAACGATGGCGAGGACGTCCTGCCTCTGCTGCGGCGGCTCACCGTGCCGACCATCGTGGTCCTGCACACCGTGCTCCGTCAGCCCTCCGCTCGCCAGAAGTCCCTGTTGGAGCAGATCGTGGCCACCGCCGGGGCCGTCGTCACGATGACCGACACCGCCCGCGACCGGCTGCTCGTCGGATACGCCGTCACCGCCAGCAAGGTGACGGTCATCCCGCACGGTGCCGCCGAGCTTGCCGGCGTACCGGTCGAGCGGCGTACCCGCCCGCACCTGCTGACCTGGGGGCTGCTCGGCCCCGGCAAGGGCATCGAGTGGTCGTTGCGAGCCGTCGCGCGGTTGCAGGATCTCGAACCGACGCCGACCTACACGGTGGCCGGGCGGACCCACCCGAAGGTGATCGAGCACCACGGCGAGTCGTACCGGGCCGGACTGCACCAGCTCGGCGCCCAGCTGGGCATCGCGCACGCCGTCGACTACCAGGACATCTACCACGACCAGGAGGCACTGGGCCTTCTGATCCGCTCCGCGGACGTGGTCGTCCTGCCCTACGACTCCCGCGAACAGGTCACCTCCGGCGTACTCATCGAAGCGGTCGCCGCCGGGGTACCCGTCGTGGCGACGGCGTTCCCGCACGCCGTCGAGTTACTGACCGGTGGGCCGGGACTTGTCGTACCCCACCAGAACCCGGCGGCGCTGGCCGCGGCGATCCGGCGGGTCCTGACCGAACCGGGCCTGACCGCCCGGTTGGCCGGCCGGGTTCGCCCGCTGGCCGCGCACCTGCGCTGGCCGGCGGTGGCAGCCCGCTACGCCGCGCTCGCCGAGAAGCTCAGTGACGCCCGCTCGCCTGCGGTCAGCGCGGTGTCGGCGTGACCGCGACCACCGGCCTTCCCCGAACACCAACGCGTGGGCGCTGGGTTACGGCACCCCCGCCGAGCTTCGCCCACCTGGCTCGGCTGAGCGACGACACCGGTCTGTTCGAGCATGCCCGGCACGCCATCGTCCGCCGCGAGCACGGCTACTGCACCGACGACGTGGCCCGCGGCCTGGTCGTGATCAGCCGCGAGCCGGAGCCGAGCGAGGAGTTGCTCCGGCTCGCGGAGTGCTATCTCGCCTTCCTGACCCACGCGCAGAACGCCGACGGCGCCTTCCGCAACCGGCTCGGGCACGACCGGCACTGGGCCGACGAACCAGGGCTCGGCGACTGGTGGGGTCGGGCGCTGTGGGGCCTGGGCACGGCCGTCGCCCGCAGCCCCGCGCCCTGGGTACGGGAGGAGGCGCTTGTGGCGTTCAGCCGAGGTGCCACGCGGCGCACCAAGTTCCCACACGCGATGGCCTTCGCCGGGCTGGGCGCGGCCGAGGTGCTCCGTCGGCACCCGGGCCACGTCGCCGCGGCGTCCCTGCTGTCGGACGCGGCCAGCACGGTTGGCCCCGCCGGGTCCGACCCGCGGTGGCCGTGGCCGCGGCAGGAGCTGACCTACGCCAACGGGGCGCTCGCCGAGGTGGTCATCGCCGCCAGCCAGCTGCGCCACGGTGGCCCGCCCCTCGACGATGGTCTGCGGATGTTGGCCTGGTTGCGCGATGTCCAGCTCCGGGACGGGCGGCTGTCGGTCGTACCCGTCCGGGGATGGCGGCACGGCGGGCTCCGCCTGCACCACGACCAGCAGCCGATCGAGGTCGCCGCATTCGCCGATGCCTGCGCCACGGCGGCCACGGTCACCGGCGATCCCGAGTGGGACGACGGGGTGCGGCAGGCCGTCGGGTGGTTCCTCGGCGACAACGACTTCGGCGCACCGATGTGGGATCCGGAGACCGGCGGCGGCTACGACGGGTTGACCGCGCACGGACCCAACCTCAATCAGGGCGCCGAATCGACCCTCGCGCTCATCTCCACGCTGCAGCACGCCCGGCGTTGGTCGTGACCCGGAGTCTGGCCGTCCGGCAGGACGTCACGCTCGCCCCGGATCCACGCCGGGTCATCGTCAAGCTCTTCGTTCCGGGCGAGGACGCCGCGGTGGTCCGCACCCGGGCGAGGGCACTCATCGATCGGGTCGCGCAGCTGGACGAGGAGGAGACCGGCCGGCTGCTGCGGGACACCTTGGACCGCTTCGGCCCCCGGCATCGCGACCTGGCCGGCACGTTCCGCCACCATTACGACCTCGTCCGGCACCGGGCCGCCCGGGCCGGGGATCTCTCGCCCACCAGCCGCCTGCTGGTCGGCGCCTACTTCAGCCACGAGTACGCCGTCGAGGCCGCCGCCCTGTGCAACCCGTCGATGGTGGCCCACCCCGACCAGACGGATCTGGCCACCGGGCAGTTGCGCGTCGCGGTCAGCCTGCGTCAGATCGGCGAGGGACACCTGTCGTCCATCGGGTTCGCCACCGCGGTCCTCGGACCCGGGCGACAGCTCACCGTCGCCGACCGGGACGGGCCGCTGGCCCTGGGGCAGCGATCGGGCGTGCGGCACCGCCGGGACCTGCTCGTTGCCGGCCTCGCCGAGGAGGACTGCGACAACGAGGTCACGGCCACGGTGCTGAACGCCCTGCCCGAGCGGTACGACGAGGCCACCTTCGAGCGGGTGCTCGGCAACCTGCCACCCGATCTGCTCTCCCGCAGTACCGGGTTGGGCACCCTCGAACAACTGCGTCGTACCAACGTCGGCAGCTACGCCACGGCCTTCCCCGCCGACACGGCTCTGCACCAACGGGTGCTCTGGCCGGCCACCCCTGGTGAGAGCCACGGCATGGAGGACGCCCGGTTCGTCCGTTTCATCGATGAGTCGGGGCCGGTGTACCGGGCCACCTACACCGCCTACGACGGCCGGAGCATCGCCACCCGTGCGCTGGTCAGCGACGACCTGTGCCGCTTCGAGATGACCCCGATGCGTGGGCCGGGCGCCCGCAACAAGGGTCTCGCGCTGTTTCCGCGTACCGTCGGCGGCCGGCACCTCGCGTTGTGCCGCGCGGACGGGGAGACCATCGGTCTGACCACCCTGGACGGCGAGAACCGCTGGCAGTCTCCGACCCCGCTGCACGCCCCGCGCGAAAGCTGGGAGTTGATCCAGGTCGGCAACTGCGGGTCTCCGATCGAGACCGACGCCGGCTGGCTCGTCCTCACCCACGGTGTCGGGCCGATGCGCCGGTACGCGATCGGCGCGCTCCTGCTCGACCTGCATCGACCGGAGCGGGTCGTCGCGCGCCTTGCCGGTGCGCTCCTGTCACCCGACGAGAACGACCGGGACGGTTACGTACCCAACGTCGTCTACTCCTGCGGGGCGGTCATCCACGACGGTGAGCTGTGGTTGCCGTACGGGGCAGGTGACACCCGGGTGGGTTTCGCCACCGTGCCGGTGGGCGCTCTCCTCGCCGCGATGGTGGACTCCCCGGCAACGGGTGACCGGGACGGATGAACCTCGGTGGTGCTGCCCCGGCGGCCGGTTGGTTACCGGCCGCCGGGGCACCTCGGTCAGGAGTTGGTCGTCCGGCGTCGGTAGAGGAGCAGCAGAGCTGCGCCGCTGATGACGGCGACGCCGCCGATCCCGCTCAGGACGGGCACCAGAGCGCTACCGCCGCTACCGCCGGTGACCGGCAGCTTCGTGCGGGTGGGTGTGGGTTGGCCGGTGGGCTGTCCGGTCGGCGTGCCCGTGGGCTGGCCGGTCGGAGTCCCCGTCGGTGTCCCGGTCGGTGTCCCGGTCGGTGTGCCGGTCGGTGTCCCCGTGGGCGTGCTCGTCGGCGTGCCCGTGGGCTGCCCGGTCGGTGTGCCGGTGGGCTGGGTGGGCGTTCCGGTCGGCTGGAGGCAGACGGGGGCGTTGATGGTGTTGGTCTGGAGGGTGACAGCGCCGGTCTGTGCCAGGGCGCGGCCCTGGAGGGTGGCGCCGGTGTTCATGGTGATCGAGGTCTGGGCCAGGATGTTGCCCATGAACCGGGTGCCCGTGCCGATCGTGGCCGAGCTGCCGATCTGCCAGTAGACGTTGCAGGGCGAGGACCCGTTGATGAACACGACGCTGCTGTTGGGCGCGGTGGTGAGGGTGGAGTCGATCTGGAAGATGAACACCGCCGCCGGATCACCCTGGCTGTTGAGCGTCAGGTTTCCGGTCAGTTGTGCGGCGCCGATCCGGTAGACCCCGGGGATCAGCGTGCTGCCGCCCAGTTCGGCCGGAAGGTTGGTGAACGGAGTCCGGCCGGCCGCGTCGTTGTAGGCGGTGGTCAGGTCGAGCTTGGCCTGTTGAGCGACGCCGTCGTCGAGGTGGACCTCACCGCCGACGAGTCCGGGCGGGAAGCCGGGGTTGGTGTCGCCGGGGCTGACGCCGAGGCTCTGGGCGAGGAAGGTCGGCCCGGTGTTGGTGACCGTGGAGCCGGCCAGCACGGAGAAGTCCGCCGCTGTTCCCAGGCCGACCGGTGCCTCGGCGGCGCTCGCGCCGGTGCCACTGAAGATCAATACGGCGACGGCTGTGCCGCTGGCCGCAACGGCCGCCAGTGCGGACAAGGCCGCGCGTCGCCGATGGCTGAATAGTTTGGTTGTCACGACGTGCCCTTTCGCGAAGGCATCTCACCAGACGCCTGGTGTGCGGCGGTTGGAGGCCGCACCGAACCCCAGGGGTTTGCTCAATCGGACTTTTGCACACCTAATACGCAAAGGTTGCAAAAACCGCGAGATGGGTGAGGCGGGTGGGACGAAGGGGTGCCCGATCGGCCAGCAGTGAGCGATCGGCACGGAGTGAACGCGGCGGGGCAAGGTAGCCTCACCGCTCGTCCTGCCGTGGCCGTACGGTCGGGGAGGACAGGGGGAGGCGCAACGTGGTCGACGTCGGCGAGATGGTGCGTTGGCTGCAGCTCAATGCACCCCGAGGTGGGCCGGACGAACTGTCCCAGTTGGTCGCCCGGGCCGCTCCCGCCATCGACGCCAGCGAGATCGTGATCTATCTCGCCGACTACACGCAGTCCCTCCTCGTGCCACTGCTCGGCGCGGGTCTCGTCCGGGACGAGTTGTCGATCGAGACGACCCTCGCCGGCCGAGCCTTCACCAACCTCGACATCCAGCGCGCGCCCGACAACCCGGATCGGGTCTGGGTGCCACTGCTGCTCGGCTGCGAACGGATGGGCGTGTTGGAGATCGTCTCGCCGGCGGCCGCCGACGAGACCCTGGACGGGGCGGCCTGGGAGGTGGCGGTCAACATCGCCCAGATCCTGGTCAACCGCCGGCTCTACGGTGACGTGGTCGAGCGGATGCGGCGACGTCTCCCGATGCAGGTCGCGGCCGAGATCGTGTGGGGCCTGCTCCCGCCGCTGACCTTCGCCACCGACGACCTGGTGATCACCGCCATCCTCGAACCCTGTTACGACGTCGGCGGCGACATCTTCGACTACGCGCTGAACGACGACGTGCTCAGTGTCGGGCTCTTCGACACCTGCGGGCACGGCATCAAGGCCAGCACCCTGGCCTCGCTGGTGGTCAGCGCGTACCGCAACGCCCGTCGGTGTGGCCTCGACCTGGTCGACACGGCGATCAGCATCGACCGGTGGGTGCGTTCCGAGCACCCGAACTTCTTCGCGACCGGGCTGCTCATCGAGTTGGACCGCCAGACCGGCCGGCTAAGCGTGATCAACGCGGGTCATCCCGGCGCGATGCTGCTGCGCGACGGCAAGGCCATTCGGGAGTTGCCGGGGCCGACCGCGTTGCCGCTCGGTCTGGGCCACCTGTCCGCCCGCCGCCCGCGGGTGCACGTGGAGGATCTGCACCCCGGCGACCGCATCCTCGCCTACACCGACGGCATCACCGATGCGCGTAGCGCGGACGGGGAGCAGTTCGGGCTGGACCGGCTCGTCGACTTCGTCAACCGTGCCCTCAACGACGGGTTGCCCAGCCCGGAGACGATGCGTCGCCTGGTACGCGCCGTCGTCGGATACCAGGACGACAAGCTTGAGGACGACGCCACGGCCCTCTTCGTGGAGTGGCGCCCGCCGCACCTGCCGCTCGCGCATCTTCGCGACCTCGCCGCGACCCGGTCCTGACCGTACCCAGTGGGATTTTGCACTCGCAGTGCACTTGTCTCCGCTGAGGCTGCTGTCTAGCGTCACCTCATGGCTGACTCATGGACCTTCGCCGTCGCGCGTGACGACCTCGGGCAGACCACGATCGTCGATGGTGCCACGCCCGCTCTGGCCGACGGCGAGGCGCTGCTGCGCGTGGACCGCGTCGGCCTCACCGCCAACAACGTGACCTACGCGGTGCTCGGCGACTCCATGCGCTACTGGGAGTTCTTCCCGCCGGCTGCCGGGGGGCTCGGGCCGCAGTGGGGCCTTCCGCCGCTCTGGGGCTTCGCCGACGTGGTCGCGTCGACGGTCGCCGGGGTCGAGGTGGGGCAGCGGGTCTACGGTTACCTCCCACCCGCGGGTCACCTGTTGGTGCGGCCGGACCGGGTGGACGCGTCCGGGTTCCGCGACGCGAGCCCGCACCGGGCCGAGTTGCCGTCGCCGTACAACGCGTACCGGTCGACCATCGGCGACCCGGCGTACCAGCCCGACCAGGAGGATCTGCTGATCCTCTTCCGGCCGTTGTTCTTCACCTCGTTCATGCTGGCCGACCAGGTCGTCGACAACGACTTCTACGGCGCCGAGTCGTTGCTGCTGTCGTCGGCGTCGAGCAAGACCGCGTACGCCGCCGCGTTCGAACTACGCCGGCGCGGGCCGCGCGTGGTCGGGCTCACCTCACCTGGCAACGTGGCCTTCACCCGTTCGCTCGGCTGCTACGACGAGGTCGTCTCGTACGACGACGTCGCCACCCTCGACGTGGTCCCGACCGTCTACCTCGACCTGTCCGGCGCGCACTCGACCCGTCTAGCCCTGCGTCAGCACCTCGGTGACCGGCTCGTCCGGGACATCGCGGTCGGGCTCACCAACCAGACGCCGAACGCCGACGCCGCCGAGGAGGTGTTCTTCGCGCCGGTCCAGATGCGCAAGCGCAGCCACGACTGGGGCCGCGACGGGCTCGACCAGCGGTTCACCGAGGCCTGGCAGCGCTTCACCGCCGTCGTGAGCGGGTGGCTCGACGTGCAGGTCGGCGCCGGACCGGAGGCTCTCCAGCACGCGTGGCTCGACGTCCTCGCGGGTCGTACGCCGCCTCGGGTGGGTCACGTCGTCCAGCTCTGACGGCGCTGACCTCAGAACGCGCTGTAGTCAGAACCGGCGAGGTGCTGACGCAGCGTGGCCAGCGATCGGGTGATCAGCCGGGAGACGTGCATCTGCGAGACGCCGATCCGCTCGGCGATCTGGGCCTGGGTCAGGTTGCCGTGGAAGCGCAGGCTCAGGATCTGACGCTCGCGCTCCGGCAGCGTGGCGAGGGCCGGGCCGAGGGCGACGCGGATCTCGACGAGGTTGAATTCGTGGTCGTCGCCGCCGAGGGTGTCCCCGAGCTCCCGGTTGCCGTCGGCCCCGGCCGGAGTGGAGAGCGAGGTGGCCCGGTAGGCGCGCGCACCTTCCAACCCTTCCAGGACGGTCTCCTCGGACAGGTCGAGGTAGGACGCGATGTCGGCCACGGTCGGCGAGCGACCGAGGGTCTGGGTCAGGGTGTTGTTCGCCGCGCTGATCGAGAGACGCAGCTCCTGGAGGCGGCGGGGCACGCGCACCGCCCAGGTGCGATCCCGGAAGTACCGCTTGATCTCACCGATGATGGTGGGGATGGCGTACCCGCTGAAGTCGACACCCCGGCTGTGGTCGAAGTTGTCCACGGCCTTGATGAGCCCGACCGAGGCGGTCTGGGCCAGGTCCTCGTCGGGTGCGCCGCGGCCGGCGTAGCGGCGCGCCAGGTGCCGGGCGAGCGGCAGCCATGCCTCGATGGCGCGGTCCCGCAGCGCGGGGCGTTGCGGGTCGTTCGCCGGGGTCGCCGCCAGGGCGGCCAGGAGGTCGTCCGGGCTCTGGTCGTGGCTCGGCTGGTCGACGCGGGTGCTGGTCGCGGTCTCGACGATGATGGCCATGTGGGTGGTCCTTCCCGCAAGCGCCCGTCGAACGAATCGACCGGAAGGATCTCCGAACCGGCTGCCGCCGGAGCGCACGTACGGGCGAAATGCGCTGTCGCAAGGCCACGATCACGGGCCTCGCCACCGCGTCATGTCGTTCAAATGATGACCCGGACACTACCCGAAAGATTGATTAATTACTAGCCGAAAGTATGAACCCGAGTGGTGCTAACGACGGGTGCGGGCTCGCCGGATCAGCCGCGCCGATCCGCGTCGTCGCGTGCGATCGGGGCTTGTGGGGCGGGCGTCACCGCGAACGGGTGGCGCAGCCGGCGCATGGCCTCCTCGCTGCCGTCGAAGGTCACCGCGGACCCGTCGAGCCCGTTGGCGTTCGACGTGGCGAGAAACAGGGCGGGTCGAGCGTCATCGTTCGATGTCATGCAGGGATTCCTGTCTTCCATGAAGGAGTGGGTCCGGGCCTCGGCAACTCTCGCCGTGCGACCTCGGGACGGTTCGGCGCTCACACTGGCGCCCGATCAGGGTGCTTGTGCACGGGCGAATGCCCGGCGACACCGACACCCGGCACCATACCCGGCGTCGTCGCCCCCTATGCACCACCGGCGGCCCCGGGTGGCATCTGACCGACCGCAGTCACACAATTCTGTAATCCGATCCGCTGGTGCAAGTCTCCGATCTTGAGGGCGGTCAGCGCACAGCGTGGGCGCCGCGCGGAAGAGCACACAAGGAGTGACACCCATGTCGTCAGCCGGTCGAGCACTACCCGATACCGGGTTGGTCGTCGCGGCCAGACAGGGTGACCAGCGCGCTCTCGACGAGGTCGTCGCGGCCTCGCTTCCGCTGGTCTACAACATCGTCGGGCGAGCGCTCCGCGGTCACGCCGACGTCGACGACGTGGTCCAGGAGACCTTGGTACGGGTCATCCGGTACCTGCCCGCGCTCAACGACCCGACGGCATACCGGTCCTGGCTGGTGGCGATCGCCATCCGCCAGGTGCGCGACTGGGAGCAGCGCCGACGAATCGCGCTCAACCGCGACGCCGGGCTCGACGCCATCCACAATGTGCCCGACCCCGCCTCCGACTTCGCCGGGATGACCATCCTCCGGCTCGGCCTCACCGACCAACGACGCGAGGTCGCCGAGGCGACCCGCTGGCTCGACCCGGACGACCAGGAGCTGCTCTCGCTGTGGTGGCTGGAGGAGACCGGCGAGATCGCCCGAACCGAGGTCGCCGACGCGCTCGGGCTGTCGCCCGGCCACGTCGCGGTGCGGATCCACCGGATGAAGGAGCAGATTCAGAGCGCTCGGGGCGTCGTACGCGCGCTGCGCGCCCGCCCCGGTTGCCCGGACCTGCGCACCGTGAGCGCCGAGTGGGACGGCGTTCCCAGCCCGCTGTGGCGCAAGCGGCTGGCCCGACACGTCCGCGAGTGCGCGTTCTGTGGACGACTGAACGCCAACCTCCTGCCGATCGACCGGCTGCTCGCCGGCCTGCCGTTGCTGCCACTGCCGGCGGGTCTGAGCGCCCACTTTCCGAGCGCCGCGTCCCCGGCGGCCTCGCAGGCCTTCGGGCATCAACCCCCGGGCCTGTCGGCCGAGCAGACGGTCGGGCAAGCCCCGGCGGGCGGTGTGCCCACCGACGCGGGCGGCGGCCCGAGCGTCGTCGACCTTGCGGTGCACCGTCCTCGCGGCCTTGTCCCATCCCTCGCGGCCGGGGTGGCCGCCGCCGTCCTCGCCATCACCCTGGCGGTGGTGATCCTGCCGGAGGATCCGGCCGCACCCTCGTGGGCTGCCCCGCCGTCCCCCGCGCCCACCGCCGTCGCCTCCCCGAGCAGCGCACCGTCGCGGAGCGCACGACCGTCGTCGAGGGCTCCGGTCGCGCCGGCGGTCAGCTCCGCGCGTAAGGGCGTCGGAGTGTGGAACTTCGCCGGGGCCAGCCAGGCGTTGGCGAGTTCCAAGGCTGGTTGGTACTACACCTGGGGCACCCAGCACCCGGGGATCAGCACTCCGCAGGGTGTGGCGTTCGTGCCGATGATCCGCAGCGCGGAGAACGTCACCGCCGCCGAGTTGGCCCGAGCCAGGGCGGCCGGGCCCTATCTGCTCACCTTCAACGAGCCGGACCTGGCGGAACAGGCGAACATGACCGTTGAGCAGGCACTGGACCTGTGGCCGCAGTTGATGGCCACGGGGAGCAAGCTGGGTAGCCCGGCGGTCGCCTGGGGTGGCCCGGAGCCGCAGGGTTGGTTGGACAGGTTCATGACCGGCGCCCAGGCCCGCGGTCACCGGGTGGACTTCATCACGCTGCACTGGTTCGGTGCCGACTTCGCGACCACCACCGCCGTCGACCAGCTCCGTCAGTATCTGCAGGCGGTGTACCAGCGGTACAAAAAACCGATCTGGCTGACCGAGTTCGCACTGATCCGCTTCGACGGCGGCGGTCCACAGTTCCCGCGCCAGGAGCAGCAGGCGGCCTTCCTCACCGCGGCCACCGCCATGCTCGGTCAGTTGTCCTACGTGCAGCGATACGCCTGGTTCGGGCTGCCCGCCACCGACAAGGACCGGTCCGGTTTGTTCACCGACGGCACCGAGGCAACCCTGGTCGGCCGCGCATTCCAAGCGGCCCGTTGAACAGGGGCGGACGGATGGACGAGCAGATCGTGGCGGGGCGTCCCGGGTCTCGGGCGCGCGTCGGGCGGATCATCGGTGTCGTCGCGACTCTGGTCGCCACGGCGCTGGCCGTCGGTCTCGCCCAGGGTTGGGGCCGCACCGACCGTGCACCGGAGGCCCCGCCGGCCGCTGGCCCGCCGGCCGCAGCCCCGCCGGCTGCTCCGGTGACGACCGCGTCCGTGCTGCTCAACAGCACCGACGACGCCTTCATTCAACTGCTGATCCCGATGAACGAGGGCGCGCTCGCGCTGATCGACCAGTTCGAGACCCGACCAGCGGACGCGGATCCGTCGCTGCGCGCCCTGCTCGCCGACGTCCGGGTGGCGCATCAGGCCGAGTTGCGGGACCTGCGCGGGCTGCTGGCCGCAGGCAACGTTGCGGAGCTGAACATCCACGAGGGGCATCAGATGCCCGGCATGGTCACCGACACCAGTCTCGCCGAACTGCGCGCCGCGCCCGACGCCGAGGTGTCGTCCCGGGCGGCTGCTCTGCTCCGGGCGCACCTCGCACAGACCGTGGTGCTGTGCCGGGGCGAGCAGAACGCGGGCGGAAGCCCGGAGTTGAAGGCGCTCGCCGGGCGGATCCAGCAGGCGCGGGCTGCCGAGCTGAGCACTCTGGACGGCCGGCCTGGCGCGACCACGGCTGCACCGGTCAACTGAGCATGCCGCCCAGAAGACCGGCCGATGCGGACGTCTGACCTGCACGCCGACGCCCTAGCCCCGGCCCGGGTGTCCCGTCCCGCCCACCGCGCCGCCACGTCGGACCGCGCCCGCCCTATCCGGCCCGCGACGCACCCCACCCGGAGCATGTCGCCGCCCAGCGCGGTCTCCTCGGCACCGGCGTCAGGTTGGCGCGGTGGCCATCGTCGAGCCGCCGGCCGCGCCACGGTCGTCGCGTCGGTGCTGACGGTCAGCGCCGGGTGGCTGCTCGCGATCCTCGTCGCGCCGCACGTCGCCCTCTCTCCGGGTGGACGGATGGTTGCGCTCTTCTGCCACCTGACCTGCCTCGTGGTGGGCTTCGGTGCGGTGTTGACGGTGGACTGGTTCAGCCTGCGCTGGCTGCTGCGCCGGGAACCGCTCGGCACCGTGCTGGTCGCCGCACGCGGCGCGCACCTGCTCATCTGGCTGGGCCTGGTGGGTCTCCTCGCCAGCGGGGCCGCCCTGGGTCCGGACACGTCGTCCGGGTTGGTCTGGGTCAAGCTGCTCGCGGTGCTGGTGGTCGGCGTCAACGGGCTGTTCCTCGGCCGGGTCCGGGATCGACTCGTGGCGGTGGAGGGTCGCCCACCCTGGTCCGTCCTGCTACCCGGTGTCGCCGCCGCCACGATCTCGCAGATCGCCTGGTGGACCGCGACCCTCGTCGGCTTCCTGAACGCCAACAGTTGACGGCCGCCGGCCGCCTCGGTGGTCAGGCCGGCGTCGGGTGTCTCGCCGCGAACCGGGCGCGCGTCAGAAACGCGAGTTGGGCGAGCTTGTCCGGCATGTCGATCTCCGAGTCGAAGGTGAAGCCCTCGATCTCGAGCCGGCGTAGGGCGAGGTGGTTGCGGACGTCCGGCTCGACCACGATCCGTTGGGCGGCCGGGTCACCGAACAGGAATCGGGCGAGGGCGGGGCCGACGGCGTTGGTGAGGCCGCGTGCGATGCGCCGGTCCGGGCTGAGCAGCAGGTGCATCCCGACGTCTCCGGGCTGCACCGGGTAGCGCTCGCCGACCGGGTCCGCCTCGGGCTGGTAGGTCTGGAACAGGCCAACCGGCTCCGCGTCCACCATGATCAGGTACGCGTGGTGCGTCGGCAGGCCGTCCACGAAGGTGTAGGTCTCGTGTACCTCTTCGAGGGTGTGCGAGCCCATGCCCCAGAAGGAGTTGCGGGGGCGGGTGACCCAGTCGTGCAGAAGCGCGGCGTCCCGGTCGGGGTCCACGGTCACCAACGACAACTCACCGAGGCCGGCGATCTTCTCCAGGTGCGTCATCGCGAGCTGTCCTCTGTTCCATCGGGGGCGCAACTTAGGTTAACCTCCCCTAACCAAGGATGACCTTACCTGGAGGGGTGCGTGAAACGGAACTGGGAGGCCCTGGTCCTCAAGGCCATGGGAGGCCGGGACTTTCGGTTGACCGTGTTGAGCACCGAATCGATCGACGGGCACTACCAGCGGCTTCTCCTCGACGGAGGCGGCCTGCTGGAGGCGTGCGGGGTGCACCCCACGATGTGGATCCGACTGTGGTTCGACAACGACGGCCGGGCACACCAGCGCGCGTACACGCTGGTGGACCCCGACCCGGCCACCGGCCGGTTCACCCTCGAATTCGCCATCCACGACGGCTGCGCCACCCGCTGGGCCACCGCGGCCCAGGTCGGTGACACCATCACCGCGACCGTTCAGGGCAGCGCGTTCGAGCTGCCCGATCCCGCGCCCGAGCACCTCTACCTCGTCGGCGACGCGGCGTCCCTGCCCGCGGTGAACAGCCTGCTCGACGCCGGCGCCGACATCCCGGCGACGGTCTGGCTGGAGTACGCGCACGAGGGCGAGAAGGCGCTCGTGCCACGGGCCCGCGCGCACCACGACGTCACCTGGGTGCCTCGACGCGACGACGGTCAACACCTCGTCGACACGGTCTGCGCGGCGCTGCCGACCACCGGGGCGGGTCACTACTGGGTGGCCTGCGAGGCGGCCAGCACCCGCGGCATCACCCGACACATCCGGCGGACGCTCGGCGTCGACAAGGACCGGTTGACCTCCCTCGGCTACTGGAAAGCGGCATGAAGGGCCGCCTCGGCACCCTGACCGCCCTGTACGTCACCCAGTACCTCGGCGTCGGCTTCATCACCGTCGGGCTGACCGCCATCCTGCGCGACGGCGGCACCTCGCTGGACACTCTGGCGCTGTTGCAGATCGTCGGCCTGATCTGGCCCATCAAGTTCCTCTGGGCGCCGATCCTCGACCGGTACGGCTCGCGGCACCGCGGCCACTACCGATCCTGGTTGCTCGTGCTCCAGACCGCCCTGGTGCTCGCCCTGCTGGCGCTGCTGCCGTTCTCCAATCCGGCCGACGCGCTCGGCCCGATCATCGCCATCTGCGCCGCGTACGTCTTCTTCTCCGCCACGCAGGACATCGCCGTGGACGCCGTCGCCGTCCGGATGCTCGCCGAGTCGGCGCGGGGGACCGGCAACGGCATTCAGGTCGCCGCCAGCTACCTCGGCAACCTGCTGGGCGGCGGTGCCTGCGTCCTGGTCTACGACCAGTTCGGGTGGGCGCCGGCGATCGGTTTGCTGGCCGCGATGACGGCGGTCGGCCTGCTGGTGGTGTGGCGGTTCCGGGAGCCTCCGCGTACCGATCGGGTGGCCCGGGTCGGCACGGCCTACCGGGCGCTGCTGTCGGTGTTCGGCCAGCCGGGCTGCCGGTGGTGGACGTTCGGCGTGGTGCCACTGGTCTACGTCGGTGCGGGGATGGCGTACGCCCTGGTGACGCCGGCTCTGGTCGACGCGGGGTGGTCGTTGGGTCGGATCGGTGTCGTCACGGGCGTGGTGACCAGTGCCCCGGCCATCGTGGCGGGTCTGGTCGCGGGGCTCGGCATCGGGCGGTTCGGGCGTAGTGGCGTGCTCGTGGTCGGCGGCGTGGCCCTCACGGTGTCGACGCTGCTGCTGTTGCCGCTGATGAACGGCCGCGCGCCGCTGGGTACGACGGTTGCCGCGCTCTGCTGCTTCATGGTGGCCTACACCATCGCCAACGTCGTGCTCTACACGGTGAACATGGACTACTCGCGGCCCGACACCGGCGGCACCGACTTCACCGTCCTGTCGTCGTTCGGCCTGGTCTGCTCGTTCGTGGCCGCTTCCATCGGTCTCGCGGCCGCCGACCAGGTCGGCTACCCGGCCGTCGCGGTCGCCGCCATCGTGCTGGTGGCCGCCGGCGTCGCCCTCGGCCTCGCCCACCAGCGGCGATTCCCGCACCAGCCTGGTCCGGTCGCCGGTTCGGCGGCAGAGCCACCGACGGTGGACGGCGTTAAGGCTGCGGCGTGACCGCGGTTCAACCAGCCGCGGACACCACGACATCGGCACGACTGCCGCAGCGGTGGCTCATCCTGGCCGTGCTGTGCGTCGCGCAGCTCGTCGTGGTGCTGGACAACACAGTGCTGACCGTGGCGGTGCCGGTGCTCACCACCGAGTTGGGCGCCAGCACCGCCGAGGTGCAATGGATGATCAACGCGTACGCGTTGGTGCTGTCCGGGTTGCTGCTCACCGCCGGCAGTGCCGCCGACCGGTACGGCCGGCGTCGGATGCTGCTCGCCGGGCTCGTCCTGTTCGGGCTCGGTTCGTTGGCCGCCGGGCTCGCCAGCACCAGCGGGCAACTGATCGCCGCCCGGGCCGGAATGGGCGTTGGCGGTGCGCTGCTGGTCACCTCGACGCTCGCGGTCGCGATGCAGGTCTTCGACGCCGCCGAGCGGTCCCGGGCGATCGGCATCTGGGCTGCGACCAGCGCGTTGGGCTTCGCCATCGGGCCACCGATCGGCGGCACCATCCTCGCGCATCTGCCGTGGGGCGCCATCTTCGGGATGAACGTTCCCATCGTGCTGATCTGCCTGCTCGTCGGTCGTGCGCTGATACCCGAGTCCCGTGGCCCGGCCGGTGGCCGCCTCGACGTGGTGGGCGCGGCGCTCTCCACCGCGGGCCTGACCGCGGTCGTGTGGGCGATCATCTCCGGGCCGGAGCGGGGGTGGGCGTCGGTCGAGGTGCTCGGCGCGGCGGTTGTCGGCGTACTCCTGCTCGGGTTCTTCGTCGGCTGGGAGCGGCGGATCACCCACCCCATGCTGGACATGCACTTCTTCCGGGACCGGCGCTTCGTCGGCGCGATCTCCGGGGTCGTGCTGATCACCTTCGGCGCGACCGGCGCGCTGTTCCTGCTCACCCAGCATCTGCAGTTCGTTCGCGGTTACCCCGCCTGGGAAGCCGGCCTGCGGATGGCGCCCTTCGCGCTGTCCATCGTGCTGCTCAACGTCAGCGGCGTCGTCGCGATGGTGATCCGCCGACTCGGCCTGGCGGCCGCCATCGTCGTCGGCATGACGCTGCTCGCGGCTGGTCTCGCGGTGGTCACCCTCTCTCCGTCGGAGGGGTACGGGGTGCTGCTGGGTGGGCTGCTCGTCATGGGTGTCGGTTGCGCGCTGGCCAACCCGGCCATCGTCGAGGCCGTGATGAGCGCGATCCCGGCGGAGAAGGCCGGTGCGGGCGCGGGTGTCGACGGCACCATGACCGAGGTTGGCAGCAGCCTCGGCATCGCGGTGCTCGGCGCCGTGCTGAACGCCCGGTTCGCCGCCCTGCTCCCGGCAGGGCTGGCCGGTGCCGGATCGTTCCCCGCCGCCCTTGCCGCCGCGCGTGGAGGGGCCGAACGGGAGGCCGTCACCGTGGCCTTCGCCTCGGCGCTGGAGACGGGACAGTTGGTGGGCGCGGGCGCGGTTCTGGTGGGTGGCCTCGTCGCCGCCGGCTTGCTGCACCGGGCAGACCGCCCCATACTCGCCCAATAAGGGTAGGCTACCCTAATTGCGACAATCGTCGTCGACGACGGAGGCGGTATGCGGCTGTACCTGACCGCGCTCAACCCCACCGACGCCGTCCTGGAGGGGTTTCTCCCGGCGGCGGCGGCGCTCGGGCTGTCGGCCACCGTGCTGACCGACCGGCCAGCGGAATGGCCGTCGGACGCGCCCGTGGTGCGGTGCGCGGTCCGGGACGCGACTGCGGTGGTCGCGGCGACGGCACCAACCCGACCGGTGGCGCTACTGTCCAATAGCGACCACCTTCAGGAGGCCACCGCGATCGCCGCACGGAAGCTCGGCCTGCCCGGCAAGGATCCCGACGCCGCCCGTCTCTGCAAGGACAAGGCGGCGGCCCGCCGGGCGATCGCCGCTGCCGGGCTCGATCTGGTACGCACCATCACCATCGACCCCGGCATCGCACCGGAGGTGCCGGTCGAGATGTTCCCGGCGGTGGTCAAACCCCGCGAGGGGGTGGCCAGCGAGGACGCGTACCTGGTGGCAGACCACTCAGAACTGGTCGCCCGGGTCACCGAGATCCGTGGCCGGCGGCCGGACGTGGCCCTGGTGGTCGAGGAGTATCTCGCCGGGGAGCTGCGAACCTTCGAGACCCTCGGTGACGGCACCGCGCTGGCCTCCCTCGGCGGATGGCGCACCAGCCTCGGTCCGCCGCCGACCTTCACCGAGGAGAGCCTGCACTGGTCGCCTCCGGCGGAGTCGGCGAGCACCCAGCTGCGGGCGCGGCTCGACGCGCTCGGGGTCGGCTTCGGCGCCTGCCACACCGAGTACGTCATCGCCGACGGCCGGGTCCGGCTGATCGAGGTCAACTACCGCCTCATCGGCGACCGGATGGACCTGATCCTCGCTGAACTGCTCGGCGTGCCGCTGTTCGAACACGTCATCCGGCTGCACCTCGGCGAGCCACTGGCCGCCCTCAGCCTGCCCACCACCGTCGACCGGTACGCCCAGGTCGAGTACGTCTGCGCGGAAACCTCGGGCCGGCTCACCGCCGCACCGGGCCGGCTGGACACCGTGCACGGCGATGTCCGGCTGGGCTGCCGACCGCTGCGTGCGGTGGGCCGCGTCGCCGAGCACACCGGGACGAACCGCGACTACCTCGCCGTGCTGCACGCGATCGGCCCTGACCAGGCCACCGTCCGGCAGTCGATGGCCGCTTTCCGCAGCGACCTGCAGTGGACCATCGTCGAGTGACCGACGACTGCGAGCGGGAGGTGTTCGGCCGGGTGCTCGACGCCCTGCTCCGCGAGGATCACCTCGGCCTCCTCAGCACCGGCCGACTGGACGGGCCAGACCTCAGCACCGGCCGACCGGACGGGCCCGACTGGTGGCAGGTGCCGCGCCCCGATGGCCTGCTGCGCATCCCGGTCCGAGCGGACGGCTTCCAGCAGACCCTGCGCAGCACGGCGCCGATGGTGCTGGTGCTCGCCAACGGCACCACCCACCGCGCGGACACCCTGGAAGGGCTGTTGACGGTGCTCGCCCCGCACGGCAACGAAGAGGCCGAGGCCGGCTGGCGGGACTTCGGCACCGAGTGCCGCGCCGACCTGCGCGCCCGGCGGCTCGCAGCCCGCAACCGAGCACGGGTGCTCGCCGAGGTGTCCAGCGCACGCGCGATCACCCCGACCGGTCTGCCGGCGGCGCTCCTGGACGACGTGCTCGCCGCCCACCACGGCCACCCGGTCTACCCCACCGACCGGTGCCGGCACGGTCTCAGCGACGACGAACTGCTCCGGTACGCCCCGGAGCACGCCCCGCGTTTCGCGCTGCGGTGGTACGCCGTACCTGCCGAGGGCGTCCGGCTCACCGGTGAACTCCCGTCGTGGTGGCCGCGTGCACCGCGACCGGATCAGCTTCTGTTGCCGGCGCATCCGATCACTGCGGCACGCGACGCGCTACCGGTGACGGATCTGCCCGTGATCTCCGCGCGACCCACCCTCTCCATGCGGACCGTGGCGCTCGACGACGACCCGTACCTGCACCTCAAACTGCCGCTGCCCACCGCGAGCCTCGGCGCCCGCAACCGACGCACGCTGCAGCCGGGCTCGCTCGCCGACGGCGCGGCCGTCGCCGCGCTGCTCGACCGGATCGCCAGCGCGGAACCCGCCTTCGCCGGCCGGATCCGGCATGCCGACGAGAGCACCTGGGCGCACGTCGACGGCGACGAGCGGCGCAGCTTCCTGCTGCGCCGATTCCCGCGCGACCTGGCCGGCGTCCAGGTGGTGCCGGTCGCGGCCCTCGCCGCGGCCGACCCGGTCGCCGGCACGGTCCTCGAACGGATCAGCCCCGAGCGGCCCGGGACGCTGCTGGAGTCCTACCTGGACCTGCTGCTCGACTGGCACGTCTTCCTGTGGCTACGCCACGGAATCGCCCTTGAGGCGCACCCGCAGAACATCCACCTGCTGGTACACCCCGACGGCACGGTCGGCCTGCTCTACAAGGACAACGACGGTGCCCGACTCGATGCGCGGCACGGCGGCCCGGGCGGGCTCGTCCTGGACGACGACCGGATGTGGGCGCGCGAGCCGCAGGAGCTGGCCGACGTGTTCATCACCATCACCCTGCACCTGGCCGCCGCCGCGCCGCTGATCGCCCTGGCCGCCCGAGGGCTGCCCGTGCCGACACCCGCCGAAGCGCTGGCACCCCGCCTCGCCGCCGCCCGTGACCGTTGGGGCGACGGCCCCGCGGTACGAACCTTCACCGAGCGGGTCCTGCGGGCCGCCCACCTGCCCATCAAGGCGATGCTCACCGCCGGCACCCTGTTACCCAAACAGCGGCTGGGCTGCGCCGACATCAACAAGTACTACCTGCGTACCGGCCCGAACTACCTCCGGGAGACACGATGACGTGCGCACAGTTGCGCTCCCGGCCGGCCAGCGCCACCGGCAAGCTCGCCGACCTGGCCGCCGCCCACGCCGTCTTCGGCTGCCTGATCCGCGAACTTGCCCTGCCGGACGGCACCCCGAGCGTGGTCGACAATGCCGTCCGTGTGCCGCTGCGGCACCTCGGCGTCACGTTGCGCTGCGTCGTCGCCCGATCCTCACCGCTCGGCGCGCACCGCTACGCCGGCCCGGTGCAGCGGCTGACCGACGACGGACGGTGGGAGGACCTGGACGCGGACGGCCTGGCCAGCCTGGTCGCGGCGGAACTCACCACCCGTACCGGCCTGGCGAACGACGAGTTCATCGAGCAGGTCCGGGCCAGCCGGGACACCGTGGCCCGGCTACTTGCCGAGCGACCGGCCGACGATCCGACCCCCACCGGTGATCCCGCCATCGACGCGTACGTCGACTCCGAGCAGTCACTGGTCTTCGGCCACCCGCACCACCCCACCCCGAAATGGCGCAGCGGTGACCCGGACGGTTGGCGGGCGTACGCGCCGGAGCTGCGCACGTCGTTCCGGCTGCACTGGCTCGCCGTACCGGACGAGCTTGTCGCCGGTGCCGGACCGTTCGATCCGCTCGTGGCTGCTCTCGACCCGCCACGACCCCCGGTCGGGCACCGCGTCCTGCCGGTGCATCCCTGGCAGCTCTCGCTCCTCCCACCGGCGCACCCACGGCTGCGCGATCTGGGGGCGGCCGGTGTGCCGGTACGGCCGACGGCGAGCGTCCGCACCCTCTACGCCCCCGACGCCGACCTGTTCGTCAAGACCAGCCTGCACGTCCGCATCACCAACTGCCTGCGCAAGAACGCCCGGTACGAACTCGCGGGCGCGGTCGCCCTGACCGACCTGCTGGCCGGGGTGCCGATGCCGGACGGGGTGGGGCTGCTCGCCGAGCCCGCCTACCGCACTGTCGACGTGCCCGGTCCGGACGAGGCGTACGGGACGATCCTGCGCAGCGGTCTACGCCCGCACCTGCGTCCCGGGGACACCCCGCTGCTGGCGGCGGCGCTGGCCGCCACGCCGCTGCTGACACCGGACCCGGTGGCCTGGTGGCGCGCGTACGTCGGGCTGCTGGTGCCGGCGGTGCTGCGCTGCTGGCTCAGCCACGGGGTCGTGCACGAGGCGCACCTGCAGAACGTGGTCGTCGTGCTCGACCGGAACCGCCACCCGGTACGCATGCTGCTGCGCGATCTGGAGGGGGTCAAGCTCGACACCGAGCGGTGGGCCACCTGGCCGGACGGCATCCCACCGCAGGTTCGCTACAGCCCTCGGGACGCCCGCCGCCGGATCGTCTACTGCCTGTTCGTCAATCACCTCGGCGGCATCTGCGGGGCCCTCGCCGATGCGCGACCGGGCATCGAGCAGCGACTGTGGCGCGAGTTGCGGGCCGTCGTCGAGGCGGTGGCCGCCGACCTCGACGATCCGCCCGAGCTGCGCGCGCTGCTGCACGGTGAGCCGCTGGTGGCCAAGGCGAACCTGCTGGTCCGATGGCGGCGTGACGCGGACCGGGCCGCACCGTTCGTGCCGGTGCCCAACCCGTTGGGCCGGCCACGGTGACGAGACCGGTCTACGTCCACGACCTCGACGCGCTGACCGCGCAGGCCACAGCCATCCGGGCGGCGCTGCCCCGGCAGGTCGAGCTGCTCTACGCGGTCAAGGCCAACCCGGACCCCGGCGTGCTGCGTACCCTCGCTCCGATCGTCGACGGGTTCGAGGCCGCGAGCCGTGGCGAACTGCGGAGGTTGGCCGAGGTGCTGCCGGGCCGGCCCCCGGCCGCGTACGCCGGGCCGGGCAAGACCGACGCGGACCTCGCCGCCGCCCTCGCTGCCGGCGTGCGCCGCATCCACGTCGAGTCGCCCGCCGAGCTTCGGCGACTCGGCGCGCTGGCCACCGCCTCGGGCCGGTCCGCCCAGGTGCTGCTGCGGGTGAACCTGCCGGTCGCCGCGCCCGGCGCGAGCCTGCTCATGGGTGGCGGACCCAGCCCGTTCGGCATGGACCCGGCCGACGTGGTCGAGTGCGTCCGCCGCCCGCCCGCAGGCATCGACGTACGCGGAATCCACGCCCACCTGGCCAGCGGGTTGGACGCGCCGCTCGCCGCCACGGTCGCCGCCGCCGTGGTTCGCTGGGCCGCCGCGGAGATGGGCGCCGTCGAGGTCGACGTCGGCGGAGGCATGGCCGTGGACTACGCCGACCCGGCGGCGCGATTCGACTGGGCCGACTACGGCCGGGCGCTGGCCGGCGTCCTCGAAGCGCACCCGGGGGTGCGGCTGCGCATCGAGCCGGGCCGGTCGGTGACCGCCTACTGCGGGGCGTACCTCACCGAGGTCATCGACGTGAAGCGCTCCTACGGCGAGTGGTTCGTGGTGGTCGCCGGCGGCACCCACCACCTGCGCACACCGGCGGCGAAGGGGCACCCGCAGCCGTTCACCGTGCACCGGCGCCGCGGCCCTGACGGCCCGCACACCGACGGAGGGCCGGTCACTGTGGTCGGGCAGCTCTGCACCCCGAAGGACGTGTTGTCCCGATCGACCACCGCCGGGCCGATCGGCGTGGGTGACGTGCTGGCCTTCGCCATGGCCGGCGCGTACGCCTGGAACATCAGCCACCGCGACTTCCTGCTGCACGAACCGCCGCTCTTTCGCACCGGTGACCCGGAGGAACTGGCCGGTGAGTGGGCCGCCCGACCGCCGGGATCGTGACCTCGGTCCGCTTCGTTCCACAATGGAATGCAGGGGCAAAATCTGTGGCGGCCGTCGATACGATGACGCCGACCGGCGCCGACACAGGCTCCGTCATGGGGGAGGTCAACGTCCAGATGAAACGCATCGGTTCAGCGATGCTGGCAATGGCGGTCGGTGTCACCACCGCCGTCCTGGCCACCGGCCAGCCGGCCCTCGCCGCCACCTCGGCCAATTCACCTCTGTCGAGCTGGGCGTATCTCGACTCGCAGAGCCCGACGAAGAAGTTCGTCAACCCGAGCGTCGCGCCGCCCGTCGGCACACTTGTCGACAGCGCAAACAAGGCACACACCTACCGCTCCTACTTCACCTACGACCTGACCCAGCTCAAGGGCGCGGTGGTGCACAACTCGTACCTCTACACCAATGAGGACACGGTCACCGACTGCTCTGCCGCCGCGACGATCGAGGTGTGGCGTACCTCCGCGGTCAAGTCCGGGACGACCTGGAACAACCCGCCCGCCGAGCTTGAGAAGTTGATTTCCGCCGACCGCGGCCCGGGTTCCATCTACTGCCCCGGCTTCCTGGGCATCGACATGGTGTCGACCCTCAACGCCGCGCTCAGCCGGCGCGACAAGTCGATCACCATCGAATACCGGATCACGGCAGCCCAGGAGACGGACCCGCGCGCCGGCCGCACCTTTCAGCAGCCGACGCTGAGCTCCACCTCGAACTACCCGCCGACTGTGACCGACCCGCGCCTCGAGGCTCCGGACCGGCCGTGCGGCACGGTCACCAAGCCGTCGCCAGCGGCGGCGTCAACCCTGTTCAGGGCTACCGCGAACGACCCCGACGAGGACGACTACCCGTCGATCCTCTACGCGATCTGGCCGGTCGACCATCCGGACCAGCGCCGTGAGTTCTACAGCTACAACTTCGTCACGGACCTCAGTCAATACACCCACGGTGAGCTCCTCGCCTGGCAGGCCCGCGCCAGTGACTACTACGACGCCGGCCCGTGGAGCAAGGTCTGCTACATCGTCATGGACAAGGCGGCACCGGCCAACCCGCCGGCGGTCTCCTCGAAGCTCTACCCCGAGGGCGGAACGCCCGGCGGCGGCAGCGGTCTCAAGGGCAAGTTCCGCCTCGACGCGGACGGCGACCGCGACGTGGTCGCCTTCGCGTGGCGTGACTCGATGGGTGACTCCGGTCAGATCAAGGCGCGTCGCCCGGGCGGTTCGGCCATCCTCGAATACACCCCGAAGCGGGACTGGTTGGAGGAGCTCTACGTCAACTCGATCGATGCGGCGGGCAACCGTGGGCCGGAGAGGACCTACCGGTTCTGGATCGCCGACACCGCGCCGAGCGCGCAGATCGAGCTGGGTGGGGTCGGGCTGCCGAGCACGATCACGCTCTCCGCGCCGAAGCCCGAGACGACCGCCTTCGGCTATCAGATCAAGGGTGCCCCTGAGTCCCGGGTGCCGGCCGTCGACGGTAAGGCGACCGGGCAGCTCACCTTCACCGAGGTCGGCGAGGTCGAGGTCGTCGTCAGCAGCTACGCGAAGAACAAACTGATCGGGCAGGACACCCTGCGGATCATGGTCACCGACGCCCCCGGGGTCGAGTCCGCCGAGTTCAACTTCGACAGCGAGCCGATCGCCGGCAAGACCGGTTCGTTCACGTTCACGCCGCGCATCACCGACGTCGTTTCCTACGAGTACGCCCTGGACGACACCCTGCAGACCGTGCCGGCGGCGGCGGACGACACCGCCGTGGTGCCGTGGACGGCGACCGCGGGATGGCACACCATGGTCGTACGGTCGGTGCAGGCGGACGGCTCGAAGTCCTTGGAGACCTACTACCAGTTCAGCGTCCTCGATCCGGTCCCGTCCGTGTTCTCGCCGACACTGGAACACCTGACGCGGATCGACGGCGTCGGCCTGCCAGTGGAGTTCTATCTGAACAGCCAGCTGCCGAACGTGACCGGCTACGTCTACCGGTTCGACGGCGGCCCGGAAACCATCGTCGACTCCTACGGTGCCAGCGTGACGATCAACGTCACGCCGGTGCACACCGGCGACAACACGCTGCTCGTCCGGGCGCTGCTGGCTGACGGCACCCGGTCGCCCGAGAAGAGCTTCACCTGGCAGCCGTTCGAGGCACCGGTCATCGTCACCGACCCGCCGAACGGTGGCGCGGCCGCTCAGCCGATGACGCTGACGTTCCGTTCGGCGCTACCGGACACCAAGGAGTTCCGCTATTCGCTGGACTTCGGCGAATACCAGGTCATCGCGGCGGGGCCGGACGGCACGGCGACCGTGTCGTTCACACCGCAGTGGGATGGCTGGTTCTCGGCCCGGGTCACCGGTATCGCTCAGGACGGCACGACGTCGCCGGAACGCGAGATGACCGTCCCGGTCCGCGACACCCGGGTTTCGGTGTGGAGCCAGTACAACGAGTGGAACCCGAGGGGCGGCATCGGCGTGCCCGGCGACTTCGCCCTCAGCACCTCCTGGACGCCGGAGGTGGTGGAGTACCGCTACCGGCTCAACGATGGCCCGGAGCTGAGCGCACCCAGAGGGGACAGCTGGAACACCCTGGTCACGCTCGTGCCGGACCGTAACGGGCTCAACACCCTCACCGTGCGGGGTCGCACCTCGGACGGCCGGCTCTCCCCGGTCACCGAATACGCGTTCCAGGTCGGCACCGCGCCGCACGTCTTCTCCGAGACGTACCCGCGGGACACGCCCGGCGGGGGAGTCGGCGTCGAAGGCCGCTTCGAGTTCAGTGGCGGCACGGCCGGGATCACGTCCTTCGAGTACACGATCGGCGGCACCGCGGGCACGGTCGCCGCCGACGCGCAGGGCCGTGCGTCGATCACCTGGACCCCGACCGAGGCGACCAGCCTCTACCTGGTCGTCAAGGGGCACAAGGCGGACGGCAGCGTGACCGACGAGGCCGGGTACTACATCTCGGTTAATCCGGGCTGATCGATTCCCGGTGCGTTTAGCTCCACCATTGATCGGATGACGCCCCGCAGGCCGGGTAACCGCCTGCGGGGCGTCACCGTCTCGACGCACTCCGGTCTCCGCGTCGGTGCGACGGACGGCTGACGCGGCGGCGGCGCACGTCGACGAGCGGTCGGAGCGGATTTCTGGCACCGTTGGTACGGCGCGCAGTGTCGCCGAGCTGCCGGTGACGCCGTATCGAGGGGGTTTCGTGGACTTCACGCTGTCGACGCGGCAGGGGCGGATCGGCACAGTGGTGGAGGTCGCTGGCGACCTGGACATGAGCACCACACCCGAACTGCGTGACCAGCTGCGCAAGCTGGTGGAGAGCGGCGCCCAGGTGGTGGTGGTCGACCTGACCGGGGTCGGATTCATGGACTCCAGTGGCCTCGGCGTGCTCGTGGTCGCCTACAAGGACCTGCGGGAACGGAACGGTCGGCTCGCCCTGGCCGGAGTCAGTGAGCCGGTGCGTACGGTGTTGTCGATCACCTCGGTGGACCGGGTCATCGGCATCTTCGAGACGGTGCACGACGCCGAGGAGGCATCCGCCGCGGTGTCGTGATCACCGTCACCAAGGAAGGCTGCTGGCGCGGTCGGTGTCAGCGCCAGCAATGCTCGATCGCGGCCCGTGGCCGCCGTACCAGTCGACGATGAGCAGGGTGGCGTCGTCGGCCAGGATCGGTCCGGCGGTTGCCAGCACCGCGTCGGACAGCGCCCGGACCGCCTCACGGGGATGCAGGTGGGCGATGCGGAGCAGGGCGGCGGGCAGGTCCAAGTCGGCGGCGTTGCGTTCGCGCATTCCGTCGGTGACGATGACCAGCCGGTCGCCGGGTAGCAGGGTGACCTCGCCGCTGCGATAGCCCTCGTCGGGAAACATGCCCAGCGGGAAGTTGGCGGGCAGTTCCAGCGGCGTGGCCCGCCCCTTCCGGACCAGCATCGGCGGAACGTGCCCGGCATTGAGCAGCTCGCAACGCCCGGTGGTCAGATCGATGCGGCCGAGCACGGCCGTCACGTAGGCGCCGCGAACGTTGGCGTGTTCGGCGACGGCACGGTTGGCCAACTGCGCCTGAGTAATGAGGCTGTCGCCGTGGCGGCGGGTGTTGCGCAGGCTGCCCACCCCGAGGGTGGCGGTCAGAGCACTGGCCACGCCATGGCCCATCGCGTCGGTGACGCTGACGTGCAGCGTGTCGCGGGCCACGCTGTAGTCGAAGGTGTCCCCTCCGATGCTCGCGGCCGGCTCCAGCCAACCGGAGAGGGCGAACGCGCCGGCCTCGCACGTGAACGAGGCGGGCAGCAGGCGGCGTTGGATCTCGGCGGAGAGGGTGAAAGGAGCGCTGCGCTGCCCCCACTCGAACAGGTCGGTGTGTCGGCGGTTGGCGATGACCACGAACGCCAGCGCGTGTGCGGTGCGGGCGATCCGCGCGGTCACGGCGGCGTCCGGCTCGTCGGGCAGGTCGATCTCCAGCAGGCCAATTGCCTCGCCGCGTTCGGTGACGGGTGCGAGCACCGTCCACCGGTCATCGCCGGGTAGCACCACGGCGGCCTGTTGGCGCAGCGCCTGCTCGTACGGCCCGCCGTCGAAGGGGAGAACCTCGGCGGTCTCCTCGCCCTGACGCCGGCCGGCGCGACCGATGGCCGTTTGGTGGGTCAGTCGGACCAGTGCCCGGCCGCTGAGGTCAGCGATGAGCAGCGAAACGCCGAGCGCGTTCAACGCCGCAACGATGGCGCCAGTGACGGCTTGAACCGCCTCGACCGGTGCGGCTTCCTCGGCCGCCTGCAGCATCTCGGCCAGCACGGCCTGCTCGTTCTCCTCCACCCGTCGAGCATAGGCAACTGCTGTTCCGGGCGTCCCGGCCCGATTGGCTACGAGGGATCCGCCTGGCCCTCATCCGTTGGCGGCAGTCGGAGGCCCAGGGCTCGCCCCCGGGTCGGCGTCTCACGCAGGATGGCCACGTCGCGGGCGCGGGAGCTGTCGCCCAGGCCGGTGTAAATGTCGATCGCCTCGGTCCACGCCTGGTCGGCGGCGAGCGGGTCGCTCTCCCGGTACGCCCTGCCGATGATCGCCAGGGCGGCAGCGAGCAGCGAAGGCCACCCACGGGTCCGCCACAGCCGCACCGACTCCTCGAGGTGCTCGACCGCCTCGCTCGGCCGACCCTCGTCCAACTCGATCTCGCCGAGCACCTGGAGAGCGTCCGCGATGTGGTGGGTCATCGCGTACTCCCGGGCCAGCACGAGGGAGGCCCGCGCGGCATCCCGAGCTGCCCCCGGGTCACCGTTGCGCAGGTGTACGCGGGCCAGCGCCAGCATCGTCAACACCTCTGGGTAGTGGTCGCGGTAGCGCCGGGTGATCTCCAGCGACTCGGCCAGGGCTCGGCGGCTGGAGTCGAAGTCACCGCCCTCCCGGTGGACGATGCCGAGGAACTGCAGCACGGTGGACTCGTATCGCGGGTTGCCCAGGGTGCGGGCCAGCGCCAGAGCTGCGTTGAGGTGACTGAGCGACAGATCCAGTCGAACCTGCTCGCTGTGGGCGAGCGCGAGCGCGACGTGGGCACGGGCCTGCCCACCGATGTGCTGGGTCTCCTCGGCGAGACGCAGCGAGCGTTCAGCCATCGCCATCGCCTCCTCGACCGCGCCCTGCGCGGAGAGCCCCCAGGAGCAGATGACGCTTGCGTCCGCCATCCCCCGCCGCTCTCCCAGGTCGGTGAACATCTCCAGCAGACGGGCCCCGTCCGTCCGTAGTACCGCCATCGCCTCGCCGGCATGGGAGCCGCTGCTCCAGGTCCGCACGTCGACGAGGCCGCGCAGCATGACAGCCTCGCCGAGCAGGTTGCCGTTGCGCCGGCAGCTCTCCAGCACCAACTCGTTGGTTTCGGCCCATTCGATGTACATCCCGCGGATGTCGAAGTACTTCTCCAGGCAACCGGCCAGCCCGAACGCCAACTCGTCCAGGCCCAGATCGCAGGCCTGACGGACCGAGGCGCGCAACGCCGACCGTTCGGCGTCAAACCAGTCCAGCGCCTCGAACCGAGGCAGCGATCCGTCCGTGACGAAGCCGATCGGAGTACGGGGTGCCGACCCGTGGATGGGCGCGTAGCAGGGACCGGGCACATCGGTCGCCATCTGCTCGGCCATCGCAAACCATGCCCCGAGGCCGTGTGCCAGCATTGCCGCACAACCGTCCACGCCGTCCTCCGCCTCGGCGCGCTCCCGCGCGTAGAGCCGCACGAGATCGTGGAAGCGGTAACGGGTCTGGCCGATCTCGTCGGGCGCTGCCAGGGCCAACAACTGGGCATCGATCAGCGCGTCGACATGCTCGGTGGCGTCGTCGAGGGAGGTGCCAAGCAGGCAAGCGGCCAGCCAGTGCGGAAAGTCCTGTGTGGTGAACAGCCCGAGCATCCGGAACAGTCGCCGGGCGGTGTCGGGGAGGCCCCGGTAACTCAACTCCAGCGACGCGCGAACCTCCAGGTCGCCGGTGGCCAGCCGGTCGAGCCGACGCCGCTCGTCGGCGAGCAGCCCCGCGAACTGCGCCAGGCGCCATCCGGGCCGAGTGGTGAGGCGAGCACCGGCGACCCGTACCGCCAGCGGCAGGCCGCCGCACAGCCGCACGATCTCGGCCGCGTCGGCGTGCTCCGCCTCGATCCGCTGCCTGCCGCCGATCCGGCCCAGCAGACGCAGGGCGTTGTCCGGGTCGAACACATCCAGGTCGATCCGGCGCGCACCCTCGATCCCGGTCAGGCGGGCCCGGCCGGTGACCAGCACCCCGCAGGTGGCCGCGCCGGGTAGCAGCGGCCGAATCTGCTCCTCGGAGGCCGCGTTGTCCAGCACGACCAGCACGCGCCGGTCGGCCAGGCGGCTCCGGTACAGGGCGGCCCGCTCCACCACGTCGTCGGGTACCACCCGGTTGTCGACACCCAGCGCCCGTAGGAACCGCGCCAGGACCTCGCCCGGCTCCAACGGGTGCGGCTCCGAACCGCGCAGGTTCACGTGGAGCTGCCCGTCGGGGTAGGACCTGGCGGCCAGGTGCGCCACATGGATGGCGAGTGCGGTCTTGCCGATCCCGCCCATCCCGGCGATCGCCACGATCACCAGGGCCGTCGACCTACCTGTGAGCAGCTTCCGCACCTCCTCGACCGGCTTCTCCCGGCCGGTGAAGTCGGCGATGTCCGGTGGCAGCAGCGAGGGCACCACCCATGGGTCGCGCCGCGTTGGGCGGACCGGGGTGGCCGGCACGTCGCCGTCGGACGCACCATCCTTCTCGGGTATCTCGTTGCGCAGCACCCGGACGTGCGCGGCCTGCATCTCCTGAGCCGGCTCCACCCCGAGTTCGTCGATGAGGCGGTCGCGGAACTCGGCGAACAGGTGTAGCGCCGTGGCCCGCTCGCCACCCCCGGCAAGGGCCAGGATGAGCCGGGCGTGGATTCCTTCGTGGTAGGGCGCGTCCTGGGCAAGATGACGCAGCGGCGCCACGGCCCGATCGTATCGACGAAGCTCGACCGCGATGTCGGCCAGCAGCAGGGCGGCATCCAGGCGCTGCTGGCTGGCTTCGGCTGCGACCGGGTGATCACGCAACCGGGGGTTGGTATCGGCCAGCACCGGGCCTCGCCACCAGAGCAGCGCCTGGTCGAGCAGGTCCAGGACCTCGGCGGGTTGACGTTTTCGCAGGCTACGGGCCCGCGCGAGCACAGCGGTGAACCGGGCCAGGTCGACGTGCTCGTCGGCCAGGTGCAACAGGTAGCCGGCGTGGTCAAGTTGGATCAGCCCACCGACCGTGCGCTGAGCGCGGGCCGGCTCCAGCATGGTGCGTAGCTGCCCAATCGCCATGTGGATCTGTGTGGCCGCGGTCTTGGGCGGCGCAGC